>JAFGBM010000005.1 GCA_016933155.1 Demequinaceae bacterium | reverse complement strand
TTGGACGTAAGTCGTCGTGGAGCGCTGTTTCTCCACCTGACCGAGAGTGGTCCCGTTCATTTCGGTGACGACGGTCGTGGATTCCACAGGAAGGAACAGGGTCGTGCCGACGCTCGAGGAGATCTCGTCATACACGGTCGTGGAGGTCGTGGTCTGGACCCACCCCGTTCCCTCGTCATAGTCGGGGTCGCGGGACTCGCTCACGGTCTCGGTGGCCTTCACCCATACCGATTGGTAGACACCGCGGCCTGCTTGAACCGTGTGGGGGCCGGTGACCTGTTGAGCCTCCCCCTTGATGAGGCCTCCCTCGCCGTCGCCGGGATACAGGTAGAGCCTGCCGTCGTCGGTCCTTGCGATGAGGTCGGCCTTCCCGTCTTCGTCGAAGTCGCCGGGGGTGATGATCTGGGCGAAATCGCCGAATCCGTGGTCGAACAGGGAACCTGCTCCGGAGAGGTCCGTCGTCGTGCCGGAACCGGCGAACAGGCGCAACTCCCCCGTGTCGAGCTGTCCAAGGATGTCGTTGTAGGTGTCGCCGTCGAAGTCGCCGGGGGTGAGGACCTCGTCGAAGATCTGCCACTGGTCGGGGTCGAGCATGACCCAGTCGTCTTCGGTGCCGGTGGCGCTGGCGAGGTACTCCCATCCGTTCTCACTCACGCGGGCGATGTCGTCCGCCCCGTCGCCGTCGAAGTCGGCGATCTCGATCTGGCTGACGGACAGTGTGCTGTCGTTGATATCTACCCATGGAGCGGCACCGCTGTAAAGGACCTGCAGGCTTCCCCCGTATTGGGCGATGATGTCATCGTCGTCGTCGCCGTCGAAGTCTCCGAACGCGAGGCTCCCGATGCTGGTGGTGGAATTGTTGAGGGTCTGCCATGGAGCCAGGCCGCTCCAGAGGACATTGTGCTTCGCCCCGTCGGGACGGATGACGTCGGTCTTTCCGTCACCGTTGAAGTCCGCGAACCCTAACTGGGACAAGATCGTCGTGGAACTGTTGATGGTCGTCCAGGATCCAAGCCCGTCATACAGGACGACGTGCGAGGTCCCGGTGGGCCGGTAGATGTCGGTATTGTCGTCGTCATCGAAATCGCCGAAGGCGAATTGGGACAAGACCGTGGAGGAATTGTTAAGGGTTTCCCAGTCTCCAGTACCGTCGTAGAGGACAACATGCGATGACCCGGTAGGCCGGAAGATGTCGGTGATCCCGTTCCCGTCGAAATCACCGAACCTGACGGACGACGGGGAATAACTTCCGGCACCGAGGGCATACCAGTCACCGGTTCCGTCTTCCTTGACATACCAGTCACCGTCGTATCGGGCCAAGTCGGCGTAGACATCATCGTCGAAGTTGCCGGTCCAGACGGAGCTGACCGGATAACTGGAAGCCCACTGCCCGACCGTCGACGGGAACCCACCCGTACCGGTACCGGCATAGAGGTTCAGGTCCCCGGCGGTGGTGACGCCGATGAGGTCGGCCTTGCCGTCCCCTGTCACGTCTCCGGGGGTGATGATGTCGGCAAACCCCGCCCAGCCGTTCCCCACCTGGGTGGAAGCAGCATTCCAGGTGCCGTCCCCGTTGCCCGAATGCAGGTATAGAGCCCCGGCCGACGTCATCGAAATCAAGTCGACATCCCCATCCGAGTTCCAGTCCCCGGGGGCCAGAAGATCCGCATAGGTCGACCAACTCCCGGACACGGCGGTGGGGGCGGCGGAAATGAGCCCGCCGTCACCGTCCCCGAGATACAGATCCAAGGTGCCGTCGTCGTTCCACACCAGCAGATCGACGTGGCCGTCGCCGTCCGCATCCCCCGGTTCGAGGATCTCCTTCACCTCGTACAGGACGACATCCTCGCCGACACGGCTGACCAGCACTTCCGTCTCATAGTCGGTGTGGCTACGGGACACCCACTCGTCGTCGGGTCGAACCACCTCAGAGGCGGCCAGCATGCCCTGGAGTTCGATCGCGTCGTCGATGGCCTCCTCGTCGGTGATGCGGGTGATGGTGGCCTCAGCGGTGGACCCGTCTTCCATGTAGCGGCCGTCGAGACCCCGATAGTACTGATTCCGGGTCGTCGTCGTCCCGGTGCCGTCCCCGGCGTGGCTTTCGACGACCTCGTAGCCGCGGAACACGTTCCAGTTCTGTTCCCCCTGGCCTCGGGCATACAGGATCGAATCCGGATACGTCCAGGCCGGGGCGCCAATGTAGTCGTATTCGTACGACATGGTCGGGGTTTCGGCGACCACGTCTTCGAGGGTGATCCCGTCGACCACATACTTGTGGAAGATGGCCTCCGTGTCCCCCATCTTCACCGGGAAACACAGTTTGTCGTTCTCGTCCCAACCATTCGGGAACGCCCCGGCATACCAGGTCGAATACCCCTCGCCCCGGACCCCCGTGCTGGGGCAGACCCCGATCGCGGGGTCCGTCGAGTAGTCGACCTTGATGAGCCCGCCCATGTCGGTCAACACGCTCGAGATCCGCATCCGGTCGAGGGCGCGCTGCGGCCCCTGGACCGTGTAGGCGGGAAGCAGGTCCCAGTCGACCCTGTTGTTGAGCCGGACACCGGTGAACTTCGTCAGATACGTATCCCTGTCGTCGTCCGTCGTCGCCGGGTCACCGTAGGCGTGGGTGTAGAACGAGTCGAACCACAGGGACCGGGCCGAATTGTCGTCCGTGATCGGATAGGCGGTGATGAGCTGGTTCGTGTCGACCGGGATCCAGTCCTCGTTCAGAATCTGGTCGGCCGTGTCCCACACGTACGTGTTGATCTGGGCAAGCCTCAACGTCGTGAAGAACACTGGCGTCTTCTGGGCGCTCGTGCACGTCCCGTCGCACATCAGGTCAATAGGCACGTCGGGGAACGACGGAGCATTCGTCGGGGTCATCTCGGGACATGACACCGAAGCGGTCAGGGTGTCGATGTAGTTCGACGTCTCCACACACCGGCCGACCATGCCGAACTCAACCTTGGCTTCCGCATCGGTGGTGACCCCAGCCGCAAGGCCCGCCCACACCTGGCCGTACTCGACCCGGTCGGGGTTCAGGGCTCGGGTGTAGTCGTGGGAATCGGCAGGGACCCCCTTGACGGCATACCGGTTGATCTCCGGCGTGTAGAAGTGGGTGATGGCGTTGTTGTTCGGGTCGACCTCAATGTCCAGCATCCATCGATACGCCTGGACGCAATAATCGTCTGCATCCTCCCCGCATCGGGGCTCACCGGGGTCGTCGCCGAACACCGGAACCGTCGCCACCGAGTTCGTCGCCGAACCCGCATCGCCGATGTGCCCGTACCCGAAGTAGTACACCGATCCGTCCGAGGTTTGCACCTCGAAATACTCACCCTCGTCGTACTCGTCCTCAACCCCAGTCGGACCCATGTCACCGTTGTCGGCGCCCGTGTGACGGGTCACCCGCCATCCGATCTCCTGACTCGTCCGATACCGGTTGTCCCCATCCCAAATCAAGTCATACGTCGCCCCATTGAGACTGACCAAGTAGGCGGCCTGACCGGGAACCCCCCCATACGGCGAATACCAACACTGGTCGTTCCACGTCGAATGGCCGTCCTCGCTACAAGGCTTGTACAGGCGTTCGATATAACTCGTCGGCGACGCCCACCCCTCCCCCAACAAGGAGGTCTGACCGTTGTTCGCGAACGTCTTCCCATCCGTGCTCGCCGAGTTGTACCCCAACGACACCGACGGCACCGGTCCAGCCGTCACCGGAGGAACGGCGATCGGAATCGAATACGTGAACGCCCCCGACTGCTCATTCACCGCCCACGACCCTGTCGCGGACAGGTCCGTCGCCGCGAACGTCCCCGCCTGGCTCGACGCTCCCGACACCGCAGCGATGATCGTCCCACCGGACGACCACTCGAAACGAAGACCCCTCGAAGCCGCAAGCGACGCGATCAGGTCCACCGACCCCGCAACGGGCAACATCGAGGGATAACTGTAGCGACCGTCGACACTCGTGAACCGGCCGGCATCGGCGGGGGCATAGACCCGCAACACCCCATCCCCGTCCCGCCTCGTCTCCAACGGAACCCCCGTGAGGCACTCCGGGTCGGTCGGATTCGTCAAGGCGCATTCGGGAAGGGCCACGAACATCAACCGATCCCCATAATCGCCCCCAAAGGCATGATCGAAACCCGAGGTGTCGAAAGCCACCTCCACCCACTCGGCCGCCTCGCCGATCGAATCGTTCGTCAACCGGGCAGCGAAAGCCGCCCCGGGAATGAAATCGTCCGCCAAACCGGGAACGACCTCGACGGTGATGCTTTCCCCCGCACTCTTGACCGGAAGCTCGGCCGCGATGAGGTCGGGCCGACCCGAGGTCCCTTCGGCAATCTCCTGACCAACCGGCCCGAAGACAGCCCCGGCCAAATCCGGGACCGAGGGCTCCGCCGCGCCGACGACGATGCTGTACTCGTCACCCACTCCATCGACGATCGCGTCATCGAGCTCCGTCCTGGTGGTGACCTCGATCGTCTCGATCATGGCCATGGGCGGATTCACATCCTCAGGACCGGTTACTTCGGCCCTGTCCTCCAACACAGAACGATCCACAACCGGCAAGGCGCGAGACGGAACCGAAAGAACCGGATCCGCCTCAATCCCCTCGTCGATGATGGGAGACGGACTCGGTTCCGGAGTCATGGAAGGACTCGGCTCCGGGGCTACCGATGGACTCGGCTCGGGAGTCGGCGACTCCTCAGGAGAAGGAGACACCGAGGGCATGGGGGCAGGGGACGCCGCCCATGTCGCGGGCGAGGACGCCACCAAGGCGGCGGTACACAATGCCGAGACCACTCCAACCCAAAGAGACGACCGGGTCATCCGCTTTCCTCGCTCGGTCACGGTCCTCATTCCGCCACCCCCGTCACGTCGTCGTCATCGGAGGGAAGATCTCGTGGCTCGACCACCGGACCTTGGAACGTGTAGGTCGGCGAATAGAACTCGGAAACCGACCGAACATCCGCCACCCGAACCTCGATCGTGTACAGAACACCCGACGCCAACGCATACGGCAACGTCGCCGAGGACACGCTCCCACTCGTCACCTTCGACCCCGGGAGACTGTCGATGATCACAACCCCCCCCTGCTTGACCGTGAAGAAGGCCTGAACCTCGCCCCCATCGGGATCGGCGGCCGTTGTCGACACGACAACCCCGTCGGCCACCTGCTCGGCGGACAACGTCACATCAGTGGTCAACACCGTCCCGTCGATCGACACCGCCGTCGGGGTCGTGGGAACAGAGTTGTAGGTGTACGACACATACGGGTCATAACTGGTTTCACTGGAGTAGAAACGCTTCCAGTAGTAGTTGTCGGTCTCACTGCCCGCCCACACCGCAACCGTCGCAAGATTGCTGCCGGTCGGGAAATCCGACCACCGGGAGGCGTTGTTGGTGACGTTCACCCCAACCCAACCGTTCGCACACCCCCCACTCTCATACCCCGTCGTCGTCGTCAACGTCGTCTGAAACGGCCCATACTTCGACGTCGACGGCTGCGTCGCCCAATACCTCGACTGGGCAACGGTCTCACCACCCACGTCATACACCGTCCAACTCCGGGCGTTGCACGACCACGCGTGATACATGTACAAATACATGCCCGCCCACGTGATGTCTCTCCCCCTCATCGTCGACACATTCCACGTGATGAACGTCCGATACCGGTTGGTGCCATCATTCGCCGTCCCGATCAACAGATCCGACGACGACGAATAGTTCGACGTGTCGTTGTAACGGACATACGTATCCCAATACGGGCCACTCAAACTCGCCGACGGATCCACCACAATCGGAAACACCGTCGACGCCGACTCCACCCACTCCTCATCAAGCCCCAAACCAACCCGCACCCAATCCCCCTCGACCACCGGATCCGTCACCACCTCCACAATCCCCGAATCCGCGGCCAGGTTCGCCGCAGCGAGCGTCAACTCCGGCGCAATGGGCAGATCCGCAAACTGCCTCCCCGGATCATGGGGACCCGCCTCCCACACCCCCAACACCGACATCGTCCGAGCCGCATCCGTCGACGCATCCCACGCAAACGCCTTCGGCGAATGCCCAATCCTCAACCCATCCGAAGCCACAATGTCGAACCCCCCCCAACCCATCCTCAACAAACTCCGCCCCCACAACACGGAACCCAAGAGCCAACTCCGGGGCAGACTTCAACGCCGCCTTGGTCTCAACCACGAAAAACGACTCGAACCCCTCCGGAAGGATGTCAATAACCAGGTCCACCCCCGGATACACGTTCATATACGTCGCCCGCCCCCCATCCAACTTCGGCTTCGGCAACTTCGAGCCGTCCCACAAGACCTCGATCACCGCCCCCGACACCGGATCCGTCTCCGACAGAACCACCTCCGCCAAGCCCCCACCGGAAAGCACGATCCCGTTCACGTGAGCCTTCGGCGCAACCGAGCCATCATCGCGAAACTCGAGCGTCCGATCCGGCTCCACCCAGTCGGCCGCATGCTTCCCATCCCCCCCCCAAACGAACCCACTGAGGAGCCGAATGCATCTCCGCCTGCCACGTCCCATTCGGATTCGCGAACACGGACTCCGTCTCCGTCCGCTGCGAAATGTCCTCCACGGGGTTCCCGGTTGCTCGGGCCATCGACTGTGCTTGAGACGCACTCTCCGCCACAAGACCCCTCGGCATCGCCCCCGACGTCCCCACCGCCGACACGTCCGGAACACACGGCACACCAGTCGCTGTCTCGACTGAAGAATCATCCGGCTGCGCTGCCTGCGCCCCCACCGCCGAAACCCCCACCATCGTCAAACCCAGAAACCCCACCAGAGCCGAAGCCCGCCCCACTCGACCCGCAGCCCACACCCTCGACACCACACCACACCCACGCTCGACCATGACCCGTCCCGTCGACGCCCATCCCAGTCACCCGGGAACCCGGTCGACAGTGACCAAGGTCACCCGACGGTATCGGCATGAAAGGCAGTGGCGCAAGTCTGTCAAACCATATCGCCCCCAATGTCGGAAAAGAAACGTAAAAGCCTGATCTGTCATATCCCCGGCGGCGAACTTCCCCGAGTTCCACACCACCACCCCGTCGCTCTCTCGTCCCACATCACCGCCCCATCGCCGCTGCCTCCCGCGCCGTGGCCCCTCGCTGTGTCGTCCCTCGATCAGGCTGTTGCCGCGTCGTGCCGTTCCAGTTCAGGGTCCCGGACCGATGTCCCCAGGATGTGTTTCTTTGGCGTTTCTCCATAAATACATGTATTTCGGATATGCGTGTCAGAAGGGGATGATGGGATGAGTGGCATGAACTTGAAGACCGACTCGTTCCGACGCGGCGCCCTGGTCGTGTGCGCCCGGAACGGTATCGACGTCGCGAGGCTCCCGGAAGCGGAACTGGTCCAATTGTCCGACGATGTCGCCCGAGTCAGGCGGGATGCGGACGTCTTGATGGCTGTGGTCGCCGCCGAGATCCGTCGACGCTCCGAACCGGTCGGCATCGGAAGCGGATTCGCGTCCCAACGGGGCTACCGATCCGCAGGCGAGTTCCTCGCCCACACCACCGGAGGCAGCCTCGCCGAAGCCCGACGACTCATCACCGCAGGAGACCTCCTCACCGACACCGAATCGATGACCCCCACCGACCCGGCAACTCCGTCCGACACCGAGGCAACGACTCTCGCCGACCCCGTCGGGAAGGACTCCCCCACTGGTGAACCGTCCCCGATGACACGGTTCCGGGGCGACCTCGCCCAAGCAATCCGACAAGGACACCTCAGCATCGACACCGCGGCCCTGTTCACCGACGCGATCACCGCCCTGTCCGAAACCGCGGTGTCTACCAACGCCGAACGAACCTCGGCCCTGTTCACCAAAGCCCTCACCAAAGCTTCAGGGTTGCCCTGGCATCAGGTGCGGAAACTCGTGTGGCAAGCCCAAGCATTCTCCGACCCCGACACCTGGCGGCAACGAGAAGAACACCAACACGAATCCCGCCTCCTCACCATCAAAGACGACACCGACGGCATGGTCACCCTCACCGCCCGACTCACCCCGCTCGCCGCCGCCCCCATCCGAGCGGTTTTGGATGCAGGAGTCCGGTGGGCGATGAAAGCCCGCCGGGAAGACCCAGACTCGGATACGAGAAGCCCCTGGCAAATCAAGGCCGACATCCTCACCGACCTGTGTCGACACGCCCTCGACTGCACCCACGCCACCAGTGGCGTGAAAACCACCGTCGTCATCCGCATGACGCTCGCCGACCTAGAAACTGGTGTGGGGGTAGGCGAAATCGACGGCACAGCGCAACCCGTGAGCGTGGCAGCCCTCCGTCGGGCTGCCGCCGACGCCGAAATCATCCCCACCGTCCTCGGCGAAGCATCCGACATCCTCGACTGGGGACGATCCCGCCGCCTCTTCACCCCCACCCAACGCCTCGCCCTCGTCGAACGCGACGGCGGATGCGCCTGGTGCAACGCCCCACCCACCTGGTGCGAAGCCCACCACATTCAATGGTGGGAACGAGACACCGGACCGACGAACCTCAACAACGCCGTCCTCCTATGCGCCCGATGCCACCACCGGATCCATCGCGACGACTGGGGAATCGAAGTCCGGAACCACACTGTGCACTTCATCCCACCAGAATCCATCGACCCCACCCAAACCCCACGAATCGGCGGGCGGAAACGCTACAACCTCGCGGCCTAGGCTTAGCCCGGCCTGGCCAGGATCCCCAGCCCTTTCCCCCGCGCGACAGCCTCCGGCGAACCAGGCAATAGCCTTCGGCGAACTAGGCAACAGCCTCCCGGAGGCGCTGGCTCACGACCGTCGTCACCCCGTCGTTCCGCATCGTCGCCCCGTACAGGGCGTCGGCGATCTCCATCGTCCGCTTCTGATGGGTGACGATGATGAGCTGGGATTCCTCGAGCATCTCCTTCAGAATTCCGAGGAGGCGCTGGAGGTTGACGTCGTCGAGGGCGGCCTCGACCTCGTCCATGATGTAGAACGGGCTCGGGCGGGCCCTGAAGATGGAAATGAGGAGGGCGATCGCCGTCAGGGAGCGCTCCCCCCCGCTGAGGAGCGACAGGCGCTTGACCTTCTTGCCCGCCGGCCTCGCCTCGATGTCGACCCCGGTCATGAGCATGTCCTTCGGCTCCGTCAGCACGAGCTTGCCCTCGCCCCCGGGAAAGAGCCGGAGGAACACCTCCTCGAAGGCGGCAGCCGTGTCCGCGAAGGCGTCCGCGAAGACCCGCTCGACCCTCTCGTCGATGTCCTTGATGATCTGAAGGAGATCCGAGCGGGACTTCTTGACGTCAGCCACCTGGTCGGCGAGGAACTTGTGCCGCTCCTCGAGCGCCGTGAACTCCTCGAGGGCGAGGGGGTTGACCCGGCCGAGTTGGATCAAGGCCCGCTCCGCCCGACGGAGGCGCCGCTCCTGCTCCTCCCGGACATAGGGCTCCGTGAGCGCCTCCCCGGCGTCGTTGACCCCGACAGGCACGGGCAGGTGGGGTCCGAACTCCTCGACCAAAGCCGCTGGATCCATCCCCAGTTCGTCGACGGCCCGCTGCTCGTGCTGCTCGAGTCTGACCCTCTGCTGAGCCCTCGACACCTCGTCCTTGTGGGCGTCGTCGGTCAGCCTCGAATACTCTGCGCTCAACTCCTCAACCTTGCCACGCACCTCGGCGAGCGACGCCGCCCGCTCCGTTCGCTGCTGCTCAACCGCCGCCCGACGATCGTCCGCAGCCTGAACCGAGCCATCGATCGCCTCGATGACGATGCGGGAAGCCGCCAACACCTCCCTCGCCGCCTGCGACTGCCTACCCCGTCGAAGCGCCGCCTCCTCCACCCGCTCGCGGGCGTCCCGCTCCGCCGCCGCCGCGAACGCCAGGCTCTCCGCCCTGGCAGCAAGCGCCCTGGCCCGCTCCTCCGCCGTCCGGAGCGCGAGCCTGGCCTCGGTCTCCGCCGCCCTCGCCTGGGCCGCCGCCTCCGCGTCCTCGTCCCTCCGCTCCTGGGCCTCCCGCGTATCCGCCTCGGTCCGCTCCGGCTCGGCCTCCGCCGCCGTCAACCTCTCCGTGAGGTCGAGGAGATCCCGCTGCTCGGAGGCGATCCTCTCCTGGGCCGCCTCCAACTGCTCACGAATCCTGTCCGCCTCCGCCTTGGCCGCCCGGATGGCCGCCCCCAACTGCCCCAACTGCTCCGCGACCGCCGCGAGCCTCGCATCGGACTCGTGCAGCCGGGCCAGCGTCGCCTCATGCCGGTCCCTCACCGAGGCCTCCCGCTCCGTCGCCGACTTCTCCTCGAAGGTCCCAGCCTCGATCACGTGCGCCGCGGCGTCCCTCTTCTCACGGGCCTCGTCGAGGGCGGCCTGCATGTGAAGGATGCTCGGGGCGTCCCCGGCCCCGCCGAAGGCGCTCTGGTGGCTGAGGATGTCGCCCCGACGGGTGACCGCGACAATGCCGGAGTGCGCGTTGACGAGCGCACGGGCGGAGGCAAGGTCGTCCACGACGGCGATACCGGAGAGGTGGGCGCGAACGGTCCTGATGACTCCCGACGAGTCCGTGCCCGACGGGCCCGAGACGAGATCACAAGCCCAGGCCGCGCCCTCAGGAAGGGTCACATCCGGGTTGTCGACGGCGGCGCTGGGGTCGGCGACGACGAAGCGCGCCCTCCCGGCGTCCTCGTCCCGGAGCCAGCGGATGGCGTCGACGGCATCCTCGACGGACTCGACGGCGAGGGCTTCGGCGAGTGGTCCGAGGGCGGCCGCGATGGCGTCTTCCGCGCCCCCGTCGACATCGATGAGGGATGCCACCGTTCCTCGCACCCCTCGAGTCTTCCGAGTCAGGAGCGCCCCCGCCCCGTCCTTGCGGGCCAGGCTCAACTCGAGGGCCTCCGCCTTCGCGGCCCAGGTGTCCCGCTCCCTGATGCCCTCGGTCAGGCGTCGCTTGACGTCCTCGAGGTGGGCCTTGGCCTCCTCCCATTCCTCCGTGGCCGCCTCATGTGCGGCGTCGAGGTCCTCCTCTCCGGCCTCGACCGACGCGACCGTCGACTCAAGGGAGGTGAAGTCGACCGTCGAGGATTGGGCCCGCTTCTCGGCCTCTCTCAGGGTCTCTTGGAGTCGACCGATCTCGTCCTCCGACGCCTCGACCCTGGAGCGCCTCGCCGCGACCTCGCCCGCGAGCCGGGCGACGCCCTCCCGTCGGTCCGCGACGGAACGGAGCAGGTTGGCGAGGGTCCGTTCGGATGCGATGGCCGTCGCCTCGGCCTCCTCGCGGGCGGCCTCGGCCTCACCAAGGGCGGCGGATGCGGCCGTCACCTCAGCGTCGAGTTCGGCCTTCGCCGCCCTCGCCCGCACGAGTTGCTCGTCGAGGTCGACGAGATCGGTCGGGGGGAGGGAATCGATGTGCGTGCCGAGGAGACGGAGCCTTTCCTCGGCGAGGGTCGCGAGGTTGCGGAGACGCTCACGGATCGCCGAAAGCCGGTAGTACACGTCATTGGCCTTAGTGAGCGCGGGGGTGGCCTCGGCCGACTCCCGCTCCAGGTCGATGAGCCGCTTCCGGGCCTCGGCGAGAGAAACCTCGACCGTGCCCCGCCGCTGGAGGAGCGCGGTCTCGTCGGCCTCCTCCTTCTCGAATTGGGCACGGACCTGGGCGATGTCGTCGGCGAGCAGGCGGGCGCGGGCGTCCCGAACATCGGCCTGGATGCCCTGGGCTTGGCGGGCGATCTCCGCCTGCTTCCCGAGGGGCCCCAGCTGCCGCCGGATCTCGACCGTCAGGTCCTGGACGCGGGTGAGGTTGGCCTGCATGGCGTCCAACTTACGCAGCGCCTTTTCCTTGCGTTTCCGGTGCTTGAGGATCCCGGCGGCCTCCTCGATGAGGTGGCGTCGTTCCTCGGGAGTGGCGCGGAGGACGTCATCGAGGTGTCCCTGGGACACGATGACGTGCATCTCCCGGCCGAGCCCGGTGTCGGAAAGGAGCTCCTGGATGTCGAGGAGTCGGCAGGGGTCGCCGTTGATGGCGTATTCGGACCCGCCGGACCGGAACAGGGTCCGGGCGATGGTGACCTCGGAATACTCGATGGGGAGGACGCCATCGTGGTTGTCGATGGTGAGGGAGACCTCGGCGCGACCGAGTGGGGCGCGGGCCGACGTCCCGGAGAAGATGACGTCCTCCATCTTCCCGCCCCGGAGGGTCTTGGGGCCCTGCTCACCCATGACCCAGGCGAGGGCGTCGACGATGTTGGACTTCCCCGACCCGTTCGGACCCACCACGCAGGTGATCCCGGGCTCGAACTCAAGCGTCGTCGCGGAGGCGAAACTCTTGAATCCGCGGAGCGTCAACGTCTTGAGGTGCACGGAGGTAAGCCTAGGCGATGCCGGCGAGCCCTGGAATCCGCGATGATCGGACCACGGCGGGGGGTGAGGGCCGGGGCGAAGTGCTGGGATGGGGCTAGGAGCAGGGGGGGAGCTTGGCCAAGTGGCGGGCCTAGGGGCGACGAAGGATGTCGTGAGTCCCGATGCGACGCCACACAATGTGTACCTTGTCTTCAACAACGGGTTCGGCGAACGAGAAGGTCGCCCTCCCGTCGTCGGCCCACGTCATTTCCCACACGCCGGTCCTGCCCGCCATCTTCTTCACCCGAAGGCCTTTTCTGAAGGAGCCGGTGTCCAGGTCGTGGACGAAGTGGGTCACCGCCAGGATGAAAGCGGCCCGTTGGGGAGGAGTCAAAGCTGCAAGGTCGCAATGGAAGGCGTCCGTCTGATCCCAGGTGGGCATCAGTCCTCTTCGAGCGACGCCAGGAAGTCCGTGTCCGAGGACTGTCGGGCGACCCGGCCACCTGCGACGTCCGCATCGGCCTCGGCCTCGCGTGCCTGCCACTCCGGGGTCCAGAACCACGCCTGATCCCTTGGAACGATGGTCGCAGGTGTCAATACAACCTCGCCATCTCGCACGGACACCATTACCTCATCGCCCTCTTCAAGCCTGACGGCACGACGCACCTCCTGGGGGATGGTGACGACGCCCTTGGTTCGAATGGTCGCGCGCAGGGGCGGGACATCGTCTCTGGACTGGGTGGCCGATGCAGACATGCTGACAGTATGACATGCTGACTGGGCAACGACCAGGGCCAGACTCTGCAGGTCTCTCCCCGGTAAACCGAATCATCAACCATGACCATCACCGTAGGCCGGACGCACCCCTCGCAGAGGCCTATCCACAGGGTCGGATCCAGTAACCATGAAACCCAGGAATCCTGGAGCCCAGGAACCCTAGAATCCCAGCCGCCCGAGCTGCTTGGGGTCCCGCTGCCAGTTCTTCGCCACCTTGACCCGGATGTCGAGGAACACCCGGCGACCGAGCAGGGCCTCGATCCCCTTCCGTGCCACCGATCCGATCTCCTTGAGCCGCTCGCCCCGATGCCCGATGACGATGCCCTTCTGGCTGTCCCGCTCGACGAAGAGCGTCACCCGGACGTCCATGAGGGGGAGCTGGGCGGGGTCGTGATTCGAGCCCCCGGTGCCATCACGTTCAGCGACCTCCTCGACGACGACGGCGAGCGAATGGGGCAACTCCTCCCTCGCCCCCTCGAGGGCCGCCTCGCGGACCAACTCGGCGATGAGGACGTTCTCCGGCTCGTCGGTGAGGTCGCCATCGGGATAGAGCGCCGGACCCGGGGGAAGATGGGAGACGAGCACATCGGCGAGGGCGTCGACCCGGGTCCCCTCCACGGCTGAGACCGGGACGATGCCCTCCCAATCGCCGAGGGCGTCGACGGCAAGGAGGTGCTCGGCCAGGGCGGCCGGTTTGACGAGGTCGATCTTCGTGACGATGGCGACGACGGGCGACTTGCCCCGGCCCACCTCCTCCGCGATGAAGCGATCCCCGGGCCCAATCTTTTCGTTCGCCGGCAGGCAGAAGCCGATGACATCCACCTCGGCGAGGGTGCCCCGGACGAGGTCGTTGAGCCGCTCCCCGAGGAGGGTGCGGGGCCGGTGAAGTCCTGGGGTGTCGACGATGACGAGCTGGGCGTCCGGCCGGTGGACGATCCCCCGGATGGCCCGACGGGTCGTCTGGGGCTGGTCGGCCGTGATGGCGACCTTCGACCCGACGAGGGCATTCAGGAGGGTCGACTTCCCGGCGTTCGGGCGGCCGACGAAACAGGCGAACCCGCTCCTGAACCCGGCCTCGCCGTCAGCCACCGCCGCGCCCCGTCCTCGTTTTGCTCTCCGCCCCGGGCTCCACCCGCGACGCCACGACCCAGGCGAGCCGCTTCCTCCGGCCCTGCGTCCCCGCCGCGACGAGCCTCAGCCCATGCGTCTCGGCCTCCGACCCCTCGATCGGCACCCGGCCCAACGCCTTCGTCAGCAGCCCCGCGACCGTCTCGACGTCCTCGTCGTCGATCGCAACCCCGAACAGTTCACCCAACTCGTCGAGGGGCATCCGAGGGGGAACCTGATACGACCCGTCGGGCAGCCCGATCGGCTCCGGCGCGATGGCATCGTGCTCATCGACCAACTCCCCGACGATCTCCTCCAGGGCGTCCTCGACCGTCACGAGCCCGGCCACTCCACCGAACTCGTCGATGACGATCGCCATGTGGACCGCCTCCTTCTGCATGGTCCGAAGCATGTCGTCCACCTTGATGGACTCCGGAACGAAGAACGGCTGGCGTGCGAGGGCGTCCACGGCGATCCCCAGCTTCTCCGGCCGCTCCCACGTCGCCGCGAGCAAATCCTTGAGGTAGAGGACGCCGACGAGATCGTCGACGCCCTCCCCCACGATGGGAAGCCGGGACCGTCCCGAGCGGAGGAAGAGCCTGACCGCGGCCTCCGCCTCGGTCCCCGACGGAAGCGTGACCATGTCCGTCCGGGGCACCATGATCTCCCTCACCATGGTCTCCCCGAAGTCGACGACCGACTTGAGGAGCGCGACCTCCTCCTCCTCGAGGGCTTCCTTCGCGTGCTCGACGATGTCGCTCGGCTCCGAGAGGGGGCGGCGGCGAAGGGCAGGCACGACGGCGCGAATCGGCGCGGTCGCTGCCACCTGGATCGCCGCAAAGGGGGCGAGCGCGCGGATCGTCCCGAGGGGATGGGTCCGTCCGAGCCCCCGGGGCAGGGCACGGATCACGAGGAGGGACAGGCCAGCGGCCACGGCGGCCGCCGCCACCAACGTCCCCCACCAGGGCCAACTGAGGGCGTCCCCGGCCTCGAGTGCGACGAACGCCCAGGCGACGAGGGCAACGGCCTCCGCGATCGAATAGGCGATGGCCGCCGAGTTCGCGGTGGCCTCGACGTCGTTGGCCAACCACCCCGCCATGGTCCTCCGGCCGTCGGGTCGACGACGTTCGGCGAGGGCCCGTTCCTCGACGGACGGGAGTTGCTCAAAGGCGGCGACGAGGGCGTGGAGGGAAGCCGCCCCCACGATCCCCAGGCCGCACGCGACGGCCAGCCACACCAGCCCCGACGTGCTCATGCTTCCGTGGCGAACTCGCCGAGGATCCTCGCCTGGAGGCCGAACATCTCCCGCTCCTCGTCGGGGGTGGAGTGGTCGTACCCCAAGAGGTGCAGGACGCCGTGGACCACGAGGAGGCCCACTTCCCTCTCGACCGGGTGTCCGGCCTCTGCAGCCTGACGGGCGGCCACAGCCGGACAGACGACCACATCCCCGAGTAAACCGGGCCCCACCGGTTCCTCCTCCGTCCCCGGGGAAAGCTCGTCCATGGGAAAGGACAGCACGTCCGTCGGCCCTTGCTCGCCCATCCAGTTCAGGTTGAGTTTCGCCATCTCGTCTTCGTCGACGAAGAGGATCGTGAGGTCCGCATCCTCGGACACCCAGGTCTCGCGCAACACCTTCCTGGCGAGACCCTCGAATGCCTCCAAGTCGATCCCGACCCCGACCTCGTCCACGACGTCAACCATGGGTCGGCTTCCTGGCCTTGTATGTGGGCTCCCGAACCCCGCGCTTGGCGTCGTCCTCGGCGTAGGCGGTGATGATCTCGCCCACGAGCCGATGGCGGACCACATCCTCCGCCCCGAAGACGCACACGGCGATGTCCTCGACACCCCCCAGGATCTCGCGGGCGACGACGAGACCGGAATCCATCCCTCCCGGCAGGTCCATCTGGGTGATGTCCCCCGTCACGACCATCCTCGACCCGAACCCCAACCGCGTCAGAAACATCTTCATCTGCTCTCGAGTGGTGTTCTGCGCCTCGTCCAGGATGACGAAGGCGTCGTTGAGGGTGCGGCCTCGCATATAGGCGAGCGGCGCCACCTCGATCGTCCCCGACTCGATGAGCCGTGGGATCGACTCCGGCGCGACCATGTCGTGCAGGGCGTCATAGAGCGGGCGGAGGTAGGGGTCGATCTTCTCCGAGAGCGACCCCGGCAGGAACCCGAGCCTCTCCCCGGCCTCGACCGCAGGCCTCGTCAGCACGATGCGGGTGACCTTCTTCGCCTGGAGGGAGGCGACGGCCTGGGCGACCGCGAGGTACGTCTTCCCCGTCCCGGCCGGGCCGATGGCGAAGGTGATGGTGTGCGCCTCGATCGCCGCGACGTAGGCGGCCTGGTTCTTCGTCTTGGGGCGGATGGTCTTGCCGCGCGAGGACAGGATGGACCTGGTCAGGACGGCGATGGGCCGGTCGGACCCGCCCTTGGTTCCAGTTCGGGCATCGTCGTCAAGGGAGTCGAGCATGCGGACGCTGCGGCGGGCGACGTCGGGGGTCACCTCCACCCCGGCCTCGACGACGGCGCGCAGTTCCTCGATGGCCGTCGCGACCCGCGCGACGTCCCCGTCGTCCCCCGTCAGCGAGATCTTATTCCCCCTCACGTGGATGTCGACCCCGGGGAAGGCGCGTTCGAGTTCCTTGATGATGACATCATCCGTCCCGATGAGGGCGGGCAAGAGAGACGAATCCTCGATGACCACCACTCTGCTCACGCAGGACTCCACCCGAGGTCCGCGCCCCCGATGACGTGCCCGTGGACGTGGAAGACGGACTGGCCCACCCGGGGGCCGGTGTTGAAGATCAACCGGAACTGGCCGTCGCATTCGTCGTCGGCGATCCGCTGGGCCACGTCGATCAACTCGGCCAACACATCCGGTGCGGCGGCAGCCAGGTCCGTGATGTCCGCGAGGTGCTGACGCGGGACCACGAGGACGTGGGTCGGGGCGTGGGGGGCGATGTCCCGGAAGGCGACGATGGTTTCCGTCTCGACGACCATGTCAGTCGGAATCTCCCCGGCGATGATCTGGCAGAAGATGCAGTCGGTGTCACTCATGGCTCTAGCCTAGGGCTCGCTCCCCCTCAGTGGGAGGGGTCCAGTCTCCGGTGAGGGCTTTGAGGGCCGCGAGGGCGGCCGGTCCGGCCGAGCCGGAACGCAGAATGTAGGGGCCGAGCCTGGTCGCCAGGGCTCCCGCCCGGGTGAGGTCGGCGGCTTCATCGTCGGCGATGCTCCCCTCGGGACCGACGACGATCCAGGCCTCGGTCTGCTCCCCGAGCCGTTCGACGCGTTCGGCGATACCGACGCCCGCATCCTCATGGAGAAGGAGGACGATCGCACCCCGGGAGGCGGCCTCGGAGACGAGGGCCACGAGTTCGGGACTGGACACAGGGTCGGAGACCTCCGGGACGAGGGCCCTCCTCGCCACCTTCGCGGCCTGGGCGACGACCGACGCCCACCTAGCCCGACCCGCCTCGGCCTTCCTGCCCTCCCAGCGGACAATGCTCCTCGACGCCTGCCAGGGGACGACCCGAGTCACCCCCAACTCCGTCGCCGCCTCGATCGCCGCCTCATCCCTCTTGTGCTTCGCGAGGGCCTGGACCAGGACGAGAGGCCGGTCGGCGTCGCGCGACACCGCCTCCACCTTCGCCTCGAGCCGCCCCGCCGACACGGCCATGACGCAACTCCGGGCTCGAGTCCCCTGCCCGTCGACCAGGTCGATCCTCTCCCCGACTCCCAGTCGCTGAACCTCGACGGCGTGATGACCCTCGGGTCCGTCCAGGGTCACCGTCCCACCCACACGGGCAGCCGCAACCGCGGGGCAGAGGAAGACGGGGGCGCTCATCGGCCGGTGAAGGCATCCTTGAGGCGCGAGAAGAGTCCGGCGTTTGCCGGGGCCAGCCGGGCCTCCGGGAACTCCTCGCCCCGAAGGGCCGCGAGCCTCTTGATCAAGCCCTCCTGCTCCAGGGTCAATCCCACGGGCGTTTCCACGTCGATGTGCACAAAGAGGTCCCCCCGTCCCGTGCGCTGGAGGTGGCCCACCCCGAGGCCCCTCAACCGGATGGTCTCCCCCGGCTGGGTCCCGGGACGGATGTCCACCTCCTTGGGCCCGTCCACGGTCTCGACCTTCATGACCGTCCCGAGGGCGGCCGCCGTCATGGGGATCTCCAAGGTGCAGTGCAGGTCGTCACCCTGCCGTTCGAACACGGCGTGCGGTTTCTCCCTGATCTCCACATACAGGTCCCCCGTCGGCCCCCCCGAGACACCCGCGTCGCCGTATCCCTGGAGCCGGATCCTCGTGCCCGACTCGACGCCGGCCGGGATGTCCACGGTGATCGTGTGCCGGGAATGGGTGCGACCCTGGCCGGAGCACTCCGAGCAGGGAAGTTCGATGGTCGTCCCGTATCCCCCACAGGCCGGGCAGGGCGCGCTCGTCATGACCTGCCCGAGGAGGGAACGGACCACCCTCTGGACGACGCCCTTCCCCCCGCATTCCCGGCAGGTCGAGGGCTTCATCCCGGGGGCGCAGCAGGAGCCCTCACAGGCGGCGCAGACATCGGCCACGTTGACCTGGACGTCGCGGGCCACCCCGAAGACTGCCTCCTCGAGCGTGACGTCGGCATGGATGAGGAGGTCGCCGCCGCGCTGCCGGCGGGATGTCGGCCCCCGTCGGGCCGTACCCCCGCCCCCGAAGAACGTCTCGAAGATGTCCTCGAATCCGAACCCGGCCGACCCCCGGCGCCCATTGGGGTCAAAGCCCCGGTCGTACAGGGCCCGCTTCTCGGGTGTGGACAGCACCTCGTAGGCCTGGGAGACCTCCTTGAACCGCTCCTGGTCTCCGTTCTCTCCCCCGGAGTCCGGGTGGTGCTCCCTAGCCAGCTTCCGGTACGCCTTCTTGATCTCCTCGTCGGTGGCGTTCCTCGGCACCCCGAGAACCTCGTAGAAGTCCCTCATGCCGCCACGGCCTTCGTCAGGTACCGGGCGACGGCCCGGACCGCGGCCATCGTGCCGGGGTAGTCCATCCTCGTCGGCCCGAGGGATGCGAGCAGGGAACCCCCGTCCCCCCCGGGTCCATACCCGGCCGCGATGATGGCCGTCTTGGCGAAGGCCTCGTGGTGGGTCTCCTGCCCGATCCTGACGGCGACATCGTCGGACTCTCGGGCCATCTCGTGGAGCAGACGGATGAGCACCACCTGCTCTTCGAGCGCCTCGAGGACCGGGGCGATGGCGTCCTGCTCCAGACCGGCGTCGGCGCGGACCAGATTGGAGGTCCCCGCGAAGACCACCCGTTCGACCGTGCCACCCCGGGCCCCCTCGAGAACCGCGTCCGCGACCGCCCGCGCCCAGGACACCTGCCCCGGCCGGGCCGCCCATTCGTCGAGGGCCCGTTCGAGCGCGGCCGAACCCAGCCCCTCCGCGGCCTCGTTCGCCTCCCTCGCCACCCGCTCGAAGACGTCATCGGTTGGACTGTCCCCCAGCATCACCATGGCCTGCTCGACCCGCGCGTCGGCCGACACCACGACGACAAGGGCGCGGTCGAGCCCGGCGCGGACGAGCTCGACCCTGCGGACCCTCGACTCCCGGAGCGAGGGATACTGGACGACGGCCACCTGACGCGTCAACTGGCTGAGGAGCCGGACGGAGCGTTCCACGACATCGGACAGGTCGACGGCGTCGCTCAGGAAGGTCGAGATCGCCCGACGATGCGCTCCCGGGAGGGACGATGCGGCGAGATGGTCGACGAAGTAGCGGTAGCCCTTGTCCGTGGGGATGCGCCCCGCGGATGTGTGGGGTTGGGCGATGAGACCCTCCTCCTCGAGGGCCGCCATGTCGTTCCGGATCGTCGCGGGCGAGACCCCGAGACCGGGCCGGGCGGCGAGCGCCTTCGAACCGATGGGTTCGCTCGTCGACACATAGCCCTCAACGATCGCGCACAGGACGGCGCGGCGTCGCTCCTCGGAAGACACTGGCCACCTCCCTATGCGGCACTCAACAATTTGGCACTCATCACGATTGAGTGCCAATTCTATCCCGGCATTCTCGACCCCGAGGGGAACCCGGTACCGTAAGACGCATCATGGCGTATCAGAACCTCGGGGGACCCGACACCCAGGCGGCCGGCCTCGCGCAGCTCGGCGCGATCATCGGCCCCCTCATCCCCTACCTCGTCTGGCTGAACCGCCGGAACGAGGAGCCGATCTCGGCCAGGGACGCGGCCGCCGCCACCAACTTCGGAACCTTCGTCTTGGTCGCCTTCATCCCCGCGACCGTCCTCCGGCTGTACGCCCCCTGGCTCGGGTGGGTGGGCGCGATCCTTCAGGTCGCGATCCTCCTGAGCGCGTTCGTGTTGTGCTTCCAGGCGTTCGGTTCGGTCAGGAGGGGCGTGCCTGCCCAGTACCCGTTCGACATCGACGTCCTGAGGGTCTGAATGGCCCAGGGCTCCGACATCTAGGTCAGAGCCCGTACGACGACATCGGCGAGAAGCCTCCCCCGGCGGGTGAGGACGAGACGACCCTCCCCCAGCGCAGCCTCATCGATCAACCCGTCCCCGGCGAGCGCCGGGAGCGCGTCCCGGGCCGCCTCCGGCAGAGCCGCGGCGTCCAGCCCTTCCCTGAGCCTCACCCCCAGCATGACGGCCTCGATCCGGGATTGCTCACCGCTCAGGGCCTCCCGGCCCTCCTCCGGAGAAGCCCCCGACGCGATCCGCTCGCCATACTCGAGAGGATGCTTGACGTTCCACCACCGGGTGGCCGGCCGTCCCTCACCCGCCCCGAGATGCGAATGCGCTCCAGGGCCGACGCCCCACCAGTCGCCCCCCGTCCAGTACCCGAGGTTGTGCCGGCATCGATGCCCCTCCCTGGCCCAGTTCGAGACCTCGTACCAGTCGTATCCCGCGGAGGCGAACGCCTCGTCGGCCGCCTCGTACATCTCCGCCTGAAGGTCGGGGTCGACGGGGGCGATCTCCCCCCGCGCGAGAGCCGCCCCCATCCGGGTGGCGGGCTCGATGACGAGGGAGTACGCCGACACATGATCCGGGGCGAGGACGAGGGCGGCGGCGACAGTCTCCCGCCATTCGGACAATCCCTCACCTGGGGTGCCGTAGATCAGGTCGAGGGACACGTCCAAGCCAGCCGCCCGGGCCCCCTCGACGGCCCTGGTGACGTTCTCCGGTCCGTGCGTTCGGTCGAGGGTGGCGAGCACGCTTCCGACGGCGGACTGCATTCCCAGGCTGACCCTGGTGAACCCCGCCCCCGCAAGTCTGGCGAGGGTTTCGCCCGTCACGGAATCGGGGTTGGCCTCGGCCGTCACCTCGGCGTCATCGGCGAGCCCCCAGGCGTCCCGAATCCCGTCGAGGAGCCTCACGAGGGCTTCGGGCCTGAGCATCGTCGGCGTGCCGCCCCCGAAGAACACCGTGTCTACGTGGAATACCGGGTTGGCCTGGGACACCGTGTCGACATGGGACACCGTGTTGACCTGGCTCCCCCCGCCCAACACCCGTCGGGCCAAACCGATCTCGCCGAGGGCCGCCTCGACGTATCCCTCGAGGGTGGCGCCCCCCCACTCGCCGAGGGCATAGGTGACGAAGTCGCAGTACCCGCACCTGGTTGCGCAGAACGGGACGTGGACGTAGACCCCGAAGGCCACCGTTACTTCTTGCCCTTGGCCTGGGGTTCGTCGTAGGTGCCGAGCGCCGCGATGAAGGCCTCCTGCGGAACCTCCACCCGTCCGATGGTCTTCATCCGCTTCTTGCCCTCCTTCTGCTTCTCCAGGAGTTTCCTCTTCCGGGAGATGTCGCCGCCATAGCACTTCGCGAGGACGTCCTTTCGCAAAGCCCGGATCGTCTCCCTGGCGATGACCCTGGACCCGATCGCGGCCTGGATCGGAACCTCGAACTGCTGCCGGGGGATGAGTTGGCGCAGTTTGTCCGTCAAGCGCACCCCATAGGCGTAGGCCTCGTCCTTGTGGACCACCGCGCTGAAGGCGTCGACCTTCTCCCCCTGAAGCAGGATGTCCACCTTGACGAGATCGGCCGCCTGATCCCCGATCGTCTCGTAGTCGAGCGAGCCGTACCCCCGCGTCCTCGACTTGAGCGCGTCGAAGAAGTCGAAGATGATCTCCCCGAGCGGGAGGGTGTACCGGATCTCCACCCTCTCCTCGCTCAGGTAGTCCATGGACTGAAGGACACCCCGACGCTCCTGGCACAGCTCCATGATCGTGCCGATGTACTCGCTCGGCGCGATGACCGTCGCCCGGACCACGGGTTCCCTGACCTCGCGGATCTTCCCCTCAGGAAACTCGCTCGGGTTGGTGACGGTCGTGGAGGTGCCGTCCTCCATGGTCACCGTGTACACGACGTTCGGGGCGGTCGAGATGAGGTCGAGGTCGGATTCGCGCTCCAGCCGCTCCCGGACGATCTCCAGGTGGAGGAGGCCCAGGAATCCGCACCGGAACCCGAACCCGAGGGCCACCGAGGTCTCCGGCTCGAAGGAGAGGGCGGCGTCGTTGAGCTGGAGCCGTTCGAGGGCGTCCCTGAGGTCCGGATAGTCGGACCCGTCGATCGGATACAGGCCGGAGTACACCATCGGTTTCGGGTCGCGGTACCCGCCGAGGGACGTGGTCGCCTGCCGGGCCGCCCCCGTGACCGTGTCCCCCACCCGGGAACGCCGCACGTCCTTGACTCCGGTGATGAGGTAGCCGACCTCGCCCGCCCCGAGGCCCTTCATCGCCTTCGGCTCGGGTGAGATGACCCCGATCTCCAGGAGCTCGTGGGTGGCCCTCGTCGACATCATGGTGATCCTGTCCCGGGCCTTGAGCCCCCCGTCGACGACCCTGACGTAGGTCACGACGCCCCTGTAGGTGTCGTAGACGGAGTCGAAGATCATCGCCCTGGTCGGGGCATCCGGGTCACCCGTTGGAGCCGGAACCTCCCGGACGATCCTGTCTAGGAGGGCCGCCACCCCGGCGCCAGTCTTTCCGGACACGCGGAGGACGTCGGCCGGGTCGCAGCCGAGGAGCCCGGCGAGTTCGGCGGCGTAACGGTCGGGGTCGGCCGCCGGCAGGTCGATCTTGTTGAGCACGGGGATGATGGTCAGGTCGTCGGCCATCGCCAGGTAGAGGTTTGCCAGGGTCTGCGCCTCGATCCCCTGGGCGGAGTCGACCAACAGGACGGCCCCCTCGCAGGCCGCCAACGAGCGCGACACCTCGTAGGTGAAGTCGACGTGCCCGGGGGTGTCGATCATGTTGAGGGTGTAGTCGACGCCCTCGACCTTCCAGGGCAGGCGGACCGCCTGGGCCTTGATGGTGATGCCCCGCTCCCTCTCGATGTCCATCCGGTCGAGGTACTGCTCCCGCATCGCCCTTTGCTCGACGACCCCGGTCAGCCCGAGCATCCGGTCCGCGAGCGTCGACTTGCCGTGGTCGATGTGGGCGATGATGCAGAAGTTCCGGATGACCGCCTGCGGGGTCGACGCTGGTGAATTCGGATCGGCTGGCACGGCGATGGTTCCTCTGGATGGACATGGACGACGATTGGGGGACGGACGACGCCAATCGTCCCATGGATTGCCCCTCTTCCACACGCGGACGACGCCTGGTCCGATTTCTGAAGGAGGCGAAGATCACACCGAAATGTTTCCGATTCTCTGGCACCCTTGAAGGAGTGAGAACAGGAGCGCGGTAACAATGGACGGCGGGCTGTTCAAGGCGACGTTCCACGACTCACCCATCGGGATCGCCATCCTCGATGAGGTGGGGCACTACGTCGAGGTCAACCGCGCCTTCGCCAGGATCCTGGGCAGGGAGCCTGAAGAGGTCGTCTCCAGCAACTTCGTGGAGTTCACCCACCCGTCCGACCTTCCCCGGGACATCGAGCTCCTGAGCCAGCTCGCACGCGACGATGTCCCCTATTACCAGACCCAGAAGCGATACCTCACGAAGGGCGGGGATACCAAGTGGGTCCGCATGACCGTGACTCGCATCGACGACGCCGTCCGCTCCGAGACCCACCACTTCATCGCCCAGGTCGAGGACATCACCGAGGTCGTCCGGGCAAGGGAGCAGCTGGAACGCCGGGCCTTCTACGACGGGCTGACCGGGCTCGCGAATCGCACTCTCCTCATGGAGCGCCTGACTCAGGCGCTCGCCAACCACAGGAAGCGTCAGACGACCGTCGCCCTCCTCTTCTTCGACATCGACGACTTCAAGCAGGTCAACGACTCCCTGGGCCACGCCGCAGGCGACCGCCTGCTCGTCATCACGGCCCAGCGGATCCAGTCGGCCGTCCGGAGAGGGGACACCGTCGCCCGGCTGGGCGGTGACGAGTTCGTGGTCCTCCTGGAGGATGTCAGGTCGGCCGACGACGCCGAGTCCCTCGCCTCCATCATCACCAGGACGATGCAGGCCCCCGTGACCATCGCGAACCACGAAATCGTCCCCACTATGAGCGCCGGGCTCGCGGTTGCCGATGGCGACACCGACGCCGAAGAACTCATCCAGGACGCGGACACCGCCATGTACGCCGCCAAGCGGGCGGGACACGCCTTGCTGAAGATCTACGACTCCGCCTTGCGGGAGGCTGCCGTCACCAAGATGGAGGTCGAGGAGGACCTGAGGAAGGCGCTCCGCCAGGGCGAACTCGCCGTGCACTATCAGCCGGTCGTCGACCTCGAGACCCGGAATCCCATCGGGTATGAAGCCCTCGTCCGATGGAGCCACCCCCGTCGGGGAGTCCTCCTCCCCGAAGAGTTCCTCGCCATTGCCGAGCAGACCCAACTCGTCGTCCCGATCGGCTCTCTCGTCATCCACGAGGCCTGCGCCTTCATCGCCCGCCATCCCGACATCGACGCCCAGATCTTCGTCAACGTCTCCCCCAGCCAACTCGGGGAGAACGCCCTCGCCCGCACCCTCGAGGCCGCCCTCGACCAGCACGGGGTCGATCCCTCACGCCTCGCCATCGAGGTGACCGAATCCGCCTTCCTCAAGACCACCCCCGTGGTGGAGGCCGATCTCAAGCGGATCGCGGGTCTCGAGATCGACGTCGTCATCGACGACTTCGGGACGGGCCGCGGCTCGCTCTCCACCCTCCTGGAGAAATCCGTCTCGGGGATCAAGCTGGCTGAGCGATTCGCGAGGCGCTTCGGTGACCGGGGGGTGGGGGACAAGGTCAGCAGGGGGATCGCCCTCATGGTGCGAGATGTCGGATTCCTGGCCATGGTCAAAGGCATCGAGACGGAGGAACAGGCCGAACTCGCCCACAGCCACGGATGGGTCGCTGGCCAGGGCTACCTTTTCGGCCACCCTCTCGCCGAGGAGGCCCTGGGACTCCCGCCGCCCCCCGCTGAGACTTCGACGCGAGTCCCCTCCGGGTCCCAAGCCCTCTGAGTCTGGGGGAAAATGGCGATGCCGGACTCGGATAGGGTGTGAGGCCGTGAAAGGAGTGGGCATGGAGATCGAAGGCGACCTCTTCGGGCCGACCTTCCACGACTCCCCCATCGGGATGGCCGTCCTCGACGAATCCGGTCACATGCTGGACGTCAATCCCGCCTTCGCCCACCTCCTCGGGCGAGAGCCCGCCGAACTCATCGGGAAAGCCTTCTCCGAGCACACCCATCCCGACGATCTCGAGAGGGACGCGGAGATGCTCGCCCAGGTCTCCTCGGGGGTCCGTCCCCAGGGCCGATTGCGGAAGCGATACCTCGACGGACGAGGGGAAACGGTATGGGCCCGGGTCACGCTGAGCGAGGCAACCCAGGGGGAATCTCCCCGGAGGTTCGTGGCCCAGGTTGAGGACATCACCGAGTACCGACGGGCGAAGGAACTCCTGGAGAAACGCGCCCTCTACGACCAGTTGACCGGGCTTCCCAATGGGACACTCCTCATCGACCGGCTCGCCCATGCCCTCGACGGCCATCTGACGAAACCGACGACGGTCGGGGTCCTGTTCTGCGATGTCGATCACTTCAGCGTCGTCAACGACTCGCTGGGGCATCAGGCAGGCAACGCCCTCCTCGTCATCATCGCCCAGAGGATCTTGTTGGCCGTCAGGCCTGGGGATACCGTGGCTCGGCACGGTGCGGATGAGTTCATCGTCATCCTCGAGGATCTCTCCGACATCGAGGCCGCCTCCGCCATCGCCGAATCCATCTCGGCTTCGGTGCACTCCCCTGTCCCGCTGGCTGGACACGAGGTCCTTCCCACTGTCAGCATCGGCGTCGCTCTGGCTGAGGGGAAGACCTCCGCCGAGGCTCTCGTCCGGGACGCGGATACGGCGATGTTCCTGGCGAAGGAAGGCGGGCGATCCCGCATCGAGGTCTTCCGACCGGACCTCAGGAAGACAGCCCTCAACAGGCTGGCGATCGAATCCGACCTCCGGGCGGCCGTCCGCGAGGGTACCCTCGTGGTGCACTACCAGCCCATCGTCGACCTGAAGACTCGGGAGGTCTTCGCCTATGAGGCCCTCGTCCGCTGGGAGCATCCCGCGCGGGGCCTCCTCCTGCCGGACGAGTTCATCGAGATCTCGGAAAAGGCCAACCTGGTCGCCTCCCTCGGTGCTTACGTCCTCCACGAGGTCTGTGACTTCATTGCCCGCCACCCCGAGTTCGACGGTCGGGTCTTCGTCAATGTGTCGACGAGACAGATCGGATCCGCCGACCTCACCAGGACCGTGAAATCGGCCCTAGGCCCGCATTGCATCGATCCCCACCGCCTGTGCCTGGAGATCACCGAGACCGGGATGCTCCTGGCGACCGAGGCCGCGAGGCTGGACCTGGAGAACGTCGCCGCCCTCGGGGTGGAACTCGTCCTCGACGACTTCGGCCAGGGATACTCGGCCCTCTCCTCCGTGTTGCAGAACCCCATCGCCGGCCTCAAGCTCTCCAAGGACTATGCCGATCGCCTCGGCGAACCTGGCGGGGATCGGATCTCGTCTGCTATCGCCATGCTGACGACCGGGCTCGGCATCTTCGGGATCGTCGAGGGGATCGAGACGGAGAGCCAGCACGTCAAAGCCCTGACCCACGGATGGGACTACGGACAGGGATTTCTGTACGGCCGACCCCTGCCCGAGGACGAACTGACGGCCAGCGGCCTGACGCCACCCCCCGAGAAGGAGAAGGCGTGAGGGGCTTCGCGGCGAGGCTGGCTCGTGTCTTCGGCGTGTCCAAGGAGCAATCGCCGCCGCTGTCCGAGGTCTACCCGGGAGACTTCGAGGGCGAGGTCAACTTCCGTTACCGGCCCGACCTCAACGGTGAGCCCGATCCGGGGGAGATCGTTTGGACCTGGGTCCCATACGAAGACGACGCCACCGAGGGCAAGGACCGGCCCGTGTTGATCATTGGCAAAGATGGGGCTTGGCTCCTCGGCCTCGCACTGTCCAGCAAGGACCATGACAAGGATGCCGCCGACGAGGCGCGTTTTGGGCGGTATTGGATGGACATCGGGCGAGGAGATTGGGACAGACGTCACCGCCCGAGCGAGGTTCGCCTCGACCGCGTGATCCGCATCGATCCCGGTGGGGTCCGGCGCGAGGGGTCGATCCTGAACCGTTCGCGCTTCGACGAGGTCGCCCGAGCCGTCAGGGAGACCAAGGGCTGGTAGCATAGGTGGTCGCGCGCGCCTCATCGGTGCCGCGGCACCCCCTAGCAACGAGGATCCTGTGGCAAACATCAAGTCGAACATCAAGCGGATCGGGACGAACGAAAAGGCCCGCCTCCGCAACGTCGCTGTCAAGTCGGAGCTCAAGACCCACGTCCGTCGCGTACGTGAGGCGATCTCCGCAGGCGACAAGGCGGCCGCCGAGGCCGCCCTGAAAGCCGCCTGCGTCAAGCTCGACAAGGCCGCTGGCAAAGGCGTCATCCACGAGAACCAGGCGGCCAACCGCAAGTCCGCCCTCGCGAAGAAGGTCGCCTCTCTCTAGAGTTGCGGCGTGGCGTTTCGGGGGGAATGACCCATCTTGTCGCTAGGGTCATGAACGTGAGCGACCTTCCCGTGCCCATCCCACGGGTATGGCACCTCCCCCAGATCGATCGACCGACCGGAGTTCCCCATCGTCCCGTCGTCGTCGGACGCCAGGCCATCTTCGACCGGGATCGGGCCGTCTACGGATACGAACTCCTGTTCCGAGCCCCCGGACGCCTCAACCTCAGGATCGATCTCTGGAACTCGTGGCAGCAGGACCGGGCGACGGAACACGTGTTGGCGGCCGCGTTCTTCCATGGCGACGACATCTCCGACAGCCGCCCCTCCTTCGTGAACTTCACCCGCACCTACCTGCTCGACCCAGGGCGATACCTCCAGCCTCCTGATCAAATCGTCATCGAGGTGGTCGAGTCCGCCCACGCCGACTGGACGCTGTATGAACGACTCGCCGATCTCAAGGCCGAGGGGTATCGGATCGCGATCGACGACTTCGTGGGCACGACGAGCCAGAGGGACCTCTTGGAGTTGGCGGACTTCGTCAAGGTCGATCTCCGGGATGTCAACGCCCGCGGGCCGGGGCTCATCGATGCGGCCCGGGTGCCGCATGCCTCACTCATCGCGGAGCGCGTCGAAACCGAAGACGCGCTCCTTGAGTGCTTGGACGCCGGTTTCGATCTCTTCCAGGGCCACCACTTCGAACCCGCCAAGGTCATCGAACGGGATCCCCTTCCGGCCCCTTAGGAAGGGGAGGCCCCTAGTGGGAGGCGAGTGAGGCCACCGTCCGGACGGCCTTCTCGACGGCGAATTGGGGATCCCTTCCCGCTCCCTTGATTTGGGCGTCGGCATAGGCGACCGATTCGATCGCGCGGGCCAGGGAGTCCGCCTCCCAGTGACGCAGATCCCGGCGGGCGCGATCAACCTGCCACGGGGCGAGACCCATGGCTTTGGGGTCCAGCCCCCTCCCCCGGGCAGCCCCCACGGTCGCGAGGGTCCTGAGTTTCGAGGCAAGGGCCGCGACAAGCGGGACCGGATCGGTTCCCGTGTCCAGGGCGTGCCTCACAAGGGTCAGGGCCTCCTCCGTCCTTCCGACGATGGCGGCATCGGCCACCGCGAAACCCGTCGCATTGACGCGGGAACCGTAGTAGGTGGACACTGCCTCCTCCGTCACCGGACCCGCCACATCGTCGAGGAGTTGCCGGCAGGCTCCCGCAAGCTCGGATACGTCACCCCCGACGGCGTCCACGAGGGCTCGGACTGCCTGGGGGCGCACCTCACGCCGCGCCCTGGTGAATTCCCCCTCGACGAACTCCACCAGCTCGGAATCCCGTTTGACGGCCGGACACAGGAACTCCGACGCCCCCGCCGCCCGCCAGGCCTCGAGCGCCCTCTTCCCCCGGACCGCCCCGCTGTGCCGGAGGATCACGACGACATCGGGGTCGGGACTCAGGGCGTAGTCGACGGCGTCCTTGAGGAACTCGTCGTTCATCGCCTCCCCCTCCTCGACGACGACGACCCCGGGCTCGGCGAAGAGGGAGGGGCTGGTGGCCGCCCGCAAGTCACCCCGCGAACTGGCCGCCGCGGAGAAAGCGGTCACCGCCACCGACCCTTGCGCGCCTCTCACGGCCGAGACGATCGCCTCGACGGCCCTGACGGACAGCAGCTCCTCCGGTCCGATGACGAGGACGAGGGGCGCAGGGGCGGCCTCGACCCACGATCCCACCCGCCGAGACTCCGAGGCTGTCATGGGCCAAGCCTCCCATGCTTCAGCGACAACCGGCGATCACCACCACGCCTCCCCGCCGGGAAACGTCGATGTCCCCGCACTCGTCCGTGCGAAACGAACGTGCGTGACCGATGGCCTCCACGGTCGAGGTCGCCGGATGGCCGTACGGATTGCCCTCTCCGACGCTGATGACGGCGATGTCGAAGACGACAGAGGAGAGGAGTCCCGGATCCTGAGAGGCGGAGCCGTGGTGGGCGACCTTGAGCACGTCCACCGTGAGCGGTCCGAGCTCCCCGGCCAGGGCCGTCTGCCCCTCGTCTTCGAGGTCTCCCAGGGAGAGGAATGTCACCCCTCCGGACTCTCCCCAGACCACCAGCGAGGAGTTGTTGACCTCCGAATCCGTCTGGGCCGAGGCCTCGCCCCGATGCCAGACCGTGAGCGTCGCCTCGCCCACCCGGACGGTCCTCCCCGTCTCGGGAACCCCGAAGACGATCCCGGCCGCCTCGAGGCCTTCCCTCTCTCCCGACAGGAACCCCGGTTCCGATATCCATGCCTCGCCCACATCCATCCGCCCGAGGATCCGCTCCATTTCCCCGTCGTGGTCGGAATGCGGATGCGTGATCACGAGCAGGGGCACCGTCTCCACTCGATGCCTCGCGAGACAGCCGGAGGCATTCCCTCCCTCCGGCCCGACGTCGATGACGACCGCGCTCGTCGGCCCTGCCCGGATGAGGATCATGTCCCCCTGGCCGACGTCGCATACCGCGACCGCCCAATCCTCGGGTGCCGATGGCTCCCGTATGGCCTGCCGTACGCCGGGAGAGGCGGCGACGAGTGCCAGGACGATCATGAGGAGGGCGAGCCTCGCCCACCCGGGGACCCGTCGGACCGTAGTGGCGGCCATCAGGGAGACGGACACGGTCGCGGCGAGGAGGCCCCCGGTGACGCCGGAAGGCCATGAGAGCCACCCCCCGGGGAGGGTCGCCGCGGTGTGGGCGGCCCAGGCGACGGGACGGGCGGCCTGGCCCGCGCACCAGGCGCATGCGACGCCAGCTGGTTCGCATAGGGGACAGACCACGACGGCCGCAAGCCCGAGGACCGTCACGACGGCCGCGAAGGGCAGGGAGACGAGATTGGCCAGGACGGAGTATGACCCCATCCCCGAGGTGAAGAGGACGAGGATCGGGGTGCAGCACACCTGGGCCGCGATGGGGATGGAGAGCGCGCGAGCCAGGAAAGAGGGCACGACCCTGGTCAGGGCGGCCGCAACGACCGGCGACCAGAGGACGATGCCCGCCGTCGCGGCAACGGAGAGGGCGAATCCGTAGGAAAGGGAGAGGAACGGGTCCGCTAGGAGAAGTCCCGTCACCGCCGTTGACAGGGCCGGAAGGGCCTGACCCGGTCTCCCACACCACAACGCCAGCGCAAGGATGCCCCCCATCCATGCCGCCCGGAGCACGCTGGGCTCCGGACGAACCAACGACACGAATCCGAGGATGGCGACGACCAGGGCAGAGGCACGGAGGCGTCTGTTCCAGCCCAGCGTTTTGACGCCGGTGGAGATCGCAAGGGCCAGGATCGCGAACTGCGCCCCGGAGACGGCGGTGAGGTGGGTGAGTCCGGCGATCCTCATCTCCTCTTCCTGGATGGCGGACATCCCGCTCGTGTCTCCGATCGTCATGCCGACCGTGAGGTGGCGAACATCATCCGGAAGGCCCGAAACCGCCTTTCGGAACCCCTCCCTCAGATCGCCCACCAGCCCATCGACGCCCATCGCCGGGGTCGTCTCCACCAGGACCGGATTCCAGGCGATGCCCACCTCCCGACCGGCCCCGGCGTTATCCACCCTGCCCCTGCCCCTGACGCGCTCCCCCGTTTCCACCTCACCCCATGCCCCTCCCCCCACGATCGTCACGGCCGCCCGACTCGGACCGCCACCTTCGATCGCGTCGATCCGGACCGTCAAACGCCACCGCTCCTCGTCCCAAGGCCCGGGGTCCATCGGCCTGGGGTCGGTCGTCACCGTGCCGGTGAACACCACCTCCTCGCCCGAGGCGAGGGCCTCTCCCACGCCGCCCTCCAGACGGGCTCCGAGGTGAAGCGCCGTCACTCCGGAGGCGACGACGAATGCCAAGGTGGCAAGGGCGGCCCCCCGCCCCCACCTCACCCCCCACACGAAGACGACCCCGCACAGGCCGAGGAGGATCGCCTCCCGGGCGTCGAGGACCTCGGCCGACTGGATCCCGGCCGCACCGTAAACGACCAACGCGACCGGAACGAGTCGGGCGTCCCTCCTCGGCTTCACACGGAAGCCATCGAGGCGATCTCGGAGATCATGGCGTCCCCGATCCCCGGTACCCGAGACAGGTCGTCGAGGGCGGTGAAGGGGCCGTTCTCATTCCGATCGGCGACGATTCGCTCCGCGAGCACGGGACCGATTCCCGGCAAGCCCTCCAATTCGGCGGATGTGGCCCGGTTGAGGTTGACCCTGCCCTGTCCGCCCTCGCCGAGCAAGGGGACGTAGATCTGCTCCCCATCGCCCACGATCCGGGCGAGGTTGATGGCCGACTGATCCGCCTCGGGGGTCAGGCCACCCGCCGCCTCGACGGCGTCGACCACCCTGGATCCCCCCTCAAGGGTCATAACCCCGGGGCTTTCGACGGCACCGGTCACATGGACGACCACGCGGGGCACGTCCCGCTCGACCACTCTGACCGTGGGCATGGGGTGCGAATCCGGGCGGAGGATCAGCCAGGCCGCGACAAGGGCGAAGACGAGGACGACCCCGATCGCGAAAGCCGGCCTCGGATCGATCCTCCAGCGAAGGCCCCTCTCATCGGGGACGGGCGTTGCGCTCGCGGCCCGATATGCCCGCGAGGCCAGGTGAGTGAGGCCGTCCCTCCAGCGGGTGCGAACATCCTCGGCATCGTCCATGAGGTCACGCTAGGCCGCGCGGTCGGGTTCCGAGGAAATCCCGATGGCCACGCGAATGGCTCCATGACGCCGACGCCCTGGGGACACCCGAAGGCGCCCCGCCTCACCCCTGGCCGAGCCTCAGAGGCAGGTCGGCCACCGCGATCGCGAACGTTCCGGGGCCCCCATGCGCGGCCAATGCGGCCGAAAGAGAGGCCCCCAGGATCATCGGGAGGCCGGGATGCCTCTCCCCCAGGCGTTGGACGACGTCGTCCATGACCCAGGGAATCCTCAGCCCCGTGATGGCGACACCAGGCCGGGACAGGCTCGCCATTGCCTCCTCGCACAATGCGACCACCCGCTCCCGTGCCCGAACCGTCGTCCGGACCCGGCCGATCGCCTCGACCTCTCCCCCCACCATCCCCAGAATCGGTCGGACGCTCAGGGCCTCCCCAAGGGCGGCGGCCACCCGAGGCACCCTTCCCCCTCGGCGCAGGTATTCAAGGGAATCGACGGTGAAGAAGAGCGAACTCGAAGCCGCCACCCGCCTCGCCTCCTCTGCCACCTCGGCCATGGACGCCCCTTCCTTCGCGAGGGAGGCCGCGGCTAAGGAGGCATACCCCAAGGCCATCGCCAGGGTCCGGCTGTCCACGACCTCGACCGGGATGGGCGACTCGCGGGCGGCCAGGGTGGCGGCGTTCACCGTTCCGGAGACTTCGCCGGAAATGTGGACGGACACCACACCCTCCGCTCCTGCCTCCGCGGCACTCCGATACGCCTCAAGGAGAACCCCGACGGAGGGCTGGGACGTGGTCACGGATCGTCCCGTGTCCAGGGCTGCGAGGACGTCCTCGGAGGTCATTCCGGGTCCCTCGGGATGGGGCTCTCCGTCGACGATAACCTCGAGGGGGACGACATCGAGGTTCCACCGCCCCGCCATCGCGTCCGGGACGGAAGCCGAGGAATCGACGACGACGAGGCACTTCTGTCTCATGAGGCCAGGGTAACGCCCCAGGGGGGCCGCCTCACTAGAGGACGATGTTGACGAGGGTCGGGGGGCGCACGATGACCTTCCGCACCGTCCCGTCCCCGACGGAGCGGACGACACCGGGGGCGGCGAGCGCCAGGGCCCGGAGTTCCTCTTCGCCGATGCCCGGCGGAACCTCGAGCCGATCCCTGACCTTTCCCTGAACCTGGACCACACAGGTCACGGTGTCCTGGACGAGCAACGCCTCGTCGACCGTCGGCCACCCGGCCCTCGCGACGCACGAATGGCCGAGGGCCTCCCACATCTCTTCGGCGACGTACGGGGCGAAAAGGGAGAGCAGGATGGCGACAGCCTCAGAGGCCTCCCGCACGGCCGGGTCGGAGGGACCGGGGCCGGTATCGATCGCCTTCCGCGTGGCGTTGACCAACTCCATGACCCTCGCCACCGCCACGTTGAACCGAAAGCCCTCGATGAGTTGGGTGACATCGTGGACGGTTCGATGGGTCACCGCCCGAAGGCCGGCATCCCCGGCGGCCGACGAACCATTCGGCTCCGAGGCCACCTCCCTGGCGAGCCGGAGGCCCCTCGCCAAGAATTTGACGGACCCGGCGGGAGACACATCCGCCCAGTCGATGTCGTCCTCCGGGGGACCCGCGAAGACCATGGTCAGCCGGACGGCATCGACCCCGTAGGTGTCCAGTTGGTCCGAGAGCCGGACGAGGTTCCCCCGCGACTTCGACATCGCCGAGCCGTCCATGAGGACCATGCCCTGGTTGAGAAGGCGGGTGAAGGGCTCCTCGAAGCCCACCATTCCCAGGTCGAACAGCACCTTGGTGAAGAATCGGGCGTAGAGGAGGTGGAGGATCGCGTGGGTGACTCCGCCGACGTACTGGTCCACGGGGGCCCATCGGCGCGCCTCAACGCCGTCGAAAGGCGCATCCTCCTTCGCGGGCGAGAGGTATCGGAGGAAGTACCAGGACGAGTCGACGAAGGTGTCCATGGTGTCCGTGTCCCGGCGAGCGGGCCGGTTGCACTCGGGGCAGGTCGTCGCAAGCCACTCGTCGGCTGCCCCGAGGGGCGAGGTCCCCTTCGGTTTGAGGTCGAGCCCCTCGCTCGAGGGGAGGACGACGGGGAGTTGGTCGTCCGGGACGGGGACCTCCCCGCACTCCTCGCAATGGATGATGGGAATAGGAGTGCCCCAGTATCGTTGGCGGGAAATCAGCCAGTCGCGCAGCCGGTAGTTCTTGGCCGTCTTCCCTTTACCGTCCTTCTCCAGGATCTCGGTGATCCGCGCGATCGCGTCAGCCTTGGCGAGTCCGTCGATGGGTCCGGAATTCACCAGTACCCCGTCCCCCGTCGTGGCCACGCGTGAGACGGTCGGGTCGGGAAGAGGCCTGCCGTCCTCGTCCCGACAGTCGAGCACGACCCGAACGGGGAGTTCCATGGCCAGGGCGAAGTCGAGGTCGCGCTGGTCGTGGGCGGGGACGGCCATGATGGCGCCATGGCCGTAATCGGAGAGGACATAGTCGGACGCCCAGATGGGGAGCCTCTCGCCGTTGACCGGGTTGATCGCATAACGCTGCAGGAAGACCCCCGTCTTCTCTCGCTCCGTCGAGAGCCGGTCGATCTCGCTCGTCGCCTTGACCCCCTCGACGTACTCCGCAAAGGCCTTCCTCGTCGCGGCATCCGCCCCCTCGGCCAGTTCGGCCGCCAGGTCGCTGTCGGCGGCCACGACCATGAAGGTCGCCCCGAAGAGGGTATCCGGGCGGGTGGTGTAGACGGTGATGGGCTCCTCTCGCCCCTCGATGGCGAACAGCACGTCAGCGCCATGGGAACGCCCGATCCAGTTCCGCTGCATGGCGAGGACCTTGTCCGGCCACTTCCCCTCGAGGGTGCCGAGGTCGTCGAGGAGTCGGTCGGCGTAGTCGGTCACGCGGAAGTACCACTGGGTGAGTTTCTTTTTGACGACCGGGGTGTCGCACCGTTCGCACAACCCGCCGACGACCTGCTCATTGGCGAGGACGGTCTGGCAGGAGGGGCACCAGTTGACCATCGAGGGCTTCCGATACGCGAGGCCCTTCTCGAAAAGCCGGGTGAAGATCCACTGGTTCCAGCGGTAGTACTCCGGACGGTGGGTGGCGAGGACACGGTCCCAGTCCCAGGAGCAGGCGTATCGCTCCATCGATTCGCGCTGCTGGGCGATGTTGTCCTCGGTCCAGGCCCGGGGGTCGACGCCGCGCTTGATGGCCGCGTTTTCGGCCGGAAGCCCGAAGGAGTCCCACCCGATGGGGTGGAGGACGTTGAAACCCCTCTGGATCCAGTACCGGGCCAAGACATCGCCCAAGGCATAGGCCTCGGCGTGACCCATGTGCAGGTCGCCCGACGGGTAAGGGAACATGTCGAGGACGTACTTGGTCGGGCGCTTGTCCTTCGGATCGCCGCTTCGAAAGGGTTGCGTATCCATCCACACCGGAAGCCAGCGTGCCTCTAGGGCGCGGAAGTCGTACCTGCCGTCATCAGTCGTCTCGGAAGCCACGGCGTGATTCTACCGACGATATCCCCCCGGTCCGTGCGGGTTCTCACTCTTCTTGGGCATCGGTGAGCCGCACGACGAGGCCCTGCGCGACGAGTTCGTCCTGGAGTCCGCCGGGAAAGACCCAGATCACCGAACCGTTGTACCAACTGCTGATGATCGGCCAAGCCCCCTGCTGGGCGGCCTCGCTCCAGTTGTCCCGGCCGAGGATGAGATCGCTCGGTCGGGGTTCGGTCAACGAGTCGTAGTAGACGATGTCTCGCGGAGAGTGCCAATAGGTGAAGGCCTTCCAGTTGACGGCCTCCTCGGCGTTGGCGATGTCGACGGCGAGGGGGACGTCGACGGCGAGGGGGACGTCCGTGGCGATCAGGTCGTAGACCAGTATCGGATCGGGTTCCCCCCTCGCAAACTCCTCCCGCTGCTTCATGATCCCGAGGTCGACGACCATGGTCACGAACACGAAATACGCGGCAACGGCACAGACCGCAACGGGGGCCCTTCTGGCCAGGGCGAGGGTCGCCAGAACCACGAGAAGCAGGACGAAACTGATGGCCACCCAGGGCTCCTCTACTTCCCGACCCACCAGCCTTTGGCTCATGAGGTACGAAATGCCGGGCATGTGCGATGGCTCCCACCATCCCCCCGGGGGCAACTGCGGGACCACCACGACGAGGAAGGCCGCCGTCGCCGCCGCGGTCAGGCCTCCTGCGACGAGAGCTAGCCTGAGGGACAGTCCCCTGATGATCGCAATCAGCCCCAGGGCCGCGAGAGTCGCTCCGAAACCGTCGAAGTACCGCCCATACAGATGAATGTCGATCCTGAGGTCGGCGGGTTCGGCCCCGGCCATGAGCAGCACGATGAACAGGAGGGCCGCGCCGAAGGCGGCGAGGGCCCAACGGCCGAAGACACGATCCGTTCCTCTCCTGGCAAGGGAAACGAGCAGCCCCACCCCCAGGAGGGCGAGTCCCGCCCAGCTCACGGTCTGGTACCACGCCTGACTCGTCAGCGATTCAGCGACCTCTCCCACCCCCTGGTCGGCGAGCTTGCCGAGGGTGTGGTCGGTGCGACCGTCATCGCCATAGAGCCTGGAGGTGGTCCAGAGAAAGAGTGCGTACCCGCCTCCGACGACAGCCGTGTAACTCACCATGCCCCAGAGGGCAGCCCTGCGGGATCGCCTGGCGAGGACGAGAAGGCCGATCCCGGCAACCGCAACGAAGGCCAGAGCTCTCCCATGGAAGGCGAAGGCCGATCCCGCGGCGAGGCCGAACAACACGGCATTGCGGGTGGTTCTCGATCGGGCCAGTTCAAGGCCACGCCACACCGAAAAGGCGACGGCGAGGGAAAAAGCCTGTTCCGACCACACGTAGCCGGCGAAAAGCGCATGCCCCGGGGCGATCGCCAAGATCGAACCGACGATGACGGAGGCATTCGTCGTCAAGCCGAGGGCCGTCCCCAGACGGGATATGGGATAGATGATCGCGAGAGAGACGAGGGCGCATACGATGATGGATGCCCGGTAGACCCAGCCGGGATCATCGGACATCCACCACAGAGGCGCGAGGAACACCGAGGTTCCAGGCATATAGGAGTCCCCGAAGAACACCCACTCCGAAGATGGATGGGCGATGAGGTGTGCCGAACCGAGGATTCCGATCTCGTCCGAATACAAGCATGGCCCGCTCGAATACCACACCACGATGACCGTGACGGCGACCGCAACAGCCACACTGGCCCAGGCCATCCACCGCGGAGGATCCCAAGAGCCTCGAGCGTTGGACGGCCCGTCCTTGGGAATCGCCGCCCGGGACTCGGCTCCCTTGAGGGATCGCGCGGCCGCCTTCGTGTCCGGTTCAGTCCGTACGGTACGAGTCATGGCCCGAGCCTAGCCGTCCGTCCGACCGAAGCACAGAATTTCCCCGCCTCACCGGGGGTTCGCTCGCGGGCGTCCACCCCCTCAGCCCTCCGGCCCTCAGCGTCCAGCCTTCAGCCCTGCAGCCCTGCAGCCCTCAGCCCTCCGGCTCGGGCCGGCTAGGACTTGAGGAGCCTGGCACCGCCACGACCCAGAATGGTGAGCCCGGCATTGCGCCCGAGGGTCCTGGCGTGGTCCGGCGTCGCCTCGGAGAAATCGTTCAGGATTAGGGTTCCAGCCCGATTGAGGACCCGGACGTGAAGTCGAAGCGACGTGCCGGACAACACGGCGTTGACCCCGACGGGGGACGTCGTCCCCGCATCGAGCACCTCCAGCACGGAACGTTCCGCGATCGCGATCGAACGCGTCTCCTTGTCATCGAAGGCACGGAGCAGGCTCCGGAGCCATTCGGGGGCATTCGCCCGGGTCTCGACGATGAGGGTTCCCTGCCCCGCGGCGGGAACGACGTCGTCCACCTCGAATATCTGGACGGCGGAGTGGGGTCTGCCGACGGCGTCGAGGTCGGCTTTGCCGAGGACGAGGCCTTCGTACTCTCCGCCGGAAAGCCTCTCGAACTGGAAGTCGATGGAGCCTGCCGTCTCGACCGCCTGGAGGTCGGGCCGAAGTGCGAGAACCTGCGCCGTTCGACGAGACGAGTCCGCAGCGATTCTGGCCCCGGCCGGGAGATCGGCGAGGAGGGGCCCGTCCGTGCAGAGGGCATCCCTGGCATCGCGGCGCTTGAGTATGGCTTGGATGGCCAGTTCCGGATGCCCTTCGATCGGCACATCCTCGAGTGCATGGACCACCATGTCGCATTCCCCGGACAAGAGGGCGACCCGGAGGGCGGCGATGAGGACCCCCTGGCCGGATCTCGGCGAACGCCCCTCAGGGGAGTCCTTCTCGGCCGTCACGGGTACGACCACGATATCGAGGTCGGTATCCGCCTCCGACGCCACCTCCGCGAGTCGGTCCGTGACGAATCCCGAATGTGCGCGGGCGAGGCCACTCGCGCGGGTGCCCAGCCGGACCTTCATGGCATAAGCGTGCCACAGCCCGGCATCGACGCCTACGCCGTGCGGGCCTTTCGGAACCCTGGACCCCAGGTGAGGATGGCCAGGCCCGCCAGCGTGAGGACGAATGCCACCCATGCGGTGGCGAGGTAGCCCAGGCCTGCGCCGATGACGACGGCCCCCGCCGCGGCGCCCGCCGCATTCGCCAGGTTTAGGGACGCGTGGGACATGGCCGCCCCCAACATCGGCGATGCATGGACGACGTCCATGAAGTGGGTCTGGGCTCCCTGGGAGACGAATGCGGCCGCCGCACTGATGAGGATGGCGGACGCCACACCGGCTACGGCCCCTCCTCCCCAGACGGAGAGGACGGCGAAGCAGAAGACGGCGGCGACCATCCCGATACGAGCCGAACGGGCGGGTGAGGCGTCGGTGACCTTTCCTGCGACGAGGGTGGTGATGGTCATCGCGATCCCGTTGATCGCCAGCACGGCGCTCACCGCGTTCACGCTGAGGAGATCGACCTCTTGGAGGATGGGCACGATGTACGAGAACACCGCGCCGAACCCCGCGAATCCGATCGCCACGAAGGCGATCGCGGCCCACACCGTGCGCCCCCTGAGATGGGCGACGTCCTGCCGCCACTTGGCCCCGTCCCGGGCTGGAACCGAGGGCACGACGAAGGCCACCAAGATGAGCGAGACGAGGGAGGCCAGGGCGACGGAGGCGAAGGCCCAGCGCCAACTCACGTTGGCCGAAATCCATTTCATGAGGGGCACGGCCACGATGATGGCGACGGTGTATCCGGCCATCATGATGGCCATGGCCCGTCCCCGACGATTCGGCCCCATGACCCTTGCCCCCACGACGGATCCCGCACCGAGGAAAACCCCATGAGGGATGGCCGACAGGAACCTCACCCCGATCAGGAGGGAGATGTTCGGGACAATCGCCGTCAGGGCATTGAAGACGACGGCGATGGCCATCATCCACAACAGGATCGAACGACGGTCTTGCCGGGCCAGGAGGATGGCGAGGAGGGGGGCGGAGACCACCACGCCGAGGGCGTAGGCGGAAATCGAGATGCCGATGAGTTCGTTCGTCGTCCCCAGTCCCTGCGCCTGCTCGAGCATGACCCCACCGGAACCACCCTGCGATGCGCCGATGGCGAAGGCACCAGAGGCGAGGGCGAGGAGGACGAGGGGCACCGGAGCCCGAGTGCGGAGGCGGGTGGACACGTGACCTGGCTTTCTTGCACGAAGAAAACGAAACGTTTCGAGGACTCTCGAATTCTAGGCCCTCGCGAACCGGTCGAAGGCCACGAGCGATTCCCGATTTCGCTAGGTGCGAGGACATAGGTCCCAATCAGGGGACGGATCGCCGAGGCAGGATGGAAACGATGTAGGTTAGCCTTACCAAACAATAGGAGGATCATCCACATGAGCAAACGATTGAAGACCCTGGGAGCCGCCCTGGCGGTCATCGGCCTTGTGTTCATCGCCGGTGGGGTGTTCGCGTTCATGAAGGTCAAGGCGGGGGCAGACTCCCTCCAGGCATTCAGCGCGGCCCAGGACGTCACCCTGAGCTATGACGAAGAGGGACAACTCGTCGATCGAGGGACGGTCGAGGGAGCCCAAGCGATCCTGGCGCTTCTCGAGGACGACTGGAAGTACCCCGTCAACATGGGCGAACTCGACCCCGATGACCCCCTGGTCAACACGGGGAGCGAGTACATGTACCAGATGGCGACGGTCGCGTACCACACGCTGCACGGCACCCAGACGATCGTGCTCACCGAGGACAAGGAATACAACGGGGAGCTCTTCCCCGCCGGTGAGTACTCATTCGAGGTGGATGGCCGCTACTGGACCGACTTCGACCGCAGCCACCCGCTCGAGGGCCCGGCTCGTGAGAAGGCCTGGACCGGGACCGTCCATGGCCTCATCGCCGAACTCGGGGTGGGCAGCGTGACCGCCTCGACCCTGCAGATGGGCTACGGCATTGCCGGCCTTCTCGGCGGCATCGGCCTGACCTCCATCGTCGCCGGACTCGGCCTCATCTGGGTCTCCATGGGCGCCCCCGTAGGCGCACCGGGTGTCGCAGCCAAGCCCGCGGCCAAGCCAATGCCGACGAACGATGCGAAGACCAAGGCACCGAGCACATCGAACAAGAAGTGACCGGTCTGGCACTCCGGCCAACAGGAACCCGCTAGACGCGGCAGAGGGGCCCCTTCGGGGGCCCCTCTTTCGTGCCGTCCGCACCTTCATCCCTGCCCTTGGCGCGAATCGCCTGAGGCAAGCCCATGAGGGACTCTCGCCTAGGCCATGTGCTGGAGAAGGTCGTAGACGACGAATGCCGGCCAGACGATGGCCTTCAGGCACGCGACCAGGAACTCGCCGAATCCGGTCGATTCTTGGATGTAGTACACCGCGGCACCGATGAGACCGAGTCCGTAGACCGCGCCTCCCCCGGCCCCGCCTGCCCTGGCGGCTTTGTCGCCACTCGAGTCCTCGCAGCAGACGGTGACGGTTGTCTCCTTGCTCGCCGTCGTCTTGGCTTTGGGTGCTGAAGTCTTCTTGCTCTCGGCCATCTGGCCCTCCCTTGATCGGTCTTCGAGTGGAGCTGAGGGGACTCGAACCCCTGACCCCCTGCATGCCATGCAGGTGCGCTACCAGCTGCGCCACAGCCCCGTCCGTACGCCCGAAAGGGCGAGCGCCATCTTACCCGCTGATCCGAGGTCCGCACCAATCCGGTCGGCGTCTAGAGGTCTGCCGGAAGCGGGACGACCGCCCCGTCCTTCCATAGCCTCTCGAGGCTGTAATACGCCCGCTCCTCCTGATGGAATACGTGCACGATGATCTCGTTGAAGTCCAGGAGAACCCATCTCCCCGCCCTGGCCCCCTCCTTTCGGACCGCACGGTCTCCACCCCTGCCCAGCTCCTCCTCGATTCGCTCCGCGATGGCCAGGACCTGACGCTCGTTCGACCCGGATGCGAGCAGAAAGACGTCGGCAAACGGAATCTGACGGCTCACGTCGATGGCGACGATGTCATCGGCCTTGACGGCCGCGGCCGCCCTCGCGGCCTTCTCTGTGAGCCGGATTGCTCCTATGGAGGCGCTCAACTGCTCCGCGCCGCCACATTCCAGATGACGACACCGAGGGCGAACGCGGCGGCCGCGAGTAGGAGGAGTTGAGGCCAGCCGAAATGCCGGACCCCCCCGGCGGGGTGGATCTCGACCATCGGTCGCGGGATGGCCCCGGTGCCGGGGACCGTGCGCAGCGTCCCCGTCGCGGACTGGAGGGTTCCCGTGCCCGGAACGATCATCCCCTGACCGGGCGGGGCGAACGCGTCTCCCTCCGGCGCGGATCCGGGAGGCATGAACGGACCTGCCACCTGAGGGACGGAGACCGTCGGGGGCTTGGGCTGAGGCGGCGCGCTTGCCCCGGCGACCAACGTCTCAAAACCCGCCGCCTGGGCCCCGAGCGTCGGTGGAGCAGGCTGAGGAGCCTGGGGCGGCATCCCACCCTGCGGAACCCCCGGGGAGGCTCCTCCAGAAGCCGCCGATCCGGCCAACTGCGGCACGACGAGGGGTGTCGCCGGCGCGGGGGGCACCGGCACGGGCCGAGGCCCGCCCGGGGGAATGGCCTGGGGGGGCTGTTGAGGCTCCCCAGGCGTCCCCTGCCGGGGCTGCTGAGATTCATCGGACGCCGCCTGCTGGGGCTCCCTCATGGAGACGCGGTTGACGACGGGGATGCCCCCGCTGGCGGCTCGAGCCTCCTCCTGTGCGGCCGCGGCCTTTTGCCGGGCGAGTTCCTCCTGATGGGAGATCGCCTCCGGGGTCATCGCCGGAACCTGGCCTGTGTGCCGCGTCTCCTCTTCTGCGGTCCACGTTTCCATGGGGTGCTCAAGCCGCTCCAGTCTCCGGCGATCCCGACGGGACAGGGGCTTGTCGGATTCCTGAGGAGCCTCGGCCTTCTGAGAAGCCTCGGCTCTCTTGGACGCCTCCGGCGGGTCCGGCTCGAGTTCGGCGAAGGCCGCCGCCACCTCGGATGTGGGCAACTCGCTCGAGTATTCGAGCCCGGCGTGGATTTCCGGTGCCATTCCACCCGGAGAGGCCCTCTTCTCGCTCGCGGACGGAGTCGAGGAGGACGCCGCCTCCCCGCTCGCCTGAGAAGCCTGCGGGCGTGCTTGAGCCTCGCGCCGGGCACGGCGCGAAACAGGTTGCTGCCCGTCAGCCATCAGAACCTCCGCGATACAGGTGGTGCTCCTCTATGTAATCGGCAACTGAGCCGGGGACTAAATACCGGAACGGCTGACCCGTCCTGACCCTCCGTCGGACATCCGTCGAGGACAGATCGAATCCGGGGACCTCGACCAAGGTGACCCCCTCGATCGGACCGGACCATTCGTAACCCGGCCTCGTGACCCCCACAAAGGTTGCGAGGTCCCGAAGCCGGGACGCCTCCTGCCACTCATCGAGCCGGGCGAGGGCGTCCGCCCCCGTGATGAAAAACCATTCCGCGCCCGGTGTCTCGGCCCCCAGATCCGTCAAAGTGTCGATGGTATGCGTCGGAATGCCCCGATCGACGTCCACCCTCGAGACCTGCAGGAGGGGGTCGCCGCTGACCGCAAGGCTCGCCATGGCCAGGCGGTCTTCGGCTGAGGCCTCCTCACTCCCGTCCTTGAGCGGATGCCCCGCCGTGGGCACGACGAAGACCCGATCCAGGGAAAGCACCCCTGCGACCTCGCCCGCCGCGGCAAGGTGGCCCAGGTGAATCGGATCGAATGTGCCCCCCAAGACGCCGATTCGCTTCGGGCTCTCCACGATCAACCGCTCCGGGAGGTTGCTGGAAATCACGCGAGAACCTTCCTTCGTTAGACCCCCATTGTCTCAACCCTCCGCCAGGGAACCAAGTCGAGCACCCCCAGGACGCCCGTCAGGACCGGATCTGACCGTCCCCATAGGCGATCCAGGTGGTCGTCGTCAATTCCTCCAAGCCCATCGGCCCTCGAGCATGCAGCTTCTGGGTGGAGATCCCGATCTCGGCGCCGAGGCCGAATTCCCCCCCATCGGTGAAGCGGGTCGAGGCGTTGACCATGATCGCCGCCGAGTCGAGCCCCTGGATGAAGGCCTCCACCGAGCCGAGATCGTCGGTCACGATCGCTTCGGTGTGGCCCGTCCCATAGGTCCGGATGTGGGCGACGGCCTCCTCGAGGCTTCCCACGACCTTGACGGCCATGTCGAGGGACAGGTACTCGGTCTCCCAGTCGCCATCGGTCGCCGGGACGGTGTCCACCCCCTCCGGGGCAAGGACCGCGGCCTTGGGGTCGACGTGGAGCGTCACCCCAGCATCCGCGAGCGCCTGAAGGACGGGGGGAAGGACACGGGGGGCGGCCTCCCGATGGACGAGCAGGGTCTCGGCGGCGTTGCACACTCCCACCCGCTGCGCCTTCGAATTGACCGTGATGGCGACGGATCTCTCGACCGGGGCCGAGGCGTCGAGGTAGACGTGGCAGTTCCCCTCCCCCGTCTCGATGGCCGGAACCGTCGACTCCCCGACGACAGCCTGGATGAGGTCCCGCCCTCCCCTGGGCACCAGCACGTCCACGAGCCCTCTAGCCGTCATGAGGACCCGGGCTCCCTCGCGCCCATGGGCGTCGATGCTCTGAAGGGCGGCCCTGGGCAGCCCGGCCTCCTCCAGGGCCCCCTGAAGGATCTCGACGATGGCCGTGTTCGAGGCGACGGCCGCCGACCCCCCGCGAAGGATAGCCGCATTCCCGGACTTGAGCGCGAGTCCCGCGACATCGACCGTGACGTTCGGCCGGGCCTCGTAGATCATCCCGACGACTCCGAGGGGGACGGATTTCTGGACCAGCCGAAGCCCATTGGGCAGAGACCAGCCCCGCCGGATCCGGCCCACGGGATCGGGAAGGGCCGCGAGATCCCGGAGGGCGTCGGCGGCCTTGGCGATCCGCTCCTCGGTGAGGGTGAGCCGATCGAGCAGCCCGGGGGATATCCCGGCCTTCGCCGCTTTGTCGCAATCCTTCGCGTTCGCCTTGAGGATCACACCCGCGTGGGCGAGCAACGCGTCCGCCATGCTGTGAAGGGCGGCGTCCTTGATCGCGCGCGTCGCCGGAGCGAGGACCTTCGAGGCTTCCTTGGCCTGCCGGCACACCTCAAGCACGGCCTCGTTCGTTCCGCCGGTCTCTCCGGAATCCGTCATGGGGACAGGCTACTTGGCTCGGCGCACGATGACGAGGTCGTCAACGTGGACCAGCTCCCGCGCGTACTCCTCGCCCAACTCCTCCCGAAGCCTCTTGGTGCTCAATCCGAGCATCGCCGGAATCTGGTGGGAGGGGAAACGGGCGAAAGCCCGGGCGACCGGGACCCCATCCGGACCGACGAGTTCGATCGCCTCGCCTGCCTTGAAGTCGCCCCGAACGGCCGTTGCCCCTGCCGCGAGCAATGAGGCCTTCCCGGCAAGGACAGCCTGGGCCGCGCCCTCGTCCAGGACGATCTGGCCGCAGGTCTTCGCGACCGTGGCCAGCCACTGAAGTCGGCTCGTGGACCGCTTGCCCGTGGGGGCGAAAAGGGTGCCGACGTCCTCGCCGTCGACGGCCCGGAGGGCGTTCCGAGCACTCGTCAGGAGGACGACCGCCCCCGCCCCTGTCGCGATCTGAGCCGCCTCCAGCTTGGTGACCATCCCCCCCGTCCCGAGGACGTGGCCCCGATGGGAGATGTCGATGCCTTCGAGGTCCTTGGGGGAGTCGACCCGTTCGATCCGGCGCGCCCCCGGCGTCCCCGGCGCCGCACTGTGAAGGGCGTCCACGTCCGTCAGGAGGAGGAGGGCCTCGGCATGGACGACGGTCGTGACGAGGGCAGCGAGCCGATCGTTGTCACCGAATCGAATCTCATCCGTCGCGACAGTGTCGTTCTCGTTGACGATGGGAACCACATCCAGTTTGAGAAGCCGCTCGAGAGCCCGTCGGGCATTCCCGTAGTGCGTACGCCGGACCAGGTCGTCGGAGGTGAGAAGGACCTGCCCGACCCTGATTCCATGCCGGGCGAAGGCCTTGGTATAGGAGGCGATGAGCAATCCCTGCCCAACCGAAGCCGTCGCCTGTGCCGTGGCCAGGTCCCTGGGCCGCTCCTTGAGTCCGAGAGGGGCGAGCCCCGAGGCGATCGAGCCGGACGTCACCAGGAGGACGTGCTTGCCCCTCCGATGCATCTCGGCGAGCACATCCACCAGCGCAACCAAGGCGTCTTCGTCCAAGAATCCGTCCTCCCCCGTCAGGGAGGAGGACCCGATCTTGACGACCATGCGTCCCGCTCGCACGAAGCGCTGGCGCACATCGGTCATGTGGTGTTGCCTTCCTTTCCATCCGACTCGTCCAGGCCTTGAGGATCCGACGACACCCAGTGTCCCGCTTCCTTCTCGATTCTGAGTTCCTCACGCGCCGCCGCCTTCGCATCCATGCGATCCCGATGAGAGGCCCGACGCTCACCCCTCGACGCCCTCGCCGCCCCCTCCCACTCCTCGACCCTGATGTCCGTCCCCCTCGCGCCCAGGAGCTCCGCCCCGGCGACCATGCTCGGTTCCCAGTCGAATACCACACCGCGTTCTCGATCGCCGATGACGACCGTCTGCCCGGGCGTAGCCCCCGCCCCGAATAACTCCTCCTCCACCCCGAGCAGAGCCAATCGCTCGGCCAGGTACCCGATCGCCTCGTCGTTCGTGAAGTCGGTCTGGTGGACCCATCTCTCCGGCTTGGATCCCCTGACCTGGAAGGCGGGGCCGTCGGGGGTCTCGATCTTGGTCACGGTGAATCCCGAATCGTCAACAGGCCGAGGCCGGAGAACGATCCTCGGGGGCTCCGCCACCCGGGTGCGGGCCCCCTCCACGAGGGCGGCCAAGGCGTACCCCAACTCGGGAAGGCCCTCGTGCGTGAGCGCGCTGACCTCGAAGACCCGGAGCCCCCTCGCCTCGATGTCCCCCCGGGTCATCTCGGCGATCCGACGACCGTCGGGATCGTCGATCTTGTTCAGGACCACCACCCTCGTCCTTTCGGAGAGGGCGGGGCCATCCGCGAGAGCCGCGTCATACTTCGACAACTCCTCCTCGATCGTGTCGAGGTCCCTCACGGGGTCGCGATCGGCCTCAAGCGCGGCGGCGTCGATCACGTGGACGATGACTCCCGAACGTTCGATGTGCCGAAGGAAATCGAGCCCGAGCCCCTTCCCCTCGGAGGCGCCGGGGATGAGGCCGGGGACATCCGCCATCGTGAACCGGGTCTTTCCCGCCGATACGACCCCCAGGTTGGGGACGAGGGTCGTGAAGGGATAGTCGGCGATCTTGGGCCGCACGGACGACATAGCCGCGATGAGGGAGGACTTCCCCGAACTGGGATACCCGACGAGGGCGACATCGGCGATGGTCTTCAACTCGAGGACGACCGAGGCCTCCTCCCCGGGCTCGCCCAAGAGGGCGAAGCCGGGGGCCTTGCGGCGCCTCGTGGCGAGGGCCGCATTTCCCAGGCCGCCCTTTCCTCCCTTGGCGACGACGTATTCCTCGCCGGGAGCGACGAGATCCGCAAGGGTCTCCCCGTCGTCGGCCACGACGACCGTCCCGCTGGGAACGCTGAGGACGAGATCCTTGGCCGAGGCGCCGTCCTTGCGGTCCCCGCCCCCCGGCGAGCCGTTCGACGCTTGCCGATGAGGGGAATAGTGATAGTCGAGGAGCGTCGTCATCTGAGGATCGACCCGAAGGATCACCGATCCGCCGCTGCCCCCGTTGCCGCCGTCCGGACCCCCGAGGGGTTTGAACTTCTCCCGGTGCACCGATGCGACACCGCGGCCCCCGTTGCCCGCGACGGCATGGAGAGTGACCCGATCGATGAATGTCGCCATGAGTCCTCCTCACCAACCCATCCAGGCGGGAGACCTCCCGCGGGGGCTGTCGAGGCGAGTCTGCCGCCCCTACGGGGCGACGATGTCGACGACGCGCCGGCCCCGACGGGTGCCGAACTGCACCGCGCCTTGCTTCAGGGCGAAGAGGGTGTCGTCCTTCCCTCGCCCCACCCCGAGCCCGGGGTGGAAGTGAGTGCCGCGCTGACGCACGATGATCTCGCCGGCTCCGACGACCTCACCGCCGAATCGCTTGACCCCGAGGTACTGCGGGCTCGAGTCCCGACCGTTGCGCGAGGCACTCGCGCCTTTCTTGTGTGCCATGGCGTCCCCTCGCTTAGGTGATGCTCGTGACCTTCAGCCGCGTGAGGTCCTGTCGGTGACCCTGGCGCTTCCGGTAGCCGGTCTTGTTCTTGTACTTGAAAATGACGATCTTGGGGCCGCGTTCGTCGCGGACGACCTCGCAGGCCACCTTCACCTCGGACAGGGCCTTGGCGTCCGTTGTGACCTTCTCGCCGTCGACCACCAGGAGGGCAGGCAGGTGAATCGTCTCGCCGGCGTCAGCCTTCAACCGGTCGACGACGACGATGTCGCCGACGGAGACCTTTTCCTGCCGGCCCCCGGCCTTGACGATCGCGTACACCATGGTGCTTCCTCGACTCTCGATGGATCCCCGCTGCCACCCGGACGAACCGATCGACGGGCACAGTCGGGCACGGGCATTTACGCCAGCGGACAACGATACCCGGTGGCTGGGTCGCGGGTCAAACGACCGGCGCCTCCCCGGCCTCGTCCGCCTCACCCCCGTCGGACTCCGACGCCTGCGAGGATCCCCCCGGATCGGGAGTCCCCTGATGATGCGCCTTCTCGGCCGCGGCGGCAATGCTCGCCAGGGTCGTCTTGACGGACTCCCTGGACTCGGACCTCTCGTCGAGCGAATGGGTCTCGTGCCGATCCTCGGACTTCTTCTGGCTTCGACGGCCGCCCTTCTCGCCGGGCTGCTCACCGCCGTCGGACACCGGCTCGCCGTGGACGAGGAAGCCCCGGCCCTTGCAGTGCTCGCAGGTTTCCGAAAACGCCTCGACGAGACCCTGTCCGACCCGCTTCCGGGTCATCTGAACCAATCCGAGCGTGGTGACCTCGGCCACCTGATGCTTGGTTCGATCCCGCCCCAGGCACTCGATGAGCCGTCGAAGAACGCGATCGCGGTTCGCCTCGAGGAGCATGTCGACGAAGTCGATGACGATGATGCCCCCGATGTCCCTCAGTCGGAGCTGACGGACGATCTCCTCGGCAGCCTCAAGGTTGTTGAGGGTCATCGTCTCCTCGAGGGTCCCGCCCTTCCCGATGAACTTCCCGGTGTTGACATCGATGACCGTCATCGCCTCCGTCCGGTCGATGACAAGCGAGCCTCCCGAAGGCAGCCACACCTTCCTGGCCATGCCCTTGGCGAGCTGTTCGTCGATCCGGGCCTCCTGGAACACGTCCTTGTCCCCGAGGAAGCGATGGAGGCGCTCCTGAAGATCGGGGGCGACCTGGCCGATGTAGGCGCTGAGGGAGTTCCAGGTGTCCTCACCCTGTATGGTCAGCGAGTCGAAGTCCTCGTTGAAGATGTCGCGGACCACGCGGATGGCCATGTCGGGCTCGCCTCGGAGCAGTTGAGGGGCCTTCCCGCTCGTGACGGACTCTTCGATGCCCGTCCACTGACGCTTGAGCCGCTCGACGTCGGCCCGGAGCTCATCCTCGCTCGCTCCCTCGGCGGCCGTCCGGACGATGACCCCGGCGTCCGACGGGATGACCTCCCTGAGCAGCTTCTTCAGCCGGTTCCGTTCGGTGTCGGGGAGCCTCCGGGAGATTCCCGTGACGCCGCCCCCTGGCAGGTAGACGAGGTATCGACCGGCGAGGGAGATCTGCGAGGTGACCCGAGCCCCCTTGTGGCCGATGGGGTCCTTGGTCACCTGCACCATGATTGTGTCGCCCGGCTTGAGGGCGAGTTCGATGCGGCGCGGCTTCCCCTCGAGGCTGGCGGCGTCCCAGTTGACCTCACCCGCATATAAGACGGCGTTGCGACCCGGACCGATGTCGACGAAGGCCGCCTCCATCCCCGGAAGCACGTTCTGGACCCGCGCGAGGTAGACGTTTCCCGCTATCGATTGATCCGCCTGATGGGAGACGTAGTGCTCGACCAGGATGTCATCCTCGAGCACGGCGATCTGGACCCGTCCGTCCTTCTCGCGGACGACCATCGACCGCTTGACGCTCTCCCGGCGGGCCAGGAACTCGGCCTCGGACAGGATCGGTCGCCGTGTCTCGCGGCCCTCTCGCCGACGTTGACGCTTCGCCTGAAGACGTGTCGATCCCGCCAGCGCGTCGTCACCGGACCCCGAACGGCCCTGGCCGCTGCCCCGGCTGCGACGTCGACGGGTTCCGCTCGACGAACCCTCCTCCCCGCCCTCGGCCTCAGACTTGGAGCCGTCACCGGAGCCCGACGAACGCCCGCCCCTTCCCCTGCTGCCCCTGCGGCGGCGGCGGGTCACGGCGCCGTCTCCCGATTCCCCCGATGATGCGGCCTCGGCTTTGTCCAAGGAGACCGCGTCGGGGGCGTCCTCGGCCTTCTTCTCGGATTCGGACGCCTGGGACGCCGTGCCGGACTTGGAAGTTTTGGCGCCCTGGCCCGACTTCGACGCCTTGGCCGCCTGGGCGGTCTTCGTCGCCTGACTCCCCTTGGCGGACGACCCCTTCCTGGCGGTGGAGCTCTTGGCGGGAGTCACGACGGGCTCCCCGGCCGATGCAGAGGCGCGACGGGGCACGGTGGCCGGCTGGGGCGCCTGGAAGATGACGGCGCCGGTGGCGCCCTCGGGTAAAGCGTTGTCCTCGCTCATGGCGGGTACCTCTCGTCAGGGTGGGCCACACCCCACCCGACAGGTGTCGGTCGCGGCCCAGGGCCGCGGAAGCTTCGCGGTCGCGGCGGACAGCGGCGCCTGAAACGGTGGTGACCCGCCCCCGGCCGAAGCGGAAATCTCCGCTATCCGGCCCAGACGGCCAACCACGAGTCGCTGCGTCTGTCGCACGGTGGGCACACGGTGTGGCCGTGTGCGGACCTTGCCCCATTGTGGCACATCCCTCCCGGGAATGCGCGAGGCCCTCGCAGAGGCGGCCCGAGATAGGTTAGTTTTGCCTTAGTTCTTTCGATCGCCGATCTCCAAAGGAGACCGCATGGACGTTCTGGAATTGGCCCGCTGGCAATTTGGGATCACGACGGTGTACCACTTTTTCCTGGTTCCCTTGACGATCGGGCTCTCCGTCCTCGTGGCCATCTTGCAGACCGCCTGGGTCCGCACGGGAAACCCGATGTGGCTGCGCCTGACTAAGTTCTACGGCAAACTGCTCATGATCAACTTCGCCCTGGGGGTGGCGACCGGGATCGTCCAGGAATTCCAGTTCGGCATGAACTGGTCCGAGTACTCGCGATACGTCGGAGACGTCTTCGGCGCACCGCTGGCGATGGAGGCGCTGGCCGCGTTTTTCTTGGAGTCGACCTTCCTCGGACTGTGGATCTTCGGATGGGACCGCCTGTCCAAAAGGCTCCACCTGGCCTGCCTCTGGCTGTTCTCCATCGGCACGATCCTGAGTGCGTACTTCATCATCGCGGCGAACTCGTGGATGCAGCACCCCGTCGGCGCCACCTACAATCCCGAAACGGGACGGGCCGAGATGACCGACATTGGAGCCGTGCTGACGAACAGCACGACCCTGGCGGCCTTCCCCCACGTCATCGCCTCCGCCTTCCTGGTCGCCGGGACCGTCGTCGCCGGGATCGCGGGGGCATGGCTCGTCAAGGGGCAACGGGAGGCCGCCTCGAACGAAACCGCCGAGGGCAGGGACGGTGATCGGGCCCTCTACCGGACCGCCCTGAGGTTCGGGGCGGTCGTCATGCTCATCTCCGGTGTAGCCGTCGTCGGCACGGGCGACCACCAAGGGAAGCTCATGGTCGAGGAACAGCCGATGAAGATGGCGGCGGCCGAGGGCATCTGCGATACGGACGAGGGGGTGGGCTTCTCCGTCTTCGCCCTCCCCGGATGGGGCGAGAGTTGTGACAGCCTGACCGATGCCATAGTGGTGCCCAAGCTCGCCTCCTTCCTCTTCACGGGGAGGTTCGACGGCGAGATTCGGGGAATCAACGATCTGCAGGCGGAGTACGAGCAGATGTTCGGGCCGGGAGACTACTCTCCCAACGTCCCGGTCGCCTATTGGAGTTTCCGGCTCATGATCTACCTCGGAGCGGGGAGCGCCGCACTCGCCCTCGCGGCCCTGTTCCTCACCCGCAAGGGACGGTCACCGAGCCAGGAGTGGTTCAGGAGGCTCTCCCTCTGGGCGATCCCCACCCCGTTCCTGGCGGCCTCCTTCGGATGGATCTTCACGGAGATGGGGAGGCAACCCTGGGTCGTCTACCCCAACCTGACCGGGACGGATCCCGTCCACCTCCAGACCCTCTTCGGCGTCTCCACGTCCGTGAGTGCGGGCGAGGTCCTGACGTCGATGATCGTCTTCACGGTGGTGTACCTCATCCTCGGGGTCTTCTGGTACCGGCTCATGCGGCGGTACGCGGCCGAGGGCGCGCCCGACATCGCTCCCGAACCCTCGGGCGATCCATCCGACCAACCCCTTTCCTTCGCGTACTAGGAGGCGATCATGGACCTTGCCATCGTCTGGTTCGTCGTCATCGCCGTCCTCTGGACGGGCTATTTCGTCCTCGAGGGCTTCGACTTCGGGGTGGGGATGCTCCTCGGGATCGGGGCACGATCCGACTCGGAACGCCGGGTGGCCATCAACACCATCGGCCCGGTGTGGGACGGCAACGAGGTGTGGCTGCTCACGGCGGGGGGCGCAACCTTCGCGGCCTTCCCCGAGTGGTATGCGACCCTCTTCAGCGGCTTCTACCTACCCCTGCTCGCCATCCTGCTCGCACTCATCGTGAGGGCCGTCTCCATCGAATATCGGAGCAAGATCAACGACACGGCTTGGCGACGCCGATGGGATTGGGCCATCATCGTCACGGCTTGGGTCCCGTCCATCCTGTGGGGGATTGCGTTCGCCAACCTCATGAGGGGGGTGCCCATCGACGAAACGGCCTCCTACACGGGCGACTTCTTCACCCTCCTCTCCCCCTTCGCGCTCCTCGGGGGGGTTGTCACCCTGATCCTCTTCCTGGCCCACGGTGCGATCTTCTTGTCGCTCAAGACCGATGGCCCGATCCGGGAACGATCACACTTCCTCGCGAAGGTCTTCACCTCCCTGTCCGTCGCCGTGGCCGGGGCCTGGGCGGTGTGGGCTCAACTCGCCTACTCCGTCACCTGGACCTGGGCGGTCGTCGCGGTCGCCCTCACCGGGCTCCTCGGGACCCACGTCCTCGCCGAATTCAAGCGATTCGGGTGGGCATTCGCCCTCAACGCCCTCGTCATCGCCTCCTTCGTCGTCCTCGTCTTCGGCTCCATGTACCCCGATGTCATGCCATCGACCACCGACCCCGCCTTCTCCCTCACCGTCCACAATGCGTCCTCGACCGACTACACATTGGGGGTGATGACGTGGGTGGCCGTCTTCCTCACCCCGGTGGTCATGGCCTACCAGGCATGGACGTACTGGGTCTTCCGTCGACGGCTCCGGGTGGAGGACATGCCCGCCCATCGCGAGCCCACCCTTCGACGGAGTTAGCGTGGCGCCCTTCGATCCGCGACTGGTGACGCGGGTCGGGCCTACCCGCCCCCTTCTTCTGATCCTCGCGACCCTCCATGCCGCCAGTGCGGCCCTTGTCCTCCTTCAGGCGCTCCTCCTCGCCCGACTCCTCGCGCCCGTCCTCTCCCCCACCCCCCTCGAATCGGACGGGCTGGGTGCCCTCGGCGCGCTCGTCCCCACGTCCGCGAGGGAGGTCCGCTTCGGCCTCACCCTTCTGTCAGCCGTCGTCGTGGGGAGGGCCGTGCTCGCTTGGGCCTCGGAGCGGATCGCCCATCGGGCGGGAGCTCGGGTGGTCTCGAACCTCCGGTCGCGTGTGATCGGCCATGTCGGTTCGCTCGGACCGAGGTGGCTGGCCTCCGGGTCCGCCCCCGGAGTGAACGTGCTGGTCACCCAGGGGCTTGAGGGGCTCCTCCCTTACTTCACCCGCTTCCTGCCCTCCCTCCTCACGGCTGCCATGGTGACCCCCCTCGCCGTCGTCATGGTCACCGGCCTGGACCTGACCTCGGCCGCGATCGTGCTGGTCACCCTTCCCCTGGTGCCTCTCTTCATGTGGCTCGTCGGGCGCCTGACCCAGACCCATTCCGAACGCCACCTGGCCAGCATGGTCCGGCTCGGCTCGCAGACACTCGACCTGATCGTGGGGCTTCCCACGCTCCGCTCGCTCGGGCGCTCCCAAGGCCCTGCGGGACGGATTCACGGCCTGGGGGAGGCCCATCGAAAGGCGACGATGGGGTCGCTCCGGATCGCCTTCCTCTCGGGGTTGGTCCTCGAACTCCTCACCACCCTGTCCGTCGCGCTCGTGGCCGTTTCGATGGGCTTCCGGCTCGCGGGGGGAAGCATCACCATCGAGACCGCCCTCGCGGTCCTCGTGCTGGCGCCGGAGGCCTACCTCCCCCTCCGGAACATCGGCCTCCACTTCCATGCCTCGACAAACGGGATCGCCGCCGCGGAGGCCGCCTTCGCCCTCCTCGACATTCCGACACCCGGACGGCGGGGCTCAGAACCAGCCCCGAACCTCGCGGGCCTCACCCTTCGGCTGGATGCCCTATCCATCGCGACCCCTGACGGATCCCTCCTCGCCCCTGCTGATCTGACCCTCGAGGCCCACCCGGGGACCGTCTCCGCCCTGGTCGGCCCGAATGGCGAGGGGAAGTCGACGGCCCTGCTTGTCCTCGCGGGCCTCGTCTACCCCACCTCGGGCACGGTGACGGCCGTCGCCCCCGACGGGACCACCCACCTCCTCTCGGACGACGACACCAACGGCGTCGAGCCGGAGACCTGGAGTCGGCAATGCGCGTGGGTCCCTCAACGGCCCGACCTCGGACCGGAGGGCCGCTCCCTGAGCCTCGGGCAGAGGGAACGGCTGGCCGTCGGGAGGGCCTGCGAATCCGGTCGGGCGATCCTCCTCCTCGACGAGCCGACGGCCCACCTCGACGGCCAGGCCAGGCAGGAGGTCATCTCCGCGATCCGTGACGCCGCCCTCCGCGGAGCCGTCGTCGTCGTCGCAACCCACGACGACGAACTCATGGCCGCCGCCGACCTCGTGGTCGAGGCCAGAGCCCTGGATAGGGCGGCGGGGGGGACCCGGCCATGAGGGGCAAAGCGCGAACGGCCGGGGATCGACGACCGAGGGGGTCCGGACTGTGGGGTGACCTTGACCTCCGATGGATGCGGGTCGCAGCGGCCATCCTCGCCGGGAGCGGAGCCCTCGGTTCAGCTGTCGGATTGACCGCCACCTCCGCCTGGCTCATCGCCAGGGCGGCGGAGATGCCTTCCCCCGCCGACCTTGCCATCGCGGCGGTCCTCGTCCGCACCCTCGGCATCGGGCGGGGCGCCCTCCGATACGCCGAACGGCTGCGCTCCCACGACACGTCCCTCAGGGGTGTCGCCTCCCTCCGCACCCGAGCCTACGAACGCCTGGAGGCCGGTAGGACCGCGCAGGTGATGACCCTCCCCAAGGGGGAGATCATGGCTCGGATCGGAGCGGACCTGGACGCCATCGGCGATGTCGTCGTCCGGGCCCTCGTGCCGTTGGGGGTGGCCGTCGTCGTCTCGGCCACGGCCGTGGGGATCGTCGGGAGCCAGCACCCGGGAGCGGCGGCCTGCCTGGCCGCCTGCCTCGTAGTCGCGGCGATCCTGCCCGCCGTTCTCACCGCCAGAGCCACCCGCATCTCGCAGGAGGAGGGGGCCCAGACGGACGCCGCGGTCTCCGTCGCCGCCCTCTCGGCCCTCGAAGGGGCCACGGAACACCGGGTCTGGGGAACGACCGCCGAGGCCGCGAGCCTCCTCGATGACGCGAATGCCCGCCAAGAGCAGGCACGGGAATCGGCGGCGAGACCGGCGGCGCTCGCGGCCGCCATCCACGTGCTTGCGGCGGGCGTCGCGCTCGTGACGGCCGTCCTCATCGGGATCGCGGCGGTCACCTCGGGCGACCTGACGGGACCCGCCGCCGCGGTCGTCGCCCTGACCCCCCTAGCCGCCTTTGAGGCTGTTGGTGCCTTGCCTGCCGCCTCTGCCCAAGCTTCCCGGTCCCGAGCCGCGGCCGCCCGGGTCCGAGGCCTCTTCGAGTCCGCAGGTCTGAACCGTTCCGAGCCCTCCCTCAGGCCATCGCCTGCCCCCGCAGACGACCCCGATCCTCGCGCCGCGTTCCCCCTCGAACTCGATCGGGTCCGGGCAGCCTGGCCAGGGGGCACCCCCACGAGTCCGGTGGACGCCCGCCTCGCACCCGGGCAGGTCATCGGGATCATCGGACCCTCCGGGATTGGGAAGACGACCCTGCTCCTGACGATGTGCGGTGCCCTCCCCCCGGTCAGCGGGGAGGCCCGGATCTCGGGTCGACGGGTGACGCCCGCCGACACCGGGATACGCATCGCCATGACGGCCGAGGACGCCCACGTATTCGGCACATCCATCATCGAGAACCTCCGGGTCGCCCGGGGGGACGTGACGCATGAGGAGGCCGACCGGGTGCTCGCGCTCGTCGGGCTGGGGCCCTGGCTCGCCCGGCAGCCGGAGGGCCTCGACACCATCCTCGGCAGTGGAGGGCTCAGCGTCTCGGGTGGGGAGCGTCGACGCCTCCTCCTGGCCCGAGTCCTTCTCCACCCGGCCCCCATCCACCTCATCGACGAACCCGGTGAGCACCTCGATGAGGCGGGAACGGATATCGTTCAGGCTATCGTCGAGGAGTCGAGGGCCGCGGGCAGGAGCCTCGTCATCGTCACGCACGATCATGCTCTCCTGAAGGTGGTAGACACGGTGGTGGATCTAGGAAAGGTGGGATAGGTGCCGGACTCGCTCAGCGGTGCCATCATCGCTCTCAACGCCGACCTTGACCTGCCGGCCGTCCTCAACCGGTTCCTGGAGGTCTCGCTCGCCCATACGGGGGCCAAACACGCCGCCATCAACGTCCTGGGTCCGGACGGCCAATCGGTCGACTTCTACTTCAAGGGCATGGATCGCTCGATGTGGGATGCGATAGGCCGGGGTCCACGGGCCGTCGGGGTCCTCGGGAGAATCCCCGCCTACGGCACGCTCGTCGTCGACGAGGTGACGGCACACCCGGCATTCGAGGGTTTCCCCGAGGGTCATCCGACCCTCGGCTCCTTCCTGGGAACGGCCCTTCGGGTGCGTGACCGCGTCTTCGGCTACCTGTACCTCGCGAGCAAGGACGGCGGCTTCACGGCCCAGGACGAGACGATCGTCCGCGCCCTCGCCGCCGCCGCGTCCGTGGCGATCGACAATTCCACCCTCTACCAGGAAGCCCTGGAACGGGAGAGGTGGCTCACGGCCTCCCAGGAGGTCACGACGCGGTTGCTGGCCGACCCCGGCGATGAGGGCGCCCTCGCCCAACTGGTCGAGGCGGCGAAAGAACTGGGCCAGGCGGCCGCCGCCACCCTCGTCCTCCCCGGCATGGACGAGAACTGGGTCCTGGAGTTCACCGTCGGGGCCAAGGCGGACGAGATGCTGGGCCTCATCCTGCCGGAGGGCGGCTACGCCCTCAAGACCATCCGCTCCGGGGTGGGAACCTACGCCCTCGAACCCCCCGGTGAGGTCATCCTGGAACCCATCCGAGACTTCGGCCCGGCCCTCTACGCCCCACTCCGGGCCGAGGGAAGGACCGTCGGACTGCTCATGCTCTACCGGGAGAAGGGCCAGCCCGGCTTCGGCGCAAGCGACCTGGACATGGCCCAACGCTTCGCCGATCAGGCCGCCCTCGCCCTGTCCGTCGCCGAACTCCGGCACGTCAAGGACGTGTCCGCCCTCCTGGAGAACCGTCAGCGCATCGCGGACGACCTCCACGACCTCGTGTCCCAGGAACTCTTCGCGGCGGCCATCCAGTTGGAGTCGCTCGCCGAGCAGGTCCCAGAGGAGTTCCGGCAGACCCTGGAGAACCTCCGGCACAACGTCATCCGAGCCCAGAAGGAGGTCCGAGGCGTCGTCTCCACGCTCGACCGGGAACGCTCCTCCGAGCCGCTATCCGAAAGGGTTCGGCGCGAGATCGTGCTCTCCCAGAACGTCCTGGGTTTCGCCCCGACCGTCCGAGTCGACTGGGACGCCCTGCCTCCCGAGCTCTGCGCCGACACCTCCCTCGTCGACGACCTGGTCGCGGTCGTCAGGGAGAGCCTGTCCAATGTCGCCCAGCACGCCAAGGCCTCCAAAGTCAAGATCCGCATCTCGGTCGAGGGAGACCAACTCGAGGTCTCGGTCACCGACAACGGGGTCGGCCCCCCCCAGGAATTCTCGCGCCACTCCGGCACGTCCAACCTGGCCAACCGCGCGCTCAGGCGGGCGGGATCGTTCTCACTCCAACCGGCCAAGCCTGACAAGCCCCGGCCGGGAAGCGTCATGCTGTGGACCGTCAGGTGGAGAATGGCGCGTCCTCAGGAGGACTCGGGGGTCTAGCCCCTGAAGGAGCCCGCGCGGCGAGCCGTGGCCCAGGCGACAACCTGGGTCCTCCTCTGAAGCCCCATCTTCGCCAGGACGGCCGTCACATGGTTCTTGACGGTCTTCTCCGCGATGCCGAGATCATCGGCGATCTCCCGGTTCGACTTCGACTGACCCACCAGTTCGAGAACCCTCTGCTCCATGGGAGTGAGCTTGGAGATGACGGCGTCCTCCTCGACCTTGATCCGTGTCGCGGTCGTCCTCCCCGCCGCCGCGTCCCTGATCGCCTGAAGCACATCGGCCGAACGCGCGGTCTTCGGGACGAATCCATGCGCCCCTGCCGCCCTGGCCGCCGCCCGGGCGTCGTCGTCGTCGTAGGAGGTCAACACGACGATACGGGTGTCGGGCAGGTGCTCGACGACGTGGGCGATGACGTCGAGGCCGGTCCCATCGGGCAGGCGCAGGTCGGTCAGGAGAACATTGGGCTTCACGGCGTCGGCTCGACGGATCGCCTGCTGAACGCTGCCGGCCTCGGCGACGACCGTCACCCCGTCGGCCCGGTCCAGGACGTCGCAGATGCCACGGCGCACGACCTCATGGTCGTCGAGGACGAGAACGGTGATGTCGGCCATACGACGATGCTATCCCTCGCCGGTCGTTCCGGCGGGGAACATCCCGATCGCGCTGGCCTCTGGATCGTCGTATGAGTTCCACATGATCCACCCGAGGCCGCGGTCTTCGGCGACCTGAATCTGCTCCATGACCCAATCCGTCTGAGGGTAGTAGAACGACGACTGCAACCAGGGCCTGAGGACGGTCCCGTCGGCGACCCGGGGCAACGCGGCGTCCAGTTGCGCCGCCACCACCTCCTTCGGGTGGTACTGCGGCTTGGATATCCCGAAGATCGGCGAGTCCGCCCACAGCTCCGGATACGTCATGGGCGAGTAGACGTCGATGGCGGCCGAGAATTCCTCGACGTGCTGCCCGATGCCGTAGTCGCGGTCCTCCATGGTCGGGCCGCCGAAGGAGTTGGCCGAAACGGCGCAGCCGAGGGGGTGGAGGCGTTGGCCTGCCTCCTCGAGGAAGGCGCTGATGTTGGCCACCCGGCCTTCCATCGTCTTGGGGGTCTTCGAATAGGTGTAGCTCGGGTAGCGGATGTAGTCGAAGTTGATCTCATCGAACCCAAGGGTGCAGGCCTCGACCGCCAAGTCGAGGGGGTACTCCCACGAACCGGGATTCCCCGGGTCGAGGAACCCTCCACCGAGTTTGTATTGGGGAAAGGCCTGGACGGCCAGGGGATTCGCGAACACAGATACCCGGACGATCGAATAGAGCCCCGCCTCGTCCATCTGCTGAAGCCTCTTCTTCACGTCGTAGGGCGTCTCGGTGATCATGTGGTGATCGACCGCGGCCTGCACTTCCGTGGCGTAGTCGATGAAGCCGTCGTCGCCCATGGCATCGAGAAGGAGGGCGTTGACGGTCGTCGCGTCGGCCAGATCGATGAACTCCTGGAACTTGGCGTCACTGGTCGCCCAACTCGAGGAGATATGGACGGCCCGGACGATCTTCGGCGTGAGGATCAGATCCATCTCCGAGACGGCCCCATCGAATTCATACTCGAGGTCGTCGAAGCCCGGCCTCGAGACCGTGATCGTCCCCAGGGGGACGTTGTCGAAGGAGAAGGCCCCCGTCTCATCCGTGGTGAACGACTCGGTTCCCACCGTCATCGTCGCGAAGTCCAGGGGGAAGTCGCCGGCCATCACCGTTCCGGAGAGCGGAAAGGCCCGCTCCGAACGCTCGATCCGGAGTTCGGCGGGGAGGTCCTTGCGAGGGTGACCGGTATCGGGGGCCGCCCCCATCGTCGGCCCGACGACGAACATGACCCCGGCCCCCAGGGCGAGGGAGGCCGCCCCGCCAAGAGCAAGAACCGTGCGTCGCCCTAGTGCCATGCGAACAGTCTGACGGATCGGAAACGGGTGTCAAAATCCGCAAATGGACGGTGCCCCCGGGCGGCGGGATCGATCACCCGGCCCCCGTGGTCCCGGCCGGGAAGGAGTCGATGCTGTAGATGCCGTCCATGTTCCAGATCTGCCACCCAAATCCCCTCGACTCGGCGGCGTCGATCTCTGCCCGGATCTGGCTTGGCGAGTAGTAGTACCCCTGGAGCAGCGGTCGCATGATCGTCCCGGGTGCCAGCCTCGGGGCCGCGGTGTCGAGGACGGATCCGACGACCGTCGAGGGATGGTCGCTGGGATCGTTCAGTCCGAAGTAGCCGGATGGCCACTGGTTGGGGTAGATCATCGGAACGTAAATATCCAGTGGAACGGATATCTCCTCGACCTTCTGGCCCAGACCCGCGTCGTCGTCCTCCACGTTGACGATCCCGAAGATGTCGGCTGAGACGGCACACCCCAAGGGGTGGAGTCGGCCTGAAGCCTCCTCGAGGAAGGCCTGGATGGTCGCAACCCTGGTCGCCTCGTTCGGGACCAGCCCGAGGTTCCGGGCCGTCGTGGCGGCCTGACCGTCGGGGTAGCGGATGTAGTCGAATTGGATCTCGTCGAAGCCGAGTTCGCACGCCTCCACCGCGAGGTCGAGGGCGTATTCCCAGGCGTCCCTGTTCCCTGGATCCAGGTACCGGCCGACCAGTTTGTGCTGGGGATAGGCGTCGACATAACTCTGGCTGATGAAAACCGGGATTCTGGTGATGGTGTAGATCCCGGCGTCCTTGGCCTGCTGGAGGCGCTGAACGGGGTCGTACCACACCACCACGAGGCCGGGCTTCTGAGCGGCCTCGACCTCCGTCTCGTAGAAGACCACGCCCTCGGCTCCGGCATAGTCGTAGTCGCCCTTGGTGTCGAACACGAAGGCGTTGACCGAGGTCTGGTCCGCGATGTCGATCATCTTCTGGAACTCCGTGTCGCTCTTCGCGACAAGGGGGGGCACCCTGATGCCTCGGATGATCCGCTCCTCGATCACGAGGTCCACCTCCTCGACCGAGCCGTCGAAGGTGTACTCCAGGGTCTCGAAACCCGGTCTCGCGACGGTGACGGTTCCCAGGGGTGCGTGCTCGAAGGAGAAGGCCCCCGTCGCGTCGGTGTAGACGGACTGGCCGCCGGCCATGACCGTCGCATCATCCATGGGGATTCCATCCGCCATCACGACGCCGGACAGCGGGAAAGCCCGCTCGGAGCGCTCAACCCGGATCTCGGCCAGGGGCACCTTGCGCGCGTGGTCGCCGTCGCCCATCCCCAGCAGCGTCGGTCCGAAGAAGTAGGCGCCCGAGGCCCCGAGGGCGAGGGAGAGGACGCTCCCCAGCGCGAGCAGCGCGCGACCACCCTTACCCATGCGAACAGTCTGACGGATGGGACGGGTCTGTCAAAGCGGGAGACGGGTCGTCGACGGAGGCCTGCTCCGATTCGATCCCGACGATTGCCTCGTAGGCCATGCGGGCGGCGTCCTGCTCCGCATGCTTCTTGGCCGTCCCCGAACCCGTCCCACGGGGCTCCTCATCGATGACGACGGTCGCACTGAAGCTGCGGGCGTGGTCCGGGCCGTCCCCCGAAACCTCGTATCGCGGATTCCCCAACCCTCGTTCCGCGCAGGCCTCCTGGAGTGAGGTCTTCCAGTCCAGCCCGGCACCGGAGCCGGCGGCCCGCTTCAGGCTGGGCCCGACGAGTCTGAGGATGAGGTCGCGGGCGGAGTCGAGCCCCAGGCTCAGGTACACCCCCCCGATGATCGCCTCGAGGGCATCGCAGAGGATGGAATCCTTCTCCGCACCCCCCGTCGTCACCTCCCCCTTTCCCAGGAGCACGTAGTCTCCGAGGCCGATCTCCCTGGCGACTTCGGCGAGGGCCCGCTGAGACACACAGGAGGCTCGCATTTTCGCGAGCTCACCCTCGGGTGATTCGGGATGGTCGCGATAGAGCCGATCGGTGACGACGACTCCGAGGACGGAGTCTCCCAAGAATTCCAGGCGCTCGTTCGTCGGGATGCCCCCCGCCTCGTACGCGAAGGACCGATGCGTCAGGGCGAGGACGAGCATCTCGGGGTCGATCTCGACTCCGAGCCGTTTCACCAGGGCCGACACTCGGCCGGGGGCGGCGTGCCTCATCGAGGCGAGGTCTAGCGCTCGTTCTCGGTGCGCACGGCCTCGGGATAGGTGCGGCCGTCATAGGCGCCGCACGAGGGGCAGGCGACGTGCGGCAGCTTGTCCGCCTTGCACTCCGGGCACGTCGTGAGCGTCGCCGCTCGGGTCTTCCACTGCGAGCGACGCGCGCGGGTGTTGCTGCGCGACATCTTGCGCTTCGGAACTGCCACGGCTAGTTCTCCTTCTTGTCGGTCAAGGCTTCCTTGTCAATCAGGGCATCTAGGGCGGCCCATCGGGGGTCGACCACGTCGTGATGATGCTTCGGATCGTCCGCCAGCCGGGCGCCGCATTGGTCGCACAGCCCCGGACAATCCGGGTCACACAGCGGAACGAACGGCAGAGCAGTCACCAGCGCGTCCCGTATCGCCTCTTCGAGGTCGAGATTCTCTCCATCGAAGTCATACACGTCCGCCTCGTCTCCGGAGTCACCCGCCCTCGCGTCGGGATAGACGAACAGCCCCTGGACGGGGGCGACCACCTGCTCGGTCACCTCGTCCAGGCATCGGGCGCATTCCCCCACGGCTTCGGCCGTGACGGTTCCGGAGACCCATATGCCTTCGGAGACCGACTCCAGGCTCAGATTGAGCACTAGGTCGGAACCCTCCGGCACGCCGATGACCTCGGTGCCCAGGACCGCAGGGGCCGGGAGGGTGCGGGCGTGGGGTTTGTGCGCCCCCGGCTTCCGGGCGATGTCTCGCACGGAAACCATGAACGCCTGATCCCTGGGGCTTTCTGCCTTGGGCATCGGCCCTCCTGCATCCTCCGGTCCTCATGGACCTCGACCCGTGCCGCTTCGGCCGGACCAGCGCACGAGTCTACGCGATGGCGGGACCCGCCTCAAGCCAGCGACGGGGTCGTCGGCCCCCTCCGAATGCCCTAGCGGTCCGTCTCCTTGGCCAGGGCCTCGACGACGACGGGTTCGACGCCGGGGGGGACGAGCCCGGAGATGGACCCTCCGTTGCGGGCAACATCCCTGACGAGGCTGGACGCGATGTGTTGAAGGCTCGGATCCCCGGAGATGAAGACCGTCTCGATCCCGGTCAGGGCCCTGTTCATCAGGGCCATCGGACGCTCGATGTCATAGTCGGCGCCCCCGCGAAGGCCTTTGATGATCGTCGTCGCCCCCGCCTCTTTGCAGAAATCCACGAGGAGCCCATCCACGACGGCGACCGCCACCCCGGGAAGGTGGGCCGTGGCGGCCGTCGCCAGCCCGTGCCGGGTCTCAAGGTCGAGAAGCGGCTCCTTGAGGGAGTTCTTCGCGATGCCGAGGATGACGTGGTCGAACAAGCCCTTGGCTCGGATGGTGATGTCGAGGTGCCCCAGGGTGATGGGGTCGAAGGTTCCCGGAAAGACGGCGATCGTCATGGCTCGACGCTACCCCCCGAAGGGAGGCCGCCGCCATCCGCGGGCTCATGGTGAATGGCGCTGGCGTAGTGGACGGAGGTCTCGCCGTACTTGCGCACGTCCTCGGGCACGAGGCCTTCCGGCCATTCCGGTGGACGCCTCCGGGAGGACCACTCCAGGACGACGACGGCCGACGGGGCGAGGCGTGTCCCCAGGGTTGCGAGGGTGGCCGAGAGTTCGCCTGCGGGAAGGTCGTAGGGCGGGTCGAGGAGCGCGAGGTCGAAGACCCCGTCGCCGGACGCGAGAAACGCCTTCACCGGAGTACGCACCACCTGGGCCCGGTCCCCGAGGGCCAGGTCCCGAAGGTTGGCCTCGATCACCCGGGCGGCGGCGGGCGAGGACTCGACGAAGACCGCCTGAGCCGCACCGCGGGACAGGGCCTCGATCCCAAGCGCCCCGGAGCCGGCGAAGGCGTCCAGCACGCGTGCCCCCCTGATCGTGTCCTGGGCGTCGAGTCGTCCGAAGACGGCCTCGCGGACGCGGTCGGTGGTCGGACGGGTCCCGCGCGTCGGCACCTTGATGCGCCGCCCTCTGAGGCTTCCGGCGATGATGCGGGTCACGGGGCCTCCACGATCCTCCTCATGACCTCAAGACAGGCGCGGGCGTTGTGGTAGGGGCATTTCCAGGGGCCCATCTTCCTGCTCGCCGGATGATTGGGCAGGGGTTCGCCCTCCCGCGACAGCACGGAGAACCATTCCCCGTGATCGTGGTCGACGACGTGGTCCTCGATGTAGGCCCAGGCCGCGAGGGCCGCGTCCCTGTAGCGGGTCTCTCCCGTCATCGCATAGGCATTCAGCCACCCGACGACGCCTTCGGCCTGGGGCCACCAGTGCTTCTCTGGCTCGACCACCTCGTCCGGGGTGCCGCTGTACAGGACCGAACCGTCGGGATCGACCCCATGGTCGAGGACGGCATCGGCGAGGCCGAGCGTCGCCTTCCTCGTCCATGCCGACAGCACGGGATCTCCGACCGCCTCAGCCGCCTCCCACAGGAGCCAGCTCGCCTCGATGTCGTGACCCCACGATATGCCCTGGTCTTGGGGGTTCCACTCCAGGTCGAAGAACAACCGGCAATGTGCCCACGGCTCCTGGCCGACGATGTGGTCGAGGCACACGGCCAGAAGATCGGCGAGCGCCTCTCGCGCCCGGCCGTTTCCCGTCACCTGGACGAGACACGTGTACGCCTCAAGCACGTGGAGGTTGGTGTTCATGGATTTCGGGACGTTCAGGTCATGCTCGGACAAGGTCATGTCTTCGAGAGCCCCCCACTCGCGGGAGAAGGCCTCCAGGTATCCGCCCCTCTCCCTATCCCGCGCGTGGGTCTCCATCAGGTCGAAGAGGCGCCAGGCGAGCACTATCGCGGCCTTCTCTCCCGTCGCCTTGTGCCACTCCGCAAGCCCATAGACGGCGAACGCCTGCGCATAGACCTGTTTGCGGTCCTCGAGGGGTTTCTTGCCGGGGGCGAGGCTCCAGAACACGCCCCCGTTCTCGGCATCCCAACAGCGCTTGACCAGCATCCGCAGGGCCTTCTCCCCGACGGCAAGCCATCGCTCCTTGAGGACAGGGTCGGTCTCGGCCCGCGCCGCCGCTGCGAAGGTCCAGAGGATCCGGGAGTCGATGACGGAATGCCGGGGGACGTCATCGAGGATCTGGAGATCGTCCGTCACCGCTCCGACCATCCAACCCTTCTGATCGAAGACGTGCTTCTCCCAAAACGGCAGGATGTCACCGTGGAGTTCCGCATCGGCGGCCGTGCGAAGCCGGGCGAGCAGGGGATCCGGAGTGGAGTCGGACATGGGACCACGGTACCGGGCTGGAAGACCAGTCGCGCATGGCCCCGTCCCTCACCCCGTGCCAGGATGAGGGGAACGGCCGTGGGGCCGGTGAGGGAGGCGGCGGCATGGGTATACGACGCGGGGCCCCGGAAGAGGCCCTCGACCTGGCCAATACGGCCAACCGTCTGGCCGGGCTCGGTCGCCACGAGGAGGCCCTCGATCCCGCGAATCGTGCCATCCGCACGTACAAGAAGATCGTTGCGGACGACCCGGCCTACCGCGCCGATCTCGCCGCCGCGTACCATCTCCTGGCCACCCTGCTTCCCGAGATCGAACGCCATGAGGAGGCCGTCGAGCCCGTCGAACGCGCCGTCCGACTCTGGGAACAACTGGCGAAGGACTCTCCAACCTCCCACGAGGCGGACCTCGCAGCCTCCCTGGATCTTCTATCGCTCACGCTCGCCAAGGTGGGGCGGAACGGTGAGGCACTGGCGGCTGCGCGGCGATCGGTCCGAAGCTATGAGGAGCTTGCCGCCGAAGACCCGACCTACGCCCCGGATCTCGCGAGCGCGCTCAACCACCTGGGGAACGCGCTCGGCGCCGACGGCGACCATGAGGAGGCCATCGAGGTGGCGCAACGATCCGTCGCGATGTACGAGAGCCTCGCGGTGGCCAATCCCGTGGCCTACCACTTCAACCTCGGCAGCGCCGTCAACAACCTGGGCAACCACCTGTCCGAGGTGGGCGAATACGAGGAGGCCCTCGAGGTTGCCCGGCGCGCCTCCGACTTCTTCCGGCTGGCGACGGAATCGAACCCGGAGGCCCATCGCCCGTACTATGCGGGCTCGCTCACGAACATCGCCAACCGCCTGTGCGAACTGGACCGCGAGGACGAGGCCGTCGACCCGGCGACCCGCAGCGTGGCCGTGTTCGAGGAACTCGTCGCGAGCGACCCGGTCGAGAACAAGCCTCACCTGGCCATGGCGCTCAACAACCTGGCGATCGTGCTCTCCGGACTCGGCCGGAACGAGGAGGCGATCGAACCCGCCCGGCGCGCCGCCGACCTCTACGTCGAACTGGCCAAAGCCAATCCCTCGACCTACCGGGAAGACGTCGCGATGGCCTACTCCAATCTCGCAGTCTTCCTCTCAGATTGCGGCAGGAACGAGGAGGCGGGGGAAGCGGCACAGATGGCGGCGAAAGCGGTCGAGTAGATCGGGCAACGATCACGACCTCTCGAGGAACTCCTCGCGTTCGGGCTCGAGCCACTCCTCGATGGCGGCCGCGAGCGCCGGAAACGACTCCAGGGTCGGGTCCGCCTCCACGATGTCACGGGCATCCATCCGGGCCTCCTCGATGATGTCCTTGTCCCGGATGACCCTGAGCAGGCGAAGCGAGTTCCGGCCGCCGGACTGGGCCGAGCCGAGGACATCGCCCTCCCGGCGAAGCTCTACGTCCTTCTCGGCGAGCGCGAAGCCGTCCGTCGTCTCAACGAGCGCCTCGAGCCGGTCGCGAGCAAGCGTCCCCTCCCCCGCCGCCGACACCAGGAGGCAGACCCCCGGGGTGTCGGCCCGTCCGATTCGACCCCGGAGCTGGTGGAGCTGGGAGATGCCGAAATGGTCGGCGTCGAGAACGACCATGACGGAGGCCTCGGGCACGTCGACCCCCACCTCGATGACGGTCGTCGAGACCAGGACGGGCGCCTCACCCGAGGCGAAGTGAGCCATGGCCAGGTCCTTATCCTCTGGGCGAAGCCTCCCGTGGAGGACACCGATCGGGACACCGTCTAACTCGGGTCTGGCTCGCAACTCCTCCGCGACGTCTCCGACGGCGTGCAGGGGTGTCCTGGGATGAGGTCTGACCTCCTCAAGGGGAAGCTCGCCGTCGGCGGTCAAATCAACGCCCTCGATTTGCTCCTGGATAACCCCCTCCCCGATGTCCCCCTCCTCGGCCTCGTCTCCCGTGATCCTCGCGCAGACGACGAAAGCCCGTCGTCCTGCGGCGACCTCTTCCCCGACCCTCGCCCAGGTCCGGTCGAGCCAGGCGCGATTGTCCGCCGGGACGATGTGGGTGACGACGGGGGCCCGTCCGGTCGGCTTCTCCGTGAGGGTCGAGGTGTCCAGGTCGCCGAAGACGGTCATGGCGACGGTTCGGGGGATGGGGGTCGCGGTCATGACGAGCATGTGGGGTTCGTGTTCGGTGCGGGTTCTGAGCACGTCCCTCTGTTCCACCCCGAATCGGTGCTGCTCGTCGACGACGACGAGCCCGAGGTCGGCGAAACGCACCCCCTCCCCGAGGAGTGCGTGCGTCCCGATGACGATTCCGGCGCCGCCGGACTCGGCATCGGCGAGTGCCGACCGGCGTTCCTCCGCTCCGAGGGAACCGGTCAGGAGGGCAACTCTCGTCGCGATCTCTGGCGCACCCAGGGTCCCCGCATCCGCGAGCGGCCCGAGGAGTCCTCGGAGGGTCTTGAAGTGCTGCCAGGCGAGCACCTCGGTCGGGGCGAGAAGAGCCGCCTGACCCCCGGCGTCGATCACCTGGAGCATCGCACGGAGGGCGACGACGGTCTTCCCCGAGCCGACGTCCCCCTGGAGGAGCCGCCTCATGGGCACGTCGCCGGCGAGATCGGAGGCAAGATCGATCCCCACCTTGCGTTGCCCCACTGTCAGCGTGAAGGGCAAGCAAGCGTCCAGGGCCTCGACGAGCCCGCCCGCGATTCGGGGCCGGGCAACCGAGCGCATGCTTCGGGCAGTGGCCCGGCGCCTCGCCAGGGCGACCTGGAGAATCAGGGCCTCCTCGTACCGAAGCCTCGCCCGGCCCCGCGCCCACGCCTCGCCATCTGCTGGGACGTGAACACCCCGGAGGGCCTCGAGAAGGCCGACATGGCCGCGCTTGGCGAGCAAAGGAGCGGGGACGGGATCGGGGACGTCCACCTCCGTGATGGGATCGAGCACGGTTCGGACGGACCGGCCGATCCTCCAGGTGGGGACCCCGGCCGTGGCCGGGTAGAGGGGGATGAGGCGGGAAGCCTCCGTGAGGGCTTCCTCCTCGGATTCGGTGTCCAGGCCGACGACGAGGTAGTCGGGGTGGGTCAGTTGGCGACGCCCCCGGTACTCGCGCACGGTCCCTGTGAAGATCCCGGTCCGCCCGGGACGCAACCGGTCCTCATGAATCCTGAGGATCCCCGGGCGTTTCGCGAAGAAGGTCAGGCCGAGCGATCCCCGTCCGTCGGTGACGACCGCCTCCAGGATCGCCCCTCCCCTGGCGCGCATCGGCCGCATCGTCACGGATCTGACCTCGGCGAGGACGGCCACATATTCCCCGGTGCGGAGCGTGTCGAGGTCGGTGGACTCGCCCGGTCGGCCGTAACGCCGGGGATAGTGTCGAAGGAGTTCTCCGACGGTCGTGAGTCCCAATTTGGCAAGCGCCCCGGCCGTTCGCGTCCCCAGGACCCTCGCCAAAGGCTCGGCGAGACGCGGCCTCGGTTCCTCTCCGGTCATCGAGGAGCGGAGGTCTCGACCCCGACGATGACGGCCGGAACCGCCTGGCCGCCCGCGTAAACCTGTACCTCGACACCGGGAGCAGAAACCGCGAGCGCCTTGACGGCTTCCGTCGCTAGGGATTCGGGGATGCCGTCCCCCAGGATGATCGTGGCGACTTCGGTTTCGGCGGTGATCATCCGGCCGAGGTCCTCGGCGATCGAATCGACCCTGGCCCGTGTCGCGGTGCAGCGAGCCACGGCGGCAGCCATGGCCGCCTCCGCGTCTTCGTCGGGTGACGCGAGGGCCGCCGCGATGAGGGCGGCCACGAGTTGAGGTTCGCTTGAGGAGTCGAGCACGACGAGTGCGGGCTCCCTTTCCTCCTCGGCCAGCGCCCGTGCCGCGTCCCTGAGCGCCGGGGCACCCGCTACGACGATCACCCGATCCGTACCCGCGTCGGCGAGGATTCGTTCGAGGTCCCAGACGGCGACCGCCTCGGGATCGAGGGAGACCAACACGGCCGCCCCCGCCCCGGCCAGAGCGGAGGCCAACCCGGGGCAGGTCGTCAGGGCGACGATCCCCGTCGGGCCGTCGCATCCCAGGTTCAGCACATCCCTCACGACGATCTGCGTGGCCGATACCGCCCGGGCGAGATCGATGGCCCGTTCGGGATGGTCCGTGTGGACGTGGGCTTGCCAGAGCCCGACGATCCCCGTAACGGCGACGGAGTCCCCGACCTCGCGAAGGGCTCCCTTGAGGGACACGTCCCCCGTGTCATCCGAGATCCGATTGGCCCTCGCGACGAACATGACCTCGTATGCCCCACCCCCCGGCTCGTGCTCGTGAGCTGCGGCCCCCTGGGCGGGGGTCAGTCCGCCGACGCGTTCGCGCATCTCCCATTCGACCTCGTCGATCGCGGCGAGGGCCTCGGGCCCGGCGATCATCTCGGCGAGGACTTCGAGTTGGAGGAGGAGGCCAGCTGCGCCGGCGTCGACGACCCCGGCTTCTCGGGCCTCTGGAAGAATCTCGCTCGTCCGGGCGAGTTCCGCTCGGGCGGACACGATGGCGGCGACCATGACGGCCTCGATGCCCGCCCCCGCCTCGACGGCGCCCCGCGCCCCCGTTGCGGCCGCCTTGGCCACGGTCAGGATGGTGCCCTCGACCGGCTCGCCGACAGCCTCATACGCAGCGTCAGCGGCGGTCTCGAGCGCGGAAGACACGGATTCTCCTGTGGCCTTCGCCAGGCCCCCCGCCTCGTCGACCGAGGCCAGGAATGCGGTGAGGTACTGGGACACGATGACTCCGGAGTTACCCCTGGCTCCCATGAGGCATCCCCGGGCGAAAGCCGCGACGACCTCGCGATGGGACGCGGACTCTGGAAGGTAGGCGACGGCCCGATTGCCCTCCCTAAGGGTGAGGTAGAGGTTGGTTCCGGTGTCGGAATCCGCAACGGGAAAGACGTTGATGGCGTTGAGCCGGGCCCGAGCCCGCATGACAGCCCTCGCTCCAGATTCGAGCCATCGCCTCAACTTCTCGGATTCCGCTGCCACGACACCTCCTCGATGCATGTTCGGCCCACGCCGCGCTCCCATGCGTCGACGCACCATCGTGGCACGAAACCGCCCGTCCGCGAAAGCGATCCCCTTCCGTCCGGTTCGAGGGTTTGTGGTCAGGGGCCGCCGTCGGGTATCCTTGCGCGGTTACCCGCTTTCGTGGGCAGACCGAACGATTCCATCGACCTGGGAGAACACCGTGGCAGCCACCTGCGACGTCTGCGGCAAGGGCCCCGTCTGGGGTTACGCCGTCTCGCACTCGCACCGACGCACCAAGCGTCGCTGGGATCCGAACATCCAGCGCGTGCGCACCGTCATCGGCGGCACCCCGAAGCGTTTGAACGTATGCACCTCCTGCCTCAAGGCGGGGAAGGTCACCAGGGCTGTTTAGCGCGGGGCTACACCCGACGGCGAGGTGCCACGTCAGATTCGCGCGAAGTGGTCCCAGCCCCACCGTGAGGGCACTTCTCCGTTCACCAGCACTCCCTGACGGTCCCTCGTGACCACTCCGATTTCCATCCATCCGTCCGGGAGTTTCGCGTTGGGGGGGAAGGACGCCACCAGGTGATGGTCCTCCCCGCCGGTGAGTGCCCATTCGTCGGCATTCCCCACGACAGCGGCGGCGACGGCCACGGCCGCGGGATGCACGGGAACCAACCGAGAATCGATGGACATCGCGAGGGCTGACGCCCTGGCCATGCGGGCGAGGTCGGTCACGAGCCCGTCGGATATGTCCATCATCGACGTGGCCCCCGCCCGGGCGGCCTTCACCCCTGCCCCGATCCTCGGACGGGGCCGGAGGAACAGGTCGATGGCCTCCTGGTCGAAGTCGAGGAGGTTGTCGAGTTGGTGATAGCCGGCCATCGCCGCGCCGAGCGGGCCGGAGACGGCGAGGATGTCGGCATGGTGAGCCCCCCCACGTCGCACGGGTTGGAACCCCATCGTGTCCCCGATCGCGGTGACACTGATCGCGATCTCCTTCGCCCCCGAAAGGTCGCCTCCCACGACCCCGACACCGAGGGGTTCGCACGCCTCACGCAACCCGTCGGCGAAGTCCAATACCCACTCCACCTCGGTCGTCGGGGGCGCCGCCAGGGTCACCTGCAGGGCCACCGGCACGGCCCCCATGGCGTCGATGTCTGCGAGATTCTGAATGGCGGCCCGAAAGCCGACATCGCTGGCCGTCGACCATTCGCACCTGAAATGCCTTCCCTCGATCAGGACATCGCTGGAAACGACTAGGTCGCCCTTCAAACTGATCACAGCGGCATCGTCCCCCGGGCCGAGGACCGCAGAGGGACTCGAAGGCAGGCGGAGGCTCATCCGCTCGATAAGGGCATCTTCGCCCAGATCGCCTATGTGAGGCACAGGACAAGAGTAGAACGGTCGGCGGGATTGCGCATGTTGACCTCGTCACACCTGGGGAATGAGGCTCGTGTCCCGGCTGACAGACCCCCTGGCGTGGCCTACCGCGAACGAACGGTACCCCGGGATACGGTGGACGGGACGATCGATGAAGGCGAGGTCTCCATGCCGTCACGTCCCAGTGGCCAGGAGAGGATCCAACAGGACCTCGACGAGCTTCTCGGCCAATTGGCCACCCTGGCTAAGGCCCTGCTCATCCGCAACGGTGAGTTCTTCCCCTTCGGGGCAAGCATCGGGAAGCGAGGCAAGTTCACACTTGTCACCCCCGTCCCCGAGGGCGATCGACCCACCGCCCACGACGTTGTCGACGCCATCCTGGCCGACGTCAGGTCATCCCGTGATTCCCTTCGGGCCTATGGGGTGGCCGCGATGGCGCTCACCTCCAGCGAGGACGATGCCGTGCGGATCGAACTCGAGCACGCCGAAGGATCCTCCTTGATGATCGCGTTGCCCTACACCCGAGGCGACTTCGGGACTTTCGCCTACGGCGACATGGAGGCCCGTCGTACGGATCGTCGCGTCTGGCCCACCCGCACTCATCCCCGGTCGCCCAAACGCACGACGGCCGCGAAGGCTAAACCCAAGGCCGCCCCCAAGGCCACACCGAAGGCTCGGGCCCAAGCCAAGGCAACCCCGAAGTCCGACTCAACCGCCAAGGAGACCCCGGATTCACGGGGAACGAGCAAAGCCAAACCCCCGCGGGAGGCCCGACCATCGGCCGTGGGAACCGGGCATCGGGTGGTGCACACGGGCAGGAAGACCCTCCAGAAACAGACTGCCTAGCGAAGCCCGACCGGGCGATCCAGGGCGGTTCGGAGCAGGGTGTCCACGAGAGCCGGGTATTCCAGACCGTCGGCCTGCCACATCCGGGGATACATGGAGAAGGGCGTGAATCCCGGCATCGTGTTGATCTCGTTGAGGATCACTGAACCATCCGCCAGGACGAAGGTGTCGACCCGGGAGATCCCCTCCCCGCCGATGGCGATGAACGCTCGTCGGGCGTAGTCCCGTATGGTGCCGATGACGTCCTGGGGAAGGTCGACCGGACAGGAGAGGGTGACCGCCTCCTCGTCGAAATACTTGGCCTCATAGTCATAGAAGTCGTGTCCGCCTGCCGTCACGATTTCGCCGGGCGGAGAGACCCGGATCCCCTCGGGGGTTTCCAGCACCGCACATTCGACCTCACGCCCGGGGATCCCTTCCTCGACGAGGACCTTGGCGTCGTGCTTGAAGGCATCCGCGAGAGCGGAGTCGAGGGCTTCCCATGACGCGATCCGGGACACCCCCATCGACGATCCGGCCCTCGACGGCTTGACAAAGGCGGGGAGGGACAGGGCCTCGATCTCCGCGCGACGGCTTCTCGCCTCCTCGATGCTTCGCAGGACGACCGTCCGGGCCACGGGCAGCCCTGCCGCCTCGAAGACGATCTTGGAGAACTGCTTGTCCATCCCCAGGGCGCTCGCCAGAACGCCCGCCCCGACGTAGCGCACATCGACCAGGTCCAGGGCGCCCTGGAGCGTCCCGTCCTCCCCCCAGGGGCCGTGGAGAAGGGGAAAGGCGACATCGATCTCGGCGAGATCCTCGACTTGGCCCCCGGCCCGTTCGACCCTCCAGGTCCTCTCCCCCGCCCGGACTGGGGGAAGGACCGTATCCCCGTCGTCCCGAACCTGCGGGAGGACGCCATCGACGATCCGCCAGTCCTCCGGGTTGTCGCTCGCCAGGGTCCATCGTCCGTCCGGCGCGATGCCGACGGCGACGACGTTCCAGGCCTCACGATCGATCGCGTCTAGGACCCCCTGGGCCGTCACGCAGGAAACGCCGTGCTCGGTCGATCTTCCGCCGAAAAGCACGGCGACGGTCGGTCGGGACATGGCTATTCGCCCTCCGCCTTCCTCGGGCGCGCGAGGAGCGCGGCCATGACCTTCTCGGGGTCCTTGCCCTCGTGGAGCATCGCCACGACGGCGTCACAGATCGGGACCTCGACCTCGACCATCCGGGCCAACTGCTGGATCGAGAGGGAGGTCTGAGCCCCCTCCGCCGTCCCCTCGATCTGGGTGATCGCCTCGCTGACCGGAATGCCCCTTCCGATGAGTCCGCCGAGGGCGTGGTTCCTGGACAGAGGGGAGGCACAGGTGGCGATGAGATCCCCAACGCCTGCGAGGCCGGCGAAGGTGTCGGGCGCGGCGCCGATGGCGAGCCCCAATCGCTGAATCTCGGCAAGCCCCCGGGTGATGATCGTCGCAGTCGTGTTGTTCCCGAAGCCACGCCCGTCGGCGATGCCCGCCCCGACGGCGATGACGTTCTTGTAGGCACCGCACAGTTCCACACCCACCACGTCGGAGTTGGTGTACGGCCGGAAGTACCACGAGGCCACGGCGTCCGCCACGGCCTGTGCGGCCACCTCGGATCGGGAGGCGACGACGGTGGCCGTCGGCTGCCTCAGGGCGATCTCCTTGGCGAGGTTGGGGCCGGAGACGACCGTGAGATGGTCGTCGTCGATCCCCCACGCCTCCCCGAGGACCTCGCTCATCCGGAGGTGGGTGCCGACCTCGATCCCCTTCGTGAGTGAGGTCACGATCGCCTCCGGGGAGAGGAGACCGGCGAAGTCCGCGATGATCGTCCGCATGCTTTGGGCGGGGAGGGCGAGGAAGACCAGTTCCGCGTCCGCCAGGGCCTCTTCGGCATCCTCCGTCGCCGTGATGGTCTCGGGAAGGTCTCGCTCTCCGATGAAGGCCGAGTTCGTGTGAAGGGTGTTGATCTCCTCGATGGCATCGGCATCGATGCCCCACATGAGGACCTCGTTGTCGGCGTCGGCCAGCACCCCGGCGAAGGTGGTTCCCCAGGCGCCGGTCCCGAGGACGGCGACCGTGCTCATGACTTCGCCTTGCGGATGTCCGACTTCGCTCGGCGCATGTCGTAGGGGACCGCGGGTGCCTTCTCGCCTCGTAGTTCTTCGACCATGACTGTCAGGGTAGCCATGATTCGGTCGGTCGCCTCCCTCAGCACCTTCTTCGTCAGGGGGAGCCCCTTCAGGTCGTCCAGGTCTATGGGGGGGCCGGCCACGACGGTCACCTTCTTCCTGGGGATGGGTTTGAGGAGTTTCTTGTAGCGTCCCAGGAGTCGCTGAGCCCCCCATTGGGCGACGGGGATGACGGGCACTCCGGATTCAAGGGCCATCCTGGCGGCACCGGTCCGGGCGACCATGGGCCAGAGGTCGGGATCCCTGGTCAGGGTTCCTTCGGGGAACATGGCGATCATGTCCCCCCGGGCGAGGAAGTCAAGACCCGCGACGACGGCCTCCTTGGCCTGCGCCGTCCCCCGATGGACCTCCACCTGGTCGAGCGCCCTGAGAAGCCACCCGACGATGGGGGCCCGGAACAACCCTTCCTTGGCCAGGAACCGAGGGGGGCATCCGTTGTTGTACAGGTAGTGGGCGAAGGTGAGGGGGTCCGCATAGGTCACGTGGTTGGAGACCGCGATGAATCCCCCCGTGGCGGGAAGGTTTTCGGCCCCGTGCCAGTCCTTCTTGGTCATCGTCCATACCAGGCCGCGAATGAGAGCCCCGGCGAACTTGTAGCCGCGCGGCACGGGGCCACGAAGGGGAGCCCTACGCAAAGTCGGCCCCCAGGGCCGTGAGCTTGGCCCGGAACCCCTCGTATCCCCGATCGATGACCCCCACCCCGGACACCGTTGAGGCTCCTTCTGCGACGAGGGCGGCGATGAGGTGGCTGAATCCTCCCCTGAGGTCGGGCACCTCGATGTTCGCGGCCTTGAGGGGGGTGGGGCCGGAGATCGCCGCCGAGTGGAGGAAGTTCCTCTGGCCGAACCGGCAGGCCGTGTCCCCCAGGCATTCTCGATACAACTGGATGGATGCCCCCATCTGGATCAGGGCCTCCGTGAAGCCGAACCTCTTCTCGTACACGGTTTCGTGGACGATGCTGAGGCCCTTCGCCTGAGTGAGCGCGACGACCATGGGTTGCTGCCAGTCGGTCATGAAGCCGGGGTGGACGTCCGTCTGGAGGGCGATCGACCTGATATCCCCGCCCGGATGGTAGAAGCGTATGCCGTCCGAGACGACATCGAACTCTCCCCCGACCTTGCGGAAGACGTTGAGGAACATCCCCATGGTGCGTTGCTGAGCCCCATGGATGAAGACGTCCCCGCGCGTGGCGAGGGCGGCGCATGCCCATGAGGCTGCCTCGATCCGATCGGCGAGCGAGGTGTGGTCGAAGCCGTGCATCTTCGTGACACCCTCGATCGTGATGGAGCGATCGGTGTCGACGGAGATGATCGCCCCCATCTTCTGCAGGGTGTCGATGAGGTCCTTGATCTCCGGCTCGACCGCGGCGTTCTCGAGCCGGGTTATTCCCTTGGCCTTGACGGCCGTGAGGAGGAGTTGTTCGGTCGCGCCGACGCTCGGGTAGTTCAGGCGGTATTTGATCCCCGCGAGCCCGTCGGGGGCCGTCAGGCGGAGTCCGTCGCCGACGACCTCGACGATGGCGCCGAACCTCTCCAGGATCTCGAGGTGGAAGTCGACGGGACGCTCCCCGATCTTGCAGCCGCCGACATCGGGGATGACGGCCTCTCCGAGTCGGTGGAGCAGGGGGCCGCAGAAGAGGATGGGGATGCGGCTCGATCCGGCGTGGACGGAGACGTCTCCGATCTCGGCCGGGACGAGCCCGGCAGGATCGACGGTCAGGTCCCCGCTCGTGGCGTTGTAGGCAACCGAGGCCCCATGGAGTTCGAGCAGGTCGGTGACCACTTGGACGTCCCGGATCTCGGGAACGTTGCGGAGGGTCGACGGGGTGTCGCCCAAAAGGGCGGCGACCATGGCCTTGGGGACGAAGTTCTTCGCGCCTCGGACGGTGATCTCACCTGTGAGGGGCTTGCCGCCCGTGATGCGGAGGGAGTCGCTCATGGTCCTATCGTGCCCTATGACGGGCGCCGACAGCACCTATGCCCCTGGCCCGCTCTACCTAGAAGGGCGCGCGCTCTCGATTTCCACAGGCGGCAGGTGCTTGGCCGGCAGGGTCGTGGGGCGCCAGGCCTCCCGGGTGGACTCGAACGCCGTGATGGCGGCCTCATCCTTCAGGGTCAGCCCGATGTCGTCCAGCCCCTCCATGAGGCGCCAACGGGTGTAGTCGTCGATCTCGAAGGGCACGGTGACGTCGCCACAGGAGACGGTCCTGTCCTCAAGCGAGACCGTCAGGGTGCGCCCGGGCTCTTCCTCGAGCACCTTCCAGAGGAGTTCCACGTCGCCTTGGGCGACCTCCGCCGTGAGGAGTCCCTGCTTGCCGGAGTTCCCCCGGAAGATGTCGGCGAATCGGCTGGCGATGACGACTTTGAACCCGTAGTCCTTGAGCGCCCACACCGCGTGCTCGCGGCTCGAGCCGGTCCCGAAATCGGGCCCGGCGACGAGGATCGACCCGTTCCGGTACTGATCCTTGTTGAGGACGAAATCCGGGTCGGAACGCCAGGCCGCAAAGAGGGCATCCTCGAAGCCGGTCCGGGTGACGCGCTTGAGGTAGACGGCGGGGATGATCTGGTCGGTGTCAACGTTGGAGCGCGGGAGAGGGACGGCGACGCCGGTGTGGGTGGTGAACTTGTCCATGTCTAGTCCTTGTCGAGGTCTGCGGGGCTGGAGAGGGTTCCGCGCACGGCCGTGGCCGCCGCGACGAGGGGGGAGACCAGGTGGGTGCGCCCACCCTTCCCCTGGCGTCCCTCGAAGTTCCGGTTCGAGGTGGACGCGCTTCGCTCCTCAGGGGCCAATTGGTCGGGGTTCATCCCGAGGCACATAGAGCATCCGGCGTTGCGCCATTCGGCGCCGAATTCCGTGAAGACCTTGTCGAGGCCCTCGGCTTCGGCTTGCAGACGGACCCGGGCGCTCCCCGGGACGACGAGCATCCGCACACCCTCGGCCTTGGTCCGACCCTTGAGGACGGCGGCCGCGGCCCTGAGGTCCTCGATCCTGCCGTTCGTGCAACTCCCAAGGAAGACCGTGTCGACCGAGATGTCCTTCAGCCGTGTGCCGGGAGTGAGGCCCATGTAGGCGAGGGCCTTCTCCGCCGCGAGCCGTTCGTTCTCGTCGACCATGCCCGCGGGGTCGGGAACGGACGCGCTGAGCGGCAGTCCCTGGCCCGGGTTCGTCCCCCAGGTGGCGAACGGCTCCAGGTCGGAAGCCTCGAGGACAACCTCCGCGTCGAAGACGGCGTCGTCGTCCGTGACGAGGGTCCGCCAGTAGGCGAGGGCCTCATCCCAGTCCTTGCCCGAGGGCGCGTGGGGGCGGCCCTCAACGTAGGCGAACGTCGTTTCGTCGGGGGCGATGAGCCCGGCGCGGGCCCCCGCCTCGATGGACATGTTGCACACCGTCATCCGGGCTTCCATCGACAGGGTCGTGATGGCCTCGCCGCGGTATTCGAGGACGTATCCCTGGCCTCCTCCCGTGCCGATCTTGGCGATGACCGCGAGGATGATGTCCTTGGCTGTCGTGCCCTCGGGAAGTGTCCCGTTGACGGTGACGGCCATGGTCTTGAAGGGCTTGAGGGGAAGGGTCTGGGTGGCGAGGACGTGCTCGACCTCGGAGGTTCCGATCCCGAAGGCCAGGGCGCCGAAGGCGCCGTGGGTCGAGGTGTGGGAGTCTCCGCAGACGACGGTCATCCCGGGCTGGGTCAGCCCGAGCTGCGGCCCGACGACGTGGACGACGCCCTGGTCGGCGTCCCCGAGGCTGTGGAGCCGGATGCCGAACTCCTGGGCATTGGCGCGCAGGGTGTCGATCTGGGTGCGGCTCGTGAGGTCGGCGATGGGCTTGTCGATGTCGAGGGTCGGGGTGTTGTGGTCCTCCGTAGCGATAGTGAGGTCGGGCCGTCTGACGGTACGGCTGGCCAGCCTCAGGCCCTCAAAGGCTTGGGGGCTCGTCACCTCGTGGATCATGTGGAGGTCGATATACAGAAGGTCCGGAGCGCCGTCCTCCCCCTTCTTCACCACATGGTTCTGCCATAACTTCTCGGCTAGCGTCGTGCCCATGAATCTCTCCCTCGTTCCTCTCCATCCCGCGTCGTCCATCTAACTTGTGTCTCACAATGTGGGATGCTAGTATCGTTCTATGGACAATAGTAGCGGAGTTGGCGTCGTTGACAAGACCTCGGCGATACTTTCCGTCCTCGAGAAGGGGCCGGCCACCCTGGCCCAACTCGTCACGGCCACCCACCTGGCCCGGCCGACAGTCCACCGGCTCGCCCTTGCGCTCGAACACCACCACCTCGTCTCCCGGGACGCCCGGGGCGCCTTCATCCTCGGGCGACGATTCCTCCAACTCGCCGCGGCCGTCGGCGAAGACCGGCTCGTGAGCGCCGCCCAGCCCATCCTGGAGGCGTTGCGCGACCGCACCGGCGAGTCGTCTCAGCTCTTCCGGGCCCACGGGGAGCACCGCATCTGCATCGCCGCCGCCGATCGACCCATGGGGCTCAGGGACTCCATCCCCGTAGGGACGACCATGACCATGAGTGCGGGCTCGGCCGCCCAGGTGCTGCTCGCCTGGGAGGAGTCGGACAGGATGCATGAAATCCTCGAGGGCGCCCGATACACCGCCGCCGACCTCGCCAAGGTCAGGGAGCAGGGATTCGCGGAGAGCGCCGGGGAGCGCGAGGCAGGGGTCGCAGGTGTCTCCGCCCCCATATGGGGTTCGTCCGGACGGGTTGTGGCGGCGGTCTCCATCTCGGGCCCCATCGCCCGCCTTACCGGGCACCCGGCCGAACGGCACGCCCTCGATGTCATGGATGCCGCGCGGCGTCTGAGCGACGTCCTTCGCCAGAGCGAAATCTAGCAATCCGTCAGCCCGGTGCCGTCCGTCGGGACGCTGCAGGCTTCAGCTCTTCGGCCCCTTGCCAGGATTCTCCGAGGGGCGATTTCCCGGGACATCCGTTCCATCCGAGTCGCCGAGTGCCCCATCGTCGTCCTTGTTCTGCCCCGGGGCGTCCCCGGACTTTCCGTGTGACGCCGTGTCCTTGACTGCCTGGGCCCGTTCCGAAACCCCTTGCCCGAAATCCTTGCCCTTGGCGTCCGTCGACCCCATCCACTGAAGCATCTCCGAGACCTGGGCACGCACCTCGACCGACTGCTCGGCCCCCTGGTTCTGCACCTCCATCGCCGCCTGGACGAGCGCCCTGGCGCTCTGCTCGTCGCCCTCCCTTTCAAGCGCGTTGGCGGCGTGCTCCAAGGCCTGATCGACATCCCCCCGATCGCATAGCCGAGCCGCCTCGTCCATCCTCTCCGCCGTCCCGCCGTTTCCGATGCCGATCGCTTCGAACGCCTGGTCGATGGAGTAGAGCACGTCCCCTGGCGCGGCGCCGTTCGATGCGACGGCGGCGCCGCCGACACCGACGGTCGCTAGGGCCGCCACCCCTCCGATGGTGACGAGACGCCGCTTCCAGGTACCCGCGGCCTTGACGACCAGCCGGGCTGGCGCCTGGGAGGCCCCCTCCCTCGCGACCCGGGCAAGTACCCTCGCCATGCTGTCCGCACGCTCCTCGGAGGGGGACACGGGGACTCCCCTCACGGCTTCGACCAGCGGAACGAGACGCGCCAGTTCGCCCTCGGTCGGCCCTCGGCCGGCGAACAGGTTCTCGAGGTCCCTATCGGACCATGGCTGGTTTCTCATCTCATCCTCGTCATCGCTAGGGCGCCCCCGGAGGTTACGCCTGTCCTTCCGCGCCTCGCCTGAGCGCCTCGATCGCCCGGTGCTGGAGAACCCGCACCGCGCCGTCCGACTTACCCAGGATCTTCGCTGTTTCCGCGACCGATTGGCCGGCGATCACCCGGAGCAGGATCACGTCCCGCTGGTCGCCCGTCAAAGGGGCGAGGGCCGCCTGGACCCCCTCCGAATTGAGACGGGCCATGGCGTCCTCCTCGACATCGCCCCCCTGGAGGCGATCGGGATCGGCCTCGTCCGCCAACGATCCCGCCATGGCTGGACGCCTGAAGGTCTTGCGACGGGCGTCGATGAGCCTCCGGTGGGCGATGACGAACACCCACGACCGGAAGGCCGCCTCGTCGCCCTCGAAGGAGTGGATCCCCTTCGCCACTTGAAGGAAGGTCTCCGAGGCGAGATCCTCATAGTCGGGCGCCCCGTGCCCCCTGAGGTACCCCGTGACGGGGCCGGCGAGGTGCCGGTAGAGCACCGACCAGGCCCATTCCTCCCCGACCTTGGCGGCCGAGAGGGCGGGCTCGAAAGCCTCACCGAGCGTCATGCTCAGCACTGTACGTCAACGGTGGGGGAACCCAGGGCGGCGGGGCTAGGCGACGGCCGCCGCGAGTTCCCTGCCCCACTCCCGCGCCCGGTCGAGTTCGCCGTCCAGAAGCTCCCCTGTCTTGATCGACTCGGTCGTACGCATGGCCACCTGAAAGCCCCGCGGCTTGGCGACGGGGGTGAGGCCGGCTCGATCCATCCTCTTGAGGATCTTGGATGCACCCCCATGACCGAGGGGGCCGGGGACCCTGGTGTCGAATGCCGCCGCGGCCGCGCCGATACCTCCGGGCAAACCCCCGAGCCAATCGCGCATGAGCATCTGGGAGACGTCGGGAGAAGGGTCGCCCTTCTTGACCGCTCGATCCAGACTCGACTCCACTGACTCTTTCGTGGGGAGATTGAAAGCGTGAATGGGGGCTCCGGCCACGACAAGATCAACCCCCCTGAGGGCTTCCGGTGTCGCTTCGGTCGTGGAGAGCGCCTTGGCGCCCTTCCCGAGACCCTCGGCGATGGCCTGTGCGACGGCTGCGGTGCTCCCCCAGAGCGATTGGTATACGACGATGGCTTTCACAATGGTCTCCCTTTTCCTGTGCCGAGTGAGTCCTTCCTATGCGCGAAGATACACCACTCCCACGGCCTTTCTCCGGCGACGTTGAGGGACTCTAGCCTTGATCGAGGAGACCGGCCAAGTGCGCGCCCCAGGTTTCAGCGCGATCCAATTCCTCCGGCCGGACCCAACCCCCGGGTCCCGGGGAGACGGGAAGGCGTTCGACCTGGAAGCACTCCGCGGGCGCGATCAACCGATAGCCGCGCGTCTCGAGCGCTTCAACGATCTCCAGGGCTCCCCCTTCGCCGACGAGATCGTCGATTCGGGTCTCGAAGGCGGCAGCGGGGACGTCGGCCGACAGCAGTCCCTGGAGCCAGTCATGCATGAGCGGACCCTCGATCCGCGATGGTTTCGCGCCATAGCCCTGAATGCGCACGGCCTCGATGGCGGCCATCGAGGGCAGCCCGAAGGAATGGATCGGGGCACCCAGCACCAAGAGATCGACATCTCCGATCGCGCCGGGGCTCGCCTCAAACGTCGACTCAACCCGAGTATCGGAACCCAGTCCGTGACCGATGGCGCGCGCCAGGTTTGCGGTCGTGCCCCAGATCGATTCGTACACCACAACAGCGATCACAAGGCCTTTGTATCCCAATCAGGGTCCGGAGGATAGGCCTGACTCCCGGGAGACAACCCTCGTGAAAGAAAGAACCGATCAAAAGTAGCCCCGACCGGATTCGAACCGGCGCTACCGCCGTGAGAGGGCGGCGTGCTAGGCCGCTACACAACGGGGCCCTAGCTGTCCAGGGAGCGATTCCCCTGAATGCGACTACCAAGATTAGCGCATCGCCCTGAAGCAGGCGAACCCTGTCCCCGCTCGCACCCCATCTGATTCCCCGCCCACCCTCTCTGCCGTCCGCACGGATGCGGTGACGGATGGGGCTGAGTGGAACTGGACAGAGCGGGTTTGCGCCACTTCCGCCGCACGCTCCCCAAGACCCGTGCGGACGGTGGGGCCGACGATGTGGTTGCGGTGCCTGGCGCAAGTGCGTAATCTTGAGTGTAGTTGACTCAAGTTTGGGAGGGGCGGATGACCACCAACCCACAGGTGTCCGACGAGCAGAAGAGCGCGCTCGAACAGTTCGGGCAGGACTTCACCACGCTCGCGGAACAAGGCGCACTCGACCCCGTCATTGGTCGGGATGAGGAAATCCGGCGCATCATGCAGGTCCTCTCCCGCCGGACGAAGAACAACGCCGTCCTCATCGGCGACCCCGGGGTCGGGAAGACCGCCATCGTCGAGGGCCTTGCCCAGCGCATCGTCGCCGGCGACGTACCCCAGTCGCTCAAGGATCGACGGATCGTCAGCGTCTCCATGGGCTCGCTCGTCGCGGGGGCCGCCTTTCGGGGACAGTTCGAGGAGCGCCTCAAGGGGGTCCTCGAGGAGGTCGAGAAGTCCGAGGGCCGCATCGTCCTCTTCGTCGACGAAATCCACACCATCGTCGGCGCGGGAGGGGCCGAGGGTGCCGTGGACGCCGGCAACCTCCTCAAGCCCATGCTCGCCCGAGGGAAGCTGCGCATGATCGGGGCGACGACGCTCGCCGAGTACCGGGAGCGCATCGAGAAGGACAGCGCCCTGGAACGGCGCTTCCAGCCCGTGTACGTAGGTGAGCCCAGCCTCGATGACACGGTGGCCATCCTTCGTGGGCTTCAGGAGAAGTACGAGGTCCACCACGGGGTCAAGATCACGGACGAGGCGATCGTCGCCGCCGCGAAGCTGTCCGACCGGTACATCACCGATCGGCTCCTCCCCGACAAGGCCGTCGACCTCATCGACGAGGCGACCTCCGCCCTCAAGATCCAACTCGACTCCCTTCCGACCGACCTCGACCGGCTTCGTCGGCGCACCATGCAGCTCGAGATCGAGCGCACCCAGGTAGCGAAGGACAAGTCTCCCTCCGCCAAGGAGCGCCGCGACGAGATCGACGCCGACATCGCCGAGATGAAGAAGCAGTCCACGGCGCTCGAGAAGCGCTGGGAGAACGAGAAGGCCCTGATCTCCCGGCTCAACGAGGCCTCCGAACGGCTCGAGTCACTCCGGGGTGATCTCGAGCGGGCCGAGCGCGTCGCCGACCTCAACCTCGCCGGCCGCATCCGCTACGGGGACATCCCCGAGGCTGAGAAGGAGATCACATCGGCCAAGGCCGAACTCGACGCCATCCCCGCGACGGAGCGCCTCCTCCGTGAGGAGGTCACAAGCCAGGACATCGCGGCGGTCGTCGCAAAGTGGACGGGGGTGCCCGTCGAAAGGCTGCTGACTGAGGAATCGTCCAAACTGTCCCACCTCGAGGAGCACCTCCACGAGCGGGTCGTGGGCCAGGACCGGGCCGTCACCATCGTCTCGGACGCCATCCGCCGCGCCCGGGCCGGCGTCTCCGACGCCCACCGCCCCATCGGCTCGTTCCTCTTCCTCGGCCCCACCGGGGTCGGCAAGACCGAACTCGCCCGCGCCCTCGCCGAGCAACTCTTCGACGACGAACGCGCCATGGTACGCATCGACATGTCCGAGTACATGGAGAGCCACACGGTCGCGCGACTGATCGGGGCACCCCCCGGCTACGTCGGCTACGACCAGGGCGGTCAGCTGACCGAGGCCATCCGTCGCCGCCCGTATTCGATCATCCTGTTCGACGAGATCGAGAAGGCCCACCCGGACGTCTGGAACGTCCTCCTCCAGGTGCTCGACGACGGCCGGCTCACCGATGGGCAAGGCCGGACGGTCAACTTCGCGAACACCGTCATCGTCCTGACGTCCAACCTCGGCTCTGACATCGTCCTCGCCTGGGATGGCGTCCACCGGGACGCCCTCGAAGAGGAGCTTCTGGCCGCACTCAAGCAGGCCTTCCGCCCGGAGTTCCTCAACCGCCTCGACGACATCGTCGTCTTCGACCGGATCGACCAGGACTCCATGCGGGGCATCGTCGCGACCGAACTCGCCAAGACCACGGCCCGACTCCGGGAATCCAAGGGCATCGAGCTTGTCGTCGACGCCTCCCTCGCGGCCTCCCTCGCCGAGGACGGCTACGACCCGCAGTTCGGGGCGCGACCGCTCAAGCGCCTCATCCAGACGCGGCTCCTCAATGAACTCGCGAAGGACATCGTCGACGGACGCCTCGGGGAGGGCGACAGGGTCAGAGCCTCGTGGAGACTGGGATCCGTAGCCCTGGAACCGATGTAGCAATCTCTTTACAAATGTAGTAGTTGTGCTACATTCTCCTCGTCAGACAGCCCAGCGATGAGGAGAGCCCCATGGAAGCGACCCAGTCGGAGGTGGCCGTTGACGTGCGTGACCTGCGCATGAGATACGGCGACAAGGACGTCCTCGACGGCGTGTCCTTCACGGTCAAGCGGGGCGAGGTCGTCACCCTCCTCGGGCCGAACGGCGCCGGCAAGACGACCACGATCGAGATCCTCGAGGGCTTTCGCCTGAGGTCCGGAGGCGATGTCCGCGTGCTCGACGCCGACCCCGCCCACGGAGACGAGGCGTGGCGGGCCCGGACCGGCGTCGTCCTTCAGTCCTGGAGGGATCACGCCCGCTGGACCCCGCGACAACTCCTCCGGCTCCTCGGCAGGTACTACCTCCCCTACTCCACCGATGAAATGGTTCGACCCCGGGATACCGAGGACCTCATCCGTCTCGTCGGGCTCCAGGACCAAGCCGACCAGAAGATCCGAACCCTGTCGGGCGGGCAGCGCCGCCGCCTCGATGTCGCGGTCGGCATCATCGGTCGACCCGAACTTCTCTTCCTCGACGAGCCCACGGCCGGGCTCGACCCCCACGGAAAACGCGAGTTCCACGAACTCATCCACGCCCTCGTGGATCTCGAGGACACCACGATTCTCCTGACGACCCACGACCTCGCCGAGGCGGAGAAACTCGCCGACCGCATCCTCATCCTCGCGGCCGGACGCATCATCGCCGACGGAAGCGCGGACGCCCTCGCCAACGAGATCGAGGCGAAAACCGAGGTTCGCTGGACGCACAAAGGTAAGGCCCACGTCCACGCGACCAGCGACGCGACGGAGTATGTGCGGGACCTGTTCCGCCAGCACGCAACGGGAATCTCGAACCTCGAGGTCCGTCGGGCGTCCCTCGAGGACACCTACATCGCCCTCGTCCAGAAGTACGAGTCCGGCTACCAGACCGAGACCCCGACCGCCCTCGAGGAGGCGTCCCGATGACCACCACCCTTCACGCCATTCGCGTCGGCCTGCGACGGGGCGGCACCGAACTGATGCTCAGCCTCAAGAGCACCCAGGACCTCAGCTTCTACATTCTGATGGCGCTTATCGCGCTTGGCTACCTCTACCTTCGTCGAGACACCATCGTCGAAGGGACGGACCTCAGCTTCCCCACGCTTGCCATGCCGTCTCTCCTCGGAAGCCTGATGGTCTTCGGACTCGTTATGGGACCCGCAGGTCAACTCGCGATGGACCGCGAGGACGGCACCCTGCTGCGTGCGAAGGCCGTCCCCGGCGGGATCCTTGGATACGTCATGGGGCAGATCGTCACGATGTCTGGCTCGCTCGTGCCCATGCTGCTCATCGTCCTCCTCCCCGGCGCCTTCCTCTTCGATGACCTCATGCCCTCGGGAGGCGCTGGCTGGATACGGCTGCTCTGGGTAATGCTTCTGGGCATCGTCGCCATACTGCCGATCGGTATCATCATTGGGTCCCTCGTGCCGAGCCTCCAGAAGGTGAACACCTGGGGTCTTTTTCCCATGATGATCCTCGCGGGCATCTCCGGCATTTTCTATCCCATTCAGGCCCTGTGGGGCTGGCTCCAAGGCGTCGCTCAGGCGTTTCCCATGTACTGGATGGGCCTCGGGATGCGCTCGGCATTCCTTCCCGATGAGGCGGCGAGCCTTGAGCTCCAGGAGTCGTGGCAGACCGGACAGATGATCACCGTCCTGAGCATCTGGGCGATCCTCGGCCTGGTGCTCGCTCCGATCCTGCTCCGACGGATGGCCCGCCGCCAGTCGGGCTCAAGCGTAGGCGCGGCCCGGGAGCAGGCCGCCCAGTGGGTACGGTAACGGGGTCGGCACGGGGTATTCAGAAACGGAAGCGGTGAAGGGAGCCTCGTGCCGGAGCTGATCCACAACAGGTTGCGAATGCTCCGCATGGAGCGAGGTGTGTCACGTCGCGATCTCGCCGACACGCTCGGCATCCACTACCAGACGGTGGGCTACCTAGAGCGGGGGGAATACTCCCCTAGCCTTTTCCTTGCGTTGAGTATCGCCCGGTTTTTCGATCTCCCGATCGAGACGATCTTCTCCCTCGAGGCATTCCCCACAATCGACCCTCGGCAGCGCTGACCGGACCCCTCACAGGTATCCCTTCGCTACTCCTCGTACTCATCGATGAGCGCCTGGATGGCGGGGGTCGGCACCCTACAGGTGCAGTTCTTGAGGTGCTCGATGTGCCACTTGGCCCGTTGCTCGCGGGTGGGCTTGTCCGGCATCTTGTTCTCGAGGTGCCAGTCTTTGTTGACGTGGTTCATGGGCTCGGTTCCTCACGGGCTGGATGGACGCGACACCCGACGATATCGCCCCTGACCGACATGGCCCCGGAAACGACGAAGGCCCGCCGAAGCGGGCCCCGCAGCTGGGGTACAAGGATTCGAACCTCGACTAACTGGACCAGAACCAGTCGTGCTGCCAGTTACACCATACCCCAATGGTTCATCACCGAACCGGTCCACTACTGTACCGGGTCGACGCGGGCAACCATAACGCAGGCTCCCATTCAACCCCCAGCAATGGTCCCTTGCGGAACGCCCCACCCGGTGCTATATATCAATAGTGATTGAATCAATTTCGCTTGAACAGTCGATCGAGGTCGACGCCTCCCTGCTGGCCGCGGTCGCCGACCCCACTCGCCTCGCGATCCTCCGCCAACTCACCGCAACCACACCCACTTGCGTGTGCGAACTCTCCGTGGGCCCTACCATTCCCCCCAACCTCCTGAGTTACCACCTCAAAGTCCTGAGAGACGCGGGCCTCGTCGAGACCACCCGCCGAGGCCGTCGGATCGACTACGCCCTCACGGCCGACGCCCTCGATCGCCTCCACGCCGCCCTCCCCCGCCACTAGGACGACCTCAACCCATGCCAACTCCGCTCCCCACTCCGACTCTCCGTCAGCCGACGCCGACGGGGGTCACCGCAGCCCGCCTCGTCCTCCTCGGCGTGACCTGGGCGATCGTCTTCGCCTTCAACGAATGGGTCTGGGACGCCGCCGTCAGCGGCATGAGCCTGGATCCCCACAGCCGAGCCACCGAAGCCGCACATTACTTCCTTTACGACTCGGCCAAGCTCCTCCTCCTGCTGGTCGGCATGATCTTCGCGATCGGGCTGCTCCGGAGCACCATCAACCCCGAGCGGGTCCGGGCCGCCCTCGAGGGACGTCCCCTGCTGCTCGCCCTCGTCCTCGCGGCGATCCTGGGGGCCGTCACGCCGTTCTGCTCGTGCTCCTCCATCCCCCTGTTCATCGGATTCGTCGCCGCCGGCATCCCACTCGGCGTCACGCTGACCTTCCTCATCGCCTCGCCGCTCGTCAACGAGGTCGCCGTCGTCGTGCTCGGAGACACCTTCGGCTGGGGGGTGACCGGGGCATACGTCGCCGCCGGACTGATCCTCGCTATTCTCGCGGGGCTCCTTCTCTCCCGCTTCGACCTCCGCGATCAGGTCGAGGCCTTCGTCTTCGCCACCCCCATCTCCAAACTCCATCTCGACGGTGCGAAGCCGACGCTCGCCGACCGGGTGAAGGCCGCCCGGATCGAGGTCCGGGACATCGTCGGGCGGGTCTGGGTGTGGGTGCTCATCGGCGTGGGGATCGGGGCCGTCATTCACGGATGGGTACCCGAGGCCTTCTTCGTGGAGCATGCGGGGGCGGACAATCCGGCGGCCGTCCCCATCGCGACCATCGTGGGGATTCCCCTCTATTCGAACGCCGCCGCCGCCATCCCCATCGGCGAGGCCCTCTACGCCAAGGGGGTTGCCCTCGGGACGGTGTTCTCATTCATGATGGCAACCGTCGCCCTCTCCCTCCCGGAGGCCGTCATGCTTCGGCGGGTGCTCAAGCCGCGTCTCCTCGTCATCTTCTTCGGCATCGTCGGCGTCGGCATCATGACGATCGGCTACATCTTCAACTGGGTTTCCTAACCCCCCATAGAAAGGCTCCTCATGGACATCGCCCTCCTCGGCCCCGGATGCCACAACTGCGTCACCCTCGAGCAGCGCACCCGGGAGGCCGTTGCCGACCTCGGCCTCGCCGCCGACATCACCAAGGTCACCGACTACGCCGACATCGCGGCCTATGGAATCATGGCCACGCCGGGGCTCGTCATCGACGGCGAGGTCGTGATGTCGGGTCGGGTTCCCACAGTGGGGGAGATCAAGGAACTGCTGGCGACCCACTCGAGCTAGGTCGACGGTGACCTGAGCAAGCCCGCCAATTCGGTGAGCGAGCCCACCCGAACGACCCCCGCTTCCGCCACCTCCTCGTCGGTCCGGCGCTCCCAGGCCCCCGGTCGGTCGCACCACACCCCGACGAGGCTCGCCCGGACCGCTGCGGCCGCATCGATGTCGAACTCGTCCCCGACGTAGAGGGTCTCCCCCGGTGCGGTGCCGAGGAGACGGCAGGCCTCCTCGAAGACTCTGGGGTCGGGTTTTCCGAAGCCGAAGTCGTCGACGCAGACGAGGAGCGGCACATGGGAGAGTCCGACGGCGGCGAGCTTGGCGACCTGCTGGGCACGGCGGGCGTTGCTCAGCACGCCGTAGGGCAGGCCCAGATCGTCGAGGGCGGCGAGGAATGGCAGGGCGTCGTCGTGGAGCGCCCACCCCTCCCGATAGGCGTCGTCGAAGGCTGTGATCCAGGCGACGACGGCGTCCTCGTCCTCGAAGACCGGGCCCCCGAAGTGGGCGTGGAGGTCCTCGGCGCGGAGCCGTCGCTGGGTGCGAGAGTCGATCTCGCCGCGGGAGAAGGCCCGGTAGTGGCCGTTCCGGTCGGCGCGGAAGAAGGCAGCCGCCTCGTCGATGTCCGTGTGGCTCGGGAGGTAGGCAGCAGCGATGCGGGAGATCGCGTGGCGCACGGCCGACTTGTTGTCGAGGAGGGTATCGTCGATGTCGACGAGGACTCCAGAAATGGGTCGATCGATCACCCGATCGCCGCCTTCAGCGCTCGAAGCCTCGTCAACGACTGATCCTTGCCCAGGATCTCCATCGACTCGAAGAGCGGCGGGGACACCCGGCGCCCCGTCACGGCCACCCGAAGCGGCGCGAAGGCGTCCCGCGGCTTGAGGCCGAGCCCCTCGACAAGCGCCGCGCGCAGGGCCTCCTGCTGGGTGCCCGCCGAGAAGCCCTCTAGCCCCTCGAGCACCCCAATCGCAGCGTCGAGAATCCGGCAAGCATCCTCCCCGAGGCCCGCCCGCGCCTCCTCCTCAATCGCCACGGCGTCGTCCAGAACGAAGAAGAACCCGAGCATCCCCGGCGCCTCCCCGAGGAGGGTGATCCGCTCCTGGATGAGCGGGACGGCGAGGGCGAGGGTGCCCTCCTCGTGGGGGGTGAGGTCTCGGACCTCGGCGGCCCCGATCACCCCGGCCGCGTGCAGGTAGGGCACGATCCGGGTCACGAGGTCGCCGACGGGGAGTTTCCGGATGTGCTCGGCGTTGATGGCCTCGGCCTTCTTGAGGTCGAATCGTGCGGGGTTGGGGTTGACGTCGGCGACGTCGAAGGCCTCGACCATCTCGGCGAGCGTGAAGAGGTCGCGGTCGGGGGCGATCGACCAGCCCAAGAGACCCAGGTAGTTGAGGAGTCCCTCAGGGAGGAAGCCCCGGTCGCGGTGGAGGAAGAGGTTCGACTCCGGTGCCCGCTTGGAGAGTTTCTTGCTCCCCTCCCCCGTCACCATCGGAAGGTGCGCGAAGGTCGGCACGGCGTCGGCCAGGCCCAACTCTGCGAGCGCCCGGTAGAGGGCGATCTGCCGCGGGGTGGAGGAAAGGAGGTCCTCCCCGCGAAGGACGTGCGTGATCTTCATGAGGGCATCGTCGACGGGATTGACGAGGGTGTAGAGGGGCTCGCCGTTGCCCCGGACGATGACGTAGTCGGGGACGGTCCCCGCCTTGAACGAGACTTCGCCCCGGATGAGATCGGTAAAGGCGATGTCCTCGTCGGGCATGCGGAGGCGGATGACGGGCTCCCGCCCCTCGGCCAGGAAGGCGGCCTTCTGTTCCTCGGTGAGGTCGCGGTCGAAATTGTCGTAGCCGAGTTGGGTCGACCGCCCGGCTTTGTGGTGGCGCTCCTCGACCTCTGCCGGCGTGGAGAAGGACTCGTAGGCGAAGCCCTCGTCGAGCAACCTCCGGGCGACGTTGGCATAGACCTCCCGCCGCTCGCTCTGACGATAGGGGGCGTAGGGGCCGCCAACATCCGGCCCTTCATCCCAATCGAGGCCCAGCCAGCGGAGGGCGTCGAGGAGTTGGTCGTAGGATTCCTGGCTGTCCCGCTCGGCGTCCGTGTCCTCGATGCGGAAGACGAAATCCCCTCCCGTGTGGCGGGCGTAGGCCCAGTTGAAGAGGGCCGTCCGGATGAGTCCGACATGAGGTGTACCGGTCGGGGACGGGCAGAAGCGGACGCGAACCTTGCTCATCTCCGCACCTCCCTCATCGCCGCACCACCGGATTCATCAGCGTCCCGATCCCTTCGATCTCGACCTCGACCCTATCGCCATGGAGGATGTCCGAGATCCCCGCGGGCGTGCCCGTCAGGATCACGTCTCCGGGAAGCAGGGTGAGCACGGAGGAGACCATGGACACGAGGGTCGGCACGTCCCAGAGCATGTCGGCCGTCGTCGCCTTCTGGCGGGTCTCGCCGTTGACGCGGGAGGAGATGGCGAGGTCGGAAGTGTCGAGTTCGGTCTCGATCCACGGGCCGAGAGGGAGGGAGGTGTCGAAGGCCTTGGCCCGGAACCACTGGTTTTCCTGGCGCTGGAGGTCCCGCGCCGTCACGTCGTTCGCGCAGGTGTAGCCGGCGACGGCTGCCGACGCAGCCTCCGGGGAGACGTCCTTCGTGACCCGGCCGATGACGATGGCGAGTTCGGCCTCGAGTTGCACCTGGGAGCTGTAGTCGGGCAGCACGATGGGGTCGTCCGGGCCGATGACGGCGGTGTTGGGCTTGAGGAAGAGGAGGGGGAGTTCGCTCTCGGCGAGGGTCCCCAGTTCGGCGGCGTGATCGGCGTAGTTCCGTCCGGCGCAGACGGCCTTGGAGCGGGGGATGACGGGTGTGAGGAGTCGGACGTCCTCGCGCGCGAGCGGGATCCGCTCCCCCGTCGGCGCCCCCGGCAGGAAGAGGGGATCGCCGGTGAGGACGACGAGTTCCTCCTCGCCCGGATCCCCCTCGACGAAGGCGTAGGCGGGGTCACCTCCCGTGGTGAATCGTGCGATGCGCATGACCCCAAGGCTATCCGGTGACGTCCTCCCCGATAGCGCTATGGGGTGATCGGCCCCGATCTGGGTTAGGAATCGAGGTGGATCGCCCCATAGCCAACATCAGCGCCGAATGTGGGCGATACCCTCGTGCCATGACCCCATCACCGGACAGCCTCACCTCTCCGACCCCCGGCTGGGACTATTCCGCCCGGTACGCCGACGCCGAGGCCAGGGTTCGTGCGGCCGAGGCGGCCTGCGGGAGGGAGAGCGACGGGGTCCGCATCCTGGTGGCGACGAAGTCGTTCGGCACCGAGGCCGTCGAGGCGGCCTGCGCGGGGGGCGTACGCCTAGTTGGGGAGAATCGCATGCAGGAGCTCGCGGTCAAGGGTCCCGCCTTCGCCGATGCGGGGGTCGAGGTGCACGTCATCGGGCCACTTCAGCGGAACAAGGCGGGAGTGGCCGTCCGGTGGGCCGCCTGCGTCCAGACCGTCGATTCCTTCGCCCTAGCCGAACGCCTGTCGCGATTCAGTGTCGAGGCCGGCCGGGAGCTGGACGTCATGATCCAGGTGAACGTCTCCGGTGAGGAGTCCAAGCACGGGGTGGCCCCCGACGAGGCCCCTACCCTGGCGGCATCCATTGTCCCCCTACCCGCGATCACGGTGACGGGATTCATGACGGTCGGGCTGAATTCCTCGGACGAGGTGGCGGTCCGGGCCGGCTACGCCCGGCTGAGGGACATCCGGGACGACGTTACGGCGGGGGGAGACGACCTGGCCAGCGCCCGGGAGTTGTCCATGGGGATGTCGGGCGACCTCGAGTGGGCCGTCGCCGAGGGGGCGACGATCGTCCGGCTGGGCACGGCCGTCATGGGCCCCCGCCACTATTCCTGATGCCGCTCCCAGCCCGATCCCACTCCAGGTGACAAGGGGACTTGACATGTCCCTTCCTGTCAAGCATCCTTGTCATGACAAGGTCGCTTGACATTGGTCGAGAGAAGCCGAGGAGGATGCATGGACAACGACATCCGGGAGAGACGCGAGGCCGCGGGACTGTCGCAGGCGGCCCTCGGTGAGGCCCTTCACGTCTCCCGACAGACCATCAACTCCATCGAGACAGGCCGCTACGATCCGTCCCTGCCCCTCGCCTTCGCCATCGCCCGCCACTTTCACACCACCATCGAGGAGGTCTTTCATGAAGAAGCCCGCCACCCGTAAACAGCAGATCATTCGGCGCGTTTGTTGGATCCTGATCGCCCTCATCTTGATCGACCTCATCGCATGGGCGGGGTACGCCTCCGACCGGCCGAGCTTCGCCCGCGGGGTCTTCATCGGCGGAGGCGTCGCGATCGCCCTGGTCGTGCTTGCGCTGGTGATTGGCAGGCGCGGACCTACCGCTATACGGGTCTTCTCGGGCCAGATCGACGAACGGGAACTCGCCATCAAGAACCAGGCGCTCGCCCACTCGGCCGTCGCGATGCTCCTCACGGCAGCCGGGTGCGAAGTGGGCACCCTCTACGGCATGCCCGCCCTCGCGGTCGCCGGCTCCGTCATCGCCATGGGAGTCCTCGTCGGTGTAGCCAGCTTCATCCTGCAGACCAGGCGCGGCTAGACGACCCTTGCCTAGGTAGGCCTGGCCTTGCCTGAGCTCGTCGACTATTCTGGCGTCGCAATGGCAACCCTGATCCCTGCGGCCACGGTGGAGTGGCTACTCACAAACGACGAGCCTGCGGCCCGATGGATCGCCTTGACCGGGCTGCTCGATCGGCCCCCGGACGACCCTGATGTGGCGGCCGCACATCACGCCGTCCTGGCCGATCCAGGCACCCTTGACCTGATAGGCCGGCTCCGCGACTGGGACAACCCGGGTCCGCTGAGCGGCCACAACAGCGCCGCCTACGCCCCCAACCTCCTCGGCCTCCTGGCCGACATGGGCGTCGGCCCTGGAGATGAGCCTCGGGTCGACGCAGCTGTCGAATCCCTGACCCACCACACAGACGAGGCGGGGCGGCTCGCCACTCCCGCCGTCATCGGCCGCATCGGCCCAGAGCCCGTGCTCAGCGCCCTGCTCTGCGACAACCACGTCATCGTGGAGACCCTGGTCAGGTTCGGCCAGGCCGAACACCCGGCGACCCGTCGAGCCCTCGAACGGATGGGGGCCGACCTCGCCGAGACCGCGCAGGGCCGGGCCTGGCCCTGCCTCCCGAGCGCTGGCTTCCGGGGGCCGGGTCGCAAGGGCGACGCCTGTCCGCAGGTCACCGTGGAGGCCCTTCGGACCTTCACGCTGATTCCGCCCGATCGACGCCCCCTGGCCGCGACCGATCTGATGACCGCCGCGCGAACCCTCCTTGGTGTTTGGACGAGCCGCGGCGCCGAGCAGCCCTACATGTTCGGCCACGGGAGCCGCTTCAAGACCGTCAAGTGGCCACCCTTCTGGTACCACTCCCTGGGGTTCATGGATGCCGTTGGAGGCTACCCTGGGCTCTGGGAGCCTCCCGCGGCCGAACCCGGGGACCGCCAAGCCGTCGCCGAGCTCGCCGCCTGCCTCATCGCCTACAACCTGGGGCCGGACGGTCGCGTCACTCCACGCTCGTGCTACCGCGGGTTCGAGGGCTTCTCGTTCGGGCAGAAGAAGACCCCCTCACCCTTCGCCACCGCCCGCGTTCTCGCAACCCTTCGATCATTTGAAAGCCTGGCCGACGACATCGAGAAAGTGGACGTTCTTGCCCTGACGAGCTCCAAGGGCGGCACAGGGCTGGCGCGAAGACCCAAGTAGTGCGCGACTTGGCCGCCTCGCATCAGACTTTGCCCCTTCCGCAGGTGAGGCCCGCCTTCGATGACAGGCCCCCACGGCACGACTAGCCTTGGCGCATGTCCTCTGACCCCAAGCCGACGAAGCGAGCTACACCCTCTCCCGACATCGAGGAAGTGGAAGAAGAGGAAAAGCGCATCTCCCGCCGCCTCAACGCCCTTCGGGCGGCTGTCCTAGGGGCGAACGATGGCATCGTCAGCATCGCCGCCCTTGTCGTCGGTGTCGCGGCTGCGAAGCCCGAGTTCTCCGTCATCGCCACGGCGGGATTCGCCGGCCTGGCGGCTGGAGCCCTATCCATGGCCGTGGGCGAGTACATCTCCGTCCATTCCCAGCGGGACGCCGAGGAGGCTCAGCTCGAGCGGGAACGACACTGGCACCAGGCTCGGCCCGACTGGGAGCTCGATCAACTGACCCGCCTCCACACCGAGAGCGGGATGTCGAAGGCCACCGCCCGGAAGGCCGCGAAGGAACAAACCGCCCACGATCCCCTCGCCGCTCACGCGAGAGCGCACCTGGGAATCGATCCCGACGAACTCGTCAGCCCCGTGCAGGCAGGCCTCGCCTCGCTCATCGCTTTCACGATCGGGGGTACCGCTCCGATCCTCAGCATCCTCTGTGCCTCGGAGTCGGTCCGGATCCCTCTGACGTTCGGGGTGGTCGTCGTCGCGCTCGCCGGTACGGGATTCCTTTCCGCCCGCGCGGCCCGGGCTCGCTACCCGAGGGCCATCGCCCGGAACGTCATCGGAGGCTCTCTCGCGATGGCAATCACCTACGGGATCGGCGGCCTCGTCGGAACGGCCGTCTAGCCGTTCCGGCGGCCTCAGCACCAGACCCTTCTCAACTGTCAGTGTCCCTAGTCGTAAGCATTGGCGTGGGGTGCGATGGCCACGATCCTCCCCTGGGATGGCTCACCGTCGAAGACGATCGTCTGCTCGCCGGTCGTCAGGTTGACGAGCGTAAGCCGCTGCGTGAGGTCGACCCACGTATCGCCCACCTTCGTGCTGGTCTCCTCACTCCAGATCAGGCGATCACCCGAGACGACGGGGTAGCAGAGCCCAGCACATTCGAGGTCGATCCTCAGGGAGCCGTCGTTGTTGGTCACGACCGAGTCGGATGAGTCCGGAAGCCCCCACAGCCACATACCCGGACCCAGGTATCGCATGCCGTCGAATACCTTGACGGGCGAGTCCCAAGGAGAGATTGCCCCATCGGCGAGATCCAGAGTACTGAAATCGTGATCGGCGTCTCCATACCAGACCGTATCCAAGAGGACCGTGGACGCGTCAGTCCAGCCTGCGATTCTCATGGGGTCGGCGATTGACGCGACGACCTCCTCGCCCCCATACAGAACCTTGGTACGCAAAACCATGGAGCCCGACTCCCCGTCCGCATCGCGGATCTCCTCCGACCAGAAAAGGGCGGTGCCATCGGGTGTCAAAATGCCTCCACCCGGAAGACCCCCGTCTGCCACGGGAGTCGAGACTCCTTCGGCATCGACCAAGTACGCAAACCACGATCCACAGCAACCGTCAGACCAAAGCAACGAGCCGGTGGCCGTGGATTCAAGCCTGCCGGGCCAGGGCACAACGCTGGCCCAGGGATGCCCCTGGGCGCCGGTCCGGGCATCGACCGAGACGACCTCTCCGCAGGTGAACTCGCCGCACGATGGGTCAACTCGGTCTGGAGTCGCGAACCAGGCAACGGCACCCGACCAGAAAGAGATCACCTCGGATTCCGCCGGGGGTTGCGGTCCCAGGAATGCCTCGCCCTCCGGGCTCAGGAGCCACGTCTCGCCACTCCCGAGGAGCCATCCATCGTCCCAATTGCCGTTCGGAGTGGACTGTTCAGGGTCGAATCCCAACAGGAACCACCCCGGCCCCACGTCGCCCCAAGGAACCTCCGATGCGGCCCTAGGGTCGACCGTGACCGCCTCATGTCCGGCTGTCGATTCGGCGATGCTCGGCGACGGTCGAGCAGCCATGGTGGGCGACGATGACGGTTCAAGCGAAGCGTCGGCAGAACCCGATTGCCCTGGGGGGCCTGGCTCCCCGCCACTCGACCAGGGTCCCACTACCCACACTCCAACGATGACGGCTACAGCCCCGACCGCACCAATAGCCGCGCGCAGCCACCACCTGCGTTCCGGGGCCTTCGTGACCTCCACCCCTTCAGGGACAACCTCGTCCTCCGGGATGCCAGCCTCTTCATCGTCTCTCGAATTCTTGACCATGTGATCCCTCTCCGTCTCCGCGATCCTCACGCAGTGTGCCGCGACCCGCGAACTAGACCTAGCCCGCGGTCTTCGAGCGATCCGGCGCTACTTCGCCTCGACCCCCGCGTGGTGCAGGCCATACGTCAACGCCTCCGTCAGCGCCTCCCACGAGGCCTCGATGACGTTGGGGCCCACCCCGACGGTCCGCCAGGTCTGGCCCGTCCCGGTGTCCACGGTCGTGATGAGGACGCGGGTGATGGCGTCGGTCCCGTGGCTCGCCTCGAGGATTCGGACCTTGTAGTCCGTGAGCTCGAATTTCGCGATTTCGGGGTAGAGGCCCTGGACGGCGGTCCGGAGCGCGTGGTCGAGGGCGTTGACCGGGCCGTTCCCGGCGCCCTTCGCGTCCACCTTGGTGCCCCCGGCTGTCAGGGTGACGGTGGCCTCGGCGGCCGCCTCCGTCGGATCCTCGGGGGAGGTCTCCACCGCGACGCGCCAGCCGTCCGTCGTCCAGTATTGGGGCGCCTGACCCATCTCGTTGAGCAGGAGGAGCTCGAACGACGCGTCGGCGGCGTCGAAGGTGTAGCCCTCCGCCTCGAGGGTCTTGACCCGGTCGGTCACCCGGCCGAGCAGTTCAGCCTGCCCGGCGAGGTCGAACCCCAACTCCTTTCCCTTGAGCTCGATCGAGGCACGCCCGGCCATCTCGGAGACGACCATGCGCATGTCATTGCCCACATACTCGGGCCGGGTGTGCTGGTAGAGGTCGGGGTCGACGCGGATGGCCGACGCGTGAAGCCCGCCTTTGTGGGCGAAGGCGGACATCCCGACGTACGGCTGACGGGCGAAGGGGGCGATGTTGGTGATCTCGGCAACGGCGTGGGCGATGCGGGCCGCCTCCAGCAACCCGCCGGCCCTGAGGGCGGTCGCCCCCCGCTTGATCTCGAGGTTGGCGGCGACGGTGATGATGTCGGCGTTACCCGTCCGCTCCCCGTAGCCGTTGATGCAGCCCTGGACCTGGGTTGCCCCCGCGGCGACAGCGGCCATGGTGTTCGCGACGGCGCAGCCGGAATCGTTGTGGGCGTGCATCCCGATCGCGGCCCCGAGGTTGGCCTCCCTCACCTCCGTGACGATCCGGGCGACGTCGTCGGGCAGCATGCCGCCGTTGGTGTCGCAGGGAACGATGGTGTCCGCCCCGGCCTCGGCCGCCGCCCGAAGGACGGAGAGCGCGTAGGCGGGATCGACCTCGTAGCCGTTGAAGAAATGCTCGGCGTCGAGAATCACCCGGCGCCCCTCCCCGACCAGGTAGGAAACCGTATCACGCACCATCTCCAGGTTCTCGTCTCCGGTTGTCTTGAGGGCTCGCTCGACGTGACGGATGTCGGACTTGGCGACGAGCGTGACGATGGGGGCCTCGGAGTCGAGGAGCGCCTTCACCTGGGCATCCTTGGCCGCCGTCGTGCCGGCCTTGCGGGTCGCGCCGAAGGCCGCGAGGACGGCATTGGTGAGCTCGAGTTCCTTATGGGCGAGGGCGAAGAACTCCGTGTCCTTGGGGATGGCGCCCGGCCAGCCACCCTCGATGACGGCGACCCCCAGTTCGTCGAGCAGGGGCGCGATCGCCATCTTGTCCGCGACAGAAAGGTTCATCCCTTCCTGCTGGGCGCCGTCGCGCAACGTCGTGTCGTAGACCTCGATCTGAACCGCCATGGTCGCCTTCTCTCTCTTCTCCGCCACCGTATCCCCACCAACAAAAAAACCCCCCAAGGTACGGGAGGTCGCGCGTCGGGGGTCCGACGCGCTACGGAATAATGATCGTGGTGTGCATCGGGTTCATTCTGGCACAGGCGCTGGGATAGGGCAATCAAGACGATCCCCCCGCATCTTGCCTGGCATCCACAGTCGCTGCTTCGGAGTAACCTGACGGGAGTCGTCCGCCCCCCGGCCGGAATGGGGTAGGACCGAGAGGAGTCGGGATGGCCGAGGGCTGGGCTGCCAAGGCCGACCGCCTGCTCGGGGAACGGGGCCGGGAACTGTACTGCCTCGCCTTCGCCCTCACGGGGGCGCACCCCTCCGCCAGGAGCCTTCTTCACGAGAGCCTCGGCAAGGCCTTCACGGCCGCGACCAAGAAGACCGCCCACGAGGACGTCACCGTCTACGCCCGTCGGGCGGTGTACTCCGCCTTCCTTGAGGCGAGCAAGCGCAAGCCCGGCCACCGCAAGTCCCACCGGGCGCCCGCAGCAGACGCCGATCCGTTCCTCACCGCCCTCTCCGCTCTCGACGCCCAGCAGCGGCTCTGCATCGTCATGCGGTTCTATGAAGGCCTCAGTTGTGCCGCGATCGCCAAGGACCTCGACGTCCTCCCGACCACGATCCGTCGCTACCTCTCCTCGGCCGTCGAGCGGCTCGGGCGCCCGCTCTCCGACCTGGGCCTGACCGAGCAACAACTCCACTTCGGCGGCTGGACCCCCGGCAATGGGGACTCAGGCGTCCCCCAGGAGGTCCCCACTGACACTCTTTCCATCGGCTTCACCCATGTCGATTCGTTGGCCTTGGCCGGATACGGCCAGGCTTTGGGCGACGCCGGCTCCAAGCCCTTGGTCAAGGCCGCGACCCGGCCACGACGCGGACGGGCCTGGGCCGTCGCCGCCCTCACGGTGTCGGCGATCGGCTCCCTGGGTATCGGGGGCTGGACCGCCGTCCAGGCCTTCGTCCCATCCGTCGAGGCGGTCGCCCCCTCCCCGTCGCCCTCCAGCCCCTACGGGATGGGAGTCCTGGCGAGCGACAATCTGCTGGCCGACTCCGAATCCTGGTATACCGACACTGGCGCCCAGAGGCTCCTCGTCTGCGAGGGCGCACCCTGGGATCCGAACGGCGTCGTCGACGACGGCGGCATTCCCGTCACCAGCGACGACTTCGGCAGCGATCGCAACTCTCTCGAGATGAATGTCCTGATGGGCACCTGCAAGCAACGCCAGACGGAGGCCGCATCCGTATCGGCCACGATCGTCCCGATCACCGGCACGTCTGGACGGACCAGTGTCCGAGCGCTCGTGACTCTAACCAATACGGGCGACCATTCGATCGCCATCCTTCGCGACTCGATCGGCCTGTACTTCGAATTGCCCTGGGGGGCACTGTCGTATATCCAGTCTTCGCGCGACACCCAGATCTACCTGACCGGATCCTCCCTGAATGCCCCCTCGCTGGACTTCATCGCCGTGGCGTCCAATGACACCGTCATCCTCGCACCCGGGGAGGAATTGGCCATTACCTTCAGCACCCGGATCATCGGAGACAGCACGTTCGAGCGGATGATCGAGGATCCCGAGTTCGAAGCGACGCCGGAGATGATCGAGGAGTGGAGGCGGGCGATGTCGATCATCGGTGAACTCTCAGAGTTCGACCCCATCCTCCCCGCCTTCCGCGCCGGTGAGTACATCCCCCCGGCCGGTCTGTCCATCGTCGTCGCCCCTTCGAACCCCGAATCGACCCAGTTCGTCGCCATCTGGGTGGTGCACGATCAGGTCGGCGAGCCCCCGGCCGAGCCCGAGCCATCGCCGACGCCTTCGCCCTCGCCGTCGCCGTCTCCGAACGTGAGCGCGACGGCCTAGCCTCACGGTCCGTCAATCCTCGGCGAGGCCACCCTCGTTGAGTGCCTTGCGGAGCAGACGCCACTCGGGCAGGGCTTGGCTCATGATGGCGTGAAACGCCGGCCCGTGGCCCCGTTCGATGAGGTGGGCGAGCTCATGGACGACGACGTACTCGAGAAGCTCTACCTCGCGGCGGGCGAGTTCGAGGCTGAGGGTGATGCGACGGGCCTGGACGTTGCATGTGCCCCAGCGGGTGGTCATGCGACGGATGGTGAAGTCCGGGACGGGCACGCCGAGGCGCGGGGCCCACTTGTCGAGGAGGGGTGGGATGGCCCGACGGAGTTCCCGACGGAGTCGGTTGGCCTCGGGGCCGGGGGAAAGCGGGGCAGGCTGACGGGCGATCCGGTCCCGGTGCTTGACGATCCATTTTGCCTTGCTCGCGACGAAGGCGGCGATCTCCCGGTCGGGGACGTGGGGCGGAGCCGTGACCCTGACCTCGCCCGACGGCGCCTTGACGGTGAGTCGGACGTTTTTCACCCGCTTCCGGGTGACGATGTAGTCGAGGTCGGGGCCGGTCATGGAGAGAGCGTACGACGGGGTGGGGGTCGGGGCTGACATTCTGCGCGCCCGTCGTGCCAAGAAGACCGGAATAGGCAACACTGGAAGCATCGCAAACCCACCCTCAGGCCGCACCGGCCAAAACACAGAGGGGGACCGCCCCGTGTCGTCCCCCGGTAAAACGCCTCGGGCCAACACGCCTCCGACCGCACCCCCGGCCTCCCTTCCGGCCTCCCCTCCGGCCGACGCTCCATCCACCCCACCCGTCGGCCCTCCCCCACCCGGCGAGAAGGGCGGCCGTTTCGGGTGGGGAACGGGGGTGCTCGTCGCCCTCGTCGGCCTCGGTGCTGGGGTGGCGTTCGGTGCGTTTGGACCGCAGATGTTGGGCCTCTTCTCGTCACCCTCACCCTCGCCCTCCCCGTCCGCAACCCCGATGGACTCCCCGGAACCCTTCATCGAAACGACGCGCCTGACCATTCCCGAGGGCTTCACCGTTGAGCAGATATTCGAGAGGGCCTCGGAGACCCTGGGGATTCCCGTCGAGGATTTCGAGGCCACTGCCACGCACCCAGAGTTGATCGGACTGCCCCCCGAGGCCAATGGTCAACTCGAGGGATGGCTCGGAGCCTTCACCTACCAGATCCCCGAAACTGCCTTGCCCGAGGACATCCTCGCCGAGATGATCGATGCCACGTTGATGCACCTCGACAACCGAGGGGTCGCGCCCGAGGATCGGCTGGAGGTCCTGACCAAGGCCTCGCTCATCGAGAAGGAGGTCAACCGCGACGAGGACCGCCCCAAGGTCGCCCGCGTCATCGAGAATCGGTTGGCCGACGGCATGAAGCTGCAGTTCGACTCGACTGTGCACTACGTCGTCGGGGCGGACAGCGTCTTCACGACGGCAGCCGATCGCGCCGTCGACAGTCCCTACAACACCTATCTGTACAAGGGCCTGCCGCCGGGGGCGATTTGCTCGCCCGGCCTGCCCGCCATTGACGCGGCCCTGAGCCCGGCCGATGGGACATGGCTGTTCTTCGTAGCCATCAATCTCGACACCGGAGAGACCGCCTTCGCAGCGACGCTCGATGAGCACGAGGCCAACATCGAACTCCTTCGCGAGTGGATGGCGGCGAACCCCGACTAGCGCGTCCGCGTCGTCAACCGCGCGGCGATGTCGTCGGCGTCTCGGAGTCTCCCCGACGCCACCGTCATCGTCAGATCGAACAGCTCGTCATTGGTGAGCGTCGGCTCGCAGCCGTTGATGTCGAGGAACATCATCGCCACGAGGGCGGCGAGCCTCGTGTTGCCATCGATGAGAGCGCGGTTGAGGCAGACGGAGTGGAGGAGGGCGGCGGCCTTCGTCTCGAGGGCCGGGTAGGCGTCGGCGCCCATGAGGGTCGTCATCGGTCGTTCGAGGGCCGACTCCAGGAGGCCCAGGTCACGGACGGGTCCGAGCCCCTCGGCCTCGACGATGGCGAGCACGACGCGCAGGGGCAGGCGTCGTGCGGGCTCCGCCACTAGGCCGTCCCGAGCCGGTTGAGGGCGTCGCGGTACTTGGCGCTCATCCGCTCGTAGGAGGCGGCCGCGTCGGCGTCGAGCGCGCGCTCGGCGTCGTCCTTGAGGATCGCGCGGAGGGCGGCCTCGTGCTTCGAGACGCCCTGCTCGGCGGCGAGGCGCTCGAGTGCTGCCTCGACCGCGCTGTCGGTGCGAAGCGTCATGGCCATGAGGTCATGGTATCACTTTGGTATCACCTAGGTGGGGATTGGACACTACCCTTCCAGTCGTTGCTGGCCCGCTCTCCCCCTGGTGCAATCGTTGCCTAGCTGAGAAGCTTCAGACATGCCCTCCGGACCCGACAGCATCACACGGGCGCTAGCGCTTGCGCGCCTTGATGAGATCGTCGACCTGCTTGGCCCAACGCTTTCACGATCTGAGTTTCGCAACGTGGATTTGAATGGCGAAGTGATCCACCTCGCAGACCGACAGAAGGGCATTTGGAATCCTGCATGGCTTGACGCCACACTCTCGGTACTCACAACATTTGGGAACCCATACGGCGACCGCGAACTCGGTGAAGGCGTCTGGGAATACAAATACCACAAGGGCTCTACCGCCGGCGACAACGTCAAACTCCGTCGGGCTTACCAGCTCGGAGTGGACGTGATCTACTTCCGTGGGCTTGAGGACGGACGGTATGAGCCCATCTACCCCGTGCGTATCGTCGACAGTCGCCCTGACGAAAGGCTGGTCATCCTTGCGGCCAAGGATCTGCAACGCATCAATTGGAGGGAGGGAGTGCAGCCTTCTCTCCGACGATATGCGGAGACCATGATCTTGAGGCGGCTGCACCAAGATGGCTTCCACAAGACCGTTATGCGCGCGTATGAGACTTCATGCGCAGTCTGCCGCTTACAGTACGAGTCACTCCTAGACGCCGCCCATATCGACCGAGACAAGAGCGACGAGGGAGAGCCGGTGATCGAAAACGGCCTAGCCTTGTGCAAGCTCCACCACGCGGCATACGACGCGAACCTAATCGGTATCACGCCCGAATATGTTGTGCGTACGAGGCCTTCGATCCGGAATGCCGACGATGGTCCAATGCTCGAACATGCACTCAAGGGCATCCACGGGCAGACCATTTGGACTCCGAAGAACCCCTCCGAGCATCCCAGTCCTCAACGACTTGCACGACGCTTTCGCGAGTTCCAGAACGCCTAACGAACCCGGTGCATCCACCCATACGGGTCGGGCACGCGGCCGTACTGGATGTCCGTTAGCTCCTTGCGGATCGCCATCGTGACCTCGCCCGCCGAGCCGTCCCCGACCGTCACGTCGAAGTCCGCCCCGGCGAGCCGCCCCACGGGCGTCACGACCGCCGCCGTGCCGCAGGCGAAGACCTCCGTGATGTCTCCATCGGCCACGCCCTCGCGCACCTCCGCGAGGGAGATGTCCCTCTCGATCAACTTGATGTGGTCGTCCTCGAGGAGCTGGAGCACAGAGTAGCGGGTGATGCCCTCGAGGATCGTGCCGGTCAGGCGCGGCGTCTCGATCGTGCCGTCCTTCCGGACGACGCACAGGTTCATGCCGCCCAATTCCTCGAGATATAGACCCGTGGCGGCATCGGTGAAGAGAACCTGTTGGCAGCCGTGCTCGTACGCCTGCATCTGCGGAAGGAGCGAGGCCGCGTAGTTGCCGCCGCACTTGGCCGACCCCGTGCCACCCGGCCCCGCGCGGTGGAAGCCCTCCGCGACCCAGATGGAGACCGGCTTGACCCCCCCGGGGAAGTACGGGCCGACGGGCCCCGCGATCAGCAGGTAGTCGACGACGTTCGCCGGCCGCACGCCGATGAAGGCCTCCGAGGCGAACATGTACGGCCGGAGGTACAGGCTGGACTCGGGGACGCTGGGCACCCATTCATGGTCAAGGGCGAGAAGCGCCTCGATCGAGCCGATGAAATCCTCGACCGGAAGCTCCGGCAGCGCCAGTCGCCTGGCCGACGCTTGGAAGCGTTCGGCATTCGCCTCGGGCCGAAAGAGCCAGATCGATCCGTCCTCGTGACGATAGGCCTTGAGGCCCTCGAAAACCTCCTGGGCATAGTGGAGCACGGCCGCGGCCGGGTCGAGCGTGAGGGGGCCGTAGGCCTCCACCCTCCGATCGATCCAGCCGTCCTTCTTGGTCCACGTGATCCGGGCCATGTGGTCGGAGAAGGCCGTACCGAAGTTGAGATCCTCAAGGAGGGCAGCGCGCTGGGCGTCGGTAGCCGGGTTCGCGCTCAGGTGGACAGCGAAGGACTCGGCCGACGAGTTCAGGTCGCTCATGTGTGCATCCTTCCTTCCCAGTAAGGTACCGCCTACCTCCGGATCACGACTTCGAAATCAGGGCCGCGATCGCGTCGCCGACCTCGGAGGTCGAACGCTTGGCCGTCCCCTTGGCCGCGGCATCTTGCGAGACCGCATTCTCGACCTTCTTCGCCAAATCCGGGTGCCCGAGGAAGTCGAGCATCATGGCGACGCTCAGCACGGTCGCCGACGGGTCGGCGATTCCCTTGCCCGCTATGTCGGGCGCCGAGCCGTGGATGGGTTCGAACATGCTGGGCGCAGTCCGGTCGGCGTTGATGTTGCCGGACGCCGCCAGCCCGATCCCCCCGGATACGGTCGCCGCGAGGTCGGTGATGATGTCTCCGAAGAGGTTGTCCGTGACCAAGACGTCGAACCGGCTGGGGTTGGACGCCATGAAGATCGTCGCGGCGTCGATGTGGAGGTAGTCCCACGTCACGGTCGGATACTCGGCTGCTACCTCCTCGACCGTGCGCCGCCACAGGTGCCCGGCGTGGACGAGGACGTTGTGCTTGTGGGCGAGGGTGACGTGCTTCCGGGCCCGCTTGGAGGCGAGCTCGAATGCGTATCGGACCACCCTTTCCACGCCATGACGGGTGTTGACGGAGACTTCGGTCGCGATCTCGTGGGGCGTCCCCACCCGGAGCGCCCCGCCGTTGCCCACATATGGACCCTCGGTGCCCTCCCGGACGACGACGAAGTCGATCTCACCGGGATCGGCGAGCGGGGAGACCTCGCCGGGGTAGAGCTTGGACGGCCGGAGGTTGACGTACTGATCCAACTCGAAACGCAATCGAAGCAGGAGTCCTCGCTCGAGCACCCCGCTGGGCACGGTCGGGTCGCCGACGGCGCCCAACAGGATGACGTCCTGCTTCCTGATGGCGGTGAGGTCGGCGTCGGTCAGGGTCTCACCGGTGGCGTGCCAACGCGCCGCCCCCAGGTCGAACGGGGTCTCCTCGAAGACGAGGTCGGTCCCGGCCGTGGCGGCGCGGAGGCACTTGAGTCCCTCCGCGACCACCTCGGGTCCGATCCCGTCGCCGGGGACGACGGCGAGTTTGTAGGTCGTCACGCTTGCCCGGCCTTGCCTTCCTCGTATCCGGCGTCCTCCACCTTGTTCCACAGGAAGAGTTTGCGCAGCTCCTTGCCCACGGCCTCGATCGGGTGACCCTCGCCCTTGGCCCGAAGCGCCTTGAACTCAGGGGCCCCCGCGTCCTGGTCGGCGATGAACCGCTTGGCGAAGGAGCCGTCCTTGATCTCGGCGAGAACCTCTTTCATACGCTCCTTGACGCCCTCGTCAATCAGGCGCGGGCCGGAGACGTAGTCGCCGTACTCCGCGGTGTCGGAGATCGACCAGCGCATCTTGGAGATGCCGCCCTCGATCATGAGGTCGACGATGAGCTTCAACTCATGGAGCACCTCGAAGTAGGCGATCTCCGGCTGGTACCCGGCCTCGGTCAGCACCTCGAATCCATGCTGAACCAACTGGGTGGCTCCGCCGCACAGGACGGCCTGCTCCCCGAAGAGGTCGGTCTCCGTCTCCTCGGTGAAAGAAGTCTTGATACCGGCGGCCCGAAGCCCTCCGATGCCCATGGCGTAACTGAGCGCGGTCTCCCACGCCGTTCCGGACTCGTCCTGCTCCACCGCGACGAGCACGGGGACGCCGCGACCGGCGACGTATTCACGACGGACGAGATGCCCGGGCCCCTTGGGGGCGACCATGGCGACATCGACGCCGGTGGGCGGCTTGATATATCCGAATCGGATGTTGAACCCGTGGGCGAACATCAGCATCTTCCCGGGGGCGAGATTGGGCTCGATATCGCTCGCGAAAAGGATCCGCTGGAGCGAATCGGGCACGAGAATCATGATGACGTCGGCCCAGGCAACCGCCTCGCCGATCTCGGCGGGCTCGAACCCGTCGGCCTTGGCCCGGGTCCAGTTCGTGGAACCCTCTTTGTCCACGACCTTGACGTCCACGCCGGAATCGCGCAGGTTCTGCGCGTGGGCGTGTCCCTGAGAGCCGTAGCCGATGACGGCCACCTTCTTGGACTGGATGATCGTGAGATCCGCGTCCTTGTCGTAGAACAGTTCAGCCATGGTTGTCTCCTTGTGTCGATTCTCTGCTTCGCTTCTATGGTTCGCTTGAGTGAAATCTACTCGGTTCCCGCCGATGCCGGTCCAGGACGATCGAGGGCCCGCTCGGTGATGGACCGGCTGCCCCGTCCGATCGCGACGATGCCGGACTGGACGATCTCCCTGATCTCGTGAGGGGCGAGGGCGGCCATGAACGCATCCAACTTCGCCGTCGTCCCCACGACCTCGATGACGAGGGACTCATGCGTGACATCCACGACGTGGGCCCGGAAGAGTTCCACCAACTGGAGGATCTCGGATCTCTGGCGCACGTCGCACCGGACCTTCACCAGGACCAACTCCCGCTGGATGGAACGGTCAGGCTCCAACTCGACGATCTTGAGGACGTGGATGAGTTTGTTCAACTGCTTCGTCACCTGCTCGAGGGGAAGACCCTCGACGTCGACGACCACGGTGATCCTGGAGATCTCCGGATGCTCCGTCGGCCCTACGGCCAGGGAGTGGATGTTGAATGCCCGGCGGGAGAACAGCCCGGCCACCCGGGCCAAGACCCCGGGTTGGTTGTCCACCAGGACAGACAGGGTGTGCTTGTACATTTCAGTCCTCCCGCTCGAAGACGGGGGCGACGCCCCGTGCGTACTGGATCTCGTCGTTGCTGACCCCGGCCGCGACCATGGGCCACACCATCGCGTTGCGCGAGACGGTGAAGTCCACGACCACCGGCTGATCGTCGATCTCATTGGCCTTGGTGATGGTCGCGTCGAGTTCGTCCTCGGATTCGCACCGGAGCCCCACGCAGCCCATGGCCTCGGCGAGCCGGACGAAATCGGGGATGCGGCGGGTGCCGTGGCCGGTGTTGAGATCCGTGTGAGAGTAGCGCTCGTTGAAAAACAGCGCCTGCCACTGGCGGACCATCCCGAGGGAGGAGTTGTTGATGATCCCCACCTTGATGGGGATCTCGTTGAGGACGCAGGTGGTCAACTCCTGGTTGGTCATCTGGAAGCAGCCGTCACCGTCGATGTTCCACACCGTGCGGTCCGGAACCCCAACCTTGGCCCCCATCGCGGCTGGCAGGCCATAGCCCATCGTCGCAAGACCGCCGGACGTGAAGAACGACCGGGGTCGCTCCAGGGGGAGGAACTGGCTCGCCCACATCTGATGTTGGCCAACCCCCGCGACGAATATCGCCTCCGGACCGGTGATCTCGCCGATCCGCTGAATGACGTGTTGGGGAGCCATGTGGCCATCGTCGGTGGGCGTGTAGCCCAGCGGGTAGGTTTCCCGCAACTCATTGAGCTGACGCCACCATCCCTCGAGGTCCGGCTTGCCGTGCTTGCGGTGTTCCTCCGCGAGGGCGGGAACGAGTTCGGCGAACACGTCCTTGAGGTCGCCGACGATGGGGACGTCGGCCTCGCGGTTCTTCCCGATCTCGGCTGGGTCGATGTCGGCGTGGACGACCGTCGCATGCGGAGCGAAGGAATCGAGTTTGCCGGTCACGCGGTCGTCAAACCGGGCGCCAAGGGCGACGATGAGGTCCGACCTTTGGAGGGCGGTCACCGCGGGCACAGTCCCATGCATGCCCGGCATCCCGAGGTACTGGGGGTGCGAGTCAGGGACGGCGCCTCGGGCCATGAGCGTGCTGACGACGGCCGCTCCGGAGGCGTCCACGAGCTTGCGTAGCCCGTCCCACGCCCCCGACCGGATGACGCCGCCTCCGACGTAGAGGACGGGGCGCCGGGCGGTCGCGAGCAACCTGGCCGCCTCCTGAATCGACTTCGAGTGCGGCTTGAGCACGGGGTGATACCCCCGGAGTTCGAACTGCTGAGGCCAGGAAAACGTCGTATTCGCGACAAGGGCGGATTTCGTGATGTCGATGAGGACGGGACCGGGACGCCCCGTCGTCGCGATGTGGAAAGCCTCCTGGATAGCCCGGCCGATTTGCCCCGGGTCAGTGATGATCTCATTGTGCTTGGTGATCGGCTGGGTGATCCCGACGATGTCAGTCTCCTGGAACGCGTCGGTCCCGATGCTGGCGGCGTTCACCTGGCCCGTCACACACACGATCGGGATCGAGTCCATGTTCGCATCGGCGATCGCGGTCACGAGGTTGGTCGCCCCCGGACCAGACGTCACGATGCACACCCCCGGACGTCCGGTCGCATGAGCGTAGCCGGACGCCGCGTGACCGGCGCCCTGCTCGTGCCGGACGAGGATGTGCCGGAGGATGGTCGAATCGAGGAGGGGGTCGTACGCCGGCATGATCGCGCCTCCGGGGAGGCCGAAAATGTCAGTCGCGCCGGCGAGTTCGAGCGAGCGGATGAGCGCCTGCGCCCCCGTCATTTCCGTGGGTGGGACGGTCTGGGGGACCGAGGGCTTGGACGGGGGTGCGGCTTTCGCCGCTCCCGAGGCCTTCGCTTCCTGGGCCTTAGTCATGTTCACTCCTGGTCCTTGTGTTGGGGCGGGGCGGCCTCGTCGTCCGTCCCGCATGAAAAAACCCCTCCGAGTGGGAAGGGATGCGCGCGGACGATACCGAGTTGCGGGGCTAACGGTCCGCGCGCCCGGGTACTACGACGAGGTTCTCCTGCATGTACCCGACTCTACGGCACGTGGGGGCCATTTGCGGCCATTTTCGGGACATTCTCACATTGTGGGTCACGATCTTATATTTTGAGACGCGGAGGGCGCCCAACTCAAGCACCCGATGTGGAGAGCAAAACCCGCATCGCCGTGAGATCGAGGATGCGCTCCTCGGAGATGTAGGCGATCGCGCTACGCGTGACCAGCGGCGCCTGCTTCAGCCGGAGCAGCCTCCACACGGCCTCAACGACGGCCGCGTAGGCCCGCATGATCCAGATGGGAATCGGGACGACCCGGAGCGGCCGCCCGGTCTCCTCCTCGAGTAGTCTCTGGAAGAGGTCCCGCACCCGCTCGGGAGGCTCCTCCGCCACATTGACGACTCGCACCCCGGACCCCCTCGTCATCGACCCCACGGCCGCGCGCACGACCTCGCTCAGAAGGCCGACCGGGGTCATCGACCATCGGCACTGACCCCCGGGGAGGAGCACCCACCTCCAGAGCCTCAGCCTCCTGATGTTGGGCAGGACCGTCCGGTCCCCCGGCCCATAGATGATGCTTGGCCGGAGGATCGCCAGCGGGCGCTTAGTCCGATCGGCCTCCTCCTCCAGTACCCGCTCCGCCTCAAGCTTGGACCGGGAGTACCCGTCGTGAAGACCCTCCCCCGTCACGTCATCCTCGAGAAGGGTGCGCCCGTCAACGCTCGCGGGATACACGCTCGCGGAGGACACGAAGACGAAGGGCACCCCCGGCCAAGCCTCCAAGATCCGTCGGGTCCCATCGACGTTCGCCGCCCTGAGGGTGCGGTCGGCATCCAGGGTGGCGAGGGAGGCCGCACAGTGGACGACGGCGTCGACCTCGGGAAGCGACGGCGAACCCGAATAGGTGTGGCGCAGGTCCCACCGGATCGCATCCGGATGCCCGTCGATCGGCCTCCGCGCGAGCCGGACCACCCGGTGCCCCGCGGTCTCGAGGTCGGCGGCCACGACGCCGCCGACGAATCCCCCGGCCCCCGTCACGGCAACTGTGAGGCGTAGGGACATGAGGCGACGCTACATCGGTCGAGCCCTAGTCGCTAGGGCAGCCCATTGGCCGGGACGATGCCCTTGATCTCCGCCTCCGAGTCCGGACTGGTCCCGAAGATGGCGATCCACTGCCCGTCGGGAGACCAGCCGAGGAACCGATCCAGGTGCCAGCCACTCTCCACCTTCTGGTATCCGACCTGAACGCCGAACCAACTGTAGAGGGCGATCGCTTTGGCGCTTCCCCGAGTCAAGTACTCGTCATCCGGTACCTGCCCCGCGATCACGGTGTCAACCCCGAACAGGACGTCGAGGGTCGTGGCGTCGTACACGACGCCAGATACGTAAATCTTGGTGCCATCGGGCGACCACCCCGGCCTGTAGGAGCTGCCGTACTCGTTCACCTCCCGCAGATCCGATCCGTCGGCCTGAGCAAGGTAGGTGGCATTCCGGGGGTGCACGGTGCCGTCGCTTCCGACGTAGACCCGCTCGCTCGGCGCCACAAAGACCAGTTCCGATCCATCGTCAGACCATGAAGGCATTAGTTGTGTATTCGGCTCCAAGCCCGGTGACCACCTGTCGAACGTGTGTTCCTCCGTGAGCTGAGTCTGCTCCCCTGAGGCTAGATCGATGACCCAGGTCCCCCAGGTCCCGTCTTCGCCATCATCAGCCAAGTAGGCGACCTTCTGCTCGTCGGGTGACCACGAAGGGAACACCCCTGCCACGATCGGTGTCCGCTCACCCGAAACTAGATCGACCTCGTAGATGATGCAATCCTCGGCCTGGTGGTAGTAGTCATGCCGGACGGTTGAGTACGAGATGAGGACTCGCGTGCCATCGTCCGACCAATCGACGCCCTGGATGCGCAGAGCATCGATTCTCGCGACCTGGCTCCAGTCATCGTGGGAGTAGACGAAGAATGCATCACCACCGCTGTAGTAGTTCCTCGCGAGGAGACCTATCGAATCGCCATCGTGTGACCAGTGGATCGACGATCCGTGTCTGGGGATGTTGAGGCCTAGGGAAATCACCCTGGTCTCTCCCGTCTCGGGGAAAGCCACCACAGCTTCGCCAACACTATTCACCTCGCGCAGGAAAGCGAACTCGGGCCGAGTGGGAGACCACGCATCGTGGGCGTACTGATACACCTCTCCCAGGTCCATGCCCTGACGCGGCCGGGGGGTCGGGGAAGGCGTTACGACCGGTGAGGGCGAAGGCGTGACGACGGGCGACGGGGCTACGGTCGGAGTCTCACTCGGAGTGGGGGTCGAGACGGGCCCCGGATCTGGAGTCTCGCTCGGGCTCGGGGTCGGACTAGGCTCCGGGGTCGCGCTGACGATGGGCAACGGGTCGATAGCCGGCTCAAGGTCTTCATCCTCGAAGGTAATGATGGTCGACGGATCGGGTTGCGGAATGGCGGAAGCGCCGATGCTCGGCGTCGGTCCTGCTAGGGGACTCTCCGACGGAACGACGACGACGGGGGTTCCCCCGTTGTTCAGCGCTTCGACGACGGCGTATGTCCCTCCTCCAACCACGAGAACCGTTATCGCGCTAACGAGGGCGGGCAGCAGGGTCGTCCGCGGTCGGACCGCTCTCGTTACCGGGACTACCTCACGCTCAGCGGGCTCCTCGTCGTTGTACAAGTCGTTGTCCAATGACAGGTCGTCATCATCACGGGTCTCATCGGTCATGGCGTCATCGTAGCGGCCACGCCACCCACACGCACGGCACAAGAACCCAACTACCCGAGGACCGCACCCTGGGAGGCGCTCCCGACCAACTTGGTGTATTTGGCGAGCACCCCGCGCGTATATGGGTGGGGAACGGGCTTCCAGCCCTTCCTCCGGGCCTCCATCTCCTCCGAACTCACCTCGACATCAATGGTCCCGTCCTTGACGTTCAGCCGGATCGTGTCACCGTCGGCCACGAACGCGATGGGGCCGCCGTCGACCGCCTCGGGCGCCACGTGGCCCACGCACAGGCCGGTCGTTCCCCCGGAGAAGCGTCCGTCCGTGACCAAGAGGACGGTCTTGCCGAGCCCCGCACCCTTGATGGCGGCCGTGATGGCCAACATCTCCCGCATGCCGGGACCCCCCTTGGGCCCCTCGTACCGGATGATGACGGCGTCGCCAGCCCGGATGGTCCCATCGGCCAAGGCGTCGAGGGCGGCGCGTTCCCGGTCGAAGACCCGGGCCGTCGCCTCGAACGTCTCGTCGTCGAAACCCGCGGACTTGACCACCGCTCCGTCGGGGGCGAGCGATCCCTTGAGGATGGTGATGCCGCCCGTCCGGTGGAGGGGCTTGTCCATGGTCCGGAGGACCTTGCCATCGAGGCCGGGAGGGTCAATCTCGGCGAGGTTCTCCGCGACGGTCTTGCCTGTGACCGTCAGGGCGTCGCCATGGAGGAGGCCTGCGTCGAGCAGGGCCTTCATGACGACGGGCACGCCGCCGATGCGATCGACGTCGTTCATCACGTATCGCCCGTAGGGCTTGAGGTCGCCGAGGTGGGGTACCTTCGCCCCGATGCGGGAGAAGTCGTCGAGGGTGATGTCGACGTCCGCCTCGTGCGCCATAGCCAGCAGGTGGAGGACCGCGTTCGTCGATCCCCCGAAGGCCATGACGACGGCGATGGCGTTCTCGAACCCCTTCCTCGTCATGACCTGTCGGGCGGTGATGCCCCGGCGAAGCAACTCGACGACTGCCTCGCCCGAGCGGTGGGCGAAGGCGTCCCGGCGGGCGTCGGCGCTCGGCGGCGAGGTGCTCCCCGGAAGCGCCATGCCGATCGCCTCGGCGGCCGAAGCCATGGTGTTTGCCGTGTACATGCCGCCGCAGGCACCCTCACCCGGGCAGATGGCCTTCTCGATCCGCACGACGTCCTCAGCGGAAATGAGCCCTTTGTTGAAGGCCCCCACCGCTTCGAACCCGTCGACGATGTTGACCTCCTTCTCGGTACCGTCGGTCAGCCTCACCCATCCGGGGACGATGGTACCGGCGTAGAGGAAGACGGCCGAGACGTCGAGGCGGGCCGCGGCCATCATCATGCCCGGGAGCGACTTGTCGCATCCGGCAAGGAGCACGGCCCCGTCCATGCGCTCGGCCTCTATGACGGACTCGACGCTGTCAGCGATGAGGTCGCGGGAGGGAAGCGAGAAGTGCATGCCCTCGTGACCCATGGAGATGCCATCGCTCACGGAGATCGTCCCGAACTCGAGGGGGTAGCCGCCGCCGGCGTGGACCCCCTCCTTCGCCGCCTGGGCGAGCCGGGCGAGGGACAGGTTGCAGGGCGTGATCTCGTTCCATGACGAGGCGATGCCGACCTGGGGCTTGGCGAAATCCTCGTCCCCCATGCCGACGGCGCGGAGCATCCCACGGGCAGCCGTCGCCTCAACGCCGTCGGTCACGGTCCTGGAACGGGGCTTGATGTCCGGTGCTGGGCTCATGCTTGGAGTCTAGAGCCGACCCTTGGAAGTGACGCTATTCACCGGGGGGCGCGCTACATGCCCTTCCGGGGGTAGCATCGTGGCTTGTGCGTGTCGGACTGAAGACCGTGAAGAGGTTCTTCCTCGGTGAGCCCCTGGCTTCTCACGAGGCGGAAGGGCAACTGCTGAAGAAGTCCGTCGCCCTCCCCATCTTCGCCTCCGACCCCCTCTCCTCCGTGGCCTATGCCCCGCAGGAACTCCTGATGATCCTCACCCTGGGCGGGCTCTCCTACCTCGCCTACGCCCCTTGGGTCGCGACCGCGATCATCTGCCTCCTCCTCGTCGTCGTCGCCTCCTATCGGCAACTGATCAAGGCCTATCCCTCCGGCGGAGGCGACTACGAGGTGGCCCACCGCAACCTCGGGCAGTGGCCGGGTATGGTCGTCGCGGCGGCCCTCTTGGTCGACTATGTCATGACGGTCGCCGTGTCCATCGCCTCCGGCGTCGACAACATCATCTCCGCCGTGCCCGAACTGAACTTCCTCCGGGTCGAGATGGCGATCGCCTTCGTGGTCATCCTGGTGGCGGCCAACCTCCGGGGGGTCCGGGAGTCGGGCCGGGCCTTCGCCCTTCCCACTTACCTCTTCATCGGCAGCGTCGCCCTGACCATTCTCGTAGGGTTGGGGCGCCACTTCTTCGATGTGCTCCCCCAGGCCGAATCGGCAGCCTACACCGTTGACGAGGTATCCATGGGTCAGGCGGCCATGATCCTCCTCCTCCTCCGGGCCTTCGCGAGCGGATGTGCGACCCTGACCGGGGTCGAGGCCATCGCCAACGGTGTGCAGGCCTTCCGCCTTCCGAAGATCAAGAACGCCCAGGCCACCTTGACGATCATGGGGCTCATCGCGACCTCGTTCTTCGCCGGAATCACGATGCTCGCCCTCTTGACCGACGTCCACTACGCCGAGGATCCCTGCTCCCTCCAGGGTTGGGCGGAATGCGCCACGGAGCCCCAGCGCAGCGTCATGGCCCAGATCGCCGCGACGGTGTACGGAAGTCACGACCATCCGCTCTTCTACCTTGTCCAGATCACGACGGCCCTGGTCTTGTTGCTCGCCGCCAACACGGCCTTCAACGGTTTCCCCCTGCTCAGCTCCGTGCTCGCCAGGGACAGTTATGCCCCCAAGGCCCTCCGCACCCGTGGCGACCGCCTCGTCTTCTCCAACGGCGTCATCAGCCTCGGCATCGCCGCCTCTCTCCTCCTCGTCATCTTCCGCGCCAACCTCACCCAACTGATTCAGATGTACATCATCGGGGTGTTTCTGAGTTTCACCTTGGGCCAGACCGGAATGGTCATCCACTGGACCCGAGCGATGAGGGAGAAGACCGTCCGGCGCCGGGAGGCGCACATCAGCCGGGCGATCAACACGCTCGGAATGGTCTCGACCGGGACGGTCCTCCTCATCGTGACGATCACCAAGTTCACCCATGGCGCCTGGCTCGTCTTCGCCGTCATGCCCCTGATCATCATGGTGATGTACAGGACCAAGCGGTACTACCGTCACGTCGACAGCCAGATCAGGGTAGACATCAAGACCGAATTCGGATCCTCCGGCGACCACGCCATCGTCCTCATCGGACGCCTTCACAAACCGGCCCTGAAGGCCCTCGACTACGCGATCGCGGCCGACCACCAAAGCCTCGAGGCCGTCCACATCTGCATGGACCCAGACGCCGCTGATCGCCTCAAGAGGGCCTGGCGTCGGCACAAGATCCTCGTGCCCCTCAAGGTCATCCCGTCGCCCTACCGTGACATCAGCACGCCCCTCATCGACTACATCAAGACTCACCGGGAATCCCACGGGTCGGAGGTCATCTCCATCTATGCCCCGCAGTACATCTACGGGCACTGGTGGGAGGGATTCCTCCACAACCGGAGGACCCAACAGGTGCGCAACCGCCTCATGCTCTTTCCCGGGGTGCAGGTCATCCTGGTGCCCTGGTTGCTCGACTCATCCCGCTACCTGTACACCCGCCCGCCGCGACCCTTCCCCGGAGAGGCGCGGCGTGGTGACGCCTTCCCCTCGGTGCCCGCCCTGCGACCCAGGATCGCCCCCCCTAACGGAACGCACAAGGTTGGAAACACCGTCGACGTAAAACGCCCGAGCAAGCCGGCCCGCCGCTACCATGGCGACAGACGAAAGAAGCCGGAGAATCCGTGAACGACAGCCCCGTCGAGAGGACCATCGAAGGCCTCGGCAACACCGAGTACGAGCCCGAGGCCCGCGCCCGATGGGGTGGAGACGCGGTCGATCGATCGAATGAAGCCTGGCGAGCCCTCGGCCCGGACGGCCAACAGGAACACATGGCCAAGCATGTCCGGGTCGCCCAGGGAATCGCCGGACTGGCGGCAGAGTATGCGGAGCCTTCCTCCCCCGCCGTGCAGGCCGTCGTCGCCCGCCACTACGAGTGGATCTCCCTCTTCTGGACCCCAGACCGCACGGAGTACGAAGCCCTCGCCGACATGTATGTGGACGACCACCGATTCCGCGCCAACTATGACAAGTTCGGCGACGGCACCGCCGAGTTGCTGCGCGACGCCATCAAGGTGTGGGCCAACGCGAACCTCGAATAACGGCGCCCGAGCGTCCTATCCGTTGGGCTCGGAGGCCTTGGGGCCGATGGCGACGACATTCTCGGGCTCCCTGCCCTCCCGGATCGCCTCGACCTGTCGGCGCAACAGCGCGGCGAAACGCCGATCGGCGGCGCGGACGGCCCCTCCGATGTGCGGCGTGATGAGGACCCCCGGGGTGCGCCAGAGCGGATGATCGGGGGGAAGGGGCTCGGGATCGGTAACGTCGAGGGCGGCCCGGAGGCGGCCCGAGGCGACCTCGACGAGGAGGGCCTCCTGGTCCACGACACCTCCTCTCCCGATGCTCACGAGGAGGGCACCGTCCGGCATCGCAGCGAGGAATCTGGCGTCCACCAGGTGGCGGGTTTCGTCGCTCAGGGGGGTCACGACGAAGACGACTTCGGCGGATCCGAGAAGGGTGGGCAACTCGTCCGCTCCGTGGACGATCCGGTCGTCGGCGATGGTCCGGGCGGTTCGGGCGACCGCGACGACCTCCGCCTCCATAGCCTCGAGCCTCTCCCCGATCGCCGCCCCGATGCTCCCGTACCCGACGATCAGGCACCTGCGATCGGCCAACGAGGTGAGTTCCCTCCACCGCCACGTCCCCGTCACCATGTCTCGGGCGGCATCATCGATGCCCCTGAGGACGGCGAGGGCCAACCCAATGGCCATCTCCGATGTCCCGGCGTCGTGAACCCCCCGGGCACTGGCCAAGGACACCCCGGGTGGGACGTGCGCCACCGCGTGTTCGTAGCCTGCGGAGGGGATCTGGAGCAGGCGGAGGTTGGGAAGGGCGTGCACCCTCCGGAACATCGCTTTCCCGACCTTGTAGTAGGGGACCGCGACGATCGACAGGGCTTCTCGTTCGTCAGCGGGGGCCTCATCCTCCATGTCCCAGACGATGATCCTGACATCTGGTCCAAGGTCACCGACGAGAGGGAGGAATCGCTCGTCGGGCACCGACAGGGTGATCACTCGTCAAGTTTGGCACCATCCCTGTCGGAGCCGCCGCACCGGCGAGCGGTATCCCGCGACAACTATCCCTCTCGATGATTCCTCGCCAGCCATAAACCCAGGTCATAGAATCGGCGCGTGTCCTCCGAGCGCTCCCGCGCCAGCACCGCCTGGACGCCCGGCGAAGCCTGGCTCCTCGATCACTTCGATCCGAAACGCCAGGGTCAGACCCTTGGGGACCTCATCGTCCGCGCATCCCGCCTTCCCGGCGGGGTTCACCAGGACCAGTTCCTGAGGACAATTCGACGGTTCTTGGGCTCCGGGCTGCTCGAGGAACGCGAGGGACGGTTCCTACCGACGGAGATGCTTGCCTCCCTCCGGTCCTCCATCGACGACGAGATCGACTCGTGGTGCGCGAATGAAGGTGATGAGTCCCATGACCGCCATTGCGACGAGGCTCCCGACTTCGGCGATCTCATGCTGAAGCGACTGCGGAACGTCCCCGTTCAAGAGGCCGACTGGAACGTGAGCGACCGCGCCTATCGGAGCGCCCGCCTCCGGGCATGGTGGTCGAGTTTCTGGGTCATCGCTTTCGTCCGGATCCCGTTGGGGGTGCTGGCAGCAGCCATCCTCATCCTCGGAACGTCCTTCTCCCTCCTCTGGTGGCTCCTGAAGAGGTTGGGAACCGTCGCTCGGCGCCCGTTCGGCCATGCCTCGCCCTAGCCTTCGACCCCAGCCCTCCTGAGGATGATCGCCCGGACCAAGGCCGCGTCAGCCTGGCCTCCCGTCGCCTTCATGACCGCCCCGACGATAGCGCCCGCGGCCTGGACCTTCCCGTCCTGGATCTTCGCGAGCACGTCGGGCTGGGATGCGAGGGCCGCGTCGACGGCGGATTCGAGGGCGGCGCCATCCGACACGATGGCGAGACCCCTGGCCTCGGCGACCGCCCTCGGCGAGCCTTCTCCGGCCAGCGTCCCGGCGAGCGCCTGACGGGCGAGTTTGTCGTTGAGGGCCCCGGATGCGACCAGGTCCTGGAGTTCGGCGACGTCTTCGGGGGTGACGGGCAGATCGGCGAGGTCGGTCCCGGTCTCGTTCGCGATCCGCGCCAACTCCCCCATCCACCATTTGCGAGCCGCCTGAGGGGAGGCCCCCGCCGCGACCGTGTCCTCGATGATTCCCACCGCATCCGCGGCCACCACGTCCCGCATCTCCAAGTCGGCGAAACCCCACTCGGCCTGGAGGCGGGCCCGAATGACCCCCGGGTGTTCCGGTAGGGTCGCCCGGAGTTCCTCGATCCATTCCTCCGTCGGCTCGACCGGCATGAGGTCCGGCTCCGGGAAGTATCGGTAGTCGTCGGCCTCCTCCTTCGAGCGACCCGGGGTCGTCGAGTTCGTGTCCTCATGCCAGTGGCGCGTCTCCTGGGTGACGGCCTTCCCGGCAGAGAGGAGCGCGCCCTGTCGGGCCACCTCGAAGTGGATCGCCTTCTCGATCGCCCGGAGGGAGTTGACGTTCTTGGTCTCCGAGCGCTTGCCGAAGGGGATCTCGTTCTGATCCCCGCCGGGCCCGGCCTGGGGCCGCAAGGACAGGTTGACGTCCGCGCGGAGGGATCCCTGTTCCATCCGGCCGTCCGAGATCCCCAAGGCCTTGACGATGTCCCGGATGGTCGCGACGTAGGCGCGGGCCACCTCGGCCGTGCGCAACCCCATGCCCGTAACGGGCTTGGTGACGATCTCGACGAGGGGGACCCCGCCCCGGTTGTAGTCCACGAGCGAGTAGTCGGCGCCCTGGATGCCGCCGGTTCCGCCCACGTGGGTGTTCTTGCCGGCGTCCTCCTCGATGTGTGCCCGTTCGATCCCGATCGTGACCGTGGTGCCATCGCCCAGGATGACGTCGATCGCCCCGTCGTAGCACGTGGGCTCGTCGTATTGCGAAATCTGATAGTCCTTCGCAAGGTCCGGGTAGAAGTAGTTCTTCCTGGCGAAACGGCTGGACTCGCGGATGGAGCATCCGAGGGCGAGGCCGAGCCGGATCGCAGATTCCACGGCCTTGGCGTTCGTCACGGGGAGCGATCCGGGAAGCCCGAGACACACGGGACAGACCTGGGTGTTCGGTTCCGCCCCGAACCCATTCGCGCACCCGCAGAACAGTTTGGTCTGGGTGTTGAGTTCCACGTGAACCTCGATGCCGAACACCGGGTCGAACCTCTCGAGCACCTCCTCGTAGGAGTCGGTCGTCGCGCTCATACGGGCACCCCCTCGAGGGGAGGAGCCTGCGTCAGGAGGGTTCCCGCCCACACGTCGACGAGTGCTCCTTCCAGGGCGGCCCCCACCCGGTAGAGACGGTCGTCGACCCTGGCCGGGGCCAGGATCTGCAGTCCCACCGGCAAACCGTCCTCCGGAGCAAGCCCGATGGGGAGGGACATGCCGGGTATGCCGGCCAGGTTCGCGGGAATCGTCGCGATGTCGTTGAGGTACATCGTCAGCGGGTCGTCGACCTGCTCGCCCAGGCGGAAGGCCGTCGTGGGACAGGTCGGGGAGACGAGCACATCGACGGCTCCGAAGGCCTCGCCGAAGTCCCGCTGGATGAGGGTCCGGACCTTCTGCGCGCTCCCGTAGTAGGCGTCGTAGTACCCGGCCGAGAGGGCGTAGGTTCCCAGGATGATGCGCCTCTTCACCTCGTCGCCGAATCCGGCGGCCCGTGTCGCACCCATGACCCTCTCGATCGTCCCCCCGTCGTCGACCCGGAGCCCGAACCGCACGGAGTCGTACTTGGCGAGGTTGGACGATGCCTCGGACGGGAGGATGAGGTAGTAGGCGGCGAGGGCGTAGGCGAAACTGGGACACGACACCTCGGTGACCTTGGCCCCGAGTGACGACAGCTGATGGATCGCCTCCTCGAAGCGTTGCCGGACCCCGCTCTGGAAACCCTCCCCCGTCAACTCCTTGATGACCCCGACCCTGACGCCCTCCAGGCCGTCCTGTCGGCCTCGGTTTGCTGCGGTGACGACGGGAGGGACGGCCTCGGGAAGGCTCGTCGCATCGCGAGGATCGTGTCCGGCGATGACCTCATGGAGCAGGGCGGCGTCGTGGACGGTCCTGGCGCACGGCCCCACCTGGTCGAGGGACGACGCGAGGGCGATGACGCCGTATCGGCTCACCGCCCCATAGGTGGGTTTGACCCCGACGGTCCCCGTTACGGCGGCCGGCTGACGGATCGATCCTCCGGTGTCGGACCCGATCGCGAGGGGCACCTCGAACGCGGCGAGGGAAGCGGCCGAGCCTCCCCCGGAACCGCCGGGGATCCGGTCGAGGTCCCAGGGGTTGTGGGTCGGGCCATAGCCGGAATGCTCTGTCGAGGAGCCCATGGCGAACTCATCCATGTTCGTCTTGCCGATGATCGGCATCCGCGCCGCCTTGAGCCTCTCGACGACGGTCGCGTCGTAGGGCGGCATCCAGCCTTCGAGGATGCGGGAGCCGGCCGTTGTCGGCAGGCCCTTGGTCACGAGCACGTCCTTGACCGCGACGGGCACGCCGGCGAGGAGGGGGAGGCTCTTCCCTGCCGCCCGGTCCTTGTCGACGGCTTCCGCGGCCTCAAGGGCCCCCTCGGCGTCGACGTGGAGGAACGCGTGGACGGCTCCGTCGACCTGTGCGATGCGGTCCAGGGCGGCCTCCGTCGCCTGCACGGACGTCATCTTGCCCGAGGAGAAGGCGTCGACCATGGCCTGGGCGGTCAGGCGGTTGAGGTTCCTCACGCCTCCTCCCCCAGGATCTGGGGAACCCGGAACCGGCCGCTCTCGGCGGCCGGGGCCGCCGCCAGGGCGTCCTCCTGGCTGAGGGACGGTCGGACCTCGTCGGGTCGATGGACGTTGCTCATGGGGATGGGGTGGGAGGTCGCGGGCACATCGGGGGTGGCCACTTCCTGGACCTTCGCCACGGCGTCGACGATCGCGGATAGCTGCCCGGAGAGCCTGTCGAGGTCGCGGTCGTCGAGGTCGATCCGAGCGAGGGCGGCGAGGCGCGCCACTTCGGCGCGGTCGAGGGATGCCATGCCGCGAGTCTAGCGGGAGGTTGGCTCGGAGACGCTTCTCCTACCGGCCTCCCTTGAGTCGATCGGTGAGTTCCTTGAACTCCTCCCACCGGGCCTCGGCCAGCATCCGGGCCTGCTGGGGCCAAGTCGTGGGAACGTGCATCTGGTAGTCGTGTCCGGCTGCGTCGAGGATCCTTTCCAGGTGAGACACCTGGGCGGAGGCGAGGTCGGCCCAGGTGCGGATGCCGTCGTCGTTCATGAGCTTCTCGATCTTGGGGCCGATCCCCTCGACGGCCCGGAGGTCGTTGAGTCGGACCTTGAATCCCAGGACCGCCGAGCCCTTCGCAAGCTCCTCTGGGCCAGAAGAGGGCATGGCCGCGAATCCTGCCGGCTTCGAGGAGACGCGGTCGCGGCAGTACCGCCGGGTCACGAGCCAGCCGCAGAGCACCCCCAGCAGGAACGCAGACAGCACCCAAGGCCACGCGTCGCGGATTACATCCATGTCAGTCCTCCACCATCGTGAGTTCGACGCGACGGTTGGCCGCGCGTCCGGCTTCTGTATCATTCGCGGCGATCGGTCGGGCCTCCCCGTTTCCGACGACGCCGAGGGCTCCGGCCGGGACCCCCTGCGCCACGAGGTAGTCCCTCACCGCCCGGGCCCGGTTCTCGCTGAGGGTCTGGTTATAGGCCGCTGGGCCGGAGGAGTCGGTGTGGCCGGCCACGTGGATGAGGATCTCCGGATCGTAGGTGAGGCTGTCCGTGATCGCCAGGGCGATCTCGGAAAGCGCCGCCTTGTCCGAGGCCGTGAGGTCGGCGCTGTCGAAGGCGAAGGTCGGGTCGTCGGTGGTGTCGAACACGTAGGTCAGGTATCCGACCGCGCCCATGCATTCGGGAGAGATCTCCTGACAGGTGTCGGTCGGCTCGGGCGACGGGGTCGGTTCCGGCGACGGCTCGGGGGAGACGGATGGGGTGGGGGTCGGAGACGGCGTGGGTCCGGGAACGCCCGACACCACGTAGATAACGTCCTGGACGAGCCTGGCGTCCTCGACCAGGGCCACGGCCTCGGCCTCTGAATCTGCAGGTCCGGTGAGGATGACGTCCCTGTACGAGTTGTCAACCGCGACCCCCTCGATCCCGGCGTCGACGAGAGCCTCGGTCGCGTACCGGTGGGTGGCCCGGTCGATGGTCCAGCCGAACCCGGCGGTGATCAGGGTCGCGGACACGAGCAGGCCCAGCCCCGGAATCCACCACTGGATCCTTGGCTCTTCCGCCACGATCCTCACCCCGCTCCCCAACGGTGTCGCGCCGCTCGTCCCAGGCTAACCCCCAGGCGTGCGTCCCGCTACCCGGGCCCGTTCTCCAGCAGCCGTGTGAACCCGGCCTCGTCGAGGATCGGCACACCCAACTCCTCGGCCTTGGCGGCCTTGGACCCGGCGTTCTCCCCCACGACGACGAAGTCCGTGTTCTTGCTGACTGACGAGGAGGCCTTGCCCCCTCGGGCCACGATCGCCTCCGTCGCCCCCTCGCGCGAAAACCCCTGAAGCGAACCCGTCACCACGATCGCCAGGCCCTCGAGCGTCCGCTCCCCCGCGTCCCCCCGCTCGTCGACCATCCTCACCCCGGCCGCCCCCCACCGCTCGACGATCCGGGCGTGCCACGGCACCCCGAACCACTCCTGGACGCTGCGGGCGATGACCGGCCCCACCCCGTCGACCGCGGAAAGGGTCACCTCGTCGGCGGCGCGGATGGCGTCGAGGGAGCCGAAGGCAGACGCAAGCGCCCGAGCGGCCGTGGGCCCGACGTGGCGGATGGACAGGGCCACGAGTACCCTCCAGAGGGGGCGGGCCTTCGCTGCCTCGAGGTTCTCCAGGAGCTTGAGGCCATTTGTGGAGACGTCCCCGGCCCTCCGAGAGACCCCGTCCTTCTTGGAATCCTGGTCGAGGGTGAAGAGGGGAACTCGCTTGAGGTCCGTCTCGGTGAGGTCGAAGAGGCCGCCCTCGTCATCGAGCACACCGGCCTCCACCAGCGCAGCGGCGGCCTTGTCCCCGAGCACCTCGATGTCGAACGCCCCGCGCGACCCGATGAACCCGATGCGGTCGACGATCTGCCCCCGGCACTTCTCGGCGTTCGGGCATCGGAGGTCGACATCCCCCTCCTTCTGTCGGGCGAGCGTCGTCCCGCAGGAGGGGCAGGAGGTCGGCATGATCCACTCGCGCTCGGTGCCCGTGCGGGCGGCGACGACGGCCGTGACGATCTCGGGGATGACGTCACCCGCCTTGCGAAGAACGACGGTGTCGCCGATGAGCACGCCCTTGCGACGCACCTCGTCGGCGTTGTGGAGGGTCGCGAAGGCGACGGTCGATCCCGCGACCGTCACCGGAGTCATGACCCCGTACGGCGTCACCCGACCGGTCCTCCCGACGCCCACCCTGATGTCCTCGAGACGGGTGGTCACCTCCTCGGGTGGGAACTTGTAGGCGAGTGCCCAGCGGGGGGCGCGGCTCGTCGCGCCAAGGAGACGCTGGGCGGCGCGGTCGTTGACTTTGAGGACGGCGCCGTCGATCTCGTGGACGAGCGAGTGGCGGCGGGCCTCGAGGCGGTTGAGGTAGCCCTCAATTGCGGCGATCCCGGCATGAGTCTCGGTGAGGTCGCTCACAGGAAGACCCCAATCGGCCAGGAGGGCGTAGGCGCCGATCTGCGTCTCCGCGCGGGGGTCGGGGATGGCCGCGCCCCACTCCAGTGCGCCAAGGGCATAGGTCGTGATGGCGAGCGGCCGGGTCGCCGTCACTTTCGGGTCCTTCTGGCGGAGCGATCCTGCGGCGGTGTTCCGGGGGTTGGCGTAGGTGGCCTTGCCCTCCTCGGCGAGGGCGGTGTTGAGTTCGTCGAAGGCGGCGACCGGGAGATAGACCTCACCCCGGATCTCGACGATGGATGGCACCGGCGCCCGCTCCCTATCCAACCGGTGGGTGAGCCCTGCGATCGTCTTGATGTTGGCCGTCACGTCCTCGCCCGTCGTCCCGTCCCCGCGGGTCACCCCCTGGGTCAGGATGCCGTCCTCGTAGGTCAGGGAGATGGACAGTCCGTCGATCTTGGGTTCGCACACCAGTTCCCTGGGCCCACCCCCCTTCTCGATTCGGTCGAGCCACGCCGCCACGTCCTTGAGGTCGAAGGCGTTGTCGAGGCTCATCATCCGCTCGCGGTGCCGGACCGAGGCGAAGCCTGTCGCGACCGCCCCGCCGACGGTGTGACTGGGGCTGTCCGGCTCCGCCAGCTCGGGATGCATGGCCTCGAGCTCCCGAAGCTCGCGCTCGAGGGCGTCGTATTCGGCGTCAGAGACGGTGGGCTGATCGCGCTCGTAGTAGGCCGCCCGGTGCGCCTCGATCTCTTGCACGAGTTCTGCGTGGCGGGCTCGGGGGTCTTGGCTGATGGGGTCGGTCACGGCTCCATTCCACCACGACCCCCCGACGTTCGCCCTCAACGAATAGTTGAGCGCATTGGGCTCAAGTTTCTTGAATTCGAGCCAAAGCCGAGGCACAATAATGCCGAGTGGACGATGCGGCGCCGACGCCAGTCAACCCATCGATTTCCACCCGCATACACGACGGGCCACCCCCGTCCATACCCGAACAGGAGGTACACACCATGGCACGCGACATCAACAGGCGGCCCGCGCCAACCGGCGAGGTGTCGCCCTTCCAGGACGACTGGCAACGGATCGTCCGACAATTCCTCGGCGACGCCGATGCAAGCCTCGCGGGGGCGTTCAGCCCCGCGCTCGACGTGGAGGAAACGGACAACGAGTTCACCCTGCACGTCGAGATCCCCGGGGTGAAACCGGACGAGGTCGACGTCTCCATCGAGGAGAATGTCCTGACGATCGCCGGACAGCGCGACTTCTATTCTGAGAAGGAGACCGAGGGTTTCCGCCGCATCGAACGACGCTTCGGCCGGTTTCACCGAGCCGTCCGCCTGCCTGACCGGGTCGACCCCGACAAGGTCTCGGCCGCCTACAAGGACGGGCTCCTGACTATCACGGTCCCCAAGGCCGAGTCGGCCAAGCCCCGCAGGATCCAGGTGGCGTCCAGTTAGACCCCCAGCCTCGATGAGGCGCGGCCCGGGCGCGATCGTTGCGCCCGGGCCCCGCTGCCCTAGGATCAAGACGAGAAAGGCAGGCAGACATGGGTGACTGGGACGTCAACTGGGCGGCCGTCGCGCCGCTCCTCGCGCTCGCCGTGGCTTTCATCGCCTACTGCATCGTCGACGTCGCCCGACACAAGGTCCGTCATCTCCCCAAATGGGCCTGGATCGTCATCTGCTGCGGCTCCGTTCCCATGGGAGGAATCGTCTACCTCCTCATCGGAAAGGACCCCGGAGACTCCAGGTGATCACCACCCGCAGCCTCACCAAGCGATACGGGGGCACGATCGCCCTCGACGACGTCGACCTTAACGTGTCACCGGGGTCAATCTACGGGCTTGCGGGCCCGAACGGAGCCGGGAAGACCACCCTCCTGGGCATCCTCGCCGGCCTGCGTCGTGAAACCTCCGGAGAGCTCCACATCGACGCCCGGGCGGGCGAGATCGCCGTCCTCCCGGACACCCCCCGGTTCGACCCCTGGCTCACAGGACGGGAGGTCGTCGCCCTCGCCCGCTCCCTCGTCGATCCCAACGGTCCCTCCGGTCGTGTCGACGAGGTCCTCGTCGAGACCGGACTGGCCGATGCGGGAAGCCGCCGAGTCGGAGGCTACTCCCGGGGCATGCTCCAGCGTCTCGGCATCGCCGCCACCCTCGTCGGCCGCCCGCGCCTCGTCCTCCTCGACGAGCCCGCCTCCGCCCTCGATCCGGGGGGGCGTCGCGAGGTCCTCGACCTCATCGCACGCCTCCGCGGAACCGCGACCGTCCTCTTCTCCAGCCACATCCTGGCAGACGTCCAAGAGGTGTGCGACACCGTCGGCACCCTCGACAAGGGACGACTCCTCTTCGAAGGTCCGCTTCGTGATCTCCTGGTGGGATCGGCCGTCCCGCGCTATGTCGTCCACCTGAGGGGAAACGCCGACACCGTCGCGGCCCGCCTCACCCAGGCTTCCTGGGTGTCGTCGGCCGAGGCCAGGTCGGATGGCGTCCTCTTCCTGGAGGTGACCTCCCTCGCCGATGCGGAGGAGAGGCTCGCCGAAGCCCTAGCAGCGGCCAAGGCCGTCGTCGTTTCGTACGGCCCCGAGGAGGTCTCGCTTGAGCGGGCATTCCTGGAACTGACGGGCGGGCGGCCCAAGCCATGAGCCTTCTCAGACTCGAGTTCCTGCGCCTCAAGCGCACCAGCCGGTGGCTCATCCTCGGGGGCGTCTTCGTCGGTTTCGGCCTCATGGGTCCGCTTGCCGCGCGCTACATGGAGCAGTTGCTCGATATCGCCGGGGGCGACCTGGACGGGGTGACGATCGAGTTCCCCGACCCCGTCCCGGCCGACGGGATCATCCAGTACGTCAACAACGCCGTCCAGGTGGGCACGCTCGTGGCCGTGGTCGTGGCGGCTGGAGCCCTCGCCTTCGACTCCATCCCCGAGATGGGGATTTTCCTCCGCACCCGGGTGCCGAGCGTCTGGCGGATCCTCCTGCCCAGGCTCGTCGTCACGTTCGCGGCCGTCTCGGTTGCCTTCATCCTCGGGGTCGGGGCCGCCTGGTACGAGACGACGGTTCTCCTCGGCGCCCTCGACTCCGGAGCGATGCTCCTCGGGACCCTCTTGGGGGTGCTCTTCCTCGCCTTCGTCGTCGCCGTGGTCGCGGCCGTCGCCCAGTGGGCGCGGACCATGCTCGCCACGGTGATGGTCTCGCTCATCGTCCTCGTCACCCTGCCGATCGTCGGGATAGCCGACATCGTCGGCCGGTGGCTGCCCACCCGGCTGGGGGCCGCCCTCGCCGACCTTGTCGACGAGGGTGCGGCCGGAGACTATCTGGGCCCGGCCGCGGTGGCACTCGTCGCGATACCCGTTCTGCTAGGGCTCGCCGCACGGGGTGTCCGCCGCCGCGAAACGTAGCGAATATCGAATCGTTTTTCCGGACATTCGTCCCACACCCCGCATAGAAGACAGCCGTTCGATGTGGTGTACGTCTCGTTTCCCCTCGGAATGTGACGGACTGGACAGCCCGCGGCTTGCATACGGCGTCGTGCTTTGGTGACCATGGAGGTGGAAGTCCCACAAAGGAGTGGAGAGGACCATGAACAAGGTATCGGCAGGAACCTGGACAACGGAGTCCAGCGACGCGGAACTGATCGCCGCCGTCCGTGGCGGCGACAGTACCGCCTTCGGCACACTATTCGAACGCCACGAGGGAGCGGCCTCCCGTGTCGCCTCCAAGTACTCGCTCGTCCCCAGCGATGTCGACGACATCGTCTCGGAGTCCTTCATCAGGGTGCTCAAGGTCCTCCAGGAAGGCGGAGGCCCCGACCTCTCCTTCCGCGCCTATCTCTTCACCGTCGTCAGGCGCACGGGCCTGGAGTTCATCCGAAGGGACAAGCAGGTTCGACCCAACGAGGACATGACGATCCATGAGGAGGCGGTCGGCTACTCCGCCTCGAGCGACGAAGAGTCCCTCATGGAGTTCGAGAACTCGGTCGTGGCGTTCGCCTTCCGATCCCTGCCCGAAAGGTGGCAGGCCATCCTCTGGTACACCGAGATCGAGAAGAGGACCCCGGCCGAGGTGGCTCCCCTACTCGGGCTCAGCGCGAACGGCGCCGCCGCCCTCGCCTACCGTGCCCGCTCGGCGCTTCGCGTGGCCTACCTCCAGCACCACCTGGCCACGACCGAAGACACCGCCTGTCTGTCCATCTTCGACAGCCTGTCCGGCTACGTCAGGGGGGAGTTGGGCAAGCGGGAATGCTCCCGGGTGAGGGCTCACCTCGCCGCCTGCAAGCGATGCGCCTCGCTCATCGACGAACTCGAGGACGTCAATCGAGCCCTCTGCGCCTAGGGACCGGCCGGGTCCCTTTCCGACTGTGGGCTTCTTCACAGGAGTATCCTGCGGGAATCTCCCCTCCGCCCTAAACTGGCGGCATGGGACCCCCACCCAATGGAGGAGTGGACAGGGCCAAGACGCGAGCATCGTCGCAGGTGCCCAGGAAGCCCGGCGTGCCCAGGAAAAGGACCTCCTCCACCCGTGCCCCTCAGTCGGCATCCACCGCTGCCCCCAGGACGATCGCCAAGCCAGAGTCGACAGGTCACGAACACTTCACCCAGTTCGCCCGCTCCATGCCGTTCATCGTCTGGACAGCGAACCCGCAAGGCGTCGTCGACTATTTCAATCAGGGCTTCGTCGACTACACCCGACGGGAACCCAGCGCCCTCATCGGCGACGGGTGGGCTTCGGTTCTCCACCCCGACGATGTACCTGGGGTCATGGCCCGGTGGGAGCACTCGGTCTCGACCGGCGAGGTCTACGAGGCCGAATTCCGCATTCTGCGCTCGGACGGGGAATACCGATGGCACAAGGTGCAGGCCAAGACGGAACTCGACGACGATGGCACGATCATCCGCTGGTGGGGCACCGCACTCGACATCCACGAGACCCGAATGCTGAAGGAAAGGGCGGCCACCCTCGCTGAGGAGCGAGAGGCGATCCTCGAGAGTCTCGCGGACAGCGTGTTGACCCTCGATCGCGAGTTCCGTTTCACCTACCTCAACAGCCACGCTGAGGCCCTCGTCCAGATGACGAGGGAGGAGGCCCTGGGGAGGGCCCTGTGGGAAGCGCTGCCCGAACTCGCTCAGAAGGACGAGTACAAGACCGCGCTCACCTCGGTTCTCGAATCCGGGCAGCCGGTGCACATGCAGGAGTACTCAGATTCAAATGATCGGTATTTCGATGTGACGATCAGCCCTCTGATCGACGGCCTGACCGTTTACGCTCGGGACATCACCCAGGTCAAGTCCCTCTCGGACCAGCTCGCCATCGCCCACCGGCTTGAGGCCATCGGGCAACTGACCGGGGGCATCGCCCACGACTTCAACAATCTCCTGACCGTCGTCATGGGGGCCGTAGAGTCCCTCTCCTTGGAGGAAGACCTCAGCCCGGCAGGACAGGAGATGCTCGAGCTCGTCTCCCAGGCGACGACCAGGGGGGCCGAACTCACCCATCGTCTCCTCGCCTTCGCCAGACAGCAGCCGCTCGCCCCTCAGGCGATCAACGTCAGCCAGCACGTCACGAGCCTCATCCCCCTGCTCCAACGAACCCTCGGCGATGAGATCGAGGTTGCCTCGTCCCTGGCCCGCGGACTGCCCCCAGCTCTGGTCGACCCAGGGCAGTTTGAGAGCGCCATCCTCAACCTGGGTATCAACGCCCGCGACGCCATGCCGGAGGGCGGGCTGCTCGAACTGGAGACGGGGATCACCGAACTGGACGAGGAATACGCGGCCACCCACAGCGACATCCAACCCGGCAGGTACATCATCGTCTCCGTCGGCGACACGGGCACGGGCATCCCCCCCGAACACCTGGAGCGGCTATTCGATCCGTTCTTCACGACCAAACCGGTCGGCCAGGGTTCAGGACTAGGCCTGGCGATGGTCTGGGGATTCGTCAAGCAGTCGGGAGGCCACGTCTCCGTGTACTCCGAGCCCCATCGGGGAACGACCATCCGCCTCTACCTGCCCATCGCCTCAGAGAGTTTCGTCAAGGACAACGAACCCTCCGAGGCGACGCCCCCCGCACACGGCACCGGCCGAATACTCCTCGTGGAGGACGACCGGCTCGTTCGGCACTTCGCGACCGAGCAGTTGTCCGCGCACGGGTACAAGGTGACGGCCACCGGATCCGGCCCCGAGGCGCTCAAGGCCCTTGAATCGATCCAGAATCTCGACCTGCTCTTCACCGACGTCATCCTTCCCGGTGGCCTGACTGGCCGCCAACTGGCACAAAGGATCGTCGCCCTCCGGCCGGGCACCCCCGTCCTCTACGCCTCCGGATACACGGAGAGCGTGCTCATGCACGACGGCCGGCTCGACCCTGATGTGTCTCTCCTGACCAAGCCCTACACCGGCCGCCAACTGGTCGAACGGGTCAACGAGATGGTGTCGATTCCCGGTTCGGAGGCTGGAGAGACATGAAGACGACCCCCAAGCGCGTCCTCGTCATCGACGACGACCCCTTTGTCGGCAAGATGACTCTCGCCCACCTCAAGTCGGGCGGGCACGAGGGCCGCCTGACCGACGACGCCGAAGAATTCATGCGCCTCTGCGGAACCTGGCACCCCGATTTCGCCATCGTCGACCTCGTCATGGAAGGGGTGGACGGGCTTGAGGTCTTGAGGAGGATTGCCGATTGCGGCTGCGGGATCGGCGTCATCATCGCCAGCGGTCAGGAAGGCCGCGTCCTCGACGCCGCCCACCGCTTCGCCGACGCCAGCGGGATCACGTTCGTCGGCGTACTCTCCAAGCCCTATCGCCGTTCTCAACTCCTCGACCTGCTCGCACAACGGCCCTCCACCACCGAGATCCCCGTGGTGCCCGATCCCAGCCTTCCGTGGGGCGAGTTGGAGTTCGAGGAATCCTTTCGCGACGGGCTGACCAGCGGAGCGGTCACCGTCGTCTTCCAGCCGAAGGTCGACTGCTCGGACGGAAGAGTCGTGGGATATGAGGCGCTTGCCCGATGGGTGCACCCCGAGCGGGGAGACATCACGCCGACGGTCTTCGTCCCGCTGGCGGAGAAGAGGGGCCTCGTGAGCCTCCTGACCGACCGCGTCATGCGTGAAGCCCTGGACTGGTTCGGACGGCACCCCCACCGCGAGGGCAGGCGCCTATCCGTCAATGTCTCCTCCGCCGAGTTCTCCGACCCCGAGATCGACGAACGCCTCCTCAAGGCCTGCCAGGAGGCCGCGGTCCCCACCAGTCAGGTCATCATCGAACTCACCGAGACCAGCGCCATGGACGACCCTGTCCTCTCGCTTCAACTCCTGACGCGGCTCCGGCTCCAGGGCTTCGAGATCTCCCTCGATGACTTCGGGACCGGATACTCGTCGATGCTCCAACTCGCGAGGCTGCCCTTCAGCGAGATCAAGGTGGACCAGTCCTTCGTCTCGAACGCCGCCACCTCCGATGAGTCCGTCATCGTCATCCGGTCGATCGTGGACCTGGGACATGCGCTCGGACTGAAGTGCACGGCGGAAGGGGTCGAGGACGCCAAAGTCCTCTCCCTGCTTGAGAAGTTCGGCTGCGACTTCGCGCAGGGCTTCCACATCGGCCACCCGATGGTCCCCGACGACCTGGACGAATGGCTCAAGACCGCCAAGGTCTAGCCGATCGGGGCGCGCGAGGCCGTGGCCTGACCCAGCACCCTGGTCCCGGCATAGACGACGAGAGCCTGTCCTTGGGCGACCTTCCTCATCGGTCTCTCCAACTCCACGAGCATGCGATCCCCGACGACCGTCACGTGAGCGGGCTCTGGGGTGCCATGCGCCCGGACCTGGACGTGACAGGGGGTGGGCTCACCGGCCGGAACATCGTCGGCCAACCAGACAACCCCTGCGCCGTGAAGCGTCGAAACGAAGAGCAGGGCCTCCGGACCCACGACGACCGTGTTGCTTTCCGGATGGACCTCGAGGACGTACCGGGGCTCACCGTCGGCGGCGGGCCTCGGCAGCCTCAAGCCCTTGCGCTGCCCCACCGTGAAGGCATATGCCCCCCGGTGCTCGCCGACCACCCGCCCGTCCTCGTCGACGATCTCCCCCGGGTTCTCACCCAGGGTCCTCCTCAGGAAACCCGCCGTGTCGCCATCGGGGATGAAGCACACGTCCAAGGAGTCCCGTCGTTCGTGAACCCTGAGCCCCCTGGCGGCGGCCTCCGCCCTGACCTCGCCTTTCGAAGCCTCCGCCAAGGGGAACACCGCCCTGGCCAGCCATTCCCGGCCGAGCGCGGCGAGAACGTATGACTGGTCCTTGGCCAGATCGGCTGCCCGGTGTAGTTCCACGCGAAACCCCTGTCGCTCTCCCCGGGGTTCCAGCCGGGCGTAGTGACCCGTCGAGACGGCACCGAAACCCCGGTACCCGCCTCGAGTCAAAACGGCCTCGAACTTGATGCGCCGGTTGCACACCACACACGGATTGGGGGTGACGCCCTCCTGGTATCCGGCAAGGAACCCCGCGACGATCGTCCGCTCGAACTCCTCGGACAGGTCCCAGACCTCGAAGGGAATCCCCAGGGCATCGGCGACCCGGCGGGCGTCGTCCACGTCTCGACCGGCGCCCTGATCGTCGCTTCCGGCAATCCGGGCCAGCCCAAGGTCCAGGTGGATGCCTGTGACCTCGTGCCCCGCCTCGACGACCCGGGCGGCTGCGACCGCGGAGTCGACCCCACCGGACAGCGTCGCCAGGATCCTCACGGGGTCGGTCGACATGGGCCAACTCTACCGACGCCTTCCGGCCCCACTGCCTGGCCAGCCTTCCGGATCCGACCCTCCTTTGGGGGACAATGAGACCCATGATCGCGCCGAACCCGGCCCCCTTCCGGCTCGGATTCCACCTCATCCACGAGGGCGCGGCCGTCTCCGTATGGGCCCCCCATGCCAGCGGGGTGGACCTCTGCTTGTTCGACGAGGACGGAACAGAGACCCGCCACCCACTCCGAGGCCCTGAAAACGGACTCTGGCACGGGCTTCTGACCGGACTCAAACCGGGCCTGAGATACGGCCTCCGGGCTCACGGCCCTTGGGATCCATACCAGGGACACCGGTACAACCCGGCGCGACTCCTCCTCGACCCATACGCCAGGGGCATCGAAGGCCGCCTGGTCCAGGCGACTGAGGACGGGTTCGAGGCCATCCTGTCGACGGATGATCCCCGGGACTCCGCCCCCTTCGTGCCCCGCGGCGTCCTTCTCGCCCATCCCCGGCACAGGACGGCCCCCCCGAGGCCCCGCATCCCATGGGAACGCACGATCATCTACGAGGCCCACGTCAAGGGTCTGACCCAAAGAATGCCCGGCATACCCAGACCGTTGAGGGGGACCTACGCCGCCCTCGGGCACGACGCCGTCATCGACTACCTCACCGACCTCGGCATCACGACCCTCGAACTCCTCCCGATACATGCCCACGCGACGGAGCCCAGGCTGGAACGCCTCGGCCTCATCAACTACTGGGGCTACAACCCCCTCGGCTTCTTCGCCCCGCATCAGGCGTATGCGACCGAGGCCGCCCGGGATGCCGGCCCCCAGGCCGTCGTCGACGAACTCCGAAGCGCCATCGACCGCCTCCACCACGCCGGAATCGAAGTCATCCTCGACGTCGTCTACAACCACACCTGCGAGGGAGACAACGAGGGGAGGCAGGTCTCGTGGCGGGGATTCGACAGCCGAGGGTACTACCGATCGCTACCCGGCGAGCCGGGCACCCTCGACGACACGACCGGCACCGGCGGCCCCCTCGACTTCACCGAACCCCGGGTCATCCAGATGGCCCTCGATTCCCTGCGCTACTGGCTCACCGACTTCGGGGTGGACGGATTCCGGTTCGACCTCGCGGCCACCTTGGGACGCACCGGCCGGGGCTTCGACAGGGGCCACCCCTTCCTCGTCGGCGTCACCATCGACCCCATCATCGGCGCGGCCAAACTCGTCGCCGAGCCCTGGGACATCGGCCCGGGCGGTTGGCAGACGGGGGCCTTCCCCGCCCCCATGGCCGAGTGGAACGACCACTTCAGGAACACCGTCCGATCCTTCTGGCTCGCGGAAACGAACCTGGCCCGACGCCGGAGCGACGCGCACGGCGTGAGGGATCTGGCGTATCGCCTGTCCGGCTCCTCCGACGTCTTCGGAAGCGATGACGCCACCCTCGCCCGAGGGCCCTCCGCCTCCATCAACTACGTCGCCTGCCACGACGGCTTCACCCTCCACGACCTCACCGCCTACCATCGCAAGCGCAACGAGGCGAATGGGGAGCACAACAACGACGGCAGCAACAACAACCGATCCTGGAACCACGGCGTCGAGGGCCCGACGGATGACCCGACCGTCCTGTCGGCCCGTCGCCGGTCCGCCCGGAATCTTTTAGGGACCCTCCTGCTATCGGCAGGGGTCCCGATGATCCAGGCCGGGGACGAGATGGGTCGCACTCAGCGGGGGAACAACAACGCCTACTGCCACGATGACGAGACCACCTGGCTCGACTGGCATCTGGAGCACTGGCAAGACAACCTCCACGCGACGACCAGGTACCTCGTCTCCCTCCGCCGGGAGAACCCCGTGCTTCAGCCCAGCGCCTTCTATCGGGGCACCGACGACCGGGACGACACCCGGGATGACCTCGCCTGGTTCGACCAGGCGGGTCTTCCCGCCACGTACGCCTGGTGGCACGACCCGTCCATCCGCGTCATCCAGATGATGCGTTCGCTCACCGACGGACCGGACGCGTTGATCATCATCAACGGAGACCCGACGAAGGAGACGGTGAGCCTCCCCCTCGACCGCGGCCCGGCCTGGCGTCTGGTGTGGGACTCGGCCTGGGACTCACCGGACTCGAAAGAGGCGAAAACGGCGCGCCAATCCGAACCCGTTGAACCGGGCGAAGACCTCATCCTGCCCCCCCACTCGATGCGCCTCTATCTGGGCACGGAGGAGTCCCCCCATCGCCACTAGTCGGCGAGATCGTTCGCCCGGTCGATCAGATCCTGCTGGGTGTCGCTGACCCCGCCGTCCCCGAGATCGTCGAGCCCCCCATTGAGCGAACCGTTGGGATCGTAGGCGCCGGCGATGAGCATGGCCCGGATGTCCGCGAGGTCGACGACCCCCGTCATGTACTCCGACTCTTCCGATCGGGGCACCAACGGCATCGACAGATCCCCCCCATCCGACTGGGCCAGGGCATACGACCCGTCGACGAGGACCCATTCGTCCGAAGCGGCGTCGTAACCCAGGAAGAGGACGATGTCCCCCGCCCCTCGGACCACGGAATCGACGGAGTATGTTCCGTGTGCCGTACCGAGGTTGACGTCGAACGTGGCCGGAACGGTGCCTTTGAGCGACTCGTGGAGCTTGAACTGACCCACCAAGGTGAAAGCCGAGGAGTCCATGCTGCCGGGCGGCGCCGGTTCGATCGTCGCCCCCGTGAAGGCCCCCGCCACGATGTAGTCCGCCGTGGTGATGCCGGTCCCGCCGAGCACATAGTCCTTGATGCTCGTCGGGACAGAGGGGGCGAAGACCGCCGGGTATTCGTTTTGACGCTCCAGGGCGAAGAGGTCGAACGCCTCCTTCTCCTCGGCGCTCGGCCCACCGCCACAGCCCGCACACACGAGGGCAAGGCCGATAACCACCACACCCGCGATCGCCCGATTCATGTCCGCCCTCCTTCCGGTCGCCTGACACCTGTACACCCGTCAGGGTAGACCCAGCGGGGTCAGGACGCGAGGGGTCCGGAGGCCACCCGGGCCGCCGGAACGTACAGGGTCGTCGTGTAGTCCCGAACCATGCGGGTCGCCTGCACCTTCGGCCCGAGGGTGGCGAGCGTGTGGCGAACCCGCTTGACCCATTCGACGGGGATGTCGTTCACCCTGTTGTCGTAGAAAAGGGGGATGACCTGATCCTCAAGGATCTCGTAGAGCCACCGCGCCTCCAGGTCGTCCCGTTCTTCCGGGGTGGCGGCACCGTCCGCGCTGGGGATGTCCCATCCGTTTCTGCCGTCGGACCATTCGTCCCACCAACCGTCGCGGGTCGAGAGGTTGAGCGCCCCGTTGAGGGCTGCCTTCATGCCCGATGTTCCGCAGGCCTCATACGGGCGAACGGGGTTGTTCAGCCAGACGTCGCATCCGGGCAGGAGTTCGCCGACGACGGCCATGTCGCAGTTCGGGAGGAAGACCATATGCTGGCGGATGTCCTCACGGTCGGTGAACTCCACGAGATCCTGGATCAGTCCCTTGCCGGGCTCGTCGTGCGGGTGGGCCTTCCCCGCCACCACGATCTGAATCCTCCTGTCCTCCCGGACGAGGAGGTCCCTCAGCCTCTCGGGATCCCGGAGCATCAGGGTCAGGCGCTTGTAGGTGGGGACCCGCCTGGCAAACGCGATGGTCAGCACGTCAGGATCGAACACGGAATGCACCCATCGGAGCCTTCGGATCGAGAAACCCCGCTCCAGGAGGGAGGCTTGGAGACGCCTCTGCGCCGCTTCGACGAACTGGATCCGTTGTTCCCGGAGGATGCCCCACAACTCCTCATCGGAGACGAGGTCGCCCTCCCAGGCTGAGGGGTCTCCCCCGAGGCGGGTCGCCTCGATCTCGGCCAAGTCACGATCCATCCATGTGGCGGCGTGCACTCCATTCGTGATGGAACCGATGGGAACGTCCTTCACTTCGCGATCGGGCCAGAGGCCTCGGAACATCTCCCGGGACACCTCGCCATGGAGAAGGGACACTCCGTTGGCCTGACCCGCGACCCTGAGACCCATGAGGGCCATGTTGAATCGCTTCGGTTCCGACCAGTCCTCCGTCTCCTCGCCCAGGGCCAACACCTGACGGACAAAGTCCTCGCCGCCCCAGGCGGGAATCGAAAAGTACGACGACACCAGTTCGGGATCGAATCGATCGATGCCAGCCGGGACGGTGGTGTGGGTGGTGAAGATCATCGATTTGCGGCTCGCCTCGAGCGCCTGTGCAAAGGACAGCCCCTCGAACATGCGCTCTCGTATCCGTTCGACCGCGACGAATCCAGCATGGCCCTCGTTCATGTGGAAGACGGTCGGCAGCGGGGTGTCATACACCCGGCAGAACTCCCGGAGCGCCCTCATCCCCCCCACTCCGAGGAGGAGTTCCTGACGGATGCGCGTCTCGGCGTCCCCGCCGTAGAGACGGTCGGTCAGGGTGCGAAGCTCTTCACTGTTCGATTCGACATCGGTGTCCAACAGGAGCAGCGGGATCTTCCCGACGTCGGCCTTCCACACGACGGCCCGCATGATCTCGTCGCCCGGAAGCGCAACCGAAACCTCGACGAGGGAGCCGTCCTCCCGATGCAAGGGGTGAAGGGGCATCCCGAAAGGATCGAGTTCGGGGTAGGACTCGGTCTGGGAACCGTCCAGGGCGAGGGCCTGCCGGAAGTACCCGGCCCCGTACAGGAGTCCGATCCCGATGATGGGGACGCCCATGTCGGAGGCGCTCTTCAGATGATCGCCCGCGAGGATGCCCAGGCCCCCGGAATACTGGGGCAAGACGGAGGTGATGCCGTACTCGGGTGAGAAGTAGGCGATGGCGGTCGGACAATGACGACCGGGCCCGTCTTCGGAGTCGCACCACGAAAGAGACCTGAGGTAGGTGTGGAGGTCCTCAAGGGCGAGGGCGATCCAACCGAGTAAATCCCGATCCGATCCGATCTCCTTGATGCGTTCCATGTCGAGCCCACGCACGAGCGCGACCGGATTTCCCCCGACCGTTTCCCAGAGGCCGGGATCGAGAGCCTCGAAAAGGTCACGCGTGGGGGCATGCCACGACCATCTGAGGTTCATGGCCAATTCGTCGAGGGCCTGGAACCATCCCGGGATCGCCACGGGAGAGGGGGATCCTTGACTCACGCTCACGATACGAGGTTACTCGTGACGGCGACCCTTCTCCCACCAGGCTTTCGATCCCGATGGCCGTCCGCTACCGTTCCGGCGCCCTCGCCCGGTAAGTTCGGCATATGGGTTCCCCCGGCATGAGTGCCATCGGTCGCATCGCCGTGGTCTCCGTCGGGCCTTCCCTCGAGGAGGGGCGCTGGTCGGCCAAGGCCGTCGTGGGTGAAGCGGTCCCCATCACGGCGACCGTCTTCCGCGAAGGGCATGGCATGGTCGGGGCCACGGTCGTCATCACCCTTCCCGATGGGACGGTGACGACCCTTCCCATGGACGCCGCCAATCCCGGGATCGCCCTTTTCCGAGCCCACTTCATCCCCTCAGTTGAGGGGGAGCACTCGTTCCGGGTCGAGGGATGGGCGGACCCGGTCGGCTCCTGGGAGCACACAGCTGCCGTCAAGCTCCCCACCGGAACCGACGCGGCCCTGGTGCTGGCCGAGGGCGCGGCCATTCTCGAGCGGGCACGCGACGAAGTCGACCGTCCCGCCGCCCAGCGGAAAGCCCTCACCTCCGCCGTCGCCGTCCTCCGGGACCCCACGACGGACCCCGCCGCCTGCCTCGATCTCGCCCTCACCCCCGCCGTCTGCGCCGCCCTGGCCGAGGCCCCGCTTCGCGACTCAGTCACCCCTTCCCGGGAGTACCCCCTCAGGGTGGATCGCGAGAGGGCCCTCTTCAGTGCCTGGTACGAGTTCTTCCCGCGGTCGGAGGGGGCCGTCCAGGATCCGGCGACCGGCCGATGGACCTCAGGAACGTTCGAGACGGCCGCCCGGCGCCTTCCCGCCATCGCGGCCATGGGCTTCGACGTCGTCTACCTCACCCCCATCCACCCCATCGGTTCGACATACCGCAAGGGGCCGGACAACGCCCTCACGGCATCTTCCACCGATCCCGGAAGCCCCTACGCCATCGGATCTGCAGATGGCGGCCACGACGCCGTCCACCCCGACCTGGGCACGATGGAGGATTTCTGGGCATTCGTCGCCGCTGCGCGTGGTCGTGGGCTCGAGGTGGCACTCGACATCGCTCTTCAGTGCTCCCCCGACCACCCGTGGGTCCGGGAGCATCCCGAGTGGTTCTCGACCCGCGCCGACGGTTCGATCGCCTACGCCGAGAATCCCCCCAAGAAGTATCACGACATCTATCCCCTCAGCTTCGAGCGGGATCCCGAGGGGATCCTTCGCGAGGTCCGCCGGATCCTTGAGGTGTGGATCGATGCGGGCGTGACGGTCTTCCGCATGGACAACCCCCATACCAAGCCCCTCCCATTCTGGGAAGAACTGCTCGCCGATGTCGCCTCGACCCATCCCGAGGTCATCTTCCTCTCCGAGGCGTTCACCCGACCCCCGATGATGCACACGCTCGCCAAGATCGGGTTCCACCAATCGATGACGTACTTCACCTGGCGCCCCACGGCCCCCGAACTCGGCGCCTACCTCGAGGAACTCTCCGGGGAGGCATCGTTCTTCATGCGCCCGAACTTCTTCCCCACGACCCCGGACATCCTCACTCCGGACCTGCAGGGAGCCGGTGCCCCCGTCTTCGCGGCCCGGGCCGTCGCGGCCGCCACCGGTTCCCCCTCGTGGGGCATTTACTCCGGGTACGAGCTCGTCGAGGACGAGGCCCGTCCCGACGCGGAGGAACAGAGGAACAACGAGAAGTACGAGTATCGCCCCAGGGATTGGACCCGGGCGAAGGATTACGGGATCGAAGCCCTCCTCACCATCCTCAACGCCACGCGCAGGGCCCACCCGGCCCTCCAACGCCTGCGCGGCCTGACCGTCCACACCACCGACAATCCGGCGGTGCTGTGTTATTCCCGGCACATCGACGCCGCCCACTCCCCGTCGGGCAAACCCGACACCGTCGTCGTCGCCCTCAGCCTCGACGGCCGAGCCTCCCAGGAGGCCACGATCTATCTTGACCCGACGGCCTTCGGGCTTCCCGACGGACCCTTCGGGGCGACGGATGCCCTCTCGGGAGCGGACCTCGCCTGGGGGCCAGAGTTCCACGTTTCCCTCGGGCCCGACCTGGCGATGGCGATCGTGGGGGCGGTCCATCACAAGCGCCCCAACCGCTCCACCGGAAGGAAGTCCCTTGGCTGACCGCCTCAATCCCGCACTCCTGGCCGAGGTGGCGGCCGGGCTCCACTCGGATCCCCACGACATCCTGGGACCTCACCGGAGGGACGGGGGCACAACCGTCCGGGTCCTCAAGCCCTCGGCCATCTCCGTCTCCATCGAGACGGTGGAGGGGATGCACACGGCCGAGCAGGAGCACGAGGGGATCTGGGCTGTCCACCTGCCGGACGAGGACCTCTCCGACTACCGGATCCATGCTGCCTACGCATCCGGATCCGTCGTCACGGACGACCCGTACCGGTTCCTGCCCTCCCTGGGCGATTTGGATCTCCACCTCATCAGGCAGGGCCGCCACCAACGCCTCTGGCAGGTCCTGGGAGCGAATGTCCACCGCCACGAATCCGCCCTCGGCGACATCGTCGGCACGGCCTTCGCCGTGTGGGCCCCGAGCGCCAGGGCCGTCCGGGTGGTGGGGGACTTCAACGAGTGGGCCGGGGTCGAACACGCCATGCGGTCCATCGGAGCCTCCGGCCTCTGGGAACTGTACATTCCGGGGGTCGGCCCCGGAGCTCACTACAAGTACGAGATCCTCTCCAGGGACGGCCACTGGCTTCTGAAGGCCGATCCCATGGCGAAGGCAACGGAGGGGTCGCCCGGGATGGCGTCCATCGTCGAGGAGTCCGCCTACGACTGGGGGGACGGCGAGTGGATGGAGGCGAGGGCTGACCGCAAGAACGCGGACGAGCCCATGAGCATCTACGAGGTCCATCTCGGCTCGTGGAAGCACGGCCTCGATTACCGCGAGCTCGCCGACGAACTGGTTGCCTACGTCGCCGAGATGGGGTTCACCCACATCGAGATGCTTCCCGTCTCCGAGTACCCCTTCGATCCGTCCTGGGGGTACCAGGTGACCGGGTACTACGCCCCGACCTCCCGCTACGGTTCCCCGGATGACTTCAAGTACCTCGTCGACCGATTCCACCAGGCCGGCATCGGGGTGCTCCTCGACTGGGTCCCCGGGCATTTCCCCAAGGATGAGTGGGCCCTGGCACGATTCGACGGCACCCCCTTGTACGAGCACCCCGACCCCCTTCGGGCGGAGCAGCCCGATTGGGGGACCCTCATCTTCCATTTCGGACGCCCGGAGGTCAGGAACTTCCTGGTCGCCAACGCGCTCTATTGGCTCCAGGAGTTCCATGCTGATGGGCTCCGGGTGGACGCGGTCGCGGCCATGCTCTACCTCGACTACTCGCGTAAGCCCGGCCAGTGGCGGCCCAACATCCACGGGGGACGGGAGAATCTCGACGCCATCGAGTTCCTCCAGGAGATCAACTCCCTCGCCCCCAAGCTCTGCCCGGGGACGGTGCTGATCGCCGAGGAGTCGACGGCGTGGCCGGGGGTGACGGCTGAGTCTTCGACGGGCGGTCTGGGATTCGGGTTCAAGTGGAATATGGGCTGGATGAACGACACCCTGAAGTACCTCCGGGAGGAGCCCATCCATCGCACCCACCACCACGGCCTCGTGACCTTCTCGATGATGTACGCCTTCTCCGAGCGATTCCTCCTTCCCCTGAGCCACGACGAGGTGGTCCACGAGAAGGGGTCGCTCTGGGGCAAGATGCCGGGCGAGCACGCCGAGAAGGCGGCGGGGGTGCGGTCCCTTCTGGCGTATCAGTGGACCCACCCCGGCAAGCAACTCCTCTTCATGGGGGGCGAGTTCGCCCAGGTGAGGGAGTGGTCGGAGGCTCGGTCCATCGACTGGGACCTCCTCGAGGATCCCCTGCACGCGGGGGTCCACCGGCTCGTGAGGGACCTCAACGCCCTCTACGCCTCATCGCCCGCCCTCTGGGCCCTCGACTACGACCCCTACGGTTTCGAGTGGATCGACCCCGAGGATGCCACCAACAGCGTCCTTCCCTACGTGCGCCGGGACAGGAAGGGCAACGTGCTCGTCGTCGCCTGCAACTTCGCCGACGTCGCCCACGAGGACTATCGGCTGGGGTTCCCCTCGGGAGGGACGTGGGAAGCGGTACTCGACACCGACTCAGCCGAGTACGGAGGGGCGGGCCTCGGCCCGAGCCGGGCGGCGGTCGAGGAGGAGGCCTCCGGCCGATGGGAGCACTCGGCCTCGTTCACCCTCCCCCCGCTCTCGGTCGTGGTGTTCCGGCCCGTGCGCTAGGAGGTCGCGATCCCGACGAGGTGGTGATCGGCCGCGATTACGGTGGGAAGGACCTCGACCCCCTCTGCCCAGAGCCGTATGACGACGAGATCCTCGTAGCGGTACACGACGCGGGACCCCAAGGTGCCCGTGAGGAGGGCTTTGTCCCCCGCGTTGAGGGTGAGCTTCGCTCCGCCGGAGACCGAAGCGTCGGAGACCACCTCCAGCCGAAGAAACACCAGGGCACCACCCTCCGCGTCGGCCAGGACGAAGGAGTCCTCCACCCTCGCCGTCACGGTGTCGGTGTACTCGCCCTTCTGCGCCTTCGCCTTCTTGTCCAGGGCCGTCCGCGCCTCGAACATCCCCTCCCGGTAGGGATCCGGGGCGAAGACGGCATCGAGTTCCCCATCGCCTCCCTCGTTCAGGAGGGCCACGTACTGATCGATCGCCTCCGCCGGGGTGAGCGTGAAGCCCGTCGCATCGAGCGGGAGTTGCGCGGCGCCGACGGACGCCTCCGGCATCGCCGAAAGCACCCCTCCCGGGACCATGTGAGCCCAGGCCCGCAGTTCGTAGGGGTCGCCGGGGCCGTCCTGCACCCAGGTGAGGACGACGGGGGTATGGGTGGCGTCCGCCGCAACGGTCACGGCGACTAAAGCCCGGGGCCAGGTGTCGGAATCGGTCGTGTAGAACGCTTGGATCTCGCTGGGGAGGACGTCGGGATCAGCTCCTCCCTTCGCCGCCACCACATACTCCGCGGCCCTGATCTCTTCGACGATCTCCCCGACGCGGGCGTCGAAGAACCCGGCATCCTGAGCGTCATCCGCGGCGGTTACCTCCTCGAAGGTCAGCCGGGAAATCCGTTCGGCCTGATGCTGGAGGAGGGCGGAATGCGCCTCAGGAGATGGGGTAGCTGTCGGCTCCGGAACCGGGACGGAACAAGCCGTGAGGGCGAGTGCTGCCGCCCCGGCCGCCATCGCCGCCAGAGGTCTGAGACGTGCGGTCATGCCTCCACCCCCTTCGAGGCCCGCGGCCGAGTCTGAAGGAGACCCATAATGATGAACCCCAACCCGACTGCGACCGAGCCCAACCCGCCGGTGAGAACCGGCCACGCCCAGCCGTTGCCCCGATCATGGGTCACGGTGAACGTGATCTCCCCGATGGGGGCGTCGGAACCCGAGACGATGAGCATCGCCAGGCCGGGTTCGACCTCGGACGCCTCGATGGTCGTCTCCTCGAAGAACAGCCACCACTCCCGCCAGAGGTCTCCGGGGAAATCCGGAATCGCCCCCGTCGCCGACCCCGCATGGTCGATCCGAAGATCCTCCCACGACGCCAGGCCCCTGACCACGCTCGTGTCGACGGTCGCGACCCAGGCGTAGGCATCGGACGGACGGGCCGTCCGGATGTCGAAGGCCCCCGGCGCCGTGATGGCGATCTCCCCAAGCCCCTCCAGGGCAAGGACGGCGGGAGGGATGACGACTGCGGTGGTATCCACGATCGCCGTAGGGTGGTCGACCGGCGGTGGCCGCAGCAACAGGCCCAGGCCGCCGACGACGACAGCTACGAGTCCGATGGCGCCCAGGACCGGGCCGATGAGCCTGCGAATCACTTTTCTCCCTCGCTCGGATCACTACTCTAGCCTCTCAAGGTTCGGCCACACCGGGTAGGTTGCGTTGTGGCGTCCCCCTCCGCCCACTACCCTGGGAGCAAGTGACCCCTGCCCGAGAAGGAGCAGCCATGTCGGAAGCGAACACGCCGTTCCCGATCACGATGCGCGGCTACGACCGCGACGCCGTGGCGGCGTACCTCGGACAGATGGAAGACCAGATCCGGGACGCCAGGGCCGAGACCGAATCGGTCCGACGCGAGGCGGAGAGGCTCCGATCCGAACTGGAATCCACCCAGGAGACCCTCAAGGAAACCGGCAAGCCCACCTACACCGGCCTCGGGACTCGGGTCGAGCAGCTTCTGCGCTCGGCCGAGGAACAATCGGCCGACGTGCTTGCCAGAGCGAACACCCACGCCCAAGAGACGGTGGCCCGGGCGAATTTGGCGGCCCAGCAGCTTCGCGCCCGCGCGGACAATGAAGTCGGCGAACTCCTCACCCAGGCCCGCCGCGAGGCCGACCTTCTCAAGACCTCCTCCGAAAGGGAGGCCGCCGCCCTCAAGGAGACGACGGAGAAAGAGACGAGCGAACTCCTCGCGAACACCAAGCGAGAGGTCGAGACCACACGTTCCGCGCTCGAAGCCGAGGTCACCGAGAAGAAGGCCACCCTCGAGCGCGAGATCGCCGCCCTCCGGGCCACCGCGGAGCGGGAAGCGACCGAGCTCAAGGTCGCCAGCCAGCGCGAGGCCCAGGAGCGCGAGGAGGAATCCAAGGCCCAGGCCGAGCGCATCCTCGCGGATGCGAAGACGTCGGCCGAACGCATGCTCGACGAGGCCAGGTCCGACCGTGACAAGGCCCGCCAGGAGACGCTTCGGATCCGGGAGGACCTCCAGGTGGAGGCCGCCCAGAAGAAGGAGGACACCGAGCGCATCCTCAAGGTCCGCTACGACGAGGCCAACGCCGAGTACGACAAGTTGGTGTCCGACGCCCAGGAGCGGGCGAACGAGGCGGAGCAGCGGATGCGGATGGCGATCGAGCGGGGCGAGGCGGCCAGAGTCGAGGCCGAGAGCCACGCCGAGACCCTCCTTGGCAACGCCAGGAAGAACGCCGACGAGATCATCGCCGAGGCCCGTGAGCACGCCGAGAAGATCATGAGCGAGGCCGTCACCGACGCCGAACGCGAACGAGCAATCGCCCAGAGAGACGTCGACGAGCTCAACCGCCAGCGGGAATCCATCACCTCGTATCTCGACGAATTGCGGGTCCTCCTCACGACGGACCCGACGGCGCGTCCGGCCAACATGCCGGTCCCCCCCGCGCTGCCCCCCCTCGTTGCCTCTCGGATGCCCGGAGCCGATGACTCCGGCCTCGCGGATTCGGCCGAGGAAACGGCGGAATGGCCGGTGGACGATGCTCCCGCCGAGGAGCCGACGGAGTGGTCCCTGGAGGGTGCGCCGTTCGGACCCATATCCGACGAGCCCCAGTTGAGCGAGCCTGCCTCGGACGGGCCCGCATCGGACGAACCCGATGCCCCGGCCGAGGCGGAACTCGAGAGCCAACCCGCCGACGAGCTCGGCCAGATCCGGCCGGGATTCGCCCCATCGACGGGCGAACTTCGCACCCAAGCCGCCGAAGACGACGACCGGGAAGCCGGAACCGGCCAGACCCCGTGACCGCCCCAGGCGGTACGCAACCCGAAGCCCCCGATCCACGCGAGGATCGGATCGTCTCCCATGCCCGGGCTCTCGCCAGGGCCAGGGCGGCCGAAAGCCGCAAGGCGTCTGGGCTCATCAAGGAGTTCGTCTCCCGTGCGATCGCGGCCGGGATCCCCACCACCCGGCTGAAGGCCCGCTCCTACGACGGCGCGGCCCGGTATCGGACCACCGTCGAGGGGTGGTACCTCCGTCGGGACCTTTCCGTCGGGGTGGACGCCGAGGGGCTCTTCTACGTGCTCTCCGCTCCCGCTAGCCTCGTATCCCGATTCAAAGAGGTGTCCCTGACCCCGAGCGACCCGCCGATGGAACTCGGTCGGGGGGCGAGGGACGGGGAGTCCATGCCTTTGCCGGACGCCCTGGAGAAGCGCCTCATGGCCGGAGCAGACTTTCCCTAGGCCTGCCGCCGGAGGGACACGAGGGCGTCCGCGACGGCGGAGGGAGCCTCGATGGGGCTGAGGTGACCCACCCCGGCGATACGCGTCACGGAGACGCCGAGGGGCTCCGCCATCGTTTCGGCCTCGCCGAAGTCGCTCACGGTGTCCCTCTCCCCCCACACGACGACCGAGGACCCCGTGAATCCCCGCAGCACCCCCGTACGGTCGGGACGGGCGGCCATCGCCCTCTGCCCCCAGGCGACCGCGACCGGGTCAGCCTCGGCAATGATCGCCGCCGCCTTCTCGACGACCGGTCGTCTCGCCTCGCCCTCAAGCCCAATGAGCGACTCCGCCAAACCCTCTGGATCCGAGAGCCGGGACAGGCTTTCCGTTGCATCCGCCGTCCGGAGTCTCGCCTCCCGCCTGGCTTCGTCGTCAGCCGTGGACCTCGTGTCGATGAGCCCGAGTCCCGTCACCGCATCCGGGTGCCGCTCGATGACAGCGAGCGCGACGTATCCCCCCATCGAGCATCCGACCCAGTGAGCCCTGGCCACCCCGATGCCCTCCAGGGCTGCGACGGCGGCATCCGCTATCGCGTCGATCGAAGGCGGAACGTCCGACCAGAACGGGGTCTTTCCGAATCCGGGGTAATCGAGGCCGAGGACGCCCACTCCGCGCTGGATGAGATCCTCCGCCAAGGCGCCCCACATCCGAGAATCCAGGGGGAAGGCATGAAGCAAGACGATCGGAGGCTCCCCTGGCGGGTCCCAGACCCCCTCACGCATCCCGACCGCGAGCGCCCGTCCTCCATCGGCGTCCATCATCGAATCACCTCCATCGGCACCTCGGTCGGCAAGGGGGCCCGGGTGGGAACGACCCGTTCGACGATCCGATCCAAGACCCAGCGGACCTTGTCCTCCCCCACCCAGAGATGGGAGGCGCCCTCACCCACAACCACCTCGGCCCCGGTGAGCGGCGCAAAGCCCACGCGCGCCTCCGCGGGCGTCAGGAACTCATCGTGCTCCGGGACGAGAACCGTCACCGGCTTCCCTGCCTCTGCCCAGGCCTCAAGGTTGCCCAATTCGGCCCGGGAAAGGGGCGGAGAGAGGAGGAAGGCCCCCTCGACGTCGAGGCCGCTCCCGTGCATGAGAGCCACTTCGGTTCCGAAGGACCATCCGACCAGCCACCGGTTCGGAAGCCCCCTCGCGACCGCGAAATCGACGGCGGCCCTGACGTCGGCCCCCTCCCCCACACCGTCGTCGAAGCTCCCCTCGGAGGTGCCCCTCGGGCTGCGCGTGCCACGGGTGTTGAACCGCAGGACCGCGAGGTCGGCGAGGTAGGGCAGGCGCCAGGCGGCCTTCCTGAAGAGGTGGGAGTCCATGAACCCTCCTCCCGTCGGAAGGGGATGGAGGGTGATCAGGGTCGCGGCTGCCTGCCCGACCGGTGAAGCCAGTTCGCCCACCAGGGTCAGCCCGTCCTCGGTGTGAAGGGTGATGTCCTCACGGACGGCGGGGAGGACGGTGACGGACCGGATCGGGGTCATCTCGTCGTCACCCACGCGCCCTCCCGAAGCGCCCCCAACAGGAGGTGTGCCAATGACGCCGCTCCTCGATAGCGACGCCCTCCCCGAAGAGTCCCCCCGCAGCCCAGGCGACGACGTGGTTCGTCCGGGGAGCGATGTCCTGACCGCAGGCGGGACAGACGAAGGTGTCGTCGGTCTGACGCGAAACCGCCACGTGGTAGGGCTCCCCGCCGGGACCGGCTTCCAGCCGAGCCGGAAAACCGCCCGTGGCGCGCTCGGCGTCGAACTCCTCATGGGGTTCGCTGTACGGGCGCTTGCGGTACCGTTTTCGGGCCATGGGCCCATCCTACTTTCGGGCTGCGCGCCCATCCTTCCGAGACGCTAGAAGGCCTTCGGAGGGGTCGACCCAAGGGTCGGGGCCTTCTCGACGGGGGTGACCTGACGGGTGCGGATGGTCTCCTGATACCAGTAAGCGGAGTCCTTCCACGTTCGTTCGAGGGTGTCGTAGTCGACGCGCATCAACCCGAACCTCTTGGAGAATCCGTAGCTCCATTCGAAGTTGTCCATGAGCGACCAGATCATGTAGCCCCGGACATCCACCCCGTCCTCAATCGCCAGGAGGACGGCCTGCATATGATCGTGGAGGTACTGCACCCGCTGGACATCGTGGATCCGCCCGTCCCGCTCGACGACATCGTCAAATGACGCCCCATTCTCCGTCACCATGAGGGGCTTCCCGGTGTCGCGCTGCATGCGGAGAAGGTGGCCGTGGAAAGCCGACCAGTCCATGTTCCAGCCCATCGTCGTCTTCGGCCCCATGACCGGCATGAATTCGACGTGGTCCGCCCCGGGCCAGGCTGAGCCTCGCCCCAAGGAGCCATGCCCATCGTTGCCCATCCGGCGATCCAGACTGTCGTTCCGACGAACGATGTGGCTCGAATAGTAGTTGATCCCGAAGATATCGACGGTGTCCTTCATGAGGTCGAGGTCTCCCGGTTGGATGAAGGACCAGTCGGTCAGATCCCTCGTGTCCTCTAGGAGATCCTCCGGATACCGGCCATGGACGAATGGCTCGACGAAGATCCGATTGGCGAGGGCGTCGATCTGACGGCAGGCGTCCACATCCCCTGGATTCGCCCAGTTCCATGGGCGCGGCACGTGACAGTTGTTGACGATCGAGACCTCGGCGTCGGGGGCGACCTCCTTGATGGCGTGATAGGCCAAGCCGTGAGCGAGGTTGAGATGGTGGGCTGCGGCCAGTGCCAGAGCCGGCTCCGTGCGGCTGGGCGCGTGAGAGCCTGCGGCGTACCCCAGGAAGGAGGAGCACCAAGGCTCGTTCAGGGTGGTCCACCGCTTGACGCGATCCTTGAACTCCTCGACCGTGCGGCGGGCATAGGCCTCGAAGCGATAGGCGGTGTCCCTGTTCGGCCAGCCCCCCGCGTCCTCGAGCGCCTGGGGGAGGTCCCAGTGGTAGAGCGTGACGAGCGGCTCGATGCCATGCTTGTCCATCTCATCCAGGAGCCGGTGATAGAAGGCGAAGCCCTCGGGGTTGACGTCCCCCGTCCCGTTCGGCTGGATCCTGGGCCACGCCATGCTGAACCGATAGGCGTTCAGTCCCATCTCGGCCATCGCCGCGACGTCGTCGACGTACCGGTGGTAGTGATCGTCGGCGACATCGCCGGTGTCGCCGCCCAGGATCAACCCTTCCGTCGCGGCGCGGGTGTCCCAAATGGACGGCCCACGTCCACCCTCCTTCGTCGCGCCCTCGATCTGGTAGGAGGCCGTCGAGGCGCCGAAGAGGAAACCGGGAGGGAATTCGCTGAGGGGAGCGGTCATCCCGACAGTGTAGCCGAAACGTTTCGACAGTCCGGGCGCTCGCGGGCTAGAGCCGCTCGAACTCGTCCTTCTGGTGATGACCCTCGACGAAGGTGAAGACGTCCTTCAGGGGCTCCCTCTCCTTGGTCACATACCAGTACAGGAAACTCTTGAGGGCCCACATCCCGGCGGCCGCGCCGATCGCCCCCACGGCAGGAGCGCCGACCACGAGAGGCTGGAAGTACTCCGAATCCCACACGGGCGCCCCGGCGAGTGCGTCCCGCTGCCCGACCGAGAGAATCCAGACGGAGAGGACGCCGACGATGACCGCCCCGGCCACGGCATGGGCCGCCAGGTGAAGGTAGAACGACGGGCGATACCGGAAGAGCCTCACCAGCCCCATGCTCATGGCTCCCCACGCCGCGCAGTACAGGCCCCCGGCGAAAATCAGAACCCATCCGAACGTGGCGATCAGTTGACCGGTCGAGTTGACAGCTTGGACGATGCGGTCGGAGACGGAGGGATTGCCCTCCACGAAGCCGGCCGAGGCGACCAGATTGATCACCAGGACGGGCAGGAGGGACAGGAGGCCGGCCTTCATGTGATCGCCGAAGGGGGCCCACAGGTAGGCACCCTCCGTCCCGATCTCGACCTTGATCCGCTGGGGCTTCATCTGCCCCTGGGCTTTCTTGCGTTGGACCATGGGGTGAGCGTATCAAGGGCGGGCGTCGAGCCCGGCCGTCGGCCTAGACGACTTCCGGCCAGACCAGCCTGAGATTGGTCAGGTTGGGGCTCGTCAGGATGGCCTCCTCGTCCCCTGGAACCTGAACCGTGTGATATCCGCGATCGCTTTCGTAGATCTTGTAGTAGCCATTCAGCCTCGCGAACTCATCGAGCGAACCGAAACTCTCGACGACATCCTTCCTGAACGTCGACATGGATCTCCTCCGTGTGCTCCACAACCCGGTTCTCAAGTGACGACTTCCCGCACCCCCAACGGTACCCCTGGTGCGAGCATGGCGCACGATGGCGTCCTAGAAGAGGCGATGGGCCCCGGTTTCCGCCCCCCGGAGCGCGTCGTAGTCGAGGACGACGCATCGAATGCCGCGATCCTCCGCCAGGGTCCGGGCCTGCGGCTTGATCTCCTGGGCCGCGAAGACCCCCTCGACGGGGCTAAGGAGCGGATCCCTGTTGAGGAGTTCCAGGTAGCGCGACAGCTGCTCCACTCCATCGACCTCCCCCCGACGCTTGATCTCTATTGCCACCGACTGTCCGTTGCCGTCCCTGGCCAGGATGTCGACCGGACCGATCGCGGTCGGATGCTCACGCCGCACCAGCTTGTACCCCTCACCGAGCAGACCGATCTGCTCGGCAAGCAACTCCTGTAGGTGGGCCTCCACCCCGTCCTTGGTCAGCCCGGGATCCTGCCCGAGCTCGTGCTCGGTGTCGCTTTCGAAGGCGTGGATCTCGATCTCGAGCCGATCGTCGGTCTTGTCGTGCTGGACTACCCACACGGCCACAGCCCCCCTGCCCGAGGCCTCCTCGCTGGGGGGTTGCTCCCGCAGGCAGCACGGGGGACTCATCCAGTTGAGGGGCTTGTAGGAGCCTCCATCCGCGTGGATGAGGACCGAACCGTCGGCCTTGACCAGGATCACCCTGGTCGCGAGGGGAAGCCGGGCCGACAACCGGCCGGAATACGAGGCCGAACACTGCGCGACGACGACCCGCATCGCTAGCCCGCGTCGACGGGATCCGCGATGACGGTGACCGTGTTCGAGTCGAAGGAGACGAATCCCCCCCCGATGGGGATCTCTAGGCGGTGTCCGCTCAGGTCGACGACGCTGACGTTGCACGGCTGGAGTATGGAGAGGATGGGCTCGTGTTCCGGATAGAGGCCGACCGAGCCCTCGACGGTGACGAGGGAGACGTGTTCGGCCTCACCCGAGAAAAGGGAGGCCTCGGGGGTGACGATGTCGACGGAGATCGGCACGCCTAACCCAACTCCTTCTGAATCCGGTCCCAGTTCTTCTCCAGGTCCTCGAGCCCTCCGATGTTGAAGAAGGCCTGTTCGGGGATGTGGTCGTACTGCCCGTTGACGAGCCCGGTGAATGCCTCGATGGTCTCCTTGAGGGGCACGGTTGAACCCGGCACCCCCGTGAACGCCGTCGCCATATACGTGTTCTGGGACAGGAACTGCTGGATCTTGCGGGCACGGGAGACGACGATCTTGTCGTCCTCCGAGAGTTCGTCCACGCCGAGGATCGCGATGATGTCCTGGAGCTCCTGGTTCCGTTGGAGGACGGCCTTGACGGCGACCGCGGCTCCGTAGTGCTCCTTGCCCACATATCTCGGGTCAAGGATGCGCGAGGTCGAGTTGAGCGGGTCGACGGCTGGGTAGAGGCCGCGGGACGCGATGTCCCTGCTGAGTTCGGTGGTGGCGTCGAGGTGGGCGAAGGTCGTCGCCGGTGCGGGATCGGTGTAGTCGTCCGCCGGCACGTAGATGGCCTGCAGCGACGTGATCGAGTGGCCCCGGGTCGAGGTGATCCTTTCCTGAAGGGCCCCCATCTCATCCGCGAGGTTGGGCTGATACCCCACCGCCGAGGGCATCCGGCCGAGCAGGGTGGACACCTCCGAACCCGCCTGGGTGAAGCGGAAGATGTTGTCGATGAAGAGGAGCACATCCAGTCCCTGGACGTCGCGGAAGTACTCGGCCATCGTCAGGGCCGACAGCGCCACCCGAAGACGGGTCCCCGGGGGCTCGTCCATCTGCCCGAACACGAGGGCGGTCTGCTTGATGACCCCGGACTCCGTCATCTCCCGGATGAGGTCGTTGCCCTCGCGGGTGCGCTCCCCCACCCCGGCGAACACCGAGACCCCCTTGTGGTTGGTGGCGACCCGATAGATCATCTCCTGGATCAGCACGGTCTTGCCGACGCCGGCACCGCCGAAGAGGCCGATCTTGCCTCCACGCACGTAGGGCGTCAGGAGGTCGATGACCTTGATGCCGGTTTCGAACATCTCCGTCTTGGATTCGAGTTGGTCGAAGGCCGGCGGCCTGCGGTGAATGGGCCAGCGCTCCTTGATCTCGATGACCTCGCCCTCTTCGGCGTTGAGGACCTCGCCGATGACGTTGAAGACCCGCCCCTTCGTGACGTCGCCGACGGGAACCGAGATGGGTTCTCCCGTGTCCCTGACCTCCGCCCCGCGGACCAAGCCGTCGGTGGGCTTGAGGGCGATGGCCCTGACGAGGTTGTCCCCGAGATGTTGAATCGTCTCGAGGGTCAGGGTGAAACTCGAATCCCCCTCGCCCTGGGCGCTCAGGTCGATCTCGACTTGAAGGGCGTGGTACATGTCTGGGATGGCGTCGGGAGGGAACTCAATGTCGACGACGGGCCCGATGACCCGGGCGACCCTCCCGATTGCGACGGCCCCCTCGACGGGTGCCGCCTTGGGTTGGGCCTTCTTGGCTCTGGTGGGCATGCTCCTCGCCTCTTCCTACGACGCCGCCGCGAGCGCATCGGCGCCCGAGACGATTTCGCTGATTTCCTGGGTGATCTCGGCCTGACGTGCCTGGTTGGCCAGTCGAGTGTATGTGTCGATCATGTCTCGCGCGTTCTTGGTGGCGGTATTCATGGCCCGCTGGCGCGCCGCGAGTTCCGAGGCGGCCGACTGAATGAGGCAGTGGTAGACCCGAGCCTCCACGTATCGGGTGAGCAGGGCATTGAGAACCTCCTGGTCGGAGGGCTCGAAAGTGTAGATCGGAGGAATGTCGTCCTCCTCCTGGTCCGACGCCTCCACCACCTCGATGGGCAGGAGCCGGAGGACGCGTGGCTCCTGGGTCACCATCGACCTGAAGTGGGTGTAGACCACGTGGAGTTCGGCCACCCCTCCGTCCTCCTTGTCCGCCAGGAATGAACGGAGGAGGGTCTGGGCGATGTCGGACGCGATCGCGTGGGTCGGGGAATCGGAGTCTCCCACCCAGGTCTGGGCGAGACCCCTATGCCGGAAGGCGAAATACGACACCCCTCGACGCCCGACGACATACTGGTCGACCTCCGTACCCTGCTCAAGCAACCCCGCCCGTATCCGCTCCGATTCGCGGAGGACGCTCGCCGAATAGGCGCCAGCCATCCCCCTGTCGGCCGCGATGACCAACAGCGCAGCCCGATCGGTGTCGTCCCGTTCCGTCGTCAGCGGATGGACGACATCGGACCCAGAGACAACGGCCGTGATGGCACGGGTGAGCGCCCTCGCATAGGGAGAAGCCTCCGTCACCCGATCTCGGGCCTTCCCGATCCGGGAGGCGGCGATCATCTCCATCGCGTGGAAGATCTTCTCGAGAGACGCCGTCGATCGAATCCGCTGCCGGTACTGACGCTGCTTGCCCGCCATCCGCTACGCCTTCTTCTTCACGATCTGTTCCTGCTTCTCCTCAACACCGCCGACTCCGGCGAGGGAGGTCGTCGTTCCGGCCTCGACCGTCAACGACTGGACGAAGGTCGCCAGGAAATCATCGACGACCTGGTCGAGTTCCTCCTCGGTCTCGATGTCCAACTGTCCGGTCTCAGCGATGGTCTCAAGGATCTTCCCCGTGTCGCGCAGATGATTGAGCAACTGGGTTTCGAAGCGCAGAACCTCCGAGAGAGGGAGTTTGTCGAGTTTGCCCTTCGTCCCCGCCCAGATGGACACCACCTGATCCTCGATGGGATATGGCGAGAACTGATCCTGCTTGAGGAGTTCGGTCAGGCGCGCCCCCCTGGTGAGCTGCTGGCGCGAGGCTGCGTCGAGGTCGGAGGCGAACATCGCGAACGCCTCGAGCGAGCGGTACTGGGCGAGGTCGATCTTGAGGGTCCCGGCGACTTTCTTCATGGCCTTGACCTGCGCGGCCCCTCCGACGCGGGAGACGGAGATCCCGACGTCGACGGCGGGACGCTGATTGGCGTTGAAGAGGTCGGATTGAAGGAAGATCTGCCCGTCCGTGATGGAGATGACGTTCGTGGGGATGTATGCGGAGACGTCATTGGCTTTAGTCTCGATGATGGGAAGGCCGGTCATCGACCCTCCCCCCAGTTCGTCGGAGAGTTTGGCGCAACGCTCGAGCAGGCGGCTGTGGAGATAGAAGACGTCACCGGGGTACGCCTCTCGCCCGGGGGGCCGACGCAGGAGGAGCGAGACAGCCCGGTAGGCCTCCGCCTGCTTGGACAGGTCGTCGAAGACGATGAGGACGTGCTTGCCCTGGTACATCCAGTGCTGTCCGATGGCCGACCCCGTGTAAGGCGCCAGGTACTTGAAACCCGCAGGGTCGGAGGCCGGGGCGGCGACGATGGTCGTGTACTGCAGTGCTCCGGCCTCGTCGAGGGCCTCGCGAATTCCGGCGATCGTGGAACCCTTCTGCCCGATGGCCACGTAGATGCACCGCACCTGCTTGGTGGGATCGCCCGTCTCCCAGTTGGCTCGCTGGTTGATCATCGTGTCGATCGCGATCGCCGTCTTCCCTGTCTGGCGGTCGCCGATGATGAGTTGCCTCTGGCCGCGCCCGATCGGGATGAGAGCATCGATGGCCTTGAGCCCCGTCTGCAGCGGCTCGCAGACGGACTTCCTCTTCATGACCCCCGGCGCCTGAAGTTCGAGCGCGCGTCGACCCTCGGATGCGATGTCCCCGAGTCCGTCGATGGGATTTCCCAGGGGGTCGATCACCCGACCCAGGAACCCCTCCCCCACGGGCACACTCAGTACCTCGCCCGTCCTCTGGACGGGCTGCCCCTCCTCGATCCCGGAGAACTCTCCGAGGATGACGACGCCGACCTCCCGGATATCTAGGTTGAGGGCGAGTCCGAGGGTCCCATCCTGGAACCTGACGAGTTCGTTGGACATGACCCCGGGGAGCCCGTTGACCTGCGCGATGCCGTCGGCCGCGAGCGTCACACTCCCCACCTCATCGCGAGGGGCGCCCGTGGGTTTGTACGACTTGACGTACGTGTCGAGTGCGGCCCTGATCTCCTCGGGGCCGATCGTCAACTCCGTCATCGCTTGTCTCCTGTCCGTATCACCGTCATCGACCTAGCCAACCAGAATCTCTCGCGCACTCCCCAGCCGGGCGAGGAGGGTGCCGTCCGTCACCTGGTGCCCGACCTGGACCTTCATCCCCCCCATCACCCCCGGGTCGACCGTCACCTTGAGAGCGATGTCCCGTCCGTAGCGTCGGCCAAGCGTCGCCGCGAGCCTACCCTCTTGTTCCGGAGTGAGTTCGACGGCGACGGTCACATGGGCGAGGGTCCTCATCCTTCGGGCAGCCGCCGCCTTCTGGAAGTACCACAGCTTCTTGACCAGCCGGTGTCCCCGGGTGGTCGTGCACACTCGCTCGATCAAGGCGGCGGTCACGGCGGTCACCCTCGATCCGAGAAGGGTGCGCGCCAGTTCCACCCGCGCGGCGGGAAGGGCGGCCCTGTTGTCGAGCGCCGAATACAGGTCCCGCTCCGAGGCGAGCAGGCGTTCGATCCGGAACAACTCCCCCTCGACGGTGTCGAGGGAGCCGTCTGCCTCGGCGGAGATGAGGAGGGCCTCGACCGCGGCATCCTCGAGGGCGTCTCCGAGGTCGTGTTCGTGCCACCACCGACGGGAGGCGAAGTCCTCCACAACCGCGCGGACCCGCGGGTCGAGTCGCGAGAAGAGGGCCGTGACGAGGGTCCCCTTGTCCGTGCCGGGCCGGGCCGGATCGGTCAGGGCGTGCCGAAGCGAGTTCGATGAGTCCAGCAGGTCGACCACGGAGAAGATCTCGACAGCCAAACGCGGCGCCTCCCGCCCGGCAGCCGTAGCCACCGGCTCGAAGGCCTCCATGCCCCCGTTCCGAGAGGCCTGACTCATTCCACGCATCGCTAGTCCTTCACCTCCGACGCTTCGAGTTCGCTCAGGAAGGCGTCGACGACCCGTCGCTGGCGGGCCTCGTCGTCCAGGGCCTCTCCGACGACCCTGGAGGCCAACTCGACCGCGAGCACGCCGACCTCGGACCTGAGGGCGATGATGGCCTGCTGCTTCTCGGCGTTGATCTGCTTCTTGGCGTTCTCGGTGACGTGCCGAGAGTCCTCGACGGCCTGCTCCCGAGCCGCCTCGAGGATCCGGGTCGCCTGGACCCTCGCCTCCTCCCGGATGCGGGCGGCGTCCTGACGCGCCTCGATGAGTTGCTGGGTGTATTCCTCGAGTGCGACCGAGGCCTCGCGTTGGGCCGCCTCCGCCTTGGCGATCTTGCCCTCGATCATCTCCGCTCGCTGATCCAGGATCGTCTGAAGCTTCGGCAGGATCCACCGCATGAAGGCGATGGCGATGAAGGTGAAGACGACGAACGACCAGAGGAGGTCGTAGTTCGACGGCAGGAGGGGATTAGGTGCGGACTCCCCCTCTGCGGCGGAGCGAAGCAGCGAGGTCATCATCACGTCAGGATCAGGCCCGCCACGATCCCGAGGAGGGCAAGCACCTCGACGAAGGCGATACCGAGAATCATGTTCCTGAAGAGGGTCGCGCTCACCTCGGGTTGCCGGGCCGTGCTCTCCGCCGTCTTCCCAACGAGGATTCCGATGCCGATTCCCGGGCCGAGCGTGGCAAGACCGTAGCCGATGGTTGCGATGTTGCCCGACATCTCGGCGATATTCGTGGTGTCCACAGTTCTTCCTTTCCTGCGCGGTATCCCGCGCTCTAGTGCTCGTCCGCGAGTGCCAGGTTGAGGTACACGGCGGAGAGCATGACGAAAATGTAGGCCTGAAGCAAGGCGACGAAGATCTCAAACAGGGAAAACACCAGCCCGGCGGTGAGGGACAACGCCCCGACAGCGCGGACGGCACCCGTCGCCTCGAAGAAGAGGACGTGCGTCCCCGCGAAGCACAGGACGAGGAGAAGGTGCCCTGCCATCATATTCGCCGTCAACCGGAGGGTAAGGGTCGCGGGGCGGATGAGGAAGACCTGGAGGAACTCGATGGGGGTCAAGATGATATACGCCCACCACGGCACCCCTGAGGGGAAGAGGCTCATCCGGAGGTATCGCCAGAAGCCATGCTTCCCGACCCCCGCACCGAGGTACATCACGTAGACCCATGCGGCCATCACCAGGGGAAGCCCGATGAGCGCGGTCGCCGAGATGTTGAGGAACGGCACCACCCCGGTGACGTTGAAGAAGAAGATGGCGACGAAAAGGGTGGTCAGGAAGGCAAGGTAGCGCTGGCCCTCCTTCTTCCCCAGAACCTCCTCGACGACCTGCACCCGGATGAAGTCGAGGACGATCTCCACGAGGGCCTGACCCCTGCGGGGTACGACCCGAGCCCTCGATGCGACGACGGCGAAGATGGCGACAAGGACGATGGCCGCGATGACGCGCACCGCCATGATGCGATTGACCTCGAAGATCGTGCCGTCGAAGAAGACGGCGTCCGGATAGAACTCCTGAATCGTCGGGGGATGGAAAGCCCCCGAACTGAAGAGCCAACCGAAGAAGCCTTCCGAGGCGTCGTCCGCACCATGATCCGATTCGGGGGACACCGCAGTCAGGGCGGTGGCCACTAGACGAAACACGGCAACTCCACAGGTAATCGCGTAGGTGTTCCCGCGTTGCGGGGGCGCGGGAAGCGAACGGGACTAGCCTATCCCGCTTCTTTCCCCCGACCAGCGACCCGACTCGTCCCCACGTCCTCGGCCGCGTCCCCGGGCTCGTCGACCTCCTCATCGGGCCCTCGCTGACCGGCCCAATCGAGCACTCTCGTCACCCGTGTCCTGAACCGTGGCGAATAGGTCACGACGGCCGCGATGACGATCCCCACCCCCATGAGAAGGGCGGCGTATCTCCCTCGGACGAACACCAGCGACACGGCCCCGAAACTCAGGGCGGCGGTCCAGATGTAGAGAACGGAGACGGCCCATCGGTGAGAGTGCCCGAAGTCCATGAGCCGATGGTGGAGGTGGTGGGAATCGGCCGACCAGGGCGATTGCCCCCTCACCGTCCGGGTGACGATGGCGAGGGCCATGTCCAAGAGGGGGACAGCCACGACCATGATGGGCAGGATGATCGGAACGAATGCCGGAAGCCTCTCCCGTGCGGACACGACCTCGGGATCGATCTGTCCGGTCACGATGATCGCCGCCCCGGCCATGGTGAGCCCCAGGACCATCGATCCCGAGTCGCCCATGAAGACCCGGGCGGGATGGAGATTGTGGGGAAGGAAGCCGATGCAGGCCCCCACCAGGGCGGCCAGGATGAGGGTGGCGAGGCTGGAGTAGTCCCCGGGAGAGGCATCCCGCTGGATGACATACGTGTACAGGGCGAAGGCGGATCCCCCGATGGCCATCATCCCGGCGGCGAGCCCGTCGAGCCCGTCGACGAAGTTGATCGCGTTGATGGCCACCACGACGATGAGCATGGTGGCCAGGAGGGAGACCGGGCTCGAGGCGATCGTCAGGCCCGCGATGGGAACGGTGACGAGTTGGACGCCGCCCCAGGCCATGATCCACGCCGCGAACACCTGGCCTGCCAGTTTCGCCATCCAGTCCAGATCGACGATGTCATCGATGACGCCGATCACGCAGACGAGCCCGGCGCCGCCCATGACGGCCCAGGCCGCTCCGGAGTTGTCGAACACCGGCTGAAGGAAGGGGATGGCGTTCGCGAGGGCGATCGCGGCCGCGATCCCGAGGAAGATCGCCACTCCTCCGAGGCGTGCCGTCGGGACCTTGTGCACATCCCGGTCCCGGACGGCCGCGACGGCCCCGATCCGGAAGCCGATGTGTCGCATGACCGGGGTGGCGATATAGGTGACGAGGGCCGAGAAGAGAAGGAGGGCGAGGTAGACCTTCATGCGCCGGTGTCCGCGACCAGTCCGTCCTCCCCGACCACACCCTCGAGCGCCACCTTCCCGATCGCCCCGAACCTCACGACCCTGATGAGGGGTCCGGTCGCGTCCACGATCGTCGAGGCCTGCCCGATGGGACAGCGCCCTCCGTCGAGGACCATGGTGGCGTGAGCCCCCAGGGAGCGTTCAGCCTCCTCGGCGGTCACCGCGGGGGTCTCCCCCGTGAGGTTGGCGCTGGTCACGGCCATCGGCCCCGTCCGCTCCAGAAGGGCGCGGGCGGTCGGATGCCCGGGAACCCGGACGGCCACGGTGCCGTTCGTCCCGAGGATGGCGGAGATCTGAGGCAAGGACTCGACGATGATCGTCAGGGGTCCGGGCCAGAAAGCGTTCATGAGCACCCGACCGAGGCCTCCGGTGTAGGCCACCTTCCCGAGGGAAGCCACCGAGGGGATCAGGACGGGGGGAGGGGCATCCCTGTCGCGGCCCTTGGCCGCAAGGATGGCCGAGACGGCGGACGGGGAGAAGACGCTGCACCCGATGCCGTACACCGTGTCGGTGGGGAGGATGACCGCCTCTCCCCCGGCCACGGCCTTGGCGGCGGCATCGAGGGTCGGACCCCAGGTCGTCGGGTCGGTTGCTGGCACGATCACGACATGAGTCTCCCACGGCTCAGGCGCGTCTCGCCAGCGCGAACCGATCCCGTCCGGTGAGATCCTGCCCCGTGCCCACCCCCTCCCATGCGCCCGATTCGATGAGTTCCTCCCGCACGGCCGGGCCTTGGCTGTCGGCGTGCTCCATGATGAAGGTCCCCTCCCGTTTCAGGAGCCGGGCCGCCGTCGCGATGACGGCCCTGGGGACCTCGAGCCCGTCCTCTCCCAGGCCCCACAGGGAGCGGGCGGGATCGTGGGCGGCCTCGGGCTCGACCGGGGTGCCATCTGATGGAATGTAGGGGGGGTTGGCCACGACGATGTCGAAGGCCCCCGGTCGGTCTTTCAAGGCGTGCTGGGCGTCTGCATGAAGGACCTCTACGCGCGCCGAGACTCCGGCCGGGGCGGCGGCGACGTTGAGTCGGAGCCAGCGGAGGGCCTCGTCGTCGACCTCGACGAGGGTGAGACGTGCCTCCGGAACCGCGTGGGCGATGGCGAGGCCGATGGCACCGGAGCCTGCACACAGGTCGACAACCTCGACCGGCCCTCCCGCGGCACAGGCGAGGGCCACCTCGATCGCCACCGCAGCCACCACTTCGGTTTCCGGCCGGGGGATGAACACCCCGGGCCCCACGAGGATCTCGAGCCCCCCGAAGTAGGCGCGGCCGGTCAGGTGCTGAAGGGGCTCCCGTTCGGACCGTCGGGTGATCAGGCGGTCAAGGTCGTCCGGGGAGAACCCCTCGGGAAGGTGATCCCCCCGGGCCGCCGCCGTCCTGACCTCGTCCACGGGCATGCCAATGGAGAATCCGACCAGGGCGGCGGCATCGTGCTCGGGGCTCGGGATCCCCGCCTCGGCGAGACGGGCCGTCACGTCCCGAAGAAGGGGCGCAAGGAACGGCGCGTCCCAGCCGCCATTCAGGCCGGACACGGCGCCTACTCGTCCGGCGCGGAGAGTTGGGCGGCCTCGTCCGCATCGATCGCGGACTGGATGACGGGGCCGAGGTCCCCCGCGAGAACCTGGTCGAGGTTGTAGGCCTTGTATCCCGTCCGGTGGTCGGCGATCCGGTTCTCGGGGAAGTTGTACGTCCTGATGCGCTCGGATCGGTCGACGGTCCGCACCTGGGAGCGCCGCGCCTGGGCGGCCTCGGCCTCCTGGGCCTCCCTCTGGACCGCCAGCAACCGGGCCCGGAGTATCCGCATGGCCTGCTCCTTGTTCTGGAGCTGGCTCTTCTCGTTCTGACACGAGACGACGGTGCCTGTCGGCAGGTGGGTGATGCGGACGGCGGAGTCGGTCGTGTTGACGGACTGGCCCCCCGGCCCGCTCGAGTGGAAGACGTCGATACGTAGGTCGTTCGGATCGATCTCGACCTCGGCGACCTCTTCCACCTCGGGAAAGACCAGGACCCCGGCGGCCGACGTGTGGATGCGGCCCTGGGATTCCGTGATGGGCACCCTCTGGACCCGATGGACGCCGCCCTCGTACTTGAGGTGCGCCCAGACCCCTTGTTCCGGCTCGGGCGTGCCCTTGGCCTTGATGGCGACGGACACCTCCTTGTATCCCCCGAGCTCGGTCTCCGTCTTGTCGAGGACCTGAGTGACCCAGCCCTTCTGTTCGGCGTACTTGAGGTACATCTTCACCAAGTCACCGGCGAAGAGGGCGGATTCCTCCCCACCCTCCCCAGCCTTGACCTCGAGGATCACATCCCTGGCGTCATCCGGATCCCTGGGGATGAGGATGCGACGGAGCCTCTCCTCCGCGGCCGAGGCCGCCTCCGCGAGGGCGGGCAGTTCGGCGGCAAACTCAAGATCGGTTTCGGCCATCTCCTCGGCTGCGGTCAGGTCATCGACTGCCGCCGACCACGCCCGGTGGGCCGCGACGACCCTGCCCAACTCCGCGAACCTCCGGCCGAGCGTCTTGGCCCGTCCGGCGTCGGCGTGAACCGCGGGGTCCTGGAGTTGACTCTCGATGTCGGCATACTCGTCCAGCAGGGGCTGGACTGCCGAGAAGGTCTCTGCCACGGTGATGTCCGGTCGAGGGACTACTTCGCGGCCTTCTTGCCGTACCGCTTCTCGAACTTCGCGACCCGGCCTCCGGTGTCGAGGATCTTCTGCTTGCCCGTGTAGAACGGGTGGCACTCGCTGCACACGTCGGCGTGAATCTCGCCCGAGGTGGCGGTGCTCCGGGTCTCAAAGGTGTTGCCGCAGGTGCACGTGACCGTGGTCGTCACGTACTCGGGGTGGATGTCCTTCTTCATGATCTCCCTTAATGGGCCCGGGTCGGGTCGCGGTCGCGCCCGTGAACCGGTGCTCGGCGTCCCATGGTACTACCCGGGTCGGTTCCTAGTCGTCGGAGCTGCCGTTCGGCGTGGTCTTGGCGACCTGGAGGAGGAACTCGACGTTCGTCTTGTTCTCCTTGAGCTTCTGGAGGAGCAGTTCGATGGCCTGCTGCTGGTCGAGCGCGGAGAGCACGCGACGCAGTTTCCAGGCGATCTTGAGTTCGTCGGGGGGCAGGAGGATCTCTTCGCGACGGGTTCCGGAGGCGTCCACGTCGACGGCGGGGAAGATGCGCTTGTCCGCGAGCGATCGGCTGAGTTTGAGTTCCATGTTGCCGGTGCCCTTGAACTCTTCGAAGATGACCTCGTCGGCCTTGGATCCCGTCTCCACGAGCGCGGTCGCGAGGATCGTGAGCGATCCCCCGTGCTCGATGTTCCTGGCCGCCCCGAAGAATCGCTTGGGCGGGTACAGGGCGGACGAGTCGACGCCTCCGGAGAGGATGCGGCCCGAGGCCGGGGCGCTGATGTTGTAGGCGCGGCCCAGGCGGGTGATCGAGTCGAGGAGCACGACGACGTCCTTGCCCATCTCGACGAGTCGCTTGGCCCTCTCGATGGACAGTTCGGCGACGGCCGTGTGGTCGGTGGCGGGGCGGTCGAAGGTCGAGGCCACGACCTCACCCTTCACGGTGCGCTGCATGTCCGTGACCTCCTCCGGACGCTCATCGACGAGGACGACCATGAGGTGAACCTCGGGGTTGTTCGTCGTGATGGCATTGGCGATGGCCTGGAGGACGAGGGTCTTGCCTGCCTTCGGGGGGGACACGATGAGGCCGCGCTGGCCCTTGCCGATGGGGGCGACGAGGTCGATGACACGGGTGGTCATCTCGTTCGACTTGGTCTCGAGGCGCAGCCTCTCCTGGGGGTACAGGGGCGTCAGGTCACCGAAGTGGACCCTGTCCTTCACCTGGTCGAGCGGCTCGCCGTTGATGGTTTCCACGCGCACGAGGGCGTTGAACTTCTGGCGCTGTCCACGCTCGCCCGGGCGGGGCGGACGCACGAAACCGGTGATCGCATCGCCTCGGCGAAGGCCGTAGTTGCGGAGCTGATTGGTCGAGACGTAGACGTCGGCCTTCCCGGGCAGGTAGCCCGAGGTCCTGATGAAGGCGTAGTTCTCGACGATGTCGACGAGGCCGCCGACGGGGGTGAGTTCCTCGCCCTCGCGTACCTCGTCGTCCTCGCGCTCCTCGACAACCTCACCGTCGGGGCGCACCCGGGCGGGCCCGCGGCCCCTGCCCCGGCCCCTCCGTCGGCGGGAGGAACGGTCGTCGTGCTGTCCGCCGCGGTTGTCGCCGCTGGCCGAGCCGCCCTGGTCGCCGTCGCCCCCGGTCGCGGCCGTCACGGCTTGCTGGGCCCGACGGGCTCGCTCATTGGCGGCCTCGTTCGTCCCTCCGGTCTCGTTCGTCCCTCCGGCGTCCTTCGATGCTCCGGCCTCGCTCGGGGGGGAGGTGGTGACGACCCCGCCGTTCTTGATGGCGTCCACTAGATCGCCCTTCTTCATGGTTGAGGTGCCGGATACCCCTAACTCGGAGGCGAGGGCCTGGAGCTGGGGAAGTTTCATGGCACTGAGGGACCCGGTGGCTTTGTCGGCCCCGGTGTCCTCGTTTGTTGTGGTCACGCTTGTCCTTTCGTCGCATGGGCCTTTCGGCTCCGCCATGCGAGACGTCCACGGGTGCGCGTCATGTTGGGTGGCAACGTCTTAAAGGACGAGCTCCTCGTGGATTGCTTCCGGATTCGCTGGGCCCTGCCTGAGCGGCGGTTCCCTCCTGGAAGGCGACTCCAGGGTAGCACCCCGTCTGGAAAAGAAAAAACCGGAGATCGGCCTGGCGGGTCATTCCTCGATCGGGGCGGCGAATTGAGCCTCGTACAGGCGGGCGTAGGCCCCCTTCGCCTCGAGCAGCTCCTCGTGCGTGCCCTGCTCGACGATCGCCCCCTCCTCCATCACGAGGATGAGGTCGGCGTCGCGGATGGTCGAGAGCCGGTGGGCGATGACGAAACTCGTCCGGTCCTTCCTGAGCTCGATCATCGCGTGTTGGACGAGCAATTCGGTCCGGGTGTCGACGGAGGACGTCGCTTCGTCGAGGATGAGGACGCTCGGCCGCGCGAGGAACGCCCGAGCGATCGTGATGAGCTGCTTCTCCCCTGCGCTGATGTTGGAGGCGTTGTCGTCCAGGACCGTGTCGTATCCGTCGGGTAGGGCATGGACGAAGCGATCGACGTAGGCCGCCTCCGCCGCGGCGTGGATCTCCGCCTCCGTCGCGTCGGGACGCCCGTAGGCGATGTTCTCGCGGATCGTCCCCTCGAAGAGCCAGGTGTCCTGGAGGACCATGCCCGTGCGGGAGCGGAGATCGTCGCGGGTCATCTCGGAGATGTCGACACCGTCGAGCGTGATCCGGCCTTGGTCGAGCTCGTAGAACCGCATGATGAGGTTGACGAGGGTCGTCTTGCCCGCGCCCGTCGGTCCGACGATCGCAACGGTCTTCCCCGGACACGCGACGAGCGAGAGGTCGTGGATGAGGGGCTTGTCGGGCACGTACCGGAAGGAGACGTTCTCGAAAGCGAGTTTGCCGTGCTTGGAGCGGGGGCTCTTGGCGGGACTCGGGTCGTCCGATTGGGGGTCGGCGTCGAGGAGTTCGAAGACCCTCTCCGCGCTCGCGACCCCCGACTGCAGGAGGTTCGCCATCGACCCCAGCTGCGCGAGCGGCTGGGTGAACTGCCGGGTGTATTGGATGAACGCCTGGATGTCGCCGAGGGGAAGGGAACCGTGGGCGACCATGATCCCGCCGACGACCGCGATCGCGACGAAGGCGAGGTTCCCGACGAACATCGTGGCCGGCATGATGATCCCGCTGACGAACTGCGCCCCGAAGCTCGCCTGGTAGAGCTTCTCGTTCTCCTCCTCGAAGCGGGCCTCGACCTCCTTTTGCCGCCCGAAGACCTTGACGAGCGCGTGGCCCGTGTACATGTCCTCGATGTGCGCGTTGAGGGTGCCCGTGTGCTTCCACTGCGCGACGAACATCTTCTGGCTCCTTTTGGCGACCCTCATCGCGATGAGCGCCGTGAGCGGGACGGAGACGAGGGCGATGAGGGCGAGGTGCCACGAGATCCAGAACATCATCGCGATGACTCCGATGACGGTCAGCAGTGACATGAAGAGCTGGGCGAGCGTCTGTTGGAGCGACTGGGAGATGTTGTCGATGTCGTTGGTGACGCGGCTGAGGAGCTCGCCGCGGGGGTGCTGGTCGAAGTAGCTGAGGGGCAGTTGATGGATCTTCTCCTCGACGCGAGCCCGGAGACTAAAGACGGTGCGCTGGGTCACGCTGTTGAGGATCAGGCCCTGGAGCAACCCCAGGAGCGCCGCCCCGATGTAGATCGCCATGACCCAGAACAGCAGGCCATGCAGCCTGCCGAAGTCGATCCCCGTTCGGGCGAGAAAGCCCTCGAAGATGACCGTGGTGGCCATACCGAGGATCTTGGGCCCCGTGACCGCGAGGGCGACGCTCCCCATTCCCACAAGGATGACGATCCATACCCGAACCTTCTCCGGCCCGAGCAGCCCCGCGAGTCGGCGGGCCGAACCCTTGAAGTCCTTGGCCTTCTCGGCCGGCATCTGCATGCCGCCGAAGGGGCCGTGGCCTACCGGGCCGCGCCGGGGCTGGGGGCTGGGCGCCGCATCGTTCTGCCGCTCGCTCATGCCACCTCCTCCGCCCGGAGCTGGGTGCTGACGATCTCGCGGTAGGTCTCGGAGGAGGCCAACAACTCGTCGTGGTTGCCGCGCGCGACTATCTCACCGGCGTCGAGGACGAGGATCTGGTCGGCGTCGATGATGCTCGAGACCCGCTGGGCGACGACGATGATCGTCACGTCCTTGACGGAGGATCGGAGGGCGCGGCGGAGACGCGCGTCCGTCGCGGTGTCGAGGGCCGAGTAGGAATCGTCGAAGATGAGGATCTCGGGGCGCCGGACGAGCGCCCGAGCGACGCTCAACCTCTGCCGCTGCCCTCCCGACACCGTCGTGCCCCCCTGGGCGACCTCGGTTTCGAGACCGTCGGGCATCTCCTCGACGAACTTCTTGGCCTGGGCAATCTCGAGCGCGGCCCACAACTCGTCGTCGGTCGCATCGGGGTTGCCGTATCGGAGGTTGCTCGCGACGGTTCCCGTGAACAGGTAGGGCCGCTGGGGCACGAGCCCGATCCTGGACCACAGAGCGTCGAGGTCGGCGTCTCTGACGTCGACGCCGTCGACGAGAACCTGACCGGATGACGCGTCGTACAGCCGGGGCAGGAGGTTGACGAGCGTCGTCTTGCCCGAGCCGGTGCTCCCGACGATGGCCGTGCGGGTGCCCTTCTCGGCGACGAAGCTGATGTTCGACAGCACGGGCTTCTCCGCCCCCGGGTAGGAGAAAGTGACGTCGCGCAGTTCGACCGCGCCCTCACCCGCGAAGCTCGTCACCGGGTTGAGTGCGGGGACGACGGAGGAGTCCGTGCCGAGCACCTCCCCGATGCGGTCGGCTGCGACGGAGGCGCGGGGGACGAGGACGAACAGGAAGGTGGCCATCATGACGGCCATGAGGATCTGCATGAGGTAGGTGAGGAAGGCGATGAGTGCGCCGACCTGCATCTCGCCAGATTGCACACGGGACGCCCCGAACCAGAGGACCCCGACGCTCGACACGTTCAGCACCAGCATGACAACGGGAAACATCGCCACCATGAGGCGACCGGCCTTGAGCGCGGACTCGGTGACATCGGCGTTCGCCTTCTCGAATCGCGCCCGTTCGACGGGCTCACGCACGAACGCCCGCACCACGCGGATCCCCGTCAACTGCTCGCGCAGGACCCGGTTGATGACGTCGATGCGCTTCTGCATCCGGCGGAAATGGGGAACCATGCGGACGATGATGGCGCTCACGGCGACGAGAAGCACGGGGATCGAGACGACCATGATCCAACTGAGCCCGACGTCCTGTTGAAGCGCCATGATGACGCCCCCGATCGACATGAAGGGTGCGGCGATGAGGAACGTGCTCGCCATCATGACGAGCATCTGCACCTGCTGGACGTCGTTCGTCGTCCGGGTGATGAGGGACGGGGCACCGAAGTGCTGAACCTCGTGCTCGGAGAAGCTCCCCACCCGGGCGAACACCTGGGCGCGCAGGTCGCGTCCCACCCGCATCGCTAGCTTGGCGCCGAAGTAGACCGCGGTGATCGCGCAGAAGATCTGGAAGAAGGTCAGGACGAGCATGATCCCTCCGTCGCGCCAGATGTGGCCGATGTCGGGGTCGGGGACTCCGTTCGTCATGTTCGCGACGCCGTTGTCGATGAGGTCGGCGTTGAGGCTCGGGAGGTAGAGGTTGGCGATCGATTGGGCGAGCTGGAAGACGACGACGCCGAGGAGGAGGTCCCGGTAGGGGCGGACGCTGTCGACCAGGATCTTCCAGAGCATCAGGCTAGCCTTCCTGGATCAATGCGCCGAAGACTTCTCCCATGCCTCGCCCATCTCCCCCTTGACCCGAAACCTATCCGAGCCGCTCGACTGTTGCCCCGGGAACGCTCTCACTCGTGAGGATGCACCGCCAGGTGTCGTCGCCGATGCCGTCGGCCCAGGCGAGAGGCCCGTCGGCAAAACCATCGCCCGCAAGGTGGGTCCCCAGCACGAGGACGGCGGGCCCAGCCCCCGAAACGACGGCGGCCAGCCCCCTCTCCCGCAGCTCCTTCATCATCGCCATGGCCGACGGCATGTGCCCGGCCCGGTAGCCCTGGTGGAGCCGATCCTCCGTCGCATCGAACAGGAGGGCGGGGCTCCCGGCAAGAGCGTGGACGAGCAGCGCCGCGCGAGAAGCATTGAAAGCCGCGTCCTTGTGGGGCACGGAATCGGGAAGGGCTGCGCGCGCCTCGACCGTCGGGACCACACCGTGCGGGATGACGACGGCCGTCTCGACTCCCTCCGCCACCACGAGCGGCGTGGCGTGCGCCCCCGCGCGGTCCTGCCAGCAGACGACGGCACCCCCGAAGAGGGCGGGCGCCGCGTTGTCGGGATGCCCCTCGAGGAGGGTCGCCGCCGTCAGGATGTCCTCGTCGCTCAGGACGTCGGGCTCGGCGATGAGGGCCCGGGCGGCGACGAGCGCGGCGACGGCCGTCGCGGCCGAGGATCCCAGCCCCTGCCCGTGGGGGATCGAGTTGCGGGCGACGACGTGGAGGCCGGTGCCGGGAGCGTCGAGCCGGTTGAGCGTGGCCCGGAGGGTGCTGACGAACAGATGGGTGCCGTCGAGCGGGATCCTGCCCTCGCCCTCGCCGCTGACCTCGACGATGATGTCGGTCGACGCGAGGAGCTTCACCTCAATGGTGTCCACCACCCCGAGCGCCATCCCCAGGCAGTCGAACCCTGGACCGAGGTTCCCCGCGCTTCCGGGAACAGTGACCTTGACGTGGTCGGCCGCGTACCTCATCGCCCCGCCCTCACCCGAGGTCCAGCGCGTCGACGGCGGCGGCGATGTCGACCGGGATGACCATGGGGTCGATGTCACGGCCGGCCAGGGCGGTCTCGGTGTCCTTGAGCCCATTCCCCGTGACGGTGCAGGTGATCCTCGCCCCCACCGGAACCTCCCCCGCGTCCGCCGCAACGAGCAGTCCGGCGACGGAGGCCGCAGAGGCGGGCTCGACGAAGACCCCGACCTCGGCGGCGAGCATGGCCTGGGCGTCGAGGATCTGACGGTCGGACACGGCGCGGATCCAGCCCCCCGACTCATCGCGGGCGGCTGCGGCCAGGCCCCACGACGCGGGGTTGCCGATGCGAATGGCGGTCGCCACGGTCTCGGGGTTCTTGATGGGCTCGCCCTTGATGAAAGGTGCGGCCCCCTCGGCCTGGACGCCCCACATCCGAGGGCGGCGGGTCGCCGGCCCCTTCTCCGCATACTCGGTGTACCCCATCCAGTAGGCCGAGATGTTGCCGGCGTTGCCGACAGGGAGCACATGGATGTCGGGCGCGTCGCCCAGGGCGTCGCAGATCTCGAAGGCCGCCGTCTTCTGCCCCTGGAGCCGGTAGGGGTTGAGAGAGTTGACGAGTTCGATCGGGTAGTCCTCGGACAGGGTCCGGACCAAGGTCAGGCAGTCGTCGAAATTCCCGTCGACCTGGAGCAGCCGGGCGCCGTGGACGATCGCCTGGGCCATCTTGCCAGCGGCGATCTTCCCCTGGGGCAGGACGACGATGCACATGAGTCCGGCCCGTGCGGCGTAGGCGGCGGCCGATGCAGACGTGTTTCCCGTCGAGGCGCAGATGACGGCTTTGGAGCCCTCCATGAGGGCGTGCGTGATCGCCGAGGTCATGCCGCGGTCCTTGAAAGAGCCGGTCGGATTGGCGCCCTCGACCTTCAGCCAGACGTCCGCCCCGACTCTCCGTGAAAGGGCGTCGGCCTCGACGAGCGGGGTCCCGCCCTCTCCCAGCGTCACGATAGGGTCGCCGTCGGAGAACGGCAGCCAGTCCAGGTACTCGCGGATGATCCCGCGCCAGAGGGCCACTACTCCCCCTCGATCCTGAGCACGGACAGGACAGCGTGCACCACGTCGCAGGCTCGGATCTCCTCGACCGTCGCGGAAAGGTCGGATTCCACGGCCTCATGGGTCGCGATGACCAGGTGAGCCCGCCCGTCGCCGCCCCCGCTCGGGGGTTGCCGGACGGTTTCGATGGAGACGTCGTGGGCGCCCAGGATGGCGGCCACCTTGGCCAGGACCCCGGGTCGGTCCGCCACCTCCAGTCGGATCTGGAACCGAGTCCTCGATGAGGCGATGGGCAGCACGGGAAGCGAGACGTAGTTCGACTCGCGGGGGCCCTTGCCGCCCAAGGCGCGGTGCCGGGCGACGCTCACGATGTCCCCCAGGACGGCCGACGCGGTTGGCACCCCACCGGCGCCCTTCCCGTAGAACATCAACTCCCCTGCGGCCTCCGCCTCGATGAAGACGGCGTTGTAGGCTCCCCCGACGTTCGCGAGGGGGTGGGTGAGGGGAACGAGCGCCGGGTGGACCCGGACGGTGACCCCGGCATCCGTGCGCTGAGCGATGCCGAGCAACTTGATGACGTGCCCGGACTCCGCGGCGGCGGCCACATCGTGCGGGGTGATCTCGGTGATCCCCTCGCGGTAGACATCGTCGAGGCTCACCCTCATGTGGAAGGCGAGGGAGGCCAGAATGGCAATCTTCGACGCGGCATCGTAGCCCTCGACATCGGCCGTCGGGTCGGCCTCGGCGAACCCAGCCTCCTGGGCCTCCTTGAGGGCGACCTCGTAGTCCAGGTGAGCGGTCGTCATGCGATCGAGGACGTAGTTGGTGGTCCCGTTGACGATGCCGAGGATGCGTTGGATTCGGTCCCCGGCCAGGCTTTCGCGGACGGGTCGGATGATGGGGATGGCACCCCCGACCGCGGCCTCGAAGTACAGGTCGGAGCCGTTGGCATCCGCGGCCTCGTAGATCTCGGGGCCGTGGGCCGCGAGCAGGGCCTTGTTCGCTGTGACGACGGCCTTGCCGGACTGGAGGGCGTCGAGTACGAAGGTTCGGGCGGGCTCGAGGCCACCGATGAGTTCGACGACGATGTCGGCCTTCGGGATGAGAGCCGCCGCGTCGGTGGTGATGAGGTCCCGGGGCAGGCCTGTGAGGGCCTCATCGTCGGGTTCGAGGGTGGCGATGCCGACGACTTCAGGCATGGCGCCGATGCGCTGCGCCAGGTCGTCCTTGTGGTCGATGAGCAGGCGTGCGACCTCTGAGCCGACGGTGCCGGCCCCGAGGAGCGCGATCTTCACGCTGGGAGGTGCATCTGCCACTCGCTTACTCTATCGGGTGGGGCACCTCACACTGCGAGCGGCCTGCTCAAGGCCGCGACGCCCGGATCGCTACATCGAGCCCCTCTGGGGCATTCCCCACGCGTTACCTTTTCCCTGACGGCGGAACCACCTCTTTCTCTTGATCGGCTCTTCGCCCGTCTTGGTTTCCTCAGGTTCCTCGGGAAGGTCCGGCATGACCGTCCCCAACTCTTCCGCCAACTCCACCAGCGACGGACGTTCCTTATCGTTCTTATTCTTCTTCTCGGCCATCACCCACTCCTTTCCATCGTTCACCCCTCTCGCTGGGAGGACGACGCGACAGCATCATCCGAATCCGCTCATGCCCCCACAGTGCAGAGCATTCGCGGCGGCGTTCGCCGTTGTCCCCTGGCTCGGCAACCCTCTACGTCCCTTGGGTGTGTTCGATTCGGGGTTGTCCGGTAGGTCCTCCAGGAGGACCTCTCCGTCCTCCGCGAGCCCACTGAGCGTGGTTCTCTTGTTCGGATTCTCCAACTTCTCCCCACTCCTTCCGTCCCTCCCAGGGTACGTCAGCGGCCTCGGAAGGTCATCGTCGTGGTCCACTGGGACCCCGTCCCGTGCCGATGCCGTTGAGGATCGCGCCAGCCGATACCCCGTCCTCCGCGGGGGGTGTGCCCCGGACTGCCTGTGTTCATGCCAGCTACCAGCGCGTCGTCCCCATATGGTGTGCACCATACGCCCACGGGATTCCGAAGCGCCGCCAGAAGGGGCTCCGCCGGGGCGTCGGGTCGTCATCGTTCACCGGATCGGGATCGGTATCCTCTGGTTCTTTCGGCCACTTCGACTTCTCGTCGTCCGGCATCATCCTCTCCCTTCCCCTCACCAGCAGAATAGCGCCGCGCGTCACCCGGCGAATCGGCCCGACGGATGACTCCCGAACCCGGGCATCCTCCTCACGACCGATGGCGGACTATCGGCGTCGAAAGGAGCCGAGGCCAATCCTCATTCCTTCCCACCGATGGGTGGGCTTGCCGAAGACGGGCCAGGAAGCGTACGGGATTGCCAAACCACCAGAAACCGATGTCCTGATTCGGCTCAACAAGTCCAGAAGGCCCAGAAGGGGCTTCTTCAATCCCAAGGCTCCTGGCGACTCGATCGATAGCTCGCGGCGTTGCACGAAGGAGGGTGTCGAAGGTCACGTCACCCCGAGATGTTAGGCGAACCGTCGACCCTCGGAGGCGCACGGTAAGCGGCGCCATATCATTCAGGCGAGACGCGAAGGCACGCCCCTCATCGTTGTCCTCCGCGATCAGTCCGAAGAACCTCTGGTCCGCCCTCGACCACCTCCTCGACAGCGTCTTCGTCTTCCGCCAGGGGGAGAAGGGAGGTCATGACTTCATTCTGATCCATCGGGCCGCGATATCGATGGTTAGCCGAGGGTGAGGGAGCCATTCGGGAACGGCCCCCAGGGGTCGGCCGGGTCGACGGGCTCGACCAGGCCATCCGGGTGAGGCCGGTGCGCATCCGCCCCGAGGAGAAGGTGCACGAGGGCCAGCCTCAACTTGGACCGGGTGAACAAAGCGAGCACCGCCCTTGCCCCATCGGGGGTGAGGACGACCTCGCGGTCCCGATACTCCGCGATGACCGGATCGGGTGTCGCCAGGGCGTGGGTGAGGAAGCATCGCGCGGCATCGGCATCGGTCGCGACGAGGATGGAGCCGGACGCGTACTGGCGGACCCGCCTCGTCGCCCGACGCATCGCCTTGCTGGGCTTGGCTTGAGACCCGGCCTCGACGGAGGCTTCATCCCCCAGAGGAGCCGCGACGGTAGCGGTCGACAGGGGCGTCGAGGACTCGACGGAGCGTCCCATCTGGCTCGACGGGGAGGGCCGCTTGATCCGGCGGGGTCGGAGGACCTTCACGGCCTTGCGGAGCATCGGAGAGCCCGCGACGAGGGCGCTCACGAGCACTGTCCCCCACCGGTTGAGTTCGAGCCGCTCCGCCCCGACCTTCAGGATGACGCGGTCCTTCTCGGTCCGCGGGGCCTCGACGAACGCGCGAGCATCGTCGGGATCCTCGACGAGGGTTGGGTCCATGCCTGTGCCCTGTTCCTTTCGTTCCTGCCCCCAAGTTACGCCAAAGCAACGATTCCTAGCAGGAGGCACTACTCCAGGGAGCCCAGAACCCTGAGCCGGGCAAGGGCTCGAGCGATGTCCTCGGTCGCGGTGTGGGGAGTGCTCGTGACGAGCACCATGAAGGGGTCCTTTCCCTGGGTTCGTCTGAGATCGACGATTCCCCGACGACCCAAAATGCGTCATCGGCCGTACGGCCGAATCCAAGCCTCAGGAGTATCCCTCACCCGAAGCACCCCAATCCCCGATAGTCTCAGGGTTGTCAGTCCGTCCTTGACGAGACGCGGGAGGCACCTATGGCCGATTCGCCTACCCCCAAAGTGCTGTGCGTCTGCACCAGCAACCTCTGCCGATCGGTCGGAATGCAACTGTTCCTGGCCCGGTCGTGGAAAGGCGACGCGATCGTCAGTTCGGCCGGGACATACGCCATGGTCGGCTGGGCCGTACCAGATCTGGCACTCAAAGTCATGGCCTCCGAGGGCCTTGATGCCAGCGCATACGAACCGACCCAATTGACGGTGGCCGTGGTCGAGGAGGCGGACCTGGTCCTGGTCGCGGCCAGTGAAAACCGTGCATGGATCGCCCAGCGCATGGGGACCGTGCCCTCAAACGTCTTTCTCCTGGCGGAGGCTTCGGCCCTGACCGTGTTCGCCATGCGTCCCCAAACATCCGACCGGAAGGAGCGGATCCGTCTCGCCGCAGCGGCGCTCGATTCCGCGCGGGCGCAGTTGACCGACGTGCGTCATGAGAACCTTCTGGATCCCAACGAGTTGAACTACGAGGCGCACGCGGAGGCGCTGCGGCAATGCAAGAAACACCTGGACGCCATCACGGCCTGGGTCGGCTAGGGCGCGACCTCCGGATGGGGTGACTCGTCCAGGGCGGCGGGGTGACGGTTCAAGCGGGCGCGCCGAATGGCGATGGTGATGGTCACGACAATTGCCGAGAATGCGACCGCGAGGATGGCCAACGGAAGAACCTGCGTCAGGACAGGCCCCCATCCCCCGGCCCAGGTGGCATCCTCGAGCGCGCGAATGATCATCGGGAGGACGACGTGGGGTGGGCCCCCCTCACTGATGACGCTCTTGGCTTGTCCGTCGAATGGAATCAACTCGCCGTCCGAGTACAGGTACATACCCTGGCCGCCGGCGCTGAGGATCACTCCCTCGCGTGTGAAGACGTCGGGGGAAGCTGCATCGAAATCCCCCCACCATGTCCACGTGAACTCCCCGGCATCGCCCCACCTACCGCACCCCAGAACCCCGGAACCGCCGGGAGTCGCCCGGGGCGCCGCGCGGCACAGGTATCCGGTCTCGGTGATCCCTGAGGCAAACGCCTCGTCGATCTGGTCGGGCGTGCCGTGCCGGAAGTCGCCCCACGTCAACGTGCCCTCGACCCACACGACTCCGCCCGCTCCCGGCGGTGGGGGTTGCGCGGGTGGGGTCTCTGCGAAGACGACGGACGTCCCTGCGCCGAGAACGAGCACCCCGGCTAGCGCGGCGACCGCTAAGGCGCGACGTCCCACGCGAGTTGGTCTTCGATGGTGTCGCGGCGGATGAGCAGTTGGGTCTTGCCCTTCTTGACGGCCACGACCGCAGGCCTCGGCAGGGCGTTGTAGTTGTTCGCCATGACCCGTCCGTACGCCCCGGTCGCCGGGATCGCCAGAAGGTCACCGTGGGCCACGTCACCGGGCAGTTCCACCTCATGGACGAGGATGTCCCCGGATTCGCAGTGTTTGCCAACGACCCTGGACCGGACGGGTTCGGCGTCGCTCTCGCGTGAGGCGAGCGTCGCCGTGTATTCGGCACCGTAGGTGATGGGGCGCATGTTGTCGCTCATGCCGCCGTCGATGGCGATGTATCGCCGTTCCCCCCCATCCTCCAACCGCACCGTCTTGGTGACGCCGACGGTGTAGACAGTGATTCCCGCGGGCCCGGCGATGGCCCGTCCGGGCTCGATAGAGACTCGCGGCCAGGAGCCCCCGCTCGCCGCGAGCGCCTCTGCGACGGTCCCGGCGATCGCCGTCGCGGCGTCCTCGATCGGAAGGGCCTCCTGGCTTGAGGTGTAGGCGATGGCGTAGCCGCCCCCGAGGTCTACCTCCGGCACCTCGAACCCCGAGGCCTCGGCGAAGTCCGACCGCAGCCGGAGCATCCTCTCCGCGCTCTCCCGGAAGGCGTCGAGGGACTGGATCTGGCTCCCGATGTGGGTGTGGATGCCGAGCAGTTTGAGGAAGGGGGACTCGTGGCACAGGCTGAGGGCCTCGGCCGCGGCTCCGCTCGCCAGGCTCAACCCGAACTTCTGGTCCTCGTGCGCGGTCGCGATGTACTCGTGGCCCCCGGCGTGCACGCCCGTCGTCACCCTGATCAGCACGGGCGCGACGACCCCCTGCCGCTCGGCCTCCTCCCAGAGAAGTCCGATCTCCTCGAGAGAGTCGACGACGATCCGACCCACCCCGACCTCGAGGGCCCGGGCGATCTCGGCGTCGGACTTGTTGTTCCCGTGAAGGGTGATCCGTGCGGGCGGCATCCCACCGCGGAGGGCCAGCTCCAATTCCCCGGCGGAGGCGACATCGATCCCGAGCCCCTCCTTCTTCATCCAGGAGGCCACGCGAGAGCATAGGAAGGCCTTGGCCGCATAGAACACATCGACCGTGGCGTCGTACCGGGCGAACGCCTCCCCGAAGGCCGTCCGGAAGGCTACCGCCCGCGCCCGGAAGTCCGCCTCGTCGACCACGTACAGGGGGGTGCCGAACTCCGCCGCGAGAGCCGCAATCTCGCATCCCCCGACCTCGAGGCCGCCGTCCTCCCTGCGGGTGGTGCTGGCGGGCCAGACGGAACCGTCGGAGTCCATGCCTACATCCTGTCCGGGGCGCCGACTCCCAGCAACCCCAGGCCGTTGGCAAAGACCTGCCTCGCGGCGTCGTTGAGCCAGAGCCGGGTGTGGTGGGTGTCGGTCGTGGGTTCGTCCCCGTGGGGCGTGACCCGGCAGCGGTCGTACCACTGGTGGAAGGCGGCGGCCAGTTCTTCTAGGTAGCGGGCGACCCGATGCTGCTCCCGATACGCGGCGGCTTGGGCGACGACGCGCGGGTATTCGCCCAGGACGCCGAGAAGGATCGTCTCCGTCTCGTCGGTCAGGGTTTCGGGCGCGAAGGCCTTCTCCCGGGCGATTCCATATTCGGCGGCGTTCCTGGCGACGTTCGCCGCACGGGCGTGGGCGTACTGGACGTAGAAGACGGGGTTGGCGTTCGTGGCCGAGGCGAGGAGGTTGAGATCGACGTCGAGGGTGGAGTCGACGGAGGAGCGGGCGAGGGCGTAGCGGGCGGCGTCGACCCCCACGGCGTCGACGAGGTCCTCCATGGTCACGACGGTTCCGGCGCGTTTGGACATCCGGACGGGTTCACCGTCGCGGACGAGGTTGACCATCTGGCCGATGATGACCTCGACGGAATCGGGGTTGTAGCCGAGGGCCGCGGTAGCCGCCTTGAGGCGGGAGATGTAGCCGTGGTGGTCGGCGCCGAGGAGGAGGACGCAGAGGTCAGCCCCGCGTTCGTGTTTGTCGCGAATGTAGGCGATGTCGCCGGCAATGTAGGCCTCGGTGCCGTTGGATTTGAGGACGACGCGGTCCTTGTCGTCGCCGTATTCGGTTGAGCGGAGCCACCAGGCGCCATCGTGCTCATACAGGGCGCCGCTTTCCTTGAGTTGGTCGAGCGCCCGGGAGACGGCGCCGGAGTCGTGGAGGGATTCCTCGTGGGTGAAGACATCGAAGTCGACGCCGAAGGCGTGAAGAGACGCGCGGATCTCGGCGAACATCAACTCCACGCCGCGGGAACGGAAGGCCTCGAGGGCTTCCGGTTCGGGGAGGGTGCGGGGATCGGGCTCCCCTGCCTCGGCCGCTTGGCTGAGGACGGCCGTGGCGATGTCGTCGATGTACTGGCCGCCGTAGCCGTCCTCCGGGGCCTCCTCGCCCTTGGCACGGGCGAGCAGGGAGGAGGCGAATCGGTCGATTTGCACGCCGTGGTCGTTGAAGTAGTACTCGCGGATGACTGTCGCCCCTTGGGATTCGAGGAGGCGGGCGATGCTGTCCCCCACCGCCGCCCAGCGGGTGCCGCCCAGGTGGATCGGCCCGGTCGGGTTGGCCGAGACGAACTCGACGTTGACGGTCGTCCCCGCCATCGTCGTGCCCCTCCCGTAGTCCGTGCCAACCTTGACGATGGTGCGGGCGAGCCCCCCCGCCGCCCCGGCCGCGAGGCGGATGTTGAGGAACCCGGGCCCGGCGACCTCGGCCGACGCGATTCCGGGCATCTCCGCGAGGCGGGCGGCCAGGAGCGCGGCGATGTCCCGGGGCGGAAGCCCTGCGGCTTTGGCCACCTGCATGGCGACGTTCGTCGCCCAGTCGCCGTGCTCGCGCTCACGGGGGCGTTCGACGTTGGGTTCGGGCAGGGCGTTCGATTCCAAGTCGAGTTCCCCGGCCGCGACGCACTCCTCCAGGCAGGCGTGGATGGCGGCGGCAAGTTCTCCGGGGGTCACCGCCCGATTCTATCGGGGTGGGAGGCGCCGGTGGGCGGCTTGGTCAGCGGACGTCGGTCACGTAGACGTCGGTGACGAAACACTGGATGGGAAAGGACTCCGCACAGATGTCAGTCCACACCTCGACCCTCATCCCAGACGCGAGCTCGCGAAGGGTCAACACCTCGCCCGTTGCGGTCCTGATGACCGTGCGGGAGTCGAAGGACAAGCGCGCATTCTCGAAGTAGGGGTACTCGTCCACGTTGACGATGAGGGTGAAGAGCACGACCGCGCCGGGGCCGGTGGGGTCGGCGGGGCCTTTCGAGTACAGGGTGCCGACGGCGGAGGGATCACGATCGGGAAGGCTGGCGGACCAATCGATGGAGGCGGACGTTCCGCATGCGGCAAGCAGGAGTGCGGCAAGGGCGGCGACGGGTGCCAACGCCCGGCGGGTGCGATTCGTCATGACAACTCAACGCCCGAGCCGCGCCGTTCGTTGTCCTGGTAGCCTTGCGTGTTGCGGGTTCGCCCGCACATGCCCTCGTAGCTCAGCGGATAGAGCGCCGGTTTCCGGTACCGAAGGTCGCAGGTTCGATTCCTGTCGAGGGCACCCTACCGCCGACGCGGACGCTCCTTTCCTTCGCGGGCGACGGTCCTCAATGGCATGAGGAGGAGGGCCATGGCCGCCCGCCCCGAAGACGGGGTCCTTGGGCTCTGGCGTGAGGCTGGCGACGGCCTGGCCCTCGCACTCGGCGGCGGTGGCGCCCTCGGGGCCGCCCACGTCGGGGTCCTCGATGTTCTGAGCGAACACCGAATCCGCCCGCGCATCGTGGTCGGAACAAGCGCCGGAGCCATCATCGGCGGGGCCTATGCGGCGGGTATGGAGCCCCGCGTCATGGGAAGCCTCATCCAGCGCGCCACGTGGAGCACGTTCGGTGTCCTGACCTTGACCCCCCGGCTCGGAGTCCTCGATACAGCCGCTCTCGTCGCGACCATCGAACGCCTGGGCGGAGATCGACTGATCGAAGACCTGCCCATCCGCTTCGGCGCCGTCGCGACCGACGTCAAGACGAGGACATCGGTCCTCCTCGATCGGGGAAGGATCAGCGAGGCGCTGTGCGCGAGTATCGCCGTCCCCGGCCTGTTCCCTCCGGCGCGGATCGATGGCCAGTGGCTCGTGGACGGGGGGATGATGGCCAACCTGCCCCTCGCCTCCGCCTTTGCCATGGGAGCCACTCACGTCATCGGTGTTCGGCTCACCCCGGAATGGGACAGCCTCCGAGTCCTCAAGACGGGATCCGAAATCGAGCGACTGGAACGACAGGATTCGGTCACCATGATCCGACCCGATTTCGAGGGTTTTGCGCAATGGTCGCGACGGGACGTCCCCGCGCTCATCCAACGGGGACGGGAAGCCGCAAAGGCCGTGATCGCTTGAGGCGAGGCGCCCTGAGGGTTCATCACTCGTGCGGGCCTGCCCGAACGACTCCGGGGCGGCACCCCCACATGGGGGAGGCAGGATCACTCGCAGGCGCGATTCCGCAGCGCCCTCGGCCCCAATATCGTTGAACCTGTGAAAACACGCACTCTCCTTCCCGCTACCGCCGTCACCCTCTTCGTGCTCGGAGGCTGTTCCGTTTTCAGCCAAGGCCCGTCCGGCGAGACCGTCACCGAGTTCCACACCCTGACGGCCTTTTCTGAGGTTGACCTCCTCGGTATCGGCGACGTCACCGTCGTCCCGGGCGACGACTACAGCGTCACCGTCACAACCGATGCCACGTTCATCGACGGTGTGCAGGTGGAGGTCCGCGACGGTGAGCTCATTCTCAACGAGGACTACGACTTCAGCACCCGCGACCTGCATGTGTCCTTCCTGGTCACCACGTCGTCTTTGGAGTCGGTGACCCTCACGGGCGCCGGCAATCTCACGGTTTCGGGGGTCAATACCAAGGCCTTCGGGATCACCCTTGCCGGGGCCGGGAATGTCACCGTGTCCGGTCGTGCGTCGACGCTGAACGTCCTCCTTGCCGGGGCCGGGAGCATCAACACCACTGGACTCGAAGCCGGTGTTGCCGATGTCAGGCTCGTGGGGGCGGGCGATATTGACGTGTCCGCCAGCGATTCCCTCACGGTGTCGCTGAGTGGAGTCGGGGACGTCACCTATGTCGGCAATCCCGACGTGGATTCGACGGTCAGGGGTGTCGGCACGATCGGGCCACGCTAGGCATTCTGAGGCACGGAACAATTTGACCCATCGCCTCACCCGGATGCTGCATCAACACCAAGAAGAGACCCGAGCGGCACAACCCAAACCGGGTTGCCGGCCTGCGTCGCGTCTCTCCCGGATAACGCCCGTCGTATCAGTGGTCCGCGATAGCCTGCCTCGTGAATGGTTCTGATGCGACGCTCGCCCAGACCCCAGTCTCCACGGCTTGGAGGATATCCGATGGCTTTCTTCCCCGACGGATACTGCGGTCTGTACTGCGGAAGCTGCCCGGATTTCCTCGCCACGAAGACGGGAAACACACACGATCCAGAAACGAGTTCCTGCCAAGGGTGCAAGTCGGGTGTCACCGCGCCGTGGTGTACCGACTGCGCCTTGAAGACCTGCGCCCAGAAGAGGGCGGTCGAATTCTGCTCCGAGTGTCCTGACTTCCCCTGCCCCGAGTACCAGGACTTCATCGATCACGCAAAAGACCCCTACGTTGTCGAGATCGGCGAGTACCTGGCCACCATCAAGGAAGCGGGCAAGGAGGAATGGCTGACGAGGATGAAGAGAAGGTGGAGTTGCCCTTCTTGTGAGACTGACGCCACCTGGTGGGACCTTTCTTGCACTGGATGCGGCACCCCCCTCAACGGATACGAGAAACCACCGGAGGAGACATGAGCGGATTCGTCCCAGACGGCTACTGCGGTTTGTACTGCGGTGCCTGCCCCCAATTCCTGGCCACGCGAGCGGGACACGCCGCCGAGTTGGGCCTGGAAGACTGCCAGGGTTGCCGTTCGGACGTCGTGGCCGCGGGCTGGTGCGCGATCTGCACCCTGAAGAGATGCGCCCGAGAGAAGGGCGTGGAGTTCTGCTACGAGTGCGCGGACTACCCCTGTCAGGACCTGGAGGATTTCAAGAACACGCCGGATTGGCCCTACCACTCAGAGATCTACGGCTACATGGCGACAATCAAGGACAAGGGCAAGGAGGTCTGGCTCTGCGCGATGAGGGAAAGATGGAGCTGCCCGTCGTGCGGGAAGGACGCTTCCTGGTGGGACCTCGCCTGCCCCGAATGCGGCACCACGCTCAAGGGCTACAGGAAACCGGTGGAGACGGCATAGGCCCCATCCCGCCTAGGGAGCGTCCTTCGTCGAACCGTCGGCCGGGAACGCCATCCGGGCAACGAGGACCAACTGCGTCAGGAGCGCCCCCAGAAATGCCACCCATGACCAGGCGAACCCGATCGTGATGCTGAGCACGACGAAGGCCACGACCGCCGAGATCCACAGCACGCCGCTATAGAGCCCGAAACGAGCGGCGGCCGCGGGATCGTTCTCGAATCGGGGCGGCGCCGGGTGGTACGCCCACTCGGCCGTCTCCTCCCTGACCCAGGCCTTCTTGTGGTTGGTCTGGGTCGCGCCGAGATAGGAATACAGCACGATGGCGACAACGACGAGAGGCACCCCGGTCATTAGCAGCCAGTCGTGGGACGACTGGGTGATGAATTGCGAGGCGAGGGCGAGGCCCCCGACGCAGAGGACCGTGGCCAGGCCATACCCCGCCGCGCGCCAGCCCGGGAGGGGATGGCTGGAGGTTGTCTCCTGTCGCAGCGCGTCCCAGACGAGCAGCCCGATCGGAAGGGCGAGGGTGCAGGCCGCGGGACCGGCCTCGGACAACCACCCCGTGTCCCAGACTCCGACGATGGCGAGCACGACGACGACAGCCCCGAACGCGGCGGCAAGGGACAGCACGACGGTGCGGACGACAAAGCCCGGCCGTGGGCGGACCTTGTTCCGCTCATAGGCCGCCAGCGTCGAGCCCCGCGGGCTCGATGTCGCGTCCTTCTCGACCCCCAGTTGCGCGATGATCTCTCTGACGTCGCCGAGCTCCTTGATGGCCTTCCGGGAGGCAGCGCCCGCCTCCATGCCCGTGGCCTCGAGTTCGGCCACGCGGGCGGAGAGGTTGCCGCGGATCTCCTCTTTGAGGTCCTGGACGTCCGGGGTCAGCGGGACATCGGCGAAGACCCCGTCGAGGTAGCGGTGGATGGTCGAGGTGTCGTACCTGGTCATGAGGGGTTGCCTTTCAGGTTCAGGAGCGTGTCGATGATGCGTTGGGTCGCGGTCCAATCGGCGACGGCCCGACGGAAGACGGCCCGGCCGGCGTCGGTGATGCGGTAGTACTTGCGGCGCCCGCCCTGGGTTTCGTCCCCCCAGTAGGCCTCGACGAGGCCGTCCTTCTCCAGGCGCCGGAAGGTGGCGTAGAGGGTCGCCTCCTTGATCTCGTGCTCCCCGCCGGTCGCGTCGCGGATGACCTTGTAGATCTCGTATCCGTAGCGGTCATGGGAGCGGAGCACGGCGAGCACGATCGTGTCCGTGTGCCCCCGGAGGAGGTCGGAGGCGAACGGCTCGGACGTCTTCGCGGCATCTCTGGCGGTCGTCTTGTCCTTGGTCATGTCTGGTACTATATCAGACACACTACTGGCCGTGCAAGGGTTCTCTTGACGAGAGACGAAATCCTCCCCACCCCGCTAGGCTCGACGCATGGCTAGGGTCACCGCCGATGCCGTCCACCTCCGCTCCTCCGGGGTGTCGCTCGTCGTCGCCACGGGCGGCGGCCGCCTTCCCCGCGTCCTCCACTGGGGAGCCGACCTCGGCGACCTCGACGATGCCGCCCTCGCCGCCGTCGTCGCCTCCTCCGTCGAGCCCCGCGTCAACGGGGAACTCGACGACCGCTACCCGGTCGCCATCCTCCCCGAGCACTCGTACGGCTGGATGCACACCCCCGGGCTTGTGGGCCACCGCGACGGGCGCGACCATTCGACCCGCTTCGAGGCGACGTCAATCGACCTCACGGCGGTTGGCGACGCCGGGGATGGCGAGGGCGACCGGCTGGTCCAGCGGCTGACGGTCGAGGCTGCCGATCCCGTCGCGGACCTTGCCCTCACCATCCAAATCGAGATGCTCGCCTCCGGGCTGGTACGGACCAGGGGCGAGATCGCGAGCACCGGCTCAGGCTCAAGTGAAACCGCGGCCCCCTACACCCTCGACTCCCTCGGCCTCTTCCTCCCCGTTCCCCGCGAGGCCGCCGAGCTCCTCGACTTCGCCGGGCGCTGGATCCGCGAACGCGTCCCCCAGAGGGGCCCCTTCACGGTCGGCACCCGCCTCCGGGAGTCCCGGCGCGGCAAGCCCGGACATGACTCCGCCTTCCTCCTGGCCGCGGGCGCCCCGGGCTTCGGCTTCCGTTCCGGCGAGGTGTGGGCGAGCCACATCGCCTGGTCGGGCAACTCCCGCTGGATCGCCGAACGGAATAACGACGGCACCGCGATCCTCGGCGGCGGTGAACTCCTCTACCCGGGCGAGATCCGCCTACTCTCCGGGGAGTCATACTCCTCCCCCTGGATCTACTTCACGTACGGCGACGGCCTCGACGAGGCCTCCTCCCGCATCCACCGCTACCTCCGCTCCCGACCCGAGCACCCCACCATCCCCCGTCCCATCACCGTCAACACCTGGGAGGCCGTGTACTTCGACCACGACCAGGCCAGACTCCGCGCCCTGGCCGACGCCGCGGCCGACGTCGGAGCCGAGCGCTTCGTCCTAGACGACGGCTGGTTCCGGGGGAGGCGGGGGGACGACGCCGGGCTCGGGGACTGGTTCGTCGACGAGGGCGTCTACCCGGGCGGGCTTCGGCCCCTCGCGGATTATGTCCGGGGCAAAGGCCTGGAGTTCGGGCTATGGGTCGAGCCGGAGATGGTCAACCCGGACAGCGACCTGGCCCGCGCCCACCCCGAGTGGATCGCCCGGCCCTACCTGCTGGGAACAATCCCGCGCCTGCCCCTGGAGGCCTGCCACCAGCAGGTCCTCGACCTCACCCATCCGGAGGCCTTCGCCTACATCGAGGAACGCCTCCATGCCCTCGTCGCCGACCTCGAACCCGCCTACCTCAAGTGGGATCACAACCGCGACCTGCTCGAGGCCGGCAGCACCGCCACGGGCCGCGCCATCGGCCACTCCCAGACTCTCGCCTGCTACCGCCTCCTCGACAGGCTCCACGCAGCCTTCCCCGACCTTGAGATAGAGAGCTGCTCCGGGGGCGGAGCCCGTATCGACCTCGAGATCCTCCACCACGTCGAGCGCGTGTGGGCGTCGGACACGAACGACGCCCTCGAGCGGCAGCGCATCCAGCGATGGACGGGCCTCGTCGTCCCGCCGGAGATGATGGGCTGCCACATCGGCCCCCCGGCCGCCCACACCACCGGTCGCACCCACGCCCTCGGCTTCCGGGCGGGCGCCGCCCTCTGGGGCCACCTCGGGATCGAATGGGATCTCACCAGCCCCGAGGCCTCCGATCCCACCTCCCATGACGCCCTCCGCGACTGGGTGGCCCTCCACAAACGTTTCCGTCGCCTCCTCCACTCGGGCGATGTCGTCCGCTCCGACCTCCCTGTCATCGGGCGACTCGTCCACGGCGTCGTCGCCCCGGACCGCTCGGAAGCCCTCTACGCCTACGTCGCTCTCGACTCGATCCACGAGAACCCCGTCGGCCAGATCCGCCTCGATGGCCTCGACCCCGGAAGCGACTACCGCGTCGAACCCGTCGTCCCCCTCGCACTTGGGGGGGCTGGCATGCGGGCGAAACCCGCCTGGTGGGACGAGGGGGTCATCTTGAGCGGCAGGACCCTGGCCTCGCACGGGGTCCAGGCGCCCGCACTTCACCCGGAAGAGGTCGCGCTCGTCCACGCATCGCGCGTGGAGTCATCCCTCTAGGAGGGACTCGGCTCCGGCTCGGGTGACGGTTCGGGTTCGGGTTCCGGGGTCGTCTCCGTCGGGGTCGGAGTCGGGTCCGGGATGGTCACGTCAGGTACGGCCTGCCCGTCGGGATCGTAGGTCCCGCCCGCCGAGGCCCACCCGACCTGGGCGGTGCCCGGGGCGTACTCGAAGTGCCACGGCTCATACAGCGAGTAGCTCTTGGTCCACGGCGGGCTCACCCACCCGTAGATGGGGCCGTTCGCGTCCAACCAGGCCTTGCGCTCGCCCTTGTCGTCACCGGGGCAGACGTCGATGGCGAGCGCCCACCCGTGGTACGACTGGCCAACGGCCGCCGCGAGACGGCCCCGCTCCCGGACCATCCGGATCTGATCGCCGATGGTGCGGTAACTCGAGATGATGCAGACGTTGCGGCCGAACTTCAACTTGAACGCGTGATTGAGTTCGGCGAGGGCCACCGCCGCATCGGCTCGGACCTTGTTGCTCCCATCCCAGAGGATGCACATTTCGCTGTCCGGGATGTTCCCGTTCTGCAGCGCTGCGATGTTCTCGGGTGAGTGCCCGTCGCAGTTCGGAAGGTACGGGGTGACGACATACTCGCTCGAGATGGCGAGGTAGTGCGCCGTGTCATCCAGGTCGGGAAGTGGGAGGGATGCCTCGACCAGCCCGGGAGCCCCTCCCATGACGACTTCGACGGTTTCCGGGATGACGCCGATGATCACCCCGGGTACCTTCTCCGCCGCGTTGGCGGCAGGCGAGAGGGTGCCGATGATCGGATAGACGACCATGGAAAGCCCGAAGAGGGCGAGGACCCCGAGCCGGACGACCGTGGCCTTCCGACGGTGCCGGGCGCGAATGGCGAGTTCCTTGCTCCGGATCGTCCTCACCATTCTCCTGTGGCCTTGGGCGATGCCGAAGACCTCGGGGAGGTTGGGGGGCGGATTCACGGGGCCTCCTGGGTCGTTGTGCGAGCGCGGATACGAACCGCGCGCCTTCGACACGGCCAAGGCCCATGGTAACCCCGGGCGCCCCGATCGCCAAGCCCGTCCATTTCGCGTTTTTTAGTCAGATTGACCGCATCATATACTTTCAGACATTAGGCGAGTTTCTTCTTCGATCCCCCGACCTCCCCGACCAGTTCCTCGATGATGTCCTCCAGAAACACCATTCCCACGACTCGATCCTCCTTCCTAACCCTGGCGAGGTGGGCCCCCGACTCCCGCATAAGGGCGAGGACATCCTCGACCTCGTCGGCCGCATCGACGGTCGGCAGTTGCCGAATCCGCCACCCGTGAATCGGCTCTCCGCGCTCTGTGGGACGGGCATAGAGAAGATCCTTGAGATGGAGATACCCCACGAGTCCCTGACCGTCCGCAACGGGAAAGCGAGAGAATCCCGTCTCCGCGATGACGGCCTCGATTTCCGCCACCGTCGCCCCCGACTTGACCATCCTGACCTGGCGAATGGGAACCATGACATCCGAAGCCGTTCGATCGGAAAACTCGATCGCCCCGGTGAGGAGCCCCTGGGTGTCCTCGAGAGTGCCCTCCTCATGCGACCTCTGCACGATCCTATGGACCTCATCGGCCGTGAACGCGCTCGTCACCTCGTCCCGGGGAGTGATCCCCATCGCCCGGATGAAGGCATTGGCCATCCAGTTCAGCGAAACGATGATCGGCCTGGTAGCCCTGGCGACCACCACGAGGGCAGGCCCGAAGATGAGGGCCGCCCGATCCGGGCTCGACACCGCCGCGTTCTTGGGCACCATTTCTCCGAGGACAACGTGCAGTGCGGCGATGAAGAGGAGGGCGATGGCAACGGCCAGCCCATGGGAGGCCCCGACCGAAAGCCCCATCCCCGTCGTCACCCCTTCGAGGGAATGCGCGAGGGCGGGTTCGGCGAGCACCCCCAACGTGATCGAGCAGACCGTGATTCCGAGTTGAGCACACGCCAACATCAACGAGACGTTCTCCATCGCCCAGAGAACCGTCTTCGCCGCCCGGCTCCCCTGATCGGCACGAACCTCCATCGCGCTCCTCCGCGCCGAGATGACGGCGAACTCAGCGCCGACGAAAAAGGCGTTGGCCGCGAGAAGGCCGAGGAGCGCGAAGACGAGTCCCCCGTTCATTCGTCCACCCACAACCGAACACGCTCCACCCGTCGTCCCTCCATGCGCTCGACCCTGATGCAGAGACCGCCCTCGACAACCTCGTCCCCCACCGCCGGGACCCGCCCGAGCCGCTCCATGACGAAACCCCCGATGGTCTCGTATGAGGGCTCCTCCGGAACCGCCATGCCGGTGGATTCGTGCACCTCGTCCGGCCGGAGCACCCCGGGCACACTCCAGGCTCCATCCAGCGTGCGATGGACGTCGATCCGCCGTCGGTCGTGTTCGTCGGCCACCTCGCCCACCAACTCCTCGACGACATCTTCGAGGGTGACGAGTCCCGCGGTTCCCCCGTATTCGTCCACGACGAGCGCCATCTGAAGGGGAAGGACGCGGAGTTCCTCGAGGAGGGGGCGGGCCGACTGCGTCTCGGGCACCCTGGCGGCCTCGACCATGAGCCCGACCGCGGGCGTCAGCGCCCTGACCTCGTACGGGACTCCGATGGCGCTCCTCAGGCACACCAAGCCCAACACGTCATCGTGGGAATCGCCGATCACGGGGAAGCGAGAGTGTCCGGAGGCCCGCGAGGCCTCCAAGACGTCGGTGGCCGTCGATTCCCGATTCAGCACGACCATCCGGGTTCGGTCCGTCATGACGTCGATGGCCGTCAGTTCGTCGAAGTCGATCGTGTTCTTGAGGAGGAGGGCGGTCGAGGAGGCGAGGGTTCCGGCCTCAACCGATCGTCGGACGAGCGCCGCCAACTCCTGACGTGACCTCCCGCCGGAGAGTTCCTCCTTCGGTTCGATCCCCATGAGTCGAAGGATCCCGTTCGCGGCCCCGTTGAGGATGGCGATGACCGGCCACAGAAGGACGGTGAAGGTCATGGTCGCCGGGGTCACCCACGCGGCAATCTTGAAGGGGGAAACGAGGGCGATGTTCTTGGGCACGAGTTCCCCGAAGACCATCTGGAACGAGTTCACGAAGATAAGCGACAATCCGCCCGCCAGGGCACCCACAGCCGCGCGGTTGAGCGGGGTCGACTCCAGGGGTATCCCCAGAATGGCCGTCAGGGCGGGCTGAGCCGTGTATCCGACGAGGATTGAGGTGACAGAGATGCCCACCTGCGCCCCGGACAACTCGGTCGAGAGCCGTTTGAGCCCACGGGTCACCCTCCTCCCCGATCGAGTCGAGGAATCGACCTGGGCTGGATCCGTGGCGACCAGGGAAAACTCGGCGGCCACGAACAATGCGTTTCCGAGTATCAGCAACACGCCGACCCCGATCAGCACCCACTCGGTCGTCACGTTGCGCACCTATGTCGATCCATGGTGAGCCCAGCATACGGCCCCCCGGGGGCCGCAACCCTGGCATGACTCGATGTCGGCACTCGCGTCATCGTGCTGGGGGGCGTAGCATCTGCGTCGTGCCCCGTCCCGAATCGACCTCCGAGGATTCCCGCCGATGAACATCTTCTTCGTCGGGGATGAACTGGTCGCAGGCAAGGGTGACCCCAAGGCGCTCGGATGGACGGGCCGGGTGATCGCCCGCACCATCACCGACGGCTTCGACCTGACCTCCCATTCCCTGGGCGTCCCCGGGGAGACGATCATCGAAATGGCCAATCGGTGGGAGGACGAGGTCGTCCGCCGGGTACGGACGCGGGAATCGAACGCGATCGTCTTCGCCGCCGGACGGGCCGACGCCCGCCTGAAGTCGAGCCTGTCGATGGTGCGCCTCAGCCTGGCCGGCTCCCTCGACGCCGCCAAGAACATGGGATTCAAGGCGATGCTCGTCGGCCCTCCCCCCGGGACGCCGGAGGAGAACGAGGCGATCGCCGAACTCGGGGCCATCTGCGAGGACGCCGCTTCCCGGAGGGGCGTGCCCTACGTCGACACCTACGGTCCGCTCGTCACCCACGAACACTGGGTGACGGACATGGCGACGAGCGTCGAAGCCCTGCCCGGCCCCGCCGGGTACGGACTCCTGGCCTGGCTCGTCCTGCACGCCAAATGGCGGGAATGGCTCGGGATCCCCACCGAGGCATAGGCGCGCCTCATCCCGAGGGATGCACCATCAGACCCGTCGGCTGTCTCAGGTGACGACGCCGGCGTTCCTGAGCGAAACCGCCAAGTCGTGCGGACGAGAGGCGATGGAGATGGCCTCGTCGTAGGCGATCGTCCCCGCCCTGACCAGGCTGAACAGGTGCTGGTCGAACGTCTGCATCTTGTAGTAGTCGCCCTCGGTGATGAGGTCCAGGATCGGCGGTTGCGACGACGGGTCCACGATCGCCTCCGCCGTCCGTCCGGTGTTGATCATGATCTCGGCGACCAGCACCCGGCCGCCCCCGTCCGCGCGCTGCACCAGCCGTTGGGAGACGATCCCCCGGAGCGTCTGGGCGAGGGTCGCCCGGATCTGGGCCTGCTCGTGTGGGGTGAAGAAGTCGACGATGCGGTTGATCGAGTCCTGGGCGTCGATGGTGTGGAGGGTCGACAGGACGAGGTGTCCGGTCTCGGCCGCCATCAGTGCGGCCCTGACGGTCTCGGCGTCGCGCATCTCGCCGACCATGATGACGTCAGGGTCCTGGCGCATGGCGCCCCGGAGCGCGTGGTGGAAGTCGAGGGTGTCAGATCGGATCTCGCGCTGGGAGATGATCGACTTCTTGTCGCTGTGAAGCACCTCGATCGGGTCCTCGATCGTGATGATGTTCGTCTCACGGTGGTTGTTGACGAGGTCGATCATCGAGGCGAGGGTCGTGGTCTTCCCTGATCCGGTCGGGCCCGTGACGAGGACGAGTCCTCGAGGCTCGAGGGCGAGGTCGGCCACGACGTCCGGAAGCCCGAGTTCCTGCATCGATTGCGCCCCGACGGCGACCCGCCGGAACACGAGCGCATCCATCCCCCGCGAGACGTAGGCATTGACGCGGAATCGCCCGACGCCGGACAGCGAGAAGGCGAAGTCGGCCTCGTGGGTCTCCCGGAATTCGAGGACGAGATCCTCCGGAAGCACCTGGGCAACCATGTTGCGGGTATCCTCCGGCCGGAGTGGGGGAACCTGGAGTTTCCGGAGTCGGCCGTCGACTCGAATCCGGGGCGCCGAACCCACTTTGCAGTGCAGGTCAGATCCGTTCGTGCTTGCAAGGGCATGCAGGAAGGGAATGACGGAAACCGGTTGTTCGCTCACAACACCTCCATCGGCATAGTGGCCCTGAAAGTTGAGGCTAGTACGGCTCGGAGGGTGTGGGAAGATGATGCGCAAAATGCCACACGATCGAATTGGAGCCCTCATGAGTAAAAGAGGACGCAAACGCCGGACCCGCAAGGGCAGCGCAGCCAACCACGGGAAGCGCCCCAACGCCTGACGAGGGCACTATCCGACTTCCTTCGCCTCGCCGATGATGCTGCGAATCCTCTCCCTCAGCCGGTCGGGGGCGCACTCGAGCGGACACCCGGAGACCATCTCCTTGATGCGCTCGAACGCCCTGCGCTCGGCCTCGCACGGGCCGCAGATCTCCAGATGCTCGGCGATGGCCCGGAGTTCCTCCTCGGGGAGCTCCTGGTCGATGTAGGCGAAGATCTTGTCCAGCAACTCGTCGCAATGGTCAACCATCGGAGTCCTCCTTGCCACCCGCGACCGACCGGATGCCCTGATCGGCCGCGTAGTCCTGGAGCAGTTCTCTGAGCATCTTCCGGCCCCGATGGAGCCGGGACATGACCGTGCCGACCGGACACTCCATGATCTCTGCGATCTCCTTGTAGGCAAAGCCCTCCACATCGCACAGGTAGACGGCCATGCGGAACTCGTCCGGAAGCGCGGCCAGGGCTTCGCGGATGTCGAGGTCGCCGATCCCGTCGAGGGCGTGGTCCTCGGCCGATGACAGGCCCCCGGAATCGTGGGACGCCGCGCGGGCCAAATGCCAGTCCTCGATGGTCTCGGAATCCGTCCGTTGAGGCTCGCGACGTCGCTTGCGATAGGTGTTGATGAAGGCGTTGGTCTGGATGCGGTAGAGCCAGGCCCGGAGGTTGGTCCCCGGTTCGAATCGCGCTCGCCCGGCAAAAGCCTTGGCGTAGGTCTCCTGGACTAGGTCCTCGGCATCCGCGGGATTCCGAGTCATCCTCATGGCCGCAGCATAGAGCTGGTCCATGTATGAAAGGGCCTCGGCCTCGAATGCGGCCAGGGCGGCATCGGCGTCGTTCATCGTGGACGAGCCTACCGTCCCGAGCCCCCCGATGGAGGGCCGGGACTCCTCAACCAAGGTGCACAGGGCCACATCCGATCAAACCCCTTCCCTCCCCGCCCCATTCCCGCATCGATCACCAACGTTGGTAGGTTTGAGCCCTAAGGAGGCAAGATGAGCCCCACCATCGGTTCTCCCGGCTTCGGTCCGGGGCAGTTGTGGGATGCCCCCGTCGCTCCGGGTCCGCTGGACGCCACCGTCGCCATCCCCGGGAGCAAGTCGCTGACCGCCAGGTACCTGGTCCTGGCCGCCCTGGCCGATGCTCCAGTCCGGATCGCGGGAGGCCTTCGCTCGCGCGACTCGAACCTCATGATCGACGCCCTCCGGGCCATGCGGATCGGGGTGGACGATTCCGAGGACGAATGGGTCGTCACGCCCGGCCTCCTCCGCGGGGGTGATTTCGTGGAGTGCGGGCTGGCGGGCACGGTCATGCGTTTCGTCCCCCCGATGGTCCTGCTCGCCGACGGCCCGGTCTCGTTCGACGGCGACTCGGGTGCCCGCACCCGGCCCATGGCCCCCCTCATCGACGCCCTCCGGGCCCTCGGCGCGAAGGTCGACGACGCCGGCTTGGGCTCCCTCCCCTTCATCGTCACTCCCCCGGACGAGGTCGTATCCGAGGTCGAGGTCGACGCCTCCGCGTCGAGCCAATTCATCACCGGGCTGCTCCTGGTCGCGCCCCGGCTCCCCAAGGGCCTGACCATCCGCCACGTCGGCGAGGGGCTTCCGAGCCTGCCCCATATCGAGATGACCGTGGCCAACCTCAGGGAGGCCGGCGTCCGCGTCGAGGAGCCGGATGACCGCACCTGGATCGTCCACCCGAGCGCCATCCACCTCGGCAGGATCTTGATCGAGCCGGACCTCAGCAATGCCGGGCCCTTCATGGCTGCCGCCCTGGCCGCCGGCGGGACGGTCCGCATCCCCGGATGGCCCGAGAACACCACCCAGCCCGGAGCCCTCCTCCCGGCGATCATCGAACGGATGGGCGCCACCTACTTCGTCGAGGACGGGGTCATGAACATCTCGAGCATGGGGACCATCCACGCCATCGACGCCGACCTGTCGGGCTGCGGCGAGATGACTCCGACCATCGCCGCCCTATGCGCCCTGGCCGACGGCCCCTCGACCCTGAGCGGGATCGCTCACCTTCGGGGGCACGAGACGGACCGTCTCGCCGCGATCTCCACCGAGATCCAGCGCTTCGGGGGCCAGTGCTCGGAAGAACCCGACGCCCTCCGGATCTCTCCTCCCGCATCGGGGCGCCTGGTCGGTGCCGATGTCCACACCTACCACGACCACCGGATGGCCACCTTCGGGGCGATCGTCGGGCTCCGAGTGCCCGGGACCCGGGTCATCAACGTGGGAACGACGGCCAAGACCATGCCGGATTTCCCGGCCATGTGGCGCACGATGCTCGGCCTGACGGTCGACGCGGAGATTGCTTGAGGCGCTTCGACGAGTCCGACGCCAGGATTCGGCCGAATCCTCGCGGATCACGCCCGCGTTCAAAAAGGCGCCCCGAGCACACGGATGCCCTCGACGGCTGGGTCGTCGCCGTCGACCGGGGCCGGTACCTCATCCATGGGGTCGGGGAGGACGATGTCGAGGTGACGGCGGTTCAGGCGCGCGAGTTGGGCAAGCGGGCGATCGTCGTGGGCGACCGGGTCCGCGTCGTCGGGGACGTGAGCGGGGATCCCGGAACCCTGGCCCGGATCGTCGGCCGAAAAAAACGCACCAGCGTCCTTCGCCGGAGCGCCGACGACTCCGACCCCACCGAGCGGGTCGTCGTGGCGAATGCCACCCAACTGGGAATCGTCGCCTCGCTCGCGGAGCCGGAGCCGAACCGACGCCTGATCGACCGGTGCCTCGTGGCCGCCTTCGACGCCGGGATGGAGGGCCTCCTCGTGCTCACCAAGACCGACCTCGAGGACCCCTCCCCCCTCCGGGAAGCGTATGAGCCCCTGGGCGTCGCTGTCGTCGACACGGGGCTCAAGAAGGGGGAGATCGGTGGGCTTCCCGCCCTCCGGGAGGCACTCTCGGGTGGCACGACCGTCCTCATCGGATCCTCTGGCGTCGGCAAGTCGACCCTCGTCAACGCCCTCGTTCCGGGATCCGACCGTGCGACCGGGGGGGTGAACGAGGTGACCGGGCGGGGACGGCACACCTCCTCCTCCGCCGTCGCCCTGCGCCTGCCGGGGGCGGGCTGGATCATCGACACGCCGGGGGTACGGACGTTCGGGCTGGGCCACGTCAAGACCGAGCACCTCCTAGCGGCGTTCCCCGACGTCGCGGAAGCCGCGACGGCCTGCGCCCGTGGGTGCCCCCACCTCGGGGACGGCGATGGATGCCTGTTGGACGCCTGGGCCGACACCGCCGAGCGGCGATCGCGCCTCGAATCCATCCGGAGGCTCCTGGCCAGCCGCATCGGGGCCGAACCCCTGTAGCGTTGAGGCATGACCGGGCCCTACGCCGACGACCTTTCCCTCGCCCTCAGCCTGGCCGACGAGGTCGACGCCCTCACGCTCGCCGGATTTGGCAACGCGTCCATCCGGGTGGAGACGAAACCGGACCTGACCCCCGTCACCGAGATCGACCGCACGGCCGAGGACCTGATCCGCACGCTCCTCGAGAAGACCCTGCCCGATGACTCCGTCTATGGGGAGGAGTTCGGCACCAAGGGCGGCGGCCCGCGCCAGTGGGTCATCGACCCGGTCGACGGGACGAAGAACTTCATCCGGGGCATCCCGGTGTGGGCCACCCTCATCGCCCTCCTCGTCGAGGGCGACCCCGTCATGGGCGTGGTGAGCGCCCCCGCCCTCGGCGAGAGGTGGTTCGCCTCCCGCGGGGATGGGGCGTGGAAGGGCCGGAACCGTAAGAACGCCAAGCGCCTCCGGGTCTCGGGGATCGAGAGCCTCTCGGAGGCGACCCTGTCCTACTCCGACCTCACGGGGTGGGAGGCGGCAGGGAGCCTCAACCGATTCCTCGACCTTCAGCGGAAGATGTGGCGAACCCGGGCGTTCGGCGACTTCTGGAGCTACATGCTCGTCGCCGAGGGCGTCGTGGAGGCGGCGACCGAGCCCAGCCTCGAGTTGTACGACATGGCCGCGCTCGTGCCCATCGTCGAAGAGGCCGGGGGGCGGTTCACCTCCCTTGCCGGGGTGAGGGGCCCCTTCGGGGTCGACGCCCTAGCGACAAACGGGGTTCTGCACGACGACGTGCTCAGGCTCCTCGGGCAAGATCTGCCCGGGGCCGTCTAGGCCCCCAGCAGGACTGCGGCCGCCTCCTCGGTTCGTCCGGCCGTCGCCTCTTCCCACACCGTTCTGGCGAGCGCCTCGACGGCTTTCCGCACGGGGGAGCGGGGCGCCCGCTCGGAAAGGGTCTGCCCGGCAAGGGTCGCAGCGTCGCAGGCCTTCGGATCATCGGGAATGGCCCAGGCCTCCCGAACACCCGCGTAACGGGCGAGTGCATCCCCAACGGCCTGGGCAGGCCTCGCCCCACAGACCGAGGCCCTCACCCTGTTCACCACGACCTTTCTCGGAATCGGGCCTGCCGGTCCATCGGCCAAGTCACCCAGCGAACGCACAAGCCTCTGGATCCCCAGGGGATCGGCCGAACCGATCACCACGATCAGGTCAGCGCCGGACAGAACCGAGAGGGTGGCGTCGTCCCGGCCTGCACCCCCGGACTTGGAGTCCCCGCCCTCGATGCCGAAGCCGCAATCCACGATCGATACCGCGGCCTCGAACCGAACGGCAGCAAGAATGGGCTCGACCGCCGCCGATGGCAGTTCCCTCCAGCGGGACGCCTGAGACATTCCGCTGAGAACTCTGAGCCCCGGCTGCACCTCGAGGGAGTGCCGACGAATGGCGTCGCTGAGAGGGCCGCCGTCAAGGGCGATCCGGGCAACCGCCGCGATCCCAGGAGCTTCGTCGAGCATACCCAGGGCCTGAGAGACGGCCCCTCCATAGGTATCGGCGTCGAGCAGAATGACGGAGCCGGCAAGGCGAGTCATCTCGGAGGCCAAGTTGACCGCCAAGGTCGTCCTTCCGGGGGCACCCGTCGGACCCCACACCGCCACGACCGTTCCGCCTCCCCGTTCCTTGTGTATTGACGGGGAGTCGGGCTCATCGAGTGGTTCGCTGATGGATTCCATAACGGCCGCGACGACCTCGTCGACCCCGGCCCCGACTGAGGTGACGGTCCCGACCCCGAGGGAGAGCCATCGCTTCGCCTCGTCCGGACCCGAAGGGATTCCGATGACGGCCACGTTGTGCCGGGTCAGGGACCGGACAATCGCGCGGTCCAGCCGAGGCTGATCGTGGATGACGACCACCCCGCCCACGCCCGCAGCCGCGGCTGCCACGGCCTCGACGAGATCGGCGCACCGCCTCGCGACGACGAGATCCGCCTGAGCCTCGATGGCTTTCGCGAGAGCGGCCTCCCCCGTCCCCCGAACGGCGAGGATGACGGCAGTCGTCACGTCCCTCCCCCGCCGGGTATGCCCACCACCACAACCTCCCCTTCCTCTGCGAGGGTGGCCAGGAAATCTCCGACGTCCCTTGCGGGGACCAATACATAGACGGTCTCCGCGCCCTGGGAGAAGGATCCGGAGCCTTGATCGACCTGATCGATGACGAGCCCCGATGCCACGAGGACGGACTCGGTTCCCATGAGCCCCTCTCTCGTCAACCAGACGTCGACGATGGCGCCGGGTACGATTCCCGCGGCGAGCGGAAGGGCGCTTTCCACCGCCACGGGCCGCAAGTCGAACTCGTCAGATCCTGAGACGGCCGACTGGGGAATGAGTTCTCCGGGGGAAATGGTGCGGGTCACCACCGCACCCCACGGGGCATCGTCCGCCGGGATATACCCGTCTCCGATCCTGACGTTCGACACCAGGACGTTGCTATCGCTCAAGACGGTTCCGGGTGTCAGCGTTCCCTTGGCCACGAGGAACGGCTCGGTGCGGTCTGCGCGAGAGACAACGAGCGTCGTTCCCCAAACGGACAGGACGATGAGGAGCAGCCCGACGATGAGGCGTGGGTCCGTCCATCCAGGCCTGGTGAGACGCCCGGCGATGGGACCGGATGCCGGATTCATGGGGACCTCCTTCGGTCGCTTGGAGGCCATATTGCCCGAGTGCGGCGGGTCCCGCAGACGGGTGTGGATAACCGGGACCTTCAACCTCGTCATGGGAGACTGGTGAACATGGAAGCCCGATTCCTGACGCTCGCCGATGTCCAAGAGGCCCTGAATATCAAGTCGGCTCAGGCTTATGCGCTCGTACGTTCGGGAGAGTTGCCCGCGATCCAGATCGGCGGTCGGAACACCTGGCGGGTCGAGGCGTCGGAACTCGAGGCCTACATCCAGAGGCAATATGAGGCGACCCGCTCCCGGGCGGAGGTCGAACGCTGATGATCGGGGACGGCGCGTTTAGGCGGACGTCACCCGCCTGACCGCGGAGAATGGCACGGACACCCGATCCGATCCCGAATCCGGCAGGACATCGCAATGATCGGCGCCGACGGCTGAGATCACTCCCCGAAACTCGCTCCCTTGAGTCTCGATGACGACCCGAACACCGGCGTCCGCCAAGACGCGAAGCGCGTGCCCGAGGGAGAGGCGGCGTTCGACCTCGCTCCAAGGCAGGGAACGATCCGGCGCCCCGACCACAGCCGCGATCGCCGTCAGGGGCACGAGGTGTTCGCGTCTACCCTCACGCATCAGGATCCAGGTCGGAGTGACGTCCGAAACCACACCCCGAAGCACCGAACCGCCAGCGAGGTGAACGACGACCTGGTCCGATCCGACGGCCCGAAGCCGCGCCGCCAATTCGACCGACGCCCGTTCCGCAACCGTGAGTTCCGCGACCTCGACCGCAAACTCCTGGCTGACGGCTGAGGCGAACTGACCTTCGAGGTCACCGAACAAGTCGTTCCACCGCACAACCCCACGGTACGGGACCTTGGTTGTCCACAGCATCCCCATTCGACTCGACAAATCGGCGATTAGCGGGATGACACACCCACGTGTCGGGATTGGGTGTAAGGATGAGGGTGCCAACGAAAGGACAAGGCGATGGACGACTACGAAGGCCCCTGTCGTATTTGCGGTTCCGACGGCGTGAAGAAGATCCGCCGGAGTCTGCCAGCCGAGCGTCCGCTCGCGGGTGGCCCCGCCCCGGTCGTGTGGGACCGGAAGTGCCCGAACGCGAAGTGTGGCAGCAACACGGGAGAGAAGGGCCTCGGCGAGATGGTGTAGGAGGGCAACTCCCGGCGAAGGGTGGGGCGCGGGCTATGAGAAGAGGGCCCGGCGGTCGGGCCACGATGGTCTTTTCCGTGCCCCGCCAGTCAGGTCAAGGATCATCGGACTGCGGATTGACACACCCATGGATTCTTGGGACAATGAAGGTATGGAGAAGCAGGAGTTCTCGGTCCCGAAGTTGGCGGCTCGTCTGAAGACGGAGGCCGACGCTTACCGTTTCCTGGAGGAGTTGCGTTGGGGTGGGGAACCGCAGGCGTGCCCGTTGTGTGGGGTGGTGGGGAAGTTCTACTTCTTGAAGCCGGCGAATGGTGAGACTCGGAGAACTCGCACGGGTTCGAGGACGGAGCGGCGTCTGTGGAAGTGCGCGTCGTGCAGGAGGCAGTTCTCGGTGCTGACGAACACGATCTTCCATGGGACGCGGATTCCGTTGCGCACATGGGTCCTCGTGATCTTCGACATGTGTTCGGCGAAGAACGGCGTGTCAGCGTGGGAGGTGTCCCGCAAGTACGGGATCACGAACGAGTCGGCGTGGCACATGCTCCACAGGATTCGGGAAGCGATGAAACGAGAACCCGTCGCGGGCTTGCTTCGGAGGACGGTGATCGCGGATGAGACATGGATCGGTGGGGATCCGAAGAACCGTCACCGGTCAGGCCCTCGGGTGAAGCCACGCGGGCCCTTCGGTGGGACGGACAAGATCCCCGTGTTGGCGTTGGTGCACCATGAGACCCGTGAGGTTCGGGCCATGAGCATCGTGGACGTCACGGGCAAGAACCTCCGTCGTCAACTCGGACGTCACATTGACGTGCCGAACACCCACTTGTGGACCGACTCGGCAGGTTACTACCGGCAACTCGCCCCCGAGTTCGCCGACCACGAAGCCGTGAACCACAAAGCGGGTCAGTACAAGGTGCGCGGTGGGGCGACGACGAACGCCGCCGAAGGGTTCTTCTCCCAACTCAAGCGGTCACTCGATGGCACCCACCATCACGTGTCCCTGTGGCACTTGGACCGCTACTTGGAGCAATTCGCGTGGCTGGCCACGAACTGCCGCAAGAGTGACAGTGAACGTTTGCGGATGCTCATCAACAACGTCGACGGCCGCCGTCTCACGTACCGGCCGATTCCCGGTGTCGCCTGACTGGTTCCGTACCGCGACCGCAAGCGAACGCGCGGAGCCCGACGTTACTAGTGCTGTCGGTGCGAGGGTCCGTCACCCTGCGCGGATGGCGCCTTCTCGATACGCTCGTGGGGGAGCCGCACGGTGGCCCCCGCAGTGCGTTGCGGCTCTTGTTTGCTCGGGGGCCGTGCTACTAGGCGACTTGGAGCGACCATGGTGTGGCCCATCGAGGAAGTGAAGGTTGAGGACCTGCAACTCGACCTCCATAACGCGCGCATCCGCGAAGAGACGCTCAAGGAAGCGGCAGCACTGAAGTACCTGTACGCCGCCGACGAAGTGATGGACCTTGCCCACAGTTTCTTGCGCGACGGTTACATCGACAATGAGATTCCCGTCGTCGTCAAGGTGGGCGCGAAGTTCGCGGTCTTGGAGGGCAACCGACGTGTTGCCGCGCTCAAGGGGTTGACCGATCCGACGTCTGTCCCGGCGCGAACGAAGGAACTTGAGCGCCTCGTGGCCAAGTACAGCACCGCCGTGGTCCCCACAACGATTCGTGTGATGGTGGCACCGACGCGTGAGGCCGCACAGCCCCTGTTGGCGCGCCTGCACATCGGTTTGAACAAGAAGAGCTGGGATCGGGATCAACAGGCGATCTTCTTCCACGCCCAATTGGGGCCCGGTACGTCGCTGTCTGACCTCAAGGACGAGTACCCTGCCGAAGCCTCCCAAATCCAGCGCTTCATTGTGATGGGCGAGGTCCTCGAGCTTCTGCGGAAGACTGACCTCGGCGACGACGACTTGAACACCTTCGTGCACAGCAGCGACTTCAAGATTTCATCTCTTGAGTACGTGTACCGCAAACCCGCCATCCGTGCCCTCGCGGGGCTCGATCACGACTCCGATGGGATGCTGAAGAACCGCAAACTCTCAGGCGGTGCGCTTCGCGTCGTCAGGCGCCTGATTGCCGACTTGAAGGCTGGCATTCTCAACACCCGCACGCCGATACTCAAGACGAAGTCCAGGGAGTACAACGAGTACGTGGCGAAACTTGCCGCCCTTGCCGGCAATGCGCCCTCAGCCACGAACCCGGCACCAGGGGCAAGTGGCGGTGAGCAGGAGCAACCGTCCGACGGTACCGGGACTGGCTCCGGGACCGGATCTGCGGGCGGGAGCGACACGGGCCAAGGTGGCGCAACCTCAGGCAAGAAGCCGCGGTCCAAGCGCGGTGACGCCGCCACGTACCTGAACCTTGCTGGGGTCGACTACAGCGCATTGAAGTCGCCCGGGTTGCGGCGCCGGTTCGAAGAGTTGGCTGAGATCGATGTCACCAGGTTTCCCAACGCGGCCGGTGACCACCTACGCTCCGTCCTCGAGTGCACCATCAAGCAGTACTTCCGCGACCTCAAGGACCCTCTGAAGCCCGGCTCGACGCTCATGGACAGCATCACCAAAGCCCGCGGCCACTTCTCGACGAACAAGCACATGACCTCGGTTCTGAACAACCTGTCTCAGCCTGGGCAGACGGCCGCGCAATACAGCAAGTCAGCGTGGATCCTCAACGGGATCAACCACGAACCCGACGTGTTCGTCGAGGGCCCGGGTGTTCACGCCGCGTGGGAGCACATGGCTCCCCTCATCAAAGTACTGTTGACGCCTCCCTCGAAGCCCTAACGGCTGGCGCGCGCACGGAGCACGGCCTCAACCGAGGGCGAGGAGATCAGTAGTTCGCGTGCGATGCCCGCGCGTGAGGCGCTGTACTGCAACTCGAACTCGCGGATATACCGATCTTGGTAGAGCTCGCGCACGTAGTCGGAGATGTCGTACGTCAGCACCCAATGTGACGTCGATGCACTGTTGATCGTCTCGGACAAGTTGGCATGGTCCTCAAGGTTGAACGCATTCAGGTACAGGGAGTCGCCCATCCGAACGTATGGCGGGTCAATGTAGAAGAACGCGCCCGGGTCCACAACGAGGGAGTGGATGAGGTCACCCCCGTCCTCATCCGAAACCGTGATGCGGTCCCTCAAGGCGCCGATCGCTTCGATGCGGCGGACCAATTCGTCGCGGTAGTACCGTGCGCCGATTCGGTACTTGCCCACTTGGGCTTGCCCGCCGATCACTCCCGCATTGAGGATTCCGGAGCGGTTCGTTCGGTTGAGGTAGAAGAACGCGAACCCCAAGGCGAGCCGGTCACGGCGGTCCGCACGTTGGTACGTGTCGCGTTGGAGGCGCCACTCGTCAATGGTCACCGGCGTATCGACCACCAGGTCAAGGAATCGCTGGGTGTCGTTCACCACGGAGCTCCAGAACGAGAAGACCGCCGGATCAACGTCGTTGATGACGATGGAGGCGACCGCATCGTCGACGAGCAGTGCCAGGCCAGCTCCAACGCCCCCGGCGAACGGTTCAACGTAACGCGGGTTCTCGATACCCAGATCGTCGATCAGTCCTTTGAAGAACCCGGCGAGGGCGGCCTTGCCCCCGGGGTAGCGCAAGGGACTCGCGGCCGCGTAGCGGCGGGTGGTGGATATCGAGATGACGCTTCCGTCATCGAGCGGTCGTGGCTTTCGACCCTCCGTCACGACCTCAACAGTCGCCTGGCTCATGTCCACCTCCCCGCGATAGTGCCTGTGCGCACACGAAACGCGGCGACCCGGCAACGTCCCGTGCAGTAGATCGCATCAGCCCGAGCGTAGAACCTGTCCCCGCAACGGGCGCAACGGCGCTCACGCCCGGCGCGCCTCAGACGTTCCCGACGAATCGCGTCAGCGCGACGGGAAAGTGTCTCGTCAGACAACGAAACGAGAGAAGCCATGTAACAATTATACGCGTTACGCGGACGCCTGTCGAGAGGGGCCGTATCATCATGGGGGCCGTGATCGGGGGTGGGTGATGACGGTGTGTGGAGACGGTGGGGGAACCTCACGAGTCGAACGGCCAAGACGTTGAGGGGTGTTTGACCGACAGCCTCGTCCTCATCGGATTCCTCGAGTAGCGGCACCGCGTGCCCTCTGCCATGCTTACTTCGTCGCACGACTAGCGATGGGGGTCGAATGGGGTTCTACGTTCGCAAGAGTCTTCGTGCTGGCCCATTCCGCTTCAACTTGAGTAAGTCGGGTCTCGGAGTGAGCACCGGCGTCCCAGGCTTCAGGGTTGGGACTGGTCCTCGCGGCAACTACGTTCAGATCGGCAAGGGCGGGGCGTTCTACCGGGCGACCCTCGATCCGCATGGCGGAAGCAGTCGTCGGACCGTGCGAACCGGTGAGGGGTCGCTCCCGGAGTATTTGCCGTCCGGCGTCGTCATGGAAGACGCGACAGGTACTCAAGTGTCGGAGCTCGAACCAGCGGGTTTCGACGATCTCACAACGCAACTGTGCGAGGCGGCCAAGCAGAGCCGCGTCGCGCCCTGGGTGGCGGTTCCTGTCATCGCTGTCGGGGCAGCGACGTTGCCGTGGGGTCTTGCGGTCTGGGCGGCCGGCGCGCCGGTCAGTTGGTGGCTCGCGCAACGCGACCGCGCGAGACGTTCGGTTGTCGTCTTCTACGATGTCGAAGACACCCCAGCCGACCGATTCCAGTCGCTCGTCGATGCCTGGGCGAACCTCACGACCTTGCGAGGATTCTGGCGGGTCGTTGAGTCGGGGGCGGTGCGAACAACGTACCAACTGAAAACGAATGCCGGGGCTTCAACCGTCGTGCAACGGATTCCGATCACCCGCTCTGAATCTGGTCCACCGCATCTGGTAACCAACATCTCGGTGCCGTCGTGGACCGCTGGCAGGATCGCCTTGTATTTCCTTCCCGATAGAGTGCTTGTCCGCGAAGGAGCCCAGTACAGCGATGTCGCCTACTCGTCTCTCCGCGTCACGGCGTCAACGACTCAATTCATCGAAGGACCCGGACCGGTACTGCCAGACGCGACGCAGGTCGGTGAAACATGGCAATACGTGAACCTCCGTGGAGGCCCCGACAGAAGGTTCGCGAACAACCCGGTCCTTCCTATCGTCCTATATGGACACGTTGAAGTGACGACCTCAGGCGGCCTCGATTGGGAGATCCAACTTTCGCAGGCGAATCGCGGGAAAGCGATCGTTGACGCCTTGGATGCCATGCGGGACTAGTCGATCTAATCGCACTAACGTCTCTAGGCACCACGAAGATAGGCGCGCCTTCCTATCCCACCCGTTCGACGAAACAGGCCGCGTGAGCTAGGTGCTCGACTCCACGGCTAGAGTTCAAGCCACCGGGCGCGAGACAGCCCGACTAGAGCAGACCGAACACATCTTCCACAACATGGACGGCAAGATCGTAGTGGGTCAGTTTGAGCCACACGGTTCGACGGGCGAACCTAACCTCACACGACAACCGTGTGGTGGTGTGCGGAATGGTCGCAGACCGGCTCCATGCCCAGCCCGAGTAGTCGTCGCGCATCATTGTGCCGAGGGACCGCTACCGGTGGCCAGTACCGGGACATCCGCGGTCGGGGCACCGATACTGGTCACCCCCATGCCGCGCCTGCGGTTGCCCGGGGGTGACATCTGTACAAACGCGGCGGCTCTCGTCGCCTCGATGGCACACTAAACGGGTGGACCCCTCGGACGCCGCGACGCCGACGTGCCTCGCCTGCCGACCTTGTCTCGGCATTGATGGGTTCGGCAGCAGAGCGGCGCTAGCGGCTACCGCCTCGGCTCCGAAGGGTCATCCCCGAGGACAGCAGGAGCTTGCGCACCCTCTGAATTGAGTAGCCGGTCTCCTCGGAGATAGCCCGAATACTCGCGCCCGCGTGATAGCGGCGCCGCAGTTCGTTCCCGATCACGTCGGTCTGCCCGTCCGTCATACGGGCATGGTGGGAGAGACGCGGCACCTCAATCGGGCCGCCCGCGTAGCCTCGGTGCGCCTGACCCCGAGGCGCCACATCCTCTCCCGCCTCGTCACCCCAAGCCGACCAGCCCGCCCGCGCATGTCGCGCGAACATTTCCAAGTAGGGCCCCGGCGAGCATCGTTCGATGAACTCGTACTGCTCGTCGGGCTTACGGGAGTGCTCGCGTTTGCGACTCTCGATCATGTTGACTTGGCTGCGGGCTGGCGCGAGCGTGCGCATGGAGCCACACACGCCGAACAGAATCAACTCGGTGACGTTGCGGAAGTAGAACCCGACGCCGCGCCCGTCGGGACCGCCGTCCTTGCGTCGCTTCGCCCAGACGACGTTGGAGACGTACCGGAAGCCCCACGCCTCCATCACCTGCATACCCGCAGGCAGGAGCGCATTCGGTACCCAGAGGTACAGGTGCGCGTCGTGCGCCACCGCGTCGTTCACCGGCAGGTCGCAGATCGCGTCCAGGCTCATCGTTGAGTAGCGATCGAGTCGCCGATGCTCAGGAGCCACCTTGCCGGTGCGGTTCGTGAACCGCCATGGCGGATCGGCAAGGACCGTCTTGAACCCGCCCGCGACTTCGGGCAGAGCAGGGGCGGGCATTTCCTCGCGTAAAGGTTGGGTGATCGTCATTCGCGTGGGTCTCCAATTAGATCTTGGGAGCGGTCGATAATTAGATCTTGGCACGCACCTCCGACATCGCGCGGTTACGACTCGCCCTCGTCGTCGGATTTCTCCTCTGCGAGTGGAGGCATCAACGCCTCGGCCTCCTCGCGCATCGCCTTCCACGCTGCCTGCGCAGCCTCGTAAGTGGCCCAGTGGGAGCGCCACACACCCTTGCCCTGAGTCGCATCCATCGCTTCGAGTTTGCTCTTGACCTGGCGAGCGAGGTCGATGCCGTCGATGCGCTCGGGCTCGATGCCGATCAGCAGCAGGGGGCATTCGCCGCCGCCACCGAGATTCACCTTCGGGATCAACTTGCTCCAGTGAGTGCTGGACTGGCCGAACTTCAAGCCGCCATCCTTGCTCCGCACGGTCATCCCGATCAGCGCCTGCAACGCAGGGCCTCGCGTGACGATCACGCCCACTGCGATCGCGCCTTCGTGGTGCAAGGCCTGGAAGTTGTTGAGGTCGCGGTCGTAGAAGGGGTCCTTGTTGTTCCACTCCATCTCGACCGCAATACCGGGCAGCGGCTGGGCGAGCGTCCCCTTGCCGAACATGTCAATCTCGTGGCCCCGCGTGCGCGTGCGGCGCATCGCCGTACCGTCGAGGCCGACGACCTTCTCGATGGTGACGTTCTGCTTTCCCCAGATCGTCTCTCCTGCATACGTCATCGCCGCGAGGGAGTCGTCAAACCGCTTCGTGAACACGGCGCGACCGCCACCGCTGGATCGCAACTCGGTGAGAGTCGGCCGGAAGGCCGAGAGCGCCGCGATCAGGTCAGCGAACCGCTCAGGGAACGATTGCCGCAGAATCACGTCGGCATAGCGAGTCGCGCCGTACACATAGCCGGAGGGCCAGCCGGACGTGGCTACATCGCGCACCTCGCCCGCTAGGTCAACCACGCCCTCCTCGGCGGATTCGTTGCCATCGCCTAGGTCGTCAGGTTCGTCGTTCTCGGTCATCGTGGCAAACGTATCGCACCGCAGGGGATGCCGGCGATCGTGTCCTGCGACCGTTGACGCTCGGGACGTTACCGAGCGATACGAAGTCTCGCCCGAGCGACCGTCTATCGCCGCTCGCGTCGTCGACGTAGCAATCAAAGAGTACGGCTACTCAACAAGGCAACTTCGGTATGCGATGCGTATGCCAAACCTTGCGGGTCACAACGAGGCGACGGGCCAAACGCCACGGCGAGGGAATCTCTCAGTCGTCTCGCGACCACCGAGTGCGTACGGTTTGCCTCGCCGACTCGCTTCGCTCTTCCGGTGTCATCTTTGCGGCCCGTGCTCGTTTGCCTTTGAGCCCACCCTTGCATCTCAAGGCGACGGCAACGGGATGTAGACAACCGCAGGGGATCTGACCGACTCGCGTCTTGACACCTGGAGCATCAGAGGTTCAGTCGTCGCGTTCAGCGAGCATTTGAAGATACACGCCGTGCTCATAGTCTTCGACGGTCCCGGTGGAGCCGTCACCGAATTCGCCGGCGTCGGTATCATCCTGCTCGAGCCCCTCTTTGGTCGAAGCCGCCCTCGAAGACCCGTGTTTCCCGACGTAGGTCTCCCCCTGTTCGGACCTCGCCCACTCTCGCGTCTCAGCCAAGAGGGAACGCCACCGGCCGTCCCAGGTACGTTCATCATGGGCAGCCATCTTGGGTTCGACTCGTTCGACCAGCGCAAGGAAGGCGTCTCGCACCTCCTTGTCCTCGTCGGTCATCGGCACCATTCGGTCGTTGGTCTTCCTGGTGTGGCATGTCTCGCACAATCCTTGAAGGTTGGTCCGGTCAGAGGATGGCCCGTCGATGTGGTCGACTTGCGTCGCTCGAGCGACGTTGCAGTTCACGCACAAGCCGTTGTTGGCGGAAAGGACCGCGTGCCGTGTGTCCGCGTCCAGGTGGCGTGCCTTGGCGTTGTATCCGCCTGAGACGTGGAACGCCATCCGTGTGCGAAGGGCGGCGCGCACCCCAGGATCGTCGATACGCCCGTCGCGGTAGCAGCGCCGGAAGTACCTGATGTCCTTGGCCGTGTCTCTACACCGGTCGGAACAGAACAACGAGGGCTTCGCGGGGTCCAACGCGGCACGACAGTGGGCGCACTCACCCAGGGTCCACATCCCAGACATGTTCCGAGTGTCGTTCGCCCCGGTGGCGCCGTCAACCTGACCCACCACTTGTCACAAGCGGGTGCGAGACTGAGACACCAACCATTGGAGGGGGCGAGAGTTGACCGCTGACGACCTGCACGGTGCGGCCCTTGAACGTGCGACACGCAACCACGGTGCCAAACCTGGATACGAGCTGCAAGATGGCGTCGACCTCGTGGGCTGGGAACATCGAAGCACATGGGGGTACGACTTCGACCTCCATTCGTTCTATGCGCGACTGTGGCGCAACGACAACCACGGTGACGCTCCGGACTTCGACTTCAGTGGCATCGCACGCACATTGCCTTGGCCAGAGTGTCTCGTGGGCGAGATGGTCACGGCGATGGAGTGCACGCCCGTCGAGGCTATGGACGCACTGGGCCTGCGCGACCCGAGCCCCGCGTTCGCATCGGAGGCGGCCCTGGAGGCTCTACTCGCGACGAACCTTGATGGGGCGGGGCTCACACCTCAAGACATCGAGGTACCCCATCGGGTCTTCGAGGGTCTCATGGAACGGCAGGTTGACGAGCAGAGGGTAGGCATGCTGTGCACGGCACTGTGGCTCCTCGGCTTGGACTACATTGCCCCCGCGTCGTCTTTGCAGATTGCGGCAACCCCGGCGACCATCATGGCTGAACGTCACATGGCGGTCGGTGCCGTCTACACGGCGGAGTACAACCGCGACTACGTGAAGGCGGTCGATTGGGCCCTCCACTGGCGGGGTTCACCCTCTGATGTCGAACAACTCTTCTAGTCCACAACGAGAGGCTCACTCCATGGACGACTGGCAAACTCGTTACGCACACGTGTACGCGGACCTCGACCCTGCAGCGCAACACCGAGTGCTCAGCACCATCCAAAACGGCGCCCTCTCAGGCTGGGAGCCGACCGAGGACGACGTGCGCCGCGTGGTGCGGCTTGAACTCGGCGAGATCACGACCGCCGAGGCGATCGCCGAGATCGTGGGGAGAACCGACGCCCGCATCCTTGCGCGCGAGGAGCACCAGTTCCACGACAAGCAGGTCTAGACGGTCCGGTGCGGAAGCACCCCCCGAAACCGGCCGTGCCTCACATCATGCGGTCGCGCGTGTCGCGACGACCCGTCGGCCCGCACTGCCGAAACGCGATCTACCCCGGGTAGCATGAGGTTGTGACGGCGACGGCCCCCGAGAGCACTGAAGAGGAAACCCTCGACCCAGAGGAGTTCCTTCGAGCACTGTTGGCGGTGAGCGGCGAGGAAGCGGCCGCGGTCCGGGCTGAGGCGGACACGAAAGCCGATTGAAGGACCGCCCTGACCCTAGTGTGGTTCACCAGGGTTCGTCTTGTTCGGCCGACTTTGGCCAGTCCTCAATGTCGATGTAGACCAGGTGTGCTTTCATCTCCGCGTGGTCCAACGTGTACCACAGGCGAAGCAACCGGGCGGGCTCACGGAAGTGCACCTTCGTGACGTAGATCCCCGGTGACACTTCGTTCGCGAACGCCGAGTTCGCACCATGGAGTGCGATGCTGAACGTGGATGCGGCAAGGAACTCGTCGAGCTTCTTCTGCTCGATCCCCAACTTCGTGAGCGCGTCAACGTAGGAACGCTCGTCGATCAACCCCCACGTGGTATCCACAAATCAGAAGCCTACGCGTGCGCCGCGACAACCAACTTCTCGACATGCCGCGCCGTTTCCCTGTCACTATCCGTCACGGGAGTCTTGCGCAGAAACACCATCTGATACGGGATCGGATCGTTGGGTTCGACCAACTGCCAGCCCAAGAACTCGTGGGAACGATTCGACGCAGACACGGCCGTCTGATCCCACAACCACTCGATCACCTCGTCCACGACAGCGATCTCCGTGCCCGTGAACCGCGACAAGTCCGGCTCCCCCACCGCTTCCAGGCGCACCTGCTGGTGACCGTTGGGCCCCGCCGACTTCGTCGCAAGCGCCGCCCGCCCCGACTCGACTAGACCATCCCGAACCGGAAGCAACTTGTGCGGCGCTGGCCCAAACTCCCGACGTCGGTACTCCGCCCCCGTAATGGACGACCCATACACCTCGTAGTGACGGAAGTCCGAGTAGAACAACACCTTGTTCAGAATCGTCGCCCCGTACGAAGGAGAGCACTCCATCTTCTTCGCCACGTACAGCATCAACTCGGCGAACTTCGTCTCGTTGAATCTCGGCTGTGCGGCCACAGCCGCTCGCGCGTCCACGGATCCTCCTCGTCGCTTCCTGTTCTTCCCCGCCTTCCTCAGTGTATTCGCGGCACCGTTGGAAATGGCGTAACTGTGGCCATTGTGGCTACCGGTGGAACTGTTGGAAGTGGGGGAACTGTTGGAACTGGTGGAAACGGGGTTCCTTTTCGATTGCTTCGCCATTTCAATCCTCCTTTGGGTGTGTCATCCCGCTAATCGCCGACAAATCCGGCTCTTGGCACTACACCTATCGATATCAAATAACACTATCAAGCATCATTCGATTCCTAAGAGGGTGGAAAACTATGAAAACTGGGACTCTGTGGACCATGGGCAGGGGCTATGGGGGAAAGCCATGAGCGTTGTGACCGTGGAGAGGCCACACCTCTCCCCATCCGTCCGGGCGCTCAACCCGTCCGCGATTCCAAGCAACCCCTACGTCCGACCCCGACGGGCGCTGGGCGATCCGACCCCCCTGGCCTGTACGGTGGCGAAGACCGCCCTTGAGGTCGTTCTCGGCGGGACCGGCCTCGACCAGCTCAACCGGTGGGTGACCCCGGAGATCCGGACCTCGCTTGCCCGCCAGGGGGCCCTCGCCCTCCGCTCCGGGCGCGGACGTCAGGCGGCGGTGGCGATCAAGAGGATCCGGGTCTACCGAGTCTCGGAGGCGGCGGCGGAGACGAGCATCGTCGCCGACGACGGGGTCCGCGTCAGGGCCGTCGCGGCGCGCTTCGAGGACGTCGGCGGCCGGTGGCAGGCCACCGTCCTGGATATCGGATAGGGACGCACACTGGCCCGAAATCGATTCCGGGTGGAGGGTGCCTGATCCGGGAAACCCCTGATCACGGTCATCCTTGAGGCGGTTTTCATGAAGCCGTGCCCCTGCCTAGGGTCGTGTCATGAATACACCTTCGCTCGCGCCGGAGACGCGATTCGGCACCGCCGATCGATGGAAGGTCGCGATCCTCATCACCGCCTTCTCCATCGCCTTCGCCGAGGTGACCATCGCCAATGAGCCCTTCGGACTCATCGGCCCCTGGGTCATGCCGCTCATGGCCATCATCTATGGAGGCCACGCCCTTCTGCTGGCCTCCTGGGTCTATCGGACCAACCGCCGATTCACCATGGCCGCCCTCTGGAGCGCTGGGGTCATCTTCGGCCTGTACGAGTTCTTCCTCACGGGGGTGCTCTGGGGTGTGGGAAACGAGGAGGCACTCATCGGGCCTGGAGGGATCTCGTGGTGGGGCGTGCTCGTCCTCGCCTGCTTCTGGCACTCGATCCTGGCGTTCATCCTCCCGCTCCTCATCGTCGAGCAACTGGCCGTCGAGCGGCCGAGGATCCTCGGACTCGCCCCCGCGTGGATCCGCCGCACCCCGTCCTGGCTTCGCTGGACGCTCCTCGTGTTGGCCGCCGTCTTCCCCGGCGCGTTCGTCACCGAGCGCTGGCCCTTCTGGTTCGTATGGATCGGCCTTCCCGGGACGGCCGTAGCCCTCACGCTCCTGGTCCGATACCTGCGACCCCAAGCAAAGGTGACGTCCCTTGCCGACGCCCTCCCCACCACGCCTGCCCTCAAGTGGATCGGCGTAGTGTTTGCCGCCTGCTTTGTGGTCTTCGGGGCCTCCATCACGGGGGAAAACCTCATATCCACGCATCAAATGGTGATTGCCGTCGCGCTGTACGGGATCCCCGTCGGTCTCCTGCTGGCCAACCTGCGCGCCACCGCCGATCCAGAGACCGTGCACCTGCGCTGGACTCAGTCCTCGAAGCGGGGCCTGGTGACCTACATCGTGATCGCCTGCGTCGTCGCCGGAGTCTCGGGATTGCTGCCGGGCGTCGCCGAGACCATCAAGGTGTACTTCATGATCATCCCGGTGTGGTTCGCCGGTGGGCTCGCCGGCCTTCTGGCGCTAATCGTCGGCATCAGGCAGGCGCTCAAGGCGATCCGGGCTGCGGGGGCGCATCCCAGCTGATCCTGAGGCTACGTTTCGTCCTTGCCGTGGCAGAGCTTGTACTTCTTGCCCGACCCGCAGGGGCAGGGGGCGTTCCGGCTCGTCCCCGGGAAGGTGATCCCATCCGACGGCTTCTTGACGACTGGCGCCTTCTTCGGAGCCGCAGGGGCACCCATGGCGTCCGGTCCGCCCTTGGCCGCACCCCCCTTTGAGGCGGCCCTCCTCTTGGCGGCCCGCGATGGGGCTGTCTCCCCCGTCGGCGTCGACCCCGACGTCGTGTCGAGGCTCGGTCCGCTGAAGGTCATCTGCGACATATTCACCGCGCCGGGAGACCCCGTCCCCGTGGAGGAAGAGGCCGGCGCCTTCGGGGCGGGCCCGAGGGCCTTGGCCCCCGCGGCGGTCCTCGCGGCCGAATCCGCCGTGACGGGAGACTGGCCCTGGGCGGACGGGCCCTGCTCCCGCTTCTCCAACCGGAAGAGCAACTGGAGCGTCATTTCCTTGATGGCGCCGGAGAGGGCCTCGAACATCTGGAAGCTCTCCCTCTGATACTCCATGAGAGGGTCGCGCTGGCCCATCGCCCGGAGCCCGATGCCGCTCCTCAGGTAGTCCAGCTCGTAGAGGTGCTCGCGCCACTTGGCGTCGATGACCTGGAGGACGACCTGGCGCTCCACCTGCCGCATAATGTCCGGTCCGATCCGCTTCTCGACCTCCTCGTATCGGATACGGGCATCCGAGGTGAATTCGCGCACGAGGTACTCCGAGGAGAGGACGGAGACGCCCCCGACATTCTCGATGAGCTCGTCAGCGGTCAAGGAGACGGGATAGACGGCCCGGAGATCCCTGACGAGTCCGTCGAGATCCCAGTCGTCCGGGTTGCCCGCCGTCGCCGGAAGCACGTACTCCTTGACGACGTCGTCGATGAAACCCTCGACCTGGTCCCGGACGTCTTCCCCGGCCAGGATCCTCTTCCTCTCGGAGTAGATGACGTCCCGCTGGGAGGCCATGACGTCGTCGTACTTGAGCAGGGTCTTCCGAATCTCGTGGTTGTGGCCCTCGATCTGAGCCTGGGCGCTCCTGACCCCCCTGGTCAGAACCTTGGACTCGATGGGCATGTCGTCCGGGAACGCCGTCGAGTTCATGAGCTGCGCGGCTAGCCCGGACTGGAAGATGCGCATGAGGTCGTCCTCGAGGGAGAGGTAGAACCTCGACTCCCCGGGATCCCCCTGGCGGCCCGACCGGCCGCGGAGTTGGTTATCGATGCGCCTCGACTCGTGCCGCTCCGTCCCGAGGACGTACAGGCCCCCGGCGGCGACGACCTCGTCGTGCTCCTTCTGAACGGCCCGCTGGGCCGCCTCGAAGGCCTTGGCCCACTCCTTCTCGTACTTCGCCGCATCCCCGATGGGGTCGAGGCCCTTCTCCGCCAGCGCCTCGACGGCCCGGAACTCCGGGTTCCCGCCGAGCATGATGTCCGTGCCTCGCCCGGCCATGTTCGTCGCGATGGTCACGACCCCCTTGCGGCCGGCCTCGGCGATGATCGTGGCCTCCCGCGCGTGCTGCTTGGCGTTGAGGACGGAGTGGGGGATACCGACCTTGTCCAGCTCCCTCGACAGGAACTCCGACTTCTCGACGGAGATCGTCCCGACCAGGACGGGCTGCCCCTTCTCGTGCCGCTCCTTGATGTCCTCCACGATCGCCTCGAACTTGGCCTTGGAGTTCTTGTACAGGAGGTCCGACTGGTCGATGCGGATCATCGGCATGTGCGTCGGGACCGAGACGACCTCCATCCCATAGGTCGACCTGAGTTCCGCGGCCTCCGTCTGGGCAGTTCCGGTCATGCCGGCCACCTTCTCGTACTTCCTGAAGAAGTTCTGGAGGGTGATGGTCGCGAAGGTTTGAACCTCGGCCTTGATCGGCAGGCCCTCCTTGGCTTCGAGGGCTTGGTGAAGGCCCTCGCCGAATCGACGCCCCTTGAAGATGCGACCGGTGTGCTCGTCGATGATGTCGAGGTCGCCCCCCTGCACCACGTAGTCGCGATCCCGGACGAAGAGTTCCTTCGCCTTGATGGCGTTGTTCAGGAAACCGATGAGGGGCGTGTTCTGGGCGGAGTAGAGGTTGTCGATCCCGAGGGCCTGCTCGACCTTGTCGATGCCGGGTTCGAGCACCCCGACGGCCCTCTTCTTCTCGTCGACCTCATAGTCGACGTCCTTGTTGAGGCTGCGGACGAGCCGGGCGAACTCCCCGTACCACCGGCTGTTGTCCCCCGAGGCGGGCCCGGAGATCAGGAGCGGCGTCCGGGCCTCATCGATGAGGATCGAGTCGCACTCGTCGATGATCGCGAAGTGGAGCTCCCGGTGGACCACGTCCTCCGGACGCAGCACCATGTTGTCCCTCAGGTGATCGAAGCCGAACTCGTTGTTCGTGCCATAGGTGATGTCCGCCAGATACTGCTTGCGGCGCTCCTCCTGAGGCATTCCCGCGAGGATGCATCCGGTCTCGAGGCCGAGGAACCGGAAAACGCGGCCCATCAGTTCGGACTGATACTTGGCGAGGTAGTCGTTGACGGTGACGATGTGGACGCCCTTGCCGGTCAGAGCGTTGAGGTAGGCGGGCATGGTGGCGGCGAGGGTCTTGCCCTCACCTGTCTTCATCTCGGCGACCATTCCCATGTGGAGGGCGGCCCCGCCCATGACCTGGACGTCGAAGGGCCGCTGGCCCAGGACCCGGCGGGCGACCTCCCTCACGGTCGCGAAGGCCTCGGGCATGAGCGTGTCGAGGGTCTCGCCCGCCTCGATCCTCGCCCTGAAGTCGTCGGTCATGGCACGCAACTCGTCGTCGGAGAAGCCCCGGAAGACCTCCTCCAGGCCGCTCGTGATGGCGGCGACGGACGCGAGGCGCTTGACCTTCTTCCCCTCGCCCGCACGAAGGATCCTAGAGAACACGGACACGGCTACTCCTCAAGTTGGACATGGTTCGGAAACCATCGTAGGCGCATGTGCCGCCTCGGGCCTCCCCATCCGCCAGCCGAACCGTCGGAACCGGCGGCTACGCCGTCTCCCTCAATCCCTCGTCGGCCTCCGACGCCGACGCCTCCTCAAGGTGGATGACTCCGTACGTCCATCCGCGTCGGCGATAGACGACGGAGGGAAGGCCGCTCTCCGAATCGTGGAAGAGGTAGAAGTCGTGACCCACCAACTCCATGTGGTCGATCGCCTCGGGAACGGTCATCGGCTGGGCGGCGTGGACCTTGCTCCTGATGGTGATCGGCGTGCCGTCGAGGGGAATCTCCCGGGTTGCGGTGTCCGGAGCCCCCTCCCAGGCCTCGACGCTGGCGACGTCGGACGGTGCGGGGACCGCCGTCTTGCCCAATCCCGTCCGGCCCTGGTGGCGATGGGAGAATCTCTCGTGGCGCTTGCGCAGCCGCTCGATCACGTGGTCGATCGCCATCTCAAGGGCGACGAATCGGTCATCCGACGAGGCCTCGGCCCGGACGATGGGGCGGTGTCCGTGGACGGTGAGTTCCACTCGCTCCCGCTCTCCCGCGATCTTGGGATTGCGTTCATGGACCACATGGACGTCTATTCGCGTCGCCCGGGGATCGACGGTCTCGATCCTCCGCAACTTGTCGATCACCTTGCCCCGGAACTCGTCCGAGACTTTCGTGTGACGTCCGACGACGACAACGTCCATGAGGCACCTCCTGGGTGGGGCGGCAAGGCCGCGGGTGGCTGGATCGAGAACGGCAAAGAGGGCGATACCACCTCCCTTGCGATGGGCGCCTGAACCTCTCCTCCCCCTACTCTAAGCCCCCCGCCTTATGCGCGTCATGGGGCATCCGACACATCCCCCGGCCGCGGAAGGATCGCATGACGCACACGCGCCGCCATACCGGGAGAGGAGCCCCAGACGCTCAGCCTCCTCGACGATGGTGTCGGCCAAGCCGACCGGAATCCCCATCCGACGCGCCGCCGCGGCCGCCGTCGTCCCCCCGGCCACCTCGGAGACGACGGCTGAGAATGCGCCCCGCTCGCTCATAGGAGCCTCCCCACCTGGAAGGCCAAGGTCGCCAACAGCCATCCGAGGACGAGATGCATCGCGAGGGCTCCCCCCGCCCACCGCCAGCCGAACAACCGTCGCTGTTCTGCGGCGGTCGCCAGGCAGGGGGCATAGACCAGAACCAGGACCATGAAGGCGAAGCCCGCCGCCGCGGGATGCCCGCCCGACGTCTCCGTCACCGTCTCCCTCACCCGCTCGACAAGAGCGGTCGGCGGGGACCCCGTCGGCGCCTCCACCGCATACGACTGGGCGAGGGCCGCGACGGTGACCTCCTTCGCGGCGAGTCCGGACACGAGGGACGCCGCAAGGTGCCAGTCCCCCAAACCCATCGGTTCGAGAACGGGGGCGATCCCCCTGGCGCCCGCCCCATACAGGCTGTCCTCAACTGGCACGTCCCCGATGGCGTGACCGCCCCGAACAGGGACGGCGGCGGCCAGCCACAGGGCGACAAGGGCCGCCACGATGATGGGGCCGGCCCCTCGAACGAAGTCCCACACCCGCGTCAAGATCGAGCGCGTGAGGACCCCGGGGAGGGGCCACTGATACGCCGGCATGATCATCGCGAGGGGTTCGCGGCGCACGTCCCGGAGCACGGTTCCCCTGAGAAGAAGGCCGACCGCCACGACGAGCACGACGCTGAGGACGTGGAGCAGGAAGACGGCCGTCCCGGCATGGTCGGGGAAGAACATCTCGGCCAGGACGATGTAGACGGTCAGCCGGGCGGAACAGGACGTGAAGGGGATGAGCAGGCCGGTGAGAAGCCTCTGACGGGCATCGGGCATGACCCGTGTCGCCGCAAGCGCCGGGACATTGCATCCGAATCCCACCATGAGGGGAAGCACGGCCCTCCCGTCGAGCCCCATCGAGGACATCACCCGGTCGGCGACGACGGCCACCCTCGCCATGTACCCGCTGGCCTCCAGCACCCCGAGGGCCGCGAAGATGAGGGCCAGGATGGGAATGAACGAGGCGACCGTTCCGACGCCCAGGATGACCCCGTCGACGAGTAGCCCCTCGAGCCACCCCCCGTCGGCCCCGACCCGTTCCAGGAGCCAGGATCCCCCCGAGGAGACCGGGCCCGAGAAGAAGGCCATCACCCCATGGACGAGAGGGGCGGTCACCCTTGTCGCGACTTCGAAGAGCGCCCAGGCGACCGCGAGGAAGATCGGGATGCCCGTCCATGGGGCGAGGAGGAGCCGGTCGATGGGGTCGGACAGTGTCCGGCGGGTTCGCGGCACGGCCTCGATGGCGGCCGCCGCCTCGCGCACCCACTCGAAGAGCCGCTCGGTTCTTGTCAGGGTGTCGTCGAGGGATTCCCCGCCGTCGCCGGACCCCTTGGCCTTCAGCGCCAACCCCTTGAGGGCGGGGCCGGCGGCCGCGGCCTCGAGGACGGCCTCCGCCAGGGCGTCCGTTCCGTGACGGCGGCGGGTGTCGACCTCGACGACGGGAACCCCGATCGTCGCACTCAGGGCGGAAGCGTCGACCCTGTGATGGTGGGCCTCCGCGAGATCGTTCATCGTCAGGGCGACGACGGCGGGGCACCCCTCCTCGACCACCTGGGCGAGAAGGTAGAGGGATCGGGACGGACTCGTCGCATCCACGACCACGATTCCGACCGTTCCGGGTGCGGCCCCCGCGATCGCGTCGTCGACGACGCACTCGTCCGGCGACCGGGCGATGAGGCTGTAGGTGCCGGGCAGGTCCGTGACCTCGAACCGTCCATGTGGGGTCACCCATGTCCCCTTCACGAGCTCGACGGTCGTGCCGGGGGCGTTGACGGTGTGCTGACGGGCGCCCGTGAGCGTGTTGAACAGCGTGGACTTGCCGACGTTCGGGTTGCCGATTATGAGGACGGGCCTCTCCGTCGTCACGGGATCTCCTCAACCTCGATGCGCCGAGCCGTCCCGGCATCGACGGCGATCCGCCCGCACCCCAGGGCGATGAGCCTTCCCCCCAGGCCCGCCCGCTGGACGACCCTCACCTTCTCGCCCGGCCGAAGGCCTATCTCCGTCAGGCGGAGCGAATCGCCGCCGGAGGCGCGCACACCGGTGACGCGGGCGTCGACCCCTGGGGTCAAGTCGATGAGGAGCACACCCTCAACGGTAGAACTTAGGTGTGCCTAACCTGTAGGACAGAGGTCCCGGTCGACGGAGTGGCCGCGAGCGTCAACGCCCCGACCACAGTGATACCCCGCGCCTCCAGAACCTCCGATGCCCGGGCCAGGCTCGCCCCCGTCGTGACGACGTCATCCACGAGAACGGCCGCCATGGCCCTCGAGGACCCCTCCCTCGCCCGGATCCCCCGGCCGGCATTGAGCCAGCGCTCCCTGTCGCCGAGGGCCCGGGACTCGTACCCCCGGTTGACGAGAAGGCGCTCCACGGGGATCGACCTCCCAGCGGCGGCGAAGCCCTCCGCTGCCGCCAGGGCCAACATGGCGGTGAGGTCGAGACCCCTCGACCGGACCGATCGCCGGTGAGGGGGGACGGGCACGATCACATCACCGGCTGAGAGGGCAGGGGCCAGTTCCCGTGCCGCCCTCCGAATCGCATCGGAGAAGAAAGGATCCAAGTCCCGCCTCCCTCCGTCCTTCCATGCCGAGACCATGAGGTGGGACGAGCCGAGAAGGGGCGCGACCGACCACACGGGCAACGTCGCCCTCCCCTCGATGTCGAGGCGGGGAGCCCCGGACTCCGAACGAAAGGGCGCCTCCCACCACGACGCCGCGCACTCCTCACACCACCTGAGGTCCTCAAGGCCACAGCCCGGGCAGGCGATGGGGACGACCGTCCTGGCCAGCGCCCTCAGGCCTTCGACGACGTCCACGCCCCACCTCACGACACCAGGATCGTCCGGCCTCCCGGCCGGGGCCGTGACCCGCCACACAGGTGAACCGCCAGGTCCGCCCATCCGCCTGGGGACATCAGCCGCTGAAGGCCAAGAACTCGACGGACGCCCCGATGTCCACCCGGGACCACTGGGTGCTCACGCGCACGTAGAGCGACCCGTCCTCGGTGACGACCGCAATCGAGCCGATCCCGTTTCTGGCGGCCATCCCCACGGCATCCGGCGGGGAGGCGATCACCTCGGTCCGGCCCCCGACTGTGACGAGACGGATCTCCCCGGCTTCACCGGCCGAGGCAGACCCGAGCACGGCGATCGTGCCCTCGTCGATCCAGGACAGATGCCCGGACGGCCCCATCCCCACGCCGACGTCAAGGGACGGACCGACCGAAAGGGGCGTGCCGTCCTCCGCCCTGATGAGCGCCACGACCCCCAGCCGCCACCTCCCACCCTCCTGCGACAGGATCGCGATGCGGACACCGTCATGGGACACGGCTATGCCGCCGATGTTCCGACCTTCCATCCCCGGGATCCGGATATCGACCTCTTCCCCGGTCGGACCGATGACATGCAGCAGACCCGCGCCCTCGGCCTCGGCCGTCCACAACCACCCTTCCCGGTCGAAACTCGGGGCAACGAGCTTCTCGCCCTCGAAAACCTCGGTGAGATCGAGGACCGCCGTCGCGGGGGCCGCGTCCTCCACGGCGACCAGGTCGGAAGGCAAGGCGGCGGTGGCCAAGGTCCCCTCACCGATGACACAGGCGACCGTCACCCCGTCGTAGGCGAGGGCGACGTCCCGTGCGTCCGCCGGAAACCTTCCCCCGCCGTCCACGACGGACAGCCCCTCCCCGTCCCACACCCCGAGGCGACCCTCGGTGACGACCGCGGCCCGCGAGGACGGAACCGGGGGGGCCTCCAGGCTCACGCTTCCGTCCCCCCCGATGGGTAGGGCCCCGACGGTGACGTTCACGCCCGCCACATCGGGAAGCGGCAGAAGGGTGTGCAGGATCTGCTCGAGCGCGAGCGACCGCTCGGCCAGGCTTCCCGTGCTCCCCTCCGTCAACGCGATATCCGCCTGACCCTCGTCGATCGGAACCGCCTGGACGACGAGTTCCGCCGTGGGACTGAGACCCGTGACCACGGCGTCCTCTAGCCACGCGGAGGGACCGCCGATCAGGGCAAGGGTGGCGTGGGTCGCGATGTTCCTCCTCGGCAACCAGCGGAGTTCCGGCACGACGACGTCGCCATCACGGGAGCCGAACGCGAGGGCGACCGGTCGGAAGACCAAGTCGAAACTCGCTTGTGAGATCACGATGCCGTCATCCAGGCTCGAGATTCTCCACCGTCCCGAAATCGGCTCCGTCACGCCGAAGGTCACGGTGGTGCTGGTCCCCTCCTCGTATTCCGTCATCCGGCCCTCGACATCGACGGTGGCGGCCAGGGGAAAGGAGACGGACACGGTCTGCTTCTCCGGGTCGAAGACCGCATCGAGATCCCCCGTCCCGTAGATCGTGACCTGCGCGGAGGGGTCCCATTCAGCAGCCACGTCGCCGTAGAGGTACCCCCGCTCGTCCGAGAAGTCCCCGGCAACCCCGGCGGCAGAGGCCGTCACGAATCCGGTGACCAGCCGAACCGGATCGTCCTGCGCGATCTGAGGGGGAATCGGATAGAGGTCCTCATCGAAGGGGAGGTCACCGTTGCCCGCCTGCACGGGTCCCGTGGTCGGAATCGAGGCGCAGCCCGAGAGCGTCGCCCCCACAGCCAGGACGACTACCGCCACGCTGGACATCCGACCCGTCTTCATCGCTTCCTCCTCGACGAACCCTTGGAGAGCGGTACCCGCACCCCGTGGGCGGGGAAGTCCTCCTCGTGCGGCACGAGCGGCAGGACGGGCCTGGTCCCGAGCCCCTCCGACGAACGAGGAAGGGTCAATCGGAAACTCGCCCCCATGCGTGGCGAACCCCAGGCCTCGAGTCGCCCCCCGTGCAGGTGGGCGTCCTCGCGGGCGATCGCGAGCCCCAGCCCCGTACCGCCCATGGTCCTCCTCCTCGAGGAATCCGCCCTCCAGAACCTGTCGAAAACCCGCTCCGCCTGTTGGGCGGTCATCCCGAGACCATAGTCGCGAACGACGACGGCGACGCCCCTCCTATTGGATCCGACCAGGATGTCGACCGGCCGCGCCTGGGCATACTCGACGGCGTTCGACAGGAGGTTCCGAACGATGCGTCCGACCCTCGTCCGGTCCATCGACGCGACATGGCTTCCCTCCGCCGCCCAGAGCCGGAGGGCCACGCCACCCTGTTTGGCGACGGGCGCCACCGTCTCCGCCTCATCGCGAACGACCCCCAGGAGGTCCGTCTCCTCGAAGTCCAGTTGCGACACCCCCGCATCGATCCGGCTGATCTCCAAGAGATCGGCCAGCAGGACCTCGAACCTGTCAAGTTGGGTCGACAGGAGTTCGGCCGACCGGGCAGCCTCTGGGGTGAAAGCAAAGCGGGCCTCGTGAAGGACCTCCGAGGCCATCCTGATGGTCGTCAGGGGGGTCCGAAGTTCGTGGGAGACGTCCGAGACGAACCTCCGCTGGACGCGGGAGAGTTCCTCCATCTTGGTGATCTGCCGCTGAAGGCTCTCGGCCATGTCGTTGAAGGTGCTCGCAAGGGTCGCCATCTCGTCCCGACCCCTCACCCCCATGCGGGCGTCCAGATGCCCCTCGGCAAGCCGAGCCGCCACCCGGGCCGCCTGCCGGACGGGACGGACCGCCTGGAGGGTCACGGACCACGTCATGAAGACGACGAGGGCCACGAGGGCGAGGCCCCCGAGCCCGAGGATCCGCTGGATGACCCCGAGCGTGCGCTGCTCGTCCCCCAGGCTGTAGACGAAATACAGTTCGAAGTCGCCGGCAACCGGCACGTCAAGGGGCGCCCCGACGACCACACCCGGCTCCCCCGTCTCGGGAAACGCCACATGCTGCCACGACTGCTGCGCCCCCTCCGAGAGGCCTCGCCTCATCTCCGGGGTGACGGTGGCAAGCAACTCGAGGTCCGACGCCAGCTCGGGAAGGACGACCCCGCCCTGGTTGCCCTCCCGCTGGAGAAGCAGAACCTCCCGGTCCTCCCCTCCGAGTTGCCGCATGTCCGTGACGAGCTTGTATTCGAACTGCTCAAGCTCCCCCTGAGTGACGGCGGTAGATGAATACACCTGAGCCTGGGCGCTCGCCACATCCCGGGAACTCTCCGCGAGGATGCGTTCGAGTTTGGTGTCGACGAGGCCGTCCCGTATCTGGGTGCTCACGTATGCCCCGAGGATCGCGACCGACACGAACCCGATGACGATCGAGGAGGTGACGACCCGGAGCATCATCGAACTCCGCCACCGGTCGACCCCCCTGCGGAGGGGTGAGAACACCGTGCCCACGACCCGCCGCTGACGCGACCTCATGGAGTTTCCCGCCTGACGCCTCCCCGACTCACGCTCCGGCGCCGCCCGCCTTGTACCCGACACCCCTCACGGTCAGGACGATCTCGGGATTCTCCGGATCCGCTTCGATCTTCGATCGAAGCCTCTGGATGTGAACGTTCACCAAGCGGGTGTCGGCGGCGTGCCGATACCCCCATACGTCCTCTAGGAGAACCTCCCTCGTGAATACCTGGCCCGGGGTCCTGGCCAGAGCGACCAGCACATCGAATTCCAAGGGGGTCAGGGGGATGGCCTCCCCGCCCCGGGTCACACGGTGACCCGCGACGTCGATCTCGAGGTCGGCGATGTGGATGACCGCGGGGGGAGGGTTCCCGGCCCGTCGCAGCCTGGCCCGCACCCTCGCGATGAGTTCACGGGGCTTGAAGGGCTTGGAAACGTAGTCATCGGCCCCGGATTCGAGGCCGAGGACCACGTCGACCGTGTCCGACTTCGCGGTCAACATGATGATCGGAACCCCGGATTCGGCCCGGATCTCCCGGCACACATCGACCCCGCTCTTCCCCGGAAGCATGAGGTCCAGAAGGATGACGTCGGGGTTCTCCGTGCGAAAGGCTTCGACGGCCCGGTCCCCGTGATCGCAGAAGATGGGCTCGAAACCATCCGAACGGAGGACGATGCCGATCATCTCCGCCAGGGCCGTATCGTCGTCGACTACCAGGATTCGTCCACTCATCCCCCCATTATGGTGGGCCGGTTCATGACAGGATAGGCACGGACCGAAAGGGGATTCCCATGACCGAGAGGTATGGACCGGACGACACCTCGATTCCCGGTTGGGAGGCGCCTTCGGGTGCCCCGGTCGGGAGCCCTCCCCCGTTCTCCCCACCCACCCCGGCCTACCCTCCTTCTCCGGGCGGCTCCTACCCTCCACCTCCGGGAGGGACCTCGACTTCAGGACTTCCCCGGGTGGGACAAGGCGTGCCGACCTATCGCTCATGGCAACCCGGGTTCATGCCCCTCCGGCCCCTGACCCTCAACGACTTCCTCAGCCTTCCCATGAAGGCCATCACGTTCAACCGGCAGGTCATCCTCGGGGGCCCGCTCCTGTGCGTGATCGCCAGCATGCTCGCCGCATCCGTGGCGACCGTCCTCTTCATCATGGAGCAGCCGGATTTCTTCCGGTTCTACCCCAATGCGGATCTCGGCCCGATGAGTGCGGAGACGATCCTGGCCATCGTCGTGGCGGTCCTCGTCTTCATCGTGACGGACGCGGCGGCCAGGGTGCTCGTCGTCCCCGGGGTATCCCGGGCGATCCTCGGAGAGAGGATCACCCTCGGCAAGGCCTGGTCGATCACCCGTCCCCGCATCGCTCAGATCCTTCTGCTGTATCTCTTGATCACCTTGATGGCTGTTGCGGTGGTCCTGGGCATCGCCGGACTGGCCGCCGTGGGGGCCGGCGCGTTCTCGGTCATCCTCATCCTCGCCGCCATTCCCGGAGTGCTGTACTTGTCCGTGTTCATGGGGGTGGCCGTCTCCGCGATCATCCTGGAGAGGATTCCCGCCACCGCCTCACTCTCGAGGGCGCGTTCCCTGATGAAGGGGAGCGCCTGGCGCCTGATCGGCAATTTCATCGTCATCTCCATCATCCTCTCGATCATTTCCAACGCGATCACCGGGGTGGCGCAAGCAGGCCTCGTGGCCGTCGCGGAGACCTCCAGCCTGGCGACCCTCGCCATCGTGACGATCATCTTCCTGATCGTCTCGACCGTGGTCACGACGATCGTCCAGTACTCGTTCCTCGGCTCCCTTCTCACCCTGATGTACGTCGACCTCAGGATCCGAAACGAGGGATTCGACGTCGACCTGGCCCGTGCGGCTGAGGCTGCGGCCGGGCGGTAGGGGTGTTCACGGAGATCCCCGTCGAGCCCGACGCCGAGACGGCCCGGGAATGGGCGATCGAGGAGTTGTCCAAGTCGCGATACCAGGAGCACGGGCCCTCGTGGCTGGAACGGCTGTGGAATTGGGTGACGGAGCAGCTCGGCCACCTGTTCAGCCTCGATCTCGGCGGCAGCATGGTCGTCGCGCTCGTCATCATCGCCGTTCTCGTCGGCCTCCTAATCCTGGCGGTGAGGCTGACCGTGGGTCCGGTCAGGAGGGCCTACCGGGCCAGGCGAACCCATTCGGTCTTCGAGGACGACACTCGCTCCTCGTCTGAGATGCGGGAGGCCGCCAATGCCGCCGCCCAACGGGGGGACTTCAGCCTCGCCGTCCTCGAGCGATACCGCGCGATCATCCGTTCCCTCGAGGAGCGGGACCTCATCAGCGACCGCCCGGGGGTGACGGCCGACGAGGCCGCGCGGGAGACGGGGACGAGGTTCCCCGACGTCCTCGACAAGATGACCTCGGCCGCCGAGCTCTTCGACGGGGTGCGGTATGGGCACGACGTGGCGACCCGAGAGGACGACGGCTCCCTGCGTCGCCTCGATTCCACCCTCGCCAGTCGCTCCCTGCTATCTCTGGCGAAGCCATGACCGCGACCGATATCGCCAGGGTCGAGGGATACACCATCCCCGAGCCTGGGCCTGCTCTCAAGTCCCGTCTGTGGCGCCTGAGGTACTGGATCGTCGTCGCCCTCGCCTTCGTCGCGATCGTCGCCCTCGCCCTCGCCAGAGCAACCCCCTCATCGTCCGAGGCCCTGTCGACGTGGAACCCGGAACCGGACGGATCCATGGCCGTCGCGGAGATCCTCCGCGACCAAGGGGTCCGGATCCGCGAGATCGGATACCTCAGCCGTGCCTTGATCTCCGACCCGGACGCCACCACCTTCGTCATCACCCTCCCCAGCATGCTGTCCGATGACCAGATAGCCTCGGTCCTGGAGCACCCGGGGGACCTGGTGTTCATCGGGATCAGTCGGGATCTCCTTCAGGCCCTGGGCGATGGGCTCTCCTACTGGACGGATCAGGGCTACGCCTTTTCCGCGGCCTGCGATGATCCGGATGCGATCGCCGCCGAATTCACCACGGCCTCCAGCCCCCGCATCGGATCCGACCGGATCGGCGGGACGACCGTCTGCTTTCAGGACCCCAACGGGTACGGAACCTATGCGGTCATCGACCAGTATGAGCGCCGCATCATCCTCATCACCGATCCCGTGATCGCCATGAACGAGAACCTCTCGAAGGAGGGCAACGCCGCCCTCGTCCTCCGAGCACTGGGGAAGCATCGCACCCTCGTCTGGTATTCCCGAGCCCTGGACGACGACACCACCCTCGTTGTCCCTGGCGCCCCCGGAAACCCCGGCGGGCCTCCTCCACGGGAAATCGAGGCCCAGCCCGGCTATCTGCCCACGGGCACGGGAGACGCCCTCTTCGCCCTCGGCCTCGCCGGCCTGGTCGCCGCTTTCTGGAGAGGCAGACGCATGGGCGCCCTCGTGAGTGAGCCCCTGCCCGTCATCGTCCACGCCTCGGAGTCCGCAAGAGGTCGGGGAAGGCTCTACCGGCGTGCGAAATCGACGGGTCGGGCCTCGGCGGCCCTCCGGGCCGCCGCGGCAGAAAGAATGGGGCGACGCCTCGGGGTCCCCCGGTCGGCAGAACCCCCGGCATTGATCGCGGCCGTGTCCCGGGCAAGCAACCGGGAGGCTGCGGCCGTCGAAAGGCTCCTGTACGGCCCACCCCCGACCACCGAACCCGACATGATGGTCCTTGCGAAGGAACTCGACACCCTGGAGAGAGAGGTTGAACGACCGTGACCGACAGCCCACCACCCCAAGCCCCACCGCCGCCCCCGGCTCCCGACAAGGCCCGCGAGTCGCTATCGGCAATCCGTACCGAGGTCGGCAAAGCCGTCGTCGGCATGGACGCAGCCGTGTCCGGCCTCGTCATCGCCCTCCTGTGCCGCGGTCACGTGCTCCTCGAGGGTGTCCCCGGCGTCGCCAAGACCCTCCTCGTCCGGGCCCTTGCGGCCTCCCTCGACCTGGACTTCAAGCGAGTCCAGTTCACCCCCGACCTCATGCCCGGAGACGTCACCGGCTCGCTCGTCTACGACGCGAAGACGGCCGCCTTCTCCTTCCGCGAAGGCCCGGTCTTCACGAACCTCATGCTCGCCGACGAGATCAACCGGACGCCGCCCAAGACGCAGTCCTCCCTACTTGAGGCGATGGAGGAGCGCCAGGTCACGAGCGACGGCGTCGCCCGTCCCCTCCCCGAGCCATTCCTCGTCATCGCGACCCAGAACCCCGTCGAATACGAGGGGACGTACCCCCTGCCCGAGGCCCAACTCGACCGATTCCTCATGAAGATCACCATCCCCCTTCCCGAGAGGGCGGTCGAGGCCGAGGTGCTTCGCCGCCACGCTGAGGGCTTCAACCCGCGCGACCTCAAGGCCGCCGGGATGAAATCCGTGGCCAAAGCCTCCGACCTCGACAAGGGGAGGGCCTCCGTCGCCAAGGTGGAAATCTCCCCCGACGTCCTCGGATACATCGTCGACATCTGCCGCGCGACCCGCGAATCTCCGTCGATCTCGCTCGGGGTCTCTCCCCGCGGGGCCACGGCCCTCGCCGCCACCTCCAGGGCCTGGGCGTGGCTCAGGGGCAAGGACTTCGTCTCCCCGGACGATGTCAAGGCCCTCGCGGCCTCGACCCTCCTTCACCGCATGCAGGTGAGACCCGAGGCGGAACTCGAGGGGGTCACCCCGGCTACCGTCCTCGACACCGTTCTCGCGACGGTCGACGTTCCCCGGTAGACGTGTACATCACCGGGTGGACGGCCCTCCTCGCGGCTTTCGGGGCCGTGCCGACCTTCCTCGCCCACGACAGGGCTGTCGCCTGGGCTTGGATGGTCGGGGTCGTCGGGCTGGCCCTCCTCGATGCCCTCCTCGCCCCGGTGGCAGCCGGCATCGGGGTGAAGAGCACCGTCCCCCGATCGGTGCGCCTGGGACAGGCGACGGAGGCCTCCCTCAGCATCGCGAACCTCACCCGGGGTCGCTTGCGTGGAGCCATCCGGGACGCATGGGAGCCCTCCGCGGGGGCGGGGGCCAACCGGCACCGATTCGACCTCGGGCCCCTCGAGACCCGGAAGCTCACCACCCGACTCACCCCGACCCGTCGGGGGGACCGGCACTCCGGCGACCTGACCGTCCGTCTGGACGGCCCCCTCCGCCTCGCCGGTCGTCAACGCTCCATCCCCCGGCGCGAAACCCTGCGCGTCCTGCCGGAATTCGCCTCCCGGCGCCACCTCCCGTCGCGCCTCGCCCTCCTCAGGGAGATCGACGGACTGGCCTCGGTGAACATGCGGGGGGCCGGAAGCGAGTTCGACTCCCTCCGGGAGTACGTCATCGGGGACGACGTCAGGAACATCGACTGGCGGGCGACCGCCCGGCGGGCGGAGGTGCTCGTCAAGACCTTCCGACCCGAACGGGATCGGCGGGTCTTCATCCTCGTGGACACCTCCCGCCTATCCGCGGGCCGCGTCGGCGACGCCCCCCGCCTCGACGCCTCCATCGAGGCCGCCCTCCTCCTCTCGGCCCTCGCGGCCCATGCCGGGGATCGCGTCCAGGTGGTGGCCTTCGACCGGAGGGAACGGGCCCGCGCCCTGGGATCCACGAGCCCCCGCCTCATGCCCGCCCTCGCGGAGGCGCTCGCCGTTGCCCAGCCGAACCTCGTCGAGCCGGACTGGCCGGGCGCCGTCCACCTCATCCAGGACCGGCTTTCCCAGCGTGCCCTCGTCGTCCTCCTCACGACCATCGATCCCTCCGGTCTGGACAACGGCCTCACCGATGCCGTCGCCTCCCTGGGCAAGCGGCACCAGGTCGTCGTCGCAAGCGTCGAGGATCCCGAACTCGCAGACCTGGCCTCGACCCGCGGGGACGCGACCGATCTCTACGGCGCAGCCGCCGCCGAACGGGGACGGCTGGAGACGTCCGCCCTCGCCATGAGGATGCGCCAACTGGGGGCGGAGGTCGTCCGGGGCCTGCCCGCCGATCTTGCCCCCTCCCTCGCCGATGCCTACCTCCGGCTCAAAGCGGCCGGCAAGCTCTGACTAGGCGGAAACCGGAAGGACCGCGGACGCGAAAGCACCCTCGATGTCACCCGTCGCGCCCTCGTGCACGGCCGCCCTCCCCACGACGAAGGTGTATACCCAGAATGCCGTAACGGCCACGATCCCGATGACGTCCTTGACCGCCCAGGGCAGGGAGCTCGGGGTGATGAAGGCCTCGATGAGCCCCGAGACGAGAAGGACGATCACGAGGGCAAGGATGATCGTGATGGCCGCCCTCCCCTCCTCGCCGAATGCCCTCCCGCGGTTTCGGGGTCCCGGAACGAGCATCGTCCAGAAGAGGCGGAAACCCACCGCGGCCGCGACGATGACGGCGCTCAATTCGAGCAGCCCGTGGGGCGAGATGAGCTGGAAGAAGATGCCGAGCATCCCGTGCTCGGCCATGATCGCCGCGGTGACTCCGACCCCGACGGCATTCGTGTAGACGACGACGATGGGGATGAGCCCCAGGAACCAGCCCAGAAGGAAACACTGTGCGGCGATCCACCAGTTGTTCGTCCACACCTGTGCCGCGAACGAGGCCGGGTCGTATTCGCTGTAATAGCTCTCGAACTGCTGCTGCGCGTATGCCGCCCGGCTCTCGGCACTTCCCGCAAGGTCGAGCGCCTCTGGAGTATTGAAGGTGTAGACCGCGGCAACCGTTGCCAGCAGGATGAAGATCCCCGCAGCGCCGACCGACCACCATCGCACGCGATAGAGAGCCGCTGGGAGTTCTCGCACAACAAACCTTCTGATTTCGGAAAGCGAGGGGGCGTGCGCCCCCGTCATCCACACCCGCGCCCCCGCGAGCATGAGGGACAACCGCGCGACGAGCCCGGGATCGGGGGCCGTCGACTGGACGGCGGAAAGATCCCCGGCCGTCTGCTGGAAGAGCCGGGTCAACTCGTCCGCCTCGGCTCCGCTGAGGGCACGACCCTTGGACAGGTCCTTCAGCCGGGCCCACCTCTTCGCCCTCGCGGCGCTGAGCGCATCGATGTCCATGCCGCTACCATGCCATATCAGAGCCTAGGAGGTGCGATGTCCAGCGTGGAGGACGAGATCCTCATCGGGGAGGGGGTCCGCCTGGAGTCCGGGGCGGCACCCGTGACGCTCCGCATCGGATCGGCCCTCATCGACGGTTTGGCGATCGTCGTCCTCATCATGATCTTCACAAACGTCCTCGAGCCCTTCCTCTACGAGAACTTCGCTCTCTTCAACGCCGTCATCATCCTGTTCTACGTCACCGTCTTCCTCATCATCCCCGCCACCGTCGAAACCCTGACCCGGGGGCAAAGCCTGGGTCGCCTCGCCGTCGGAATCCGCATCATCCGGGACGACGGGGGCCCCATCTCCTTCCGACACGCCTTCATCCGCGCCCTCCTCGGAATGCTCGAGGTCTACATGACCCTCGGCTCACTCGCCATCACCGTCGCCGTCTTCTCCTCCAAGGGCAAGCGAATCGGAGACTACCTTGCCGGGACCTACCCGCTCAGGACGAGGGGTGGAGCCAAAGTTCTTCCCCCCGTCCGGATGCCCCCAAGCCTCGAGGACTGGGCGAACAAGGCGGACATGCGGCGCCTGCCCGACGGACTCGCCCTGACGGCCCGGCTCTTCCTCGGACGGGCGCACCAACTCCGCCCGGAGGCCAGGGCCCGGCTCGGGAACATGATCGCCGACGAGATGAGCTCGCTAGTCGCCCCTCCCCCGCCGGCCAGGACCCACCCGGAAACCTTCATCGCGGCCGTACTCGCCTCCCGACGGGACCGCGAGTACGAGTACCTCATCAGGCAGACCCAGAAGTCCCTGGCGGAGTCCGACCTCCTCCGACGACTGCCCTACGGCGTGCCCGACGTCGACAACTAGCCCTCAGTAGCGATAGTGGTCGGGCTTGTACGGCCCCTCGATCGGAACCCCGAGGTACTTCGCCTGCTCTGGGGTGAGCCGGGTCAGGCCGACGCCGAGTGCGTCGAGGTGAAGCCGGGCCACCTTCTCGTCGAGGACCTTGGGCAACCGGTGGACCCCGACGGGGTACTCACCCCTCCTGGTCCAGAGTTCGATCTGTGCAAGCACCTGGTTGGAGAACGACGTGCTCATGACGAACGACGGGTGGCCGGTGGCGTTCCCAAGGTTGAGGAGCCTGCCCTCGCTCAGCACGATGACGGAGTGCCCGTCCGGGAACACCCACTCGTCCACCTGGGGCTTGACCGGCACCCGCTTGGCGGGCGACGCCTGAAGCCCGGCCATGTCGATCTCGTCGTCGAAATGCCCGATGTTCCCGACGATTGCCTTGTCCTTCATCGCCTCCATGTGCCGGACGGTCAGGACATCCCTGCCTCCCGTCGCCGTGATGACAAAATCTGCTGCCGCGACGACGTCGTCCAGGAGGGCCACCTGGTATCCGTCCATGGCGGCCTGAAGGGCGCAGATGGGATCCGCCTCCGTGACGATAACCCTCGCCCCCTGGCCCCGAAGCGCCTCGGCCGCGCCCTTGCCGACATCCCCATAGCCGGCGACGACGGCCACCTTCCCGCCGATGAGCACGTCCGTGCCCCTGTTGAGGCCGTCGGGGAGGGAATGACGGATGCCGTATCGATTGTCGAACTTCGACTTGGTGACGGAGTCGTTGACGTTGATGGCGGGGAAGAGGAGGCCCCCTTGGCTGTGGAGCCTCGCGAGGCGGATGACCCCCGTCGTCGTCTCCTCGCTGACACCGGCGATGCCGGCAGCCATGCGGGTGAAACGGGTCGGGTCCTTCTCGAGGGAGGCCCGGAGGACGGCTCGCATGGCCTCGGTCTCGCGGCGGAATCCCGGGTCTTCGGGGTCGAGCGGGGCAGGGACCGAGCCAGCCGCCTCCGCGGCCGCCCCCTCGTGGACGAGCAGGGTGGCGTCCCCGCCGTCGTCGACCAGCAGGGTCGGCCCATCCTCTCCCTCCCAGGACAGGATCCTGTCGGTATAGGTCCAGTACTCCTCCACCGTCTCCCCCTTGACGGCGAAGACGGGAACCCCGGTGGGGTCGTCGAGGGTCCCGGACCCGAGCACGACGGCTGCGGCGGCCTCGTCCTGGGTGGAGAAGACGTTGCAGGAGGCCCACCTCACCTCCGCCCCCAGGGCGGCCAGGGTCTCGATCAGGACGGCCGTCTGCACGGTCATGTGGAGCGACCCCGCGATCCTGGCCCCCGCGAGGGGACGGGCCTCCGCGTACTCCTCCCGAAGGGCCATGAGTCCGGGCATCTCCCGTTCGGCGAGGTCGATCTGATGCCTCCCGGCAGGTGCAAGGCCGAGGTCGGCGACGACATGGTCACCCTTGACCCGGTCGGATCTGATGCTGTTGGGTCCGGTCATCCCCCGCCCCCCGTCCTCTCGGCATCGGTCTCGATGTAGATCAGGCGAGCGGCAGGAACGGCCGCGCGGATCCTCGCCTCGGCGTCGTCCACGAGCGCCGCAGCCTGGGTGAGGGGGGTCGATCCGGGAAGGGCGACCTTGGCCGCCACGAGAAGGTCGTCCGGCCCCAGGTGCATCGTCCTGAGGTGGACGACGTTGCCGAGCTTCGATTCCGCGAAGGCGCCGCGGATGGCCTCGAGATCCTCGGCCGTCGCGGATTCCCCCATGAGCATCGACTTGGTCTCCACCCCGAGGATGAACGCCACGGCCACGAGCAGGAAGCCGATCCCGGCCGTACCAGCCCCGTCCCATCGTCCGTCGCCCGTGACAAGGGTCAGGCTGATCCCGGCGAAAGCGAACAGGAGTCCGATGAGCGCCGCGAGGTCCTCCAAAAGGATGACGGGAAGTTCCGGGCTCCTCGACCTGCGGATGTAGGCCGCCCACCCGAGGATTCCCCGGACCCGATTGGACTCCCTGATGGCCGTGCGGAAGGAGAGGGATTCCAGAAGGATCCCGACCCCGAGGACGGTGAGGGGGACCCACCGCCATGCCTCGATCGGCTCGGGGTTGTGGAACTTATGCCACGCCTCGAAGAGGGCATACAGCCCGCCGACGAAGAAGAGGATGACGGCGACGAGGAAGGCGTAGTAGTAGCGGGCGCGCGAATACCCGAAGGGGTGGCTTTCGGTCTCCTCGCGCTTGGCGCGGCGGCCCCCCACCAGGAGGAGGATCTGGTTCCCGGAGTCTGCGACGGAGTGGACGGACTCCGCCAGCATGGCGGCGGCCCCCGTCAGCAGGAAGGCGACGAACTTGGTGACCGCCAGGCCGATGTTGGCGGCGAGTGCGGCCAGGACCGCCCGCGTTCCGGCGTGTGAGGACACTAGCCCTCCCCCCGGATCACGCCGAGCACGCGCTCCGTCAGGTCGGAGAGGACGGCCGGGTCGGCCGCCTCAGCATTCAGCCGGACGAGGGGTTCGGTGTTCGAGGGCCTCACATTGAACCACCAGCGGGGTTCGGCGCTCCAGTGGCTCACGGTCAGCCCGTCGAGGAGATCCTCCTCGGTCTCGGGCGTGGCGAAGGCCTTCCTCACCCTCTCGATGGCCGCATCGGCGGAGGCCACGGCGGAGTTGATCTCCCCTGAGGCGACGTAGGGGTCGTACTCGGCGAGGAGCTCCGAGAGGACTCGGCCCTGCCCGCCGAGCGCGGCGAGGACGTGAAGGGCGGCCAGCATCCCGGAGTCCGCGAAGAAGAAGTCCCGGAAGTAGTAGTGGGCGGAGTGCTCGCCGCCGAACACGGCATCGAGCCGGGCCATGTCGGCCTTGATGAAGGAATGCCCGACCCTTGAGCGCACAGGTGTGGCCCCGGCCAGGGTAAGCGCCTCGGGGACGGCTCTCGAGGAGATGAGGTTGTAGATGACGGTCGGGGTGCGGCCTGCCCGCTTCTCCCGGAGGGTCTCGCGGACCCCGATCAGCGCCGTGATCGTCGAGGGCTTGACGATCTCGCCGCGTTCGTCGACGACGAAACACCGATCGGCATCCCCGTCGAAGGCCAGGCCAATGTCGGCGCTGTGCTCCCGGACAGCCGCTTGGAGGTCGCGGAGGTTTTCCTCCTGAAGCGGATTCGCCTCGTGATTGGGGAACGTCCCGTCGAGTTCGAAGTACAGCGGGACGATAGTGAGCGGAAGAGGGGAAAGCCCGGCCTCCTCGCCCAGGGCCGCGGGGACCGTGTATCCGCCCATCGCGTTCGCGGCGTCCACGACGACCTTGAGGGGCCGGATTGCCGAAAGATCGACGAGCGAGCGGAGGAAAGATCCGTACTCGACAAGCATGTCTCGTTCGCTGCCCGACCCCCGGTTCTCCTCGATGGGGATGCCCTCCGCGACGTATCGTCCGGCTAAGGCCCGGACCTCCCCCAACCCCGTGTTCTCCCCGACGGCCCTCGCCCGCGAGCGACAAAGTTTGATCCCGTTGTATTCGGCGGGATTGTGGCTGGCGGTGATCATCGCCCCCGGGAGGTCGAGAACCCCTGAGGCGTGATACAGGCCATCCGTCGAACAGAGTCCGATGCGGATGGCGTCGATGCCCCGGTCGGCGAGGCCGGAGGCGAAGGCGTCGGCCAGGGCGGGGCCGGAATCCCTCATGTCCCGTCCGATGACGACGGTCCTCGCACCGTCGGACCGGACGACGACATCGGCGAAGGCCGCCCCGATGGCCCGGGTGACATCGGCGGTGAGGTCCTTGCCCCATACGCCTCGGACATCGTAGGACTTGATGAGGTCGGAAAGATCGGGGGAATCGCTCACGCCACTACCGTAGTCGGCGTCACGCCTCCCTGGACACCACGCGGAGATGGCCGCGGCGTGGCGGTTCGGGGGTTGCGGTCGGGTGGTCCTCCTCGACCTGGGGGCGACCGGCCTCGCGAACCGCCCTGGCCAGGGCGTCGATGTCGTCGGGTGACGGCGGAAGGGTGGCGTACTCCTGATGGAGGTGCACGATGTCCCATCCCCGTGGAGCCGTGAAGACTTCGGCATGATGCGCGCACAGGTCGTAGGAGTGCGGTTCCGCGTGGTGGGAGAGCGCGCCGACGACGACGCAGGAGTCCGCATAGACATAGGTGAGGGTCGCCACGGCCGGTCGGCCACAGGGGGTCTTGGAACACCGACGCATGGTCGTCACGTTCGGGACGTTACCCCCGCCCCAAACCCATCCCTCGGCACCACGCCGTCGACCGGCCACGCTTGGGTCGGTCAGGGGACGTAAAACCCCGGAATCGCCGAGATGGACACGGGGTTGTCTCGGGTATCGACCGGCTGAACCGCCGTCCGGAAGTCAAGGTCCTCGATGATCAGCACCCAGGACGCCTCGCCCTCGATCGCGAGAAGCGTACCGGGATCCGCATCGAGGGGGATCTCCGCCATCGTCCCGGCCCCCATGAGCGCTTCCGCATAGAGGGTCCCGGTGTCGGCATCCCGAACCCGGAAGACGGTTTGGGCGTCCGCGTACGCCACGACGGTGACCGTGTACGGCGGCATGGTTGCGGTGAGGAGCGATCCGATGCGGGGATCCTGACCGGCCACCCAGGTGATATCGCGGGCGATGTCACCCTCCAGGCCCTCGTCCGGAACTCGACCCTTCCGAGTGATCGCTGCGGCGACGACCGGCTGATCGGCCTCGACGATCACGACCGACCTCAACGAGGCCGGCACGTCGATATCGATGGGTATCCCAGCCTCCAGCCGCATGTTCCTCACCCCCGGCCAAGGCTGAACCCCGGCGTCACTGATCAAGGTGAGGGAGGCCGTCGCCCCCTCCGGCGCCATGAGGCGTATGGTGGCCGATCCATCGATTCCCTCGGGATCTCCAGGGCCGACGGCCGGGATCACCAGCCGCGTGGACGGGGCAGCCCCCGCCACCACCCATTCGCTTCCCGCCGGCAGGAATCCATTGAGCCTCGAATCCTGAATGGCTGCAACAACCCCGGCGCCGTCGGCCTCGACGTGGACGACGAGGGTCGCGAGTTCGGCGGCGACACCTTCGATGAGGATCGATTCCGACGTCTCCGCCCCCATCGAAACGATGATCGTCTGATCGACCTGGCCCGTGGGGCCGTAGACGGTCGCGACAACCTCCGTCGTCACATCGGAAGGGTTGACGAGGACAAGCCTGGCGCTCGACCCCAGCCGGGTCGAGCCGCCCACGAGCCAGGCATCCTTCGCCGGCCTGGAACAGGTTGCGGCCGCCAGTCCCGAGAGGTCTCCGTGGCCGACCCTTTCCACCTGCACCCCGATGACGGCGTCGCTCATGAACCCAAACCCGACGGGATCGATTTCCCGCTCATCGGAGACGATCATGGTCCTGAGGACGTCGCTTGCCCCGGGAGCGAGCCCCCCGTCGCCCTCCCCCGCCTCGCCGACGGGCAGGACCATCCACCCCCAGCATCCGATGGGAAGATCCGTCGGAACGACATCCATGGTCGTGGGGGTGCGGACGACCGGCTCCTCCGGGAGCGGGTCGAAGAACGCCGCGATGGCCAGAGCCGCCCCGAGGGCGAGGATCCCGGTGACGGGGCGGATCATCGACGCCTCTTCCCGTAGGCGCGGTCTCTCAGCGGAATGGCTCCGATGAGGGCCCACGCGATCGCAACGAGACCGAGTATCCACCACGCCCGATAGGCGGCGTCGAAATATCCCACCCTCAGGCTTCCCGAGACTCCCCCGACCTCGAAGCCCTGGCGCCCATCGACCTCCACAGGGTTCAAGTCATGGCCGTTGAGCGTCGCCCACCACCGGGAATCGAACGGAACCGCCAGGATGAGCACCCGGTCTGGGTGTCCGGAGGAGATCGGTGTCTTCACCCCGGTGGGCTCGGACGGAAGCGGAAGTCGGTCCCCGTCGGGCTCTTCGAGCCAGGTTCGGGAAACCTTCGGCATCCCCCCGGACGCTGAGCCCGGAAGCACCTCCCACGACACCCCGAGGTCGGAGGCGCCGATGAGGGCTAGGTCGGGGACAAGGAGCAGCGGGCCGACGAGTGCCTCCGAATCCGGTGCAACGACCACCACCCCTATCCCCCAATCCTTGAGGAGGGTCCCGGCGTCCCCCCCCGACCCGGCAAGAGTGGCGACGGTCGGGCCGAAGAAGGAGACGTCTCCGACATCGTGCCCCCCGGTCGGCCAGCTTCCGTCCGCCGCAAGATGGGCCCGGCCAAGCAGGGAAGAGTCTCCATCGGAGGCCAGGACCGTGTAGGACACCGTGCCGTCGTCGAGCGACCGGAGGAGGAGCACCCGCGTCGCGGGCTGACTGGATCGCTCGAGGTCGGCGACCAGGGGCAGGACGGACGTTGGTGTCAGATGGACATCGCCACCGAAGTCCCGTCCCGGCCAGGCGGTCGCCGCGACCTGAATCGTGAGGACACCCGCCATGACGATCGTCAGGGTCGTGCGACCCGAGGCCGCACCCGGCGGCCGACGCGGTGTGCCGGACGCCGCTATCACCGCCATCATCAGACCAAGGGCGAGGAGGGACAGCCCGGGACCCGGCCAGCCGTTCGCCGCCGCCGATCCATCCGGGGCCGCCTCAACTGCGATGGTCCGCTGGGCGATAATCGCGGTGGCGAGCCCCCCGGACGCGACGCACCACCCCAACCTCGTCGCCATAAGCGAGTGTCCGCTGGCCAGCGCCAGGGCGGCCGCGGCGACCAGGACGACACCGACCAGGTAGGTGAGGATGAGGTTCCCGGTCTCCGTCGCCGCCGGCCACGCCGGAGGCGACTCGCCGATTCCCCAGAGGAGGTCCCAACCGCTGACGGGCTCCGAGGAAAGCGCGGGACCCGGTTCCCTCACGAGCAGAGACCACCATCGGGTTTCTCCCCGATGGATCCACGTCTGCCACAACACCGGTCCCTGGACGACGAGCGCGGGAATCGCCAGGAACGCCAGCCTCCGCCGATGCCCCTTGCCGACGATGACCAAAGCCACGATTGCCAGGAGGAGGGGGGCAAGGAGGATCGGAGCAGCGACGGTCACGGCGACCAGGAGCACGGCGGCTGCCGCACCCGCCGCGGGCGAACCGATGCGTCCCCTGGGAAACTCCTCCCCCTGCCCGAGCACATCCCGACGGAACAGGGAGGAAGCCCTGGCGAGCGCAAGAGCCAGAAGGGGAAGGAGGATATGTGCGAGGACGCTCCCCACCCGACCGTCCGCGACCGACGATGTCAGCGTCGGCCACGTCCCCCAGGCGATCGCTGCGATGGCCCTGGCGGAGAGGGACCGGGTCGCCGCCCCCGCGGCTAACCACCCGGCCACCCCCGCGAGGAGGGGGCTGAGCACGAGGAGGAAGCCGACCCCCATCGCCAGGCCCCCACACAGGGAGAAGGGAATCATGAGGGCCGCAAACGAGCCGTCCACCGCTCCTCCCCCGAGGCCCGTGTCGCTCCATCCGGTCCACGAACGCTTCCAGAGGTCTCCTGTCGAGACATCTGTGACCCCGAGCGCGGAACCTGCGAGCATATCCCCCCTGACCAAGGGGGCGATCCAGGTTCCGTACAAGGCTACCGACAACGCGAGGAGCAGGAGGGCGACGACTGCGAAGGTCCATCTCCGCCTGACCCGGAGTCGGGCGAGTTCCTTCCTCTGCACGTCGTTGGGACGATTCTCTGCCCGCCAAGCCTCGTACAACCCGAATTCCCTGGTGCGGATGTAGCCGATGACATCTATGAGCTTCGCCAGGAGGCGACGCTCGACGGGAGTCGTGCCCGCCCTCCTGATGGCAGCCCGTGAACGGCGAAGGGAACGCATCCTGGTCGCCAAGGTGGGGGGGACCGCCAGATCTGCGATCGCCAGGCGAGGCTCACCGGCCGCGACCCGCACTAGGGCTCGTCCGAGGCTCGATAGACCGGCCCAGAGCAGGAGCAGGGGGATAGCCCAGGGCCGTGCCCATGCCAGGGCGTGATACCACTCCGAGGCTCGCACCCGGGAATGGCTCCGCCGTCCCTCGCTCCGCCGAGCATCGTCGACTCGGCCGAGAAGGGTCGCTTGGGCATGCCGCACCCTGGCTCGCGGGGCGACGACGACATCGTGTCCCGAACGCCAGACCCGTCGGCAGAAATCCGTCGAATCGCCGAAAACCCCATACGCGGGATCCGTCCCCCCGAGCCTCGCCCACACGTCCCGCCGAACGAGGGCCCCGGCCAGCCCCACGGCGAGCACGTCCTCTCGGCCCTCGTGCTGCCCCTGGTCGATGTCGTCCTCGTCGACGACGTTGAGTCGTCTTCCATTCCTGGACACCGTGATGCCGACGCTGACGAGTCGGGTGGGATCCTCCCAACGGACCTGGGCCGGGCCGACGACGCCTGCGGTCCGGCGTCTGCGGGTGACGGCGAGGAGCCGGGACAGGCACGTCTTGTGGGGGGCCGAGTCGTCGTGAAGGAGCCACAGCCACTCGTCCTGCCCGGGGTGTTCCCGGAGGAGGGCATCGACGGCCTCACCGAATGTCGACGCCTCGACGGTGGTCACGGGAATCCCCAGGCCGGGAGGAATCCCGAGTTCGCGGCCATCGGATCGAGAGCCGCCGACGACAACCAGGTGCCAGGCATCGATCCGCTGATCCTGGGCCGCAAGGGCTGAGAGGGTCTCGGAGAGAAAACCGACGCGACCGGTGGTCACGACGATCGCGCGAACGATCGGGCCGTCAGCGCTCATCGAATCCGCCGAGCAGGCGGCTAGACCGCTCGCCGCTTGAGTCTGCGGCGTTCACGCTCGGACAGGCCACCCCAGATTCCGAATCTCTCATCGTTGGCCAGTGCATAGTCCAGGCACTCACTGCGCACCTCGCACGAAGTGCACACCTTCTTCGCCTCCCGGGTCGACCCACCCTTCTCAGGAAAGAAGGCTTCGGGGTCCGTCTGGGCGCACAGCGCACGCTCCTGCCAGCCCAACGGACCCTCGTCGATCGCAGCGAAGATGCTGATGACCGTCGCAAGGGCCGGAGCCGTCCTCCCCGCATCCGAGGAGATCGGCCCGTCAAGGACGTTCCACATCAGGTCTCCCGTCACCGCTTGAGTTTTCTGCCTCGGCAGAATTACATCCGTGTAATCCCTATCCCGTCAAGTTGACCACAACCCGGACGGGCGCGCAAGCCTAGACCCACGGGGGAACAAAGGCAGTGAGGCACGCGAGGGCAACGTCTCACGGCCGTGGAGCGTTGGATTTGAGGAGTCCCAGACCGGATCTACAATGGGAACCCATACCAAGAGGGAGAGATGACGACGATTTCCAGGGCCCGCCCGTGAGCAGGATGCACCTCGGACCCAAGCGCCATGCCGTCAGATCCCGCGATCACGGGGTCCTGGCCGGGGTGCTCGCCCTCGTCATCGGCGCCGTCGCCTTCGTGCCGTCGTATATCTACTTCAGCGCCGCTGGCGCCCTTGAGCAGGTCCATTACCAGGACGTCACCCTCCTCCTCGGACCCGACCTTCCCGACCCACCTCCCCCCCCGACGGACGAGGTCAAGGGCCAGTGGATCAACATCCTCCTCATGGGATCCGACACGAGGGTCGGCGCGAATGCCGCCATCGGAGGGGCCAACGGCTCCTCCACGGAGATGAACAACGACACGACGATCCTCATGCACATCTCCGCCGATCGAACGAGGATCGAACTCATCTCGATTCCCCGCGATTCGGTCGTCCGGCTTCCGGGCTGCGAACGCAGCGACGGCTCGAGCACCTACCCCGAGACCACCCGGTTCAACCGGGCCTTCTACATCGGTGGGATGAAGGGCGTCGTCGGCGACGCCGCCGCCTGCACCATCAAGACCGTCCAGTCCCTCACGGACATCTACATCAGCGAATACATCGTCGTCGACTTCGTGGGCGTCCAGAACATCATCAACGTCCTGGGCGGTGTCCCCATGTGCATCCCCTTCGACGTATCCTCCCCCAAAGCCGGGCTCAAGCTCGAGGCGGGCCCCCAGATCCTCGGAGGATGGGCGGCCGTGGCCTGGGCGCGGGCCCGGACGATGGAATTCACCAGCTCGGCGGACAGGAAGGCCTTCGAGGCGATGTACGGACCCAATGGAAACGACCTGTACCGCATCAAACGCCAGCAGGAACTCGTGGGAAAGGTCTTCGAGGTCGCCCTCTCGCAGAACCTCTTCCTTCACCCCACACAGTTGACGGATCTTTTCGAGGCGGCTGCGGATTCGATGACCGTGAGCCCCAACATGAGGGAACTCGACTTCCTCATCGGACTCGCGTGGAGCCTTCGGGACATCGACAAAGCCAACATCGTCTTCACGACCGTCCCCACCAGAACCAATCCGGAGGATCCCAACACCCTGGTCTTCTCGTCATCGGCCGATGCCCTCTTCGCGGCCATCAGGAACGACCAGCCCATCTCGGGGAATTCGGTGGCCGACATGAGCGATGCGGCTCCAGTTCCGGCCCCTTCGTCCTCAACGGGCACGGATCCGGCATCCGGCGAGACCATCGACATCCTAGGCGCCTGCACCGTCGGCTAGCCCGTCCAGATCGGGCGCGCTACTTCGGAAGGCTCTTCCCCTTCATCTTCGCGGCTTCGGTCAGCGCAGACTGAAAGGATGCGATCCGATCCCGCATCTCGGCCGCATGCTCATCGCTTCCGGCTCCGAGGATCCGGGCCGCCAGCAGCCCTGCGTTCCTGGCCCCGCCGATGGAGACTGTCGCGACGGGCACTCCCGAGGGCATCTGCACGATGCTCAGGAGGGAGTCCAGCCCGTCGAGCTGCTTGAGGGGGATCGGGACGCCGACCACAGGGAGGGGGGTGACGGCGGCGACGATCCCAGGCAGGTGGGCCGCCCCACCGGCCCCCGCGATGATGACCCTGACCCCCCGTTCGGCAGCCGAGCGTGCATAGTCGAGCGTGTCATCGGGCATCCGGTGGGCCGAGAGAACCCTCGCCTCATGCGGCACGCCCATGTCGTCCAGGGCCTCAGCCGCGTCCTTCATGATCGGCCAGTCGGAATCCGACCCCATGATGATCCCCACGAGGGGTTCTTTCTCCGCCATCGCAACCTCCGCCCCCCACGATACCCGCAGGCTCAGGCCGAGCCCGTCCACAAAACCCGGGTGAAGCCGTTAGGCTCACGGCGTGGCCGTTGTATGGTGGCGTGACCGTCGATCCGAACTAGTGAAGTTCGGCGTCGTCGGAGGCCTGGCGTTCGTCGTCGACCTAGGACTCTTCAACCTGCTCCATTACGGAGCCCACGCCCCGCTCGCGGATCGGATCGTGACGGCCAAGATCGTCTCGGCCGCCATCGCCACCGTCGTCGCCTGGGTCGGCAATCGCATGTGGACCTTCAGGGAACGACGCACCGGTCGCCCTCTAGACGAACTCGTCGTCTTCGCCTTCATCAACGTCGTGGCCCTCCTCATCCCCGTCGGAACCGTCGCCTTCACGGCCTATGTCCTGGGGCTCAGAGAGGCGGTACCCGCGAACATCGCGGCCATCATCGGAATCGGGATCGGGACCGTCACGCGATACATCGGGTATCACCGGTACGTCTTCACGGACCCCGCCCAGTTGCATGCCCGCCTCTTCCGGGCGCTCTGCTCTGCCCCGGACAGGATCCTTCTCGTCACGGTTTCCCTCGCCGCGGCCTGCGCCGTTACCGTCACCCTCGGGGCTTTCCGGCCCTGGACCGTCCTGCCCCTCGCCGCCGCCCTCGCGGCCGCGGGTTGGCTCATCCTCCCCACCCGTCGGCCCAGCGCCTCCATAGCCCAGGGTTCCGGCCTGCTCCTCACCGGGGTCGCCGCGTGGATCATGGTCAACCTTCCCTTCGTCGCGGAGTACCTCATCGTCCGCCGTGACCCGGGATTCCTCACCCTGACGGGGATGTGGCTCGTCGACCATTCCTCTCCCGATATCTTCACCGGGGGCACGATCGAGGCATCGGCCGAGTATCACCTCGCTCGCCCGGACCAGGGGGAGGCCTGGACCGTCAACGGCGACGTCATCCAGGCACAAGGGGCCAAACTCCTTCCTGCCCTCATTGCCGTCGGGGGCTGGGCCGGGGGCACCACGGGAGTTCTGACGGCCAACCTGATCATCGGGGCGATCGGACTCATCGCCGTCTACGTCCTGGCGAGGGAGGTGATGAGCCCGGTCGCAGCCCTCGTGCCCGCCCTGGGGGTCTCGCTGACCGTTTCCCACATATGGCTGTCGAGGGCCGCCTACACCGAGCCCCTCACCATGCTCCTCCTGCTCGCCGCCATCGCCTGGGCCTGGCGCGGGATCAAGGAAGGTCGGGCGGGGCCGGTCATCGTTGCGGCGGTCTCCTCGGGCCTGATCGTCTTCGCCAGGATCGATGGAGCGGCCTATGCTGTCGGCCTGCTTGCGGGCGTATCGATCGCGCTACTGGGCTCCCGACAGTGGAGCCTTCGCCGAAGGAGTCGGACCCTAGTCGTATTCGCCCTGGTCCAGGCCGCGATGGTGGCGGCCGGTTACGCGGCTCTCGGGAGGTGGAGCAAGGCCTACCTCGACCGACTCTCCGACGAGGCCGGGCAGTTGCTTCACGGATACCTGCTGCTGACGTGCGCGGCTCTCGTCGCCGCCCTCGTCTGCCTCCTCGCCACCTCGTTGAGCAGCCCGAACCCCGTTGACCACCCCCCCGGAACCGACGACACCCTTGGCTCGGATGATCCCGCCGGTTCCGACGGCCCCGCCCCATCGAGAGTCCTGCCCTGGCTGGCCGCCGGAGGGGTCACGGCCGCCTTCGTCGTCCTCGCGACCCGCCCGCTGTGGACGACGGTGCACGGGTCGTCGAGGGTCCCCGACTACATCGAGTACCTGCAGGAGACTGCCGGGGTGCCCGTCGACGCATCGCGGACCTATGCCGAGTCCACCGTAACCTGGATGAGTTACTACCTCACCTGGCCCCTCCTCGCCCTGGGGGTCGCGGGATTCGCCATCATGGCGTGGAAATGGGCCTCGGAGAATCGAGCGTGGGCCGTGCCCCTCGGAGCCTTCCTCGCCCCCACCTTCCTGTACCTGTTCCGTCCGTCCATCGTGCCCGACCAGGTTTGGGCCATCCGGCGCCTCTACGGGTCCGGGGTCACGGGACTCGTGATCGCGGCGGCCATCGCCTGGGTCTGGCTCGCGAAATGGTTCCATCGGCACCTCGAGGCCCGGAGGGCGTACGTGGCATCGATCATCGTCGCGGCTGGCATCGCCTTCCTCCCTATGATCGCCTGGTGGGCCTACGCCCCCGGTGTCACCGTCACCCCCATCGCTCCCACGAGCGCCCTCTACCTTCGCGAGCAGGCGGGCGCCCGAAGCCAGATCGAGACCCTTTGCGAATACACCGACGGACGCCCCGTCATTCTCGTGGGGACGACGAGCCACTTCGGGACGATCAGGGTCGCGTGCGATGTCCCCGTCGTTCTGGTTCAGGGGGGAATCGACGCCAACAGCCTTCAGGCGGTGTCCTCGACTTGGGAGGCGGCGCCGGTCGTCCTCACCCAGAAACCCGAGTACATCCCCTGGACGACCGAGCCGACGGTTCCAACCTTCGAGGCGACCGCACGATACTCCTCCGGGTCGCTCCTCAGCCTCCCCATCCAAGTGGGCGTCCTGCGGTACCACTGGTATATCGGCGATGTCCTCCCCGACGGTTCCGTCGAGTTCGTATCCGAACCCCGAGCCTCGTAACGATTCGATTCGGCGCTAGACTTGGCCCCACCGGCACTGACGCCGGCTCCGGCCGCAACGAAGGAACGACATGGCACAGGCATCCATCGCCGCGAAGAGTCCACGGAACAAGATCATCGGGGGGGTCCTTCTGGGCGCCGCCGTCGCCGCCGCCGCGACGATCGCCATCCTCCAATCGGGGGGAGACGGCCCCGGGTCGGAATTCGTCACCCGAGAAGGCGACCACCTCATGCTCGACGGCGAGCCCTTCTACTACGCGAGCACGAACACCTACGAGTTGATGTTCGGGCAGCCGGTGACGGTGGACGCCTACTTCACCCGTATGAACGACTTCGGATTCAACGTCCTCCGAACCTGGGCGTTCTACGACGTGGCGACGGAGGACGGAACGGGAGGTGTCGAGATCGCCAACAAGGGGACGTGGTTCCAGTACTTCGATCCCGAGACCGGCGCGCCGGGCTACAACGACGGCCCCTCCGGTCTCGAGAAACTCGACTACGTCGTCTACTCGGCCCAGGAACACGGCATCAAGCTCATCCTGCCCCTCGTCAACAACTGGACGAGTTTCGGCGGCATGGACCAGTACGTCCAATGGGCGGGAGGAGTCTGGCATGACGACTTCATCAACGACGAGACGATCAAGGACTGGTACAAGGCGTGGGTCAGCCACATCCTGAATCGCACGAACACGATCACGGGTGTCAAGTACAAGGACGATCCGACGATCATGGCCTGGGAACTCGCCAACGAGATGCGCTGCTCCGAGTCCGGTCCCTACCTGTCGAGCGTGGATTGCCGGACCTCGACGATCGTGCCCTGGGTCGAGGAGATGTCCGACTACGTCCGCTCCATCGACCCGAACCACCTGATCTCCTTCGGGTCGGAGGGCTTCCTGTGCGACACCCCGGGGAACGGCTCCTGGCTCGTCAATTGCCAGGAGAGCGGCGACCCTGTGGCCATCACCGCCCTTGACAACATCGACATCCACGGGATCCACATCTATCCGGACCACTGGAACCCGGAGGAGCCAACGGACGACTGGGCCGAGTGGGGAGTCTGGTGGATCGAACGGCACGCCGACCTCGCCAATGAGGCGGGCAAGCCTTTCTACATCGGCGAATACGGATGGCGGGGAAAGCCGACCCGGCTTCCCGTGTTCAACATGTGGCTCGAAGCGTTTTATGAGAACGGAGGCGACGGCACCAATTTCTGGATGATGCAACCGACAAACCCTGGCTTCACCCCCCTCGACCACGACGGTTTCGTCGTGTACTGCCCCGGCGCCGTATGCCAACTCGTCTCCAACTGGAACAGCCACGTCCAGCTCGGGACCGACTGGAACGAGTTCGGCCCTATCGGAGACTCGGACATTGTCACGATCCGTCCGAACACCTCCGCCTCGCTCGCGATACTGGACAACGACCTCGCGTTCGGGGACGCAGTTCTCGATCCGGCGTCGATCGACCTCGATCCTGCGGCGAGCGGGGTGCAATCCATTTTGGAACACGAGCTCGGCACCTTCGAGGTCGTAGACGGAGTGCTGACCTTCACACCCCTTCCGGATCAGGAGGGGACGGCGAAAATCGAGTACACCGTTTCGGACAGCACCGGGCGAACCACGGACGCCATCAGGGCCACCGTCCTCGTCCTCGCGGCGAGTTCTTAAAGGCCGGGGTTTCTCCACAGGCAATCGCGACTCGTGGCGCGCCCCCCTGGGGGCGCGCCACGATCATACGGTGAAGATCACCATCGGAGACGACCTGGACCTTGCGGTGGCCACTGGCACGAGCGTGCTGGAGATTGCGGCGGCTGCCCGGTCCCTCGGGGTGCCCTTGGGTTCCTCGGTCTGGTGCGGGGATATCGCCCTCGACCCTCGCCACTCCGCCGGGACGTGGCCCCTGCTTGAGGGGGCACGACTCACCCCTGACCCGGGCCTGCCCTGCGCGCCTCCGAGGGGACGCACCCTCCTCGTCATCGCGGGCCCCCAATCCGGAAGACGGGCCTTCGTCGGGCCGAAGGGAACCATCGTCGGGCGAGGAGAGGGGGCAGACCTATCCCTCGCGGACCCAGCCGTCTCACGGACCCACGCAGCCGTCCAGGCGGGCCCCGCCCTTGCCGTGTCCGACCTCGGTTCGTGCAATGGGACGACGGTGTGGCGAGGGGGGTCGCCCCATGCGATCGGACGATCCCGGGAACTCAAGGGAGGGGACATCCTGTCCGTGGGCTCGTCCCTCGTCGCGGTTCTCGACGATGATGGGACGGAGGCGGTCGAGCCTTGCCCGACCATCGACCCTACCCCTCAAGCATCGGATCCCGCCTCCCGGCTGGCCCCCCTCGCGGGCTCCGTCATCAGCGGGATCATGGTCGCGGCCATGACGGGACGGTGGTATCTCGCAGCCCTCGGCTTGGCCTATCCCGCCTACCTTGCCCACTCCCTCGGGCTCATCCGACCGCGCAGACGTCGCCTCCCTTGGGACCTCGCGGCCCTTCCCTCGCTCCTGTCGACATCCCGTCGTGCCTGGTCGACCGACCCCCCTCGGAGTATCGCCGTCCTTGGACGGCCCGAACCGGCCCGGGCGTTCGCCCGTGCCCTCGCCTTGACTCTCGGCTTCCGGCTCCGGGCGGACGGCTGGCACGAGCCCTGGATGGATTGGCTTCCCGATGCCCCCCCAGGAGGCCTGGAGGTGGCGTTCGTCATCGAGGGGCCCGCGCCCTCGTGGTGCGACGCCAGGGCGGAGATCCGGTCAGATGGCGGGATCCTGTGGCTCAAGGGAAAGGTCTCTCGCCTGCCGCCCTTGGGATTGGCCGAGGCCGAGGCCGAGGCCCTTGCTCGATCCCTGGCCGGGGCATCCGGGAGAGGGAGCCTCCCTCGAAGGGTCCGCTGGGCGGATGTGGCGTCCCCCCCTGCGAGCCCCGAGCAAAACCGCACGCTACGTGTGCCCCTCGGGATGACGGCCTCCGGCCCCTATGTCCTCGACCTGGACGCGCACGGACCTCACGTCCTCGTCGCCGGAACCACGGGATCGGGCAAGTCCGCCCTTCTCGAGACGCTCATCCTCGGCCTGACCCTCCGGCATTCGCCCGATGACCTCGGCGTCGCCCTCATCGACTTCAAAGGGGGAGCGGGCGTCCGGACCTGTGCCGACCTTCCCCACGTCAGGGGTCTTCTCACGGACCTCGATCCCCACCTCGCCCGGCGCGCCCTCAAAGCCCTGTCCCGCGAGCTGTCCGATCGCAAGGGCGCGCTCGCCGAGAAGGGCCTGTCGTCCTTCCGGGAGTGGGAGACCTCAGGCGGGGCGCCTCCCCGGTTGCTCGTCGTCGCCGACGAGTACCAGGAGGTCGCGGCGCAGTATCGGGACTTCCTGCCGGACCTCGCCCGCCTCGCAGCCCAGGGGCGTTCCCTCGGGCTCCACCTGATCCTGGCGACCCAACGCCCCGCCGGTGCAGTCACGCCCGAAATCCGGGCGAACATGGGGACGACCTTCGCGCTTCGAGTCGTGACGGACTCCGAATCCCGCGACCTCGTCGGAACATCCGATGTCGCCGAATTCCCCGCCGACGTCCCCGGGCGAGCCATGGCCGTGACCGGCACCCAGCGAACCACCCTTCAGGTCGCCCTGCCCTGTGTCGTTCCCACCCCGAGGATCCGATGCTGGGGCGAGGAGGACGACCTGTCCGTCGCGGCCCGTGACATGGCCGCCTCGGCGATACGGCGCTGGTCTGGCCATGCGAGGGCCGCCCCCCTATGGCTCGACCCCCTTCCCCACGATCTCGGTGAAGCCGCCAACCCTACGGTCGAGACCTCGAACCGCCCGCCTGGCCTGTGGCTGGGCCGAGGCGACGTCCCGTCGGAACGCCGACAGCCGGATGTGCGCTGGGATCCCCGTTCAGGACTCCTCCTCATCACCGGTCCGCCCCGATCTGGTCGTACGACGGCCCTCAAGCTGATCGCCGCCCAGGCTCGTTCGGAGGGCTTCCGACCCGTGTGGCTTCCCTCGGACCCCCGGGAGGCCGCCCGAACAATCCTGCTCTGCCCTCGCACCCCGAACGCCCTCCTGCTGGTCGACGACGCCCAGAGGGCGCTGACGCTTCTGGCGGACGTCGACCGCGGTGCCCCGGTCGACCATCTGATCGCTCTCGCCTATTCCGGCGCCCCGCTCGCCGTCGCCCTTCCCAAGGCAGGCGCCCAGCGGCTGGCGTCCCACGCGGTCGCGTTCCTCGTCTTCGCCGGGGGCGACGCCATCGACGATGCGGCATGGCCCATGCCCAGGGAGCTCCACGGCCTCGCTCCTCTTCCCGGTCGTGCCCGCTTCGGCGCCGAGGGCCGCTGGTGTGAAATCCAGGTCGGTCGAGAGTCGGCCAGGCTCGACGAGCCGCTCGTGAATCCCCTTCCCCTTCGGGTCAATCCCGCCGACCTCCCCCGAGGAGACGGCCTCGTGATCGGGGTAGGAGGCGACCGTGCGGGTCCCCTCGCGGTCGACCCTTCGCGCCCCGTCCTCCTTGTGTCCCCGCCAGGGCCGACCAGGGAGGCGGTCGAGGCCTCCCTTCGAGCCTGCGCTTCGCGTGAGGGACTCTCCCTCGACCTCGAGTCCATCGAGAGCCCCCTGGCGAGAGCCCGGGGCTTTCGCGACGAGGGCACGATCATCATGGCCGAGCCGACGGAACGCCTCGCCCGTGAGTGCTATCGGGGGGAGTTGGACGGCCTCATCGACCCCAGGCCCCCGATCCGCCGGGTCCTCGTCATCAGGGACGGATCGGCCCTCGCCGCCCAACTCGTGGAAGCCCCTGGTGCCCACGACAGCCCTTGATCAAAACGTTACGAAAGACCCTTGTCATCTCTCGATAACCATGAGAACCTGGGAAATCGAGGTTTGAGAGCATGTCTCCACACCTCTCCCTCAATGGTGAGACCGTCCTCAAACCTGCAATCAAGGAGTACACCATGGAATGGCGCGATCGCGCTGCATGCCTAGATGTTGACGACCCGGAGCTGTTCTTCCCGATCGGCAACACCGGACCGGCGCTCGAACAACTCGAGCGTGCCCGTGCCGTCTGTTCGTCTTGCACGGTTCGTGAGGTCTGCCTGGTCTGGGCTATGGAGCACAACCAGGATTCCGGGGTGTGGGGGGGCCTGTCCGAGGACGAGCGCCGCTCGCTCAAGCGCCGGGCCGCCCGAGCCCGACGCGCCGCCAAGTAACTCGTCCGTCGTCCGCCCTAGATGCGGACATTGATCCGGATGTCGACCTCGCTACCCTGGTCCACGGATCGCCACTCCAGTTGCCCGCCGAGTTCGTTCTCGATGAGGGTCGTCACGATCTGTGCCCCCAAGCCGGATGGCTTGGATCGAATCCCCACCCCGTCATCCGCGATGACGGCGTGAAGGGCCTCACCGTCTCGTTCCGCCCTGATGGTCACCGTCCCGCTCGATCTGCCCGTGAAGCCGTGCTCGACCGCATTGGTGACCAGTTCCGTCACCACTAGGGCGAGCGAAGACGCCACCGAGGCCGGGATGAGGCCGAAGTCTCCCTCCCGAACGATCTTGACCCTCACGTCGGCCGTAGCGACATCCGCGATCATCCGAACGCTCCTGACCACGAGATCATCGAAGTTCACGAGCTCATCCAGGGTGCCGGACAGGGTCTCGTGAACAAGCGCGATCGTCGACACCCGGCGCATGGCCTCCGCGAGCGCGGCCTTGGCCTCCGGGGCCTCGAGCCGCCGACTCTGAAGCCGGAGCAGGGCCGCCACCGTCTGAAGGTTGTTCTTGACCCGATGATGGATCTCCCTGATGGTCGCGTCCTTGGTGATGAGCTCCCTTTCCCGACGACGGAGTTCCGAGACGTCACGAACCAGGAGCAGGGCCCCCGTCCTCACCCCCTTGACGAGGGTCGGTATCGCCCGGAGGGAGAGGCATCCCCCATTTGCCTCGAGGTCGGTCCGCCAGGCCGCCCTGCCCATGACCACCATGGCCAAGGTCTCATCGATGGTCCCCTTGTTGGAAATGACCTCGCTGGTGATGCGGGGCAATGATCGGCCGACGATCGTCCCCGTGACCCCCAGGCGATGGAAGCACGAGAGGGCGTTCGGACTGGCATAGGTGACATGGCCCTGGTCGTCGAGCCGGATGATCCCGTCCCCGACGCGCGGAGCCCCCCTCCTGGGACCCTGGACCGAGGTGAGCATCGGGAACTCCCCCCGGATGATCATCCCGATGATGTCCTCCGCAGCACCCTTGTGGTTGAGCTCGAGTCGGCTCGAACTCCGGGAGACGGCTTGAGATACCTCTCGGGTCAGAAGTGCGATGGCCACCCCGTCCATGACGACGGGAAGGGCATCCTCCCTGACCGCGTAGTGCTCGTCCCACCGGGGCTCTCGGGTCGCCACCAGAGTCATCTCGTCGAGGGCCCGCTGAAGGGTGGCGACCTTACCCGCAGGGGCGAAGGCCCCGACGACATCGTCCTGATGCACGGTCGGCCCTGTCTGGGGTCGGCATTGGGCGATGGCGACGAAGCCGGCCTCCACCCGACGCCACATGACGAGGTCGGCGAAAGAGAGGTCGGCGATGATCTGCCAATCGGAGGCGAGAAGCGTCAGCCACTCCGCCTCAGCGTCCGACATCGGGCCGTGGCGTTCCGCCCGCTCCCGCAAGGTCGCCATGAAACCAGACTAGGGCAGCATTCCCCGGGTATTCTTGCAGGCATGCCAGAAGGAAAGGCCGACCTCGTCGCCGATCATGCCTTCGATGCGCCGATCGAGCGGGTCGCCGCCATGTATGCGAACGCGGATTTCGCCCACGAACGGGGCCTCGCCGTCGGGGCATCCGAATGCGACGCGATAGTCGACGGGGACGCCGGGACGGCCTTCACTGTAGCGATCCGCCGGACCATGGCAACGGACGGCCTCCAACCGGAGTTCCGGCCCTTCCTGGGTTCGTCCGTCACCGTCAGGTACTCGGAGGCGTGGGAACCCCCCGGTGAGGGCGTCCGCGAGGGGACCTTCGCCATCGACATCGTGGGGGTCCCCGCGCGAGCGGCCGGGACCATCCGCCTCGCCGCCCGAGGGGACAGTACGGAACTCACCCTCAGGGGAACCGTCTCGGTTCACATGCCCTTCCTTGCGGGTCTGGTCACCCAGGCGATCATCGACTCCCTCGCCGAGGCCATCGAGAAGGAACTCGTCGCAGCCGATGCCTGGCTCGCCAGGGCCTGAAGGCGGCCCGCCTCCACCCGGCCTGGTAACGATTCGGTAACCCTCTGGCGTCTTGGTTCCGAGTACCGCCGGGTCCTGCCACCGTGGGAGGATGGCACGGACCCACGACAGGCGGGTCTGCATCTCCCCTGAGCGGAAGGAAAACCCGTGAGGCCGTGGCGGATCCGGCTCACCGTGCGAAGGTCCCGTGTTCAGTGGGCCCTGCTCAGCATCGTCCTTCTCGTGTCGGTCCTGTCGTCGACCATGCTCTCCAGCCTCTTCCTCCTCAGTTCCGCGACGGAACGGTTCGCCGCCCGAGAAGCGTTGACGAACGCCCCGGACGCCGACATCCGGGTGACCCACTCGTTTTCGCCCAACGCCAGCCCCGAGGAGATCATCTCGGGCTCCGCGTCCGCGGCAGAAGAATTCTTCGGAGACGTGCCATTCGAGACTCAGATCCGCATTCAGGGAAAGGTCCTCGGCATCCCTCGAGAGGACAGACCTCTCGCCCTCGGGTACTTCGTGTACCAGGACGGGGTCGAGGAGAACGCCGTCCTCAGCGAGGGCCGCTGGCCGGCCGACATTCCAGGATCGACGATCGAGGCCTCGATCCCCATCGACCTTCTGGAGGATCTCTCCCTCGCGATCGGAGACGAGGTGGAGGTCTTCCCCTACGGCCGACGGGCAGACGCGCTGACCCTTGAGATCGTGGGGGCCTATCAGGCCCGGGACCCCGAGGCCGACTTCTGGCGTTTCGATCCCAACAACGGCCTGGGCTACGTGCCCGACTTTGCCGTTCCCTTGAGCGGCGGGCGGCTGACGGCCGATGGGTTCGGCCCCCTGTTCATCACGAGAGACGTCATCGACGGCCTCGACGTCTCCACGCTGACCGTCGACTACCTCCCGGACTTCTCCGAGGCGACCCTTGTGGACGTGGGCGACATCATCGACGGGGTGGAGGACATCGACTTGTCCACGACGATCGCCGTCGGAGCCAAAGCCAGCACGGTGGACGTCTTCACCCAATCCGACTCCACTCTGGGCAAGGTGCTCGGCTCCCTCGCCGTCACCCGGTCGAGCGTCTTGGTCACCGGGCTCCTGCTGCTCGTTCTCGCGATCGCAGCCCTTGGACAGACGTCACGCCTGATGGCGGAACGACGCCACGCCGAACAGCACCTCATGACCGCGCGCGGGGCCTCGGGTCGGCAGTTGTTCCGCCTCGGCGTGATCGAGGCTGTCGTCCTGTCCACCCTCACGACGGTCGCGGGCCCCCTGCTCGCCAATAGGGCGTACCGCTTGATTGCCGGAGTCGGCCCCATGAAGTCGGCGGGGATGGACAGGGACCCCGGCCTGCCCTCATCGGTGTGGATCGTCTCAGGGGTCGTCGGCGTCGCCCTCCTCATCATCCTGGTGGCGCCCCTCTTGAAGCGCGGGGTCACCTTCGTCGAGGGTGAGCAGGCCCGCTCCCGCCCGAGCCGAGCGACCTCCCTCCAGCGCTCCGGCCTCGACTTCGCCCTCGTCGCCCTCGCCGTCCTGGCGTACCTTCAGCTTCGGGGATACCAATCCCCCATCATGACCACGGGCGGCGTCGCCCGCGTCGATCCCGTGCTCGCTTCCGGCCCCGCCCTCGCCCTGCTTGCCGGGGCCCTCGTCTGTATGCGCCTCATCCCTGCGGCCTCGAAATTCCTTGAAGGGATAGCGTCCCGGGGCCGGCATGCGGTTGGGCCGCTCGCGGCGTGGGAGGTCGGCCGACGCTCGGCGCGAGCCGTCTCCGCGATCCTCCTTCTCACGCTTGCCGTTTCGGTCGGGTCATTCTCCATGTCGTTCCTCACCACCTGGAGAACCTCCCAGGAGGACCAAGCGAGCTTCCTCCACCCCGCCGATGTCGAGGTCTCCGACCTCGATATGGACCCCCTCGAACAGTACGCCGCGGTGAACAATGCCCAACTTGGGGCGGCGGCGGCACCGGTCTTCGAGCGGGACGGGGAGATGACGACCTCGCTTCAAGAGGGTCGGTCCGGTCAGGGGATCAACGGACGCTCCGTCCACCTCGTGGCCACGACGGACGACGGGCTCACCGCCTACACCGACGGACGAGTCGGATCGGAGGGAGGCTCGACGATCGCGGAGGCCCTCACGAAGGGCGACACGACGGAGACGGTGGGCATCCCCCTGCCCGGTGACCCCGACGGGGTCCAGTTCACCCTCACCCTGACCTCATCGGAAACCGACCTCGCCGGCCTGGTGGTGAGGCTCCGCCTGCTCGTTCGAGACTCAAACGGGACCTTCACGAGCCTCGACGGGGGAACCCTCCCCATAGACGGAGAGGAACGCACGATCCAGGCGATGCTGCCAACTGGCGTCACTCTCGCCTCGTCGTCCTCGATCGTCGGCCTGCAGACCCTGTGGTTCATCTCTCCAGGCGTCGAGAATGACCGCGGCGAGATCGCCAGGGAAGGCGAACTCGAACTCGAACTGTCCATCGACGGGGTGTCGTCCCTCATCGCCCAACCCCCCGTCCCCGTGCCCGGGGTCCAACCCCAATACGACGCTGTGGCCGCCGAGATCCCCGCGGACGTCTCATGGTACGGACGGGCCGAGGGGGTCATCGGACCGTCGCTGAACACCAAGGGAGACCAGGTTCACATCCAGATGGAAGTGCCGTCGACCACGCTGTTCAGCAGGACGATTTCGATATCCCAGGGGGCCTTCCCCTTCGTCGCGGAACTCCCCGTCGTGGCGAACCAAGCCGTCCTCACCCAATTGGGTCTGAGCGTCGGCGATCGTGCCACCGTCGAGATCAACAACGCCGTCTTCACGGTCCACTTCGTCGGCTCCGTCCCGTTGATGCCGGGCGGATCCCCCAGGAATCCCACCCTCGTGGCGAATTATGATGACCTCCAGATCATGCTTATGCAGGGAGGGGCGCCCTCTCCCGGCGTGACGGGCTGGTGGACGGATGTGCCCCAAGAGAACACGGCACGATATCTGGATGCCCTTCCCCTGGATGCCACGACGTCGACCCGGTTGGACACCGTCCACAGCCTCCAAGACGATCCCCTGCGAGTGGGGATCCAGGCCGCCCTGTGGCTCGTCACGGCGGCCGCGATCGTCCTCGCGGCCCTGGGCTTCGCCGTCCACACCGTCGTCACGGTCAGGGCCCGGGAACTGGAATTCGCCCAACTCCGGGCCGTCGGCTTGGCCAGAAGCGCTCTCACCCGGCTGGTGTCTGCTGAGAGCCTCCTCCTCGCCATCCTCGGGACCTTCTTCGGACTGGTCCTCGGCATCGCACTCGGCTACCTGGTCGCGCCCCTCATCTCCGTCGGGCCCGATGGCCGTCCCCCCGTCCCCGGGGTGATCGTCGACATCCCCTGGGGGAACATCGGGCTCCTGGCCGCCGAGGTCGCCGCCGTGCTGGCCATCGTCGTGTTCCTGGTTTCCCTCCTCGTCCGTCGGATCAATCCGGCGGCCCTCCTCAGGGTGGAGGGCTGACGTGATCATCGAGACCATCGACGTCACCCCCGCGGCCCCCCAGGGTCCGCGAGGCGGAGCCCGTCTTCTCGGTTCGTCCCTCCTGCTCGTTCGTCGCCGGGCTTGGCGAGACCGTGGACCGCTCGTCGCCTCGATCGTCATCGTCGCCCTTGCCTCCATGCTCGCCCTCGCGGGACCTCGACTCGTCCTCGACACCCTCGATGATGGTGCGAGGGACGCGATCGATGCCATCGGCGACGACGCGGACATCGTTGTCACCTTCCCTGTCGGCAATGTCACGGGGGACAACGTCAACTCCATCCGGGGGACCTCTCCCGAGGGTTTTGCCGGCTACGCGGAGGGGGCATCCAGGAACCTTCCCGGGGTGATCTCGCCGATCGTCGAGGGCTACACCGGATACGTCCTTTCGCGGCAGCAGAGCGTCGTCAGCGTGATCGAACCCGGTCAGGACGTCGACACTCATGACTACGAGGCGATCAAGCCGTCAGACCATCCCGAACTGTGGGACTCGCGATTGAGCACGGTGGTGCAATTCGCAATGTCGAACGACGTGGAATGGACCCTCGTCGAGGGGCGGCTCCCCGTGGACGCCACGGCTCCGAGCGAATCGAATACTCCAGGCGAGAATCAATACCCCGGCACGGGCTCGGACTACGAGATCATCGAGGTCGCGATCACCGAGAGCGTCGCCTCCGCCCTCGAGGTCGAACTCGGATCGGTCCTCCAGGTCCAGAACATCGCGCAAAGCAGGGTGTACATCCTCATCGTCGGCATCGTCGAGGCATCCAACCCCGGCGATCCCGCCTGGGCGTCCATGCCCGAGGCCCTTCAGGGCCTGACCATCGACACACCCGGGCGTCCGGTATACCGGCGTGGCACGATCGTGGTCAGCACCTCGACCGCGAGCGCCCTGGCGAGCGGCTTCGAGCAGCCCTTCGACGGAACGGTCATCCTCCATGTCGGCTCCGAGGGCTTGACCCTTCAGGGCGCCAAAGACATCGCATCGACCCTGAAAACACTCGAAGGCACGGCCAACACGATCATCCCTGCACCCGACGTCTCGGTGCAGATGACGTCGGGGCTCGGTCCCGCACTCGAGGCCTATCCGTACCGCGCCAAGGCTGCCCTGGCCCAGATGTCCGTCACCGTGGCCGGGGTGATTGCGGTGGCCGCGGTCGTCGTCGCGCTCATGGCGCGGTTGCTGCTGAGCAGGCGAGAATCCGACATCGCGCTCGAACGCGCGAGGGGGGCCTCCGTGGCCTCCATCGCAGGCCGCCTCGCGATCGAGTCCGTAGCCTTCACCGTCGTGGGCGTGACCGTGGGCTACGTCGGGGCGGCTGCCATCACCGGAGGCTCGTCCTTCGGGGCGGGTCTGCTCATCCTCGTCGTGCTGGTGTCTTCCACCGCCCTGCCGATTCTCGGCGTCATCACGGCCAGGAGGCTGTGGACGAGCCGACGGATCCCCGCAAACAGGCGGGATCGGGCGAGGATCGCCCGAGCCAAGGCCGCCAAGCGTCTGACACTGGAAACCCTGGCCGTCGTCCTCGCCATCGCCTCCGTCGTCACCCTCCGGGGTCGCGGGGTCCTTCAGATGCGGACCTCCGGGGTCGATCCGTTCCTCGCGGCCGCGCCCATCCTCCTCGCCTTGGGTGTCACTGTCATCGTGCTGCGCCTGTACCCCATTCCCATGGCTCTCGTCCAGGTTCTTGCCAAGCGCACCCGTGGCGTGGCGGGAATCATCACCTTGGCGAAGGCCCGTGGAAGGATCGCCGCCCTTCCCCTCCTGAGCCTCTCCCTAGCCGTCTCCATCGCCGTCTCGGGAGGCCTCCTGGTATCGACCATTCGAAACGGGCAGGATCAAGCCTCATGGGAAAGAGTGGGAGGGGAGGTCCGGATCGAGTCCGGCCTCGACGACACCGCGGTGGCCTCCCTTGAGGCTGACGGATTGACGGTCTCCCGTATCGTCTCCATGCCGTTCATCAGCGTCGGCATCGGCCAAACGAACACCAGGGTGCATGTTCTCGCGGTCGACGAGGACTATGTCGAGATGATCGAATCGATCGGGCTTGTCGTTCCGGATGACCTCCGGGCCCTCATCGAGGCCGGAGAGGACACTAGCCCGGGGGACGACCTCCCCGCCCTCCTCAGCGCGTCGTACCGCGTCTTCGATTTCACCGATACCCGTGAGGTGTACATCGGCTCCCACTACAACGACTTCACCGTCATCGGAGATGCCGTGTCCGTGCCGAACGGCTGGGCGGAGGGCCCCTTCCTCATCCTGCCCGTCGATGCCCTTCTTGCCCGTGAGCATGACGCCCCCATCGAATACAACCTGACGTTCGTCGCCGGCGACGGGGCCGAGGAGGCCGTCCTCGCCCTGGGAATCGATCCCTCGAGCGTGAGCTCCAGGGCGGGCTGGCTGGAGGGCGTCCGCGATTCCGCCTTGATCGGCGGAGTCGCGCTCGTCATGGCGACGGCGGTCGTCACGGTGGGGATCCTCGCCGCCATCGGCCTCCTCGTCACCGTCCTGGAAGGGGTTCGGCAGCGCGGTCTCGCGCTGTCGATGTTCAGGACCCAGGGCATGTCGAGTCGATACGGATGGTGGCTCGCGCTCACAGAACTCGCGCCCCTCGCCCTTGCCGCCGTCGCAGGGGGGACGGCAGCCGGCCTGGCCATCCTCGTCCTTCTGGGGGAAACCCTGGGACTCGAGATCCTCGCCGGGGGCGTTTCGACCCCACCGCTCCAGGCCGATACCGGTTTCCTCCTAGCTGTGGCGACCGGTGTCCTGGCCCTGCTGTTCACCGCCGTTGCCGCAGAGGTCGCCGCGCATCGCCGGGACAAACTGTCCGAAGTCCTACGTCTAGGAGACACCCGCTAAGGGGGAATGATGACCGAGACACTCACCGCGCCCACCGTCGAATACGGCGCCGATGCGCTGATCGTCTGCGACAACCTGGTCCGCATCTACCAGGTCGAGAACATCGAGGTCCAGGCCCTTCAGGGCCTCGACCTGCTGGTCGAGGCCGGCGAGATGGTCGCGATCGTCGGCCAGTCCGGATCCGGGAAGAGCACCCTCCTGAATGTGCTCTCGGGGCTCGACGTGCCGACTGCAGGGGCGGCCCGGGTCGCCGGATGGGACCTGCTCAGGATGTCCCACGCCGATCGCCTCACCTACCGGCGCACGGTCGTGGGCTTCGTCTGGCAGCAGACCGGCAGGAATCTCCTGCCCTACCTCAACGCTCGCGAGAACGTCATGCTCCCCATGGCCTTCGCAGGCATCGGCTCCACCACCAGGCGCAAGCGGGCGAACGAGTTGCTCGACGCCATGAACATGGGCCACATGGCCAACCGTCGGCCCGGCCAGTTGTCCGGAGGAGAACAACAACGTGTCGCCATCGCCGTCGCCCTGGCCAACCGACCCCAGGTCCTCTTCGCCGATGAACCGACGGGGGAACTCGACTCGGCGACGGGGGACGACGTCTTCGAAGCCCTCCGAGCCGCCAATCGAGACCTCGGCGCCGCCGTCGTCGTCGTCACCCATGACTCGACCGTATCGGGTCAGGTTCAGCGCACCGTCGCCATCCGGGACGGACGCACCTCCTCCGAGGTCGTCCGCCGGACCCGCATCACCGCGGAGGGCGTGACGGAGGTCATCGCCGAAGAGTATGCGGTGCTCGACCGCGCGGGTCGGATGCAGCTCCCGAAGGAGTATCGGAAGACCCTGGGACTCAAGGACAGGGTCCGGCTCGAACTCGAGCCCGATCACATCGGGGTATGGGCCGACGGGACCCCTCACCGCCCGAAGCCCCACCCGACCGCGATCCCGCAGCCCAACCCCGTCGAGGCCGCCAATCCTCCGCCGATCGTCCGTCCCCCCGCCCCACCCACAACTGACGGCTCCCCGGCCTTCCCCGCCCCCTCGGATGCCCCCCATCTCCACTTCCAGGCCGCACCTGAGAGACCCTCCCCCGAGCAACAGGCATCCGCCGGACATCCTCTCGCCGGCATGGCCCACGAGGCCGAAGCCCCCGAAGGTGCCAACCCCTACACCCCACGAGTTCCGCCGCCAACCGCCTCCCGCCCCAAGGGCACCCCCGATGAAGGAGGGGAACAATGACCGACGTCACTCCGATGGTCGTCGCCGACCACGTTACCAAGCACTACGGTGTCGGCCACGCCCGTGTCACCGCCCTCAACGACGTCAGTTTCGTCATCCCCCGCGGTCGCCTCGTCGCGCTCGTGGGGCGTTCGGGATCGGGAAAGACGACGATGCTCAACTGCATCGGCGGCCTCGATCGGCCGAGCGAGGGAACCATCGTCGTCGATGACATCACCGTCACCAAGCTCGGAGAACGTCGACGCACCGCCCTCCGCCGAGACAAGGTCTCCTTCGTCTTCCAGACCTTCGGGCTGGTGCCGATGCTTTCGGCCGCCGAGAACGTCGGGCTGCCCATGCGTCTCAGGAAAGTTCGGACCTCCGTCCGCGACCGCCGGGTCAAGGAGCTCCTTGACCTGGTCGGGCTCGCCAAACACATGAACCAGAGGCCATCGGAGCTGAGCGGCGGGCAGCAGCAACGAGTGGCGATCGCGCGTGCCCTCGCGAACGATCCGCGTCTCCTCATCGCCGACGAGCCGACCGGCCAACTCGACGCCGACACGGGAAATGCGATCATGGCCCTCCTCAGCCAGGTCATCCGCGAACAGGGCATGACCGCCATCATCTCCACCCACGACCAGACCCTCATCGATCTTGCGGACGAGGAAATCCGGCTATCCGACGGCCAGAGGGTCGCGGTCGACAATCAGCAGATGGGGACCCGGGCGACCGCGACCGAATGGGGCGAGGTAGCGCGGCAGTAGCGCCCCCTAAAGTGGCGAAGGGCCCCCGATGGGGGCCCTTCGTTCGTAGCGGGGACAGGATTTGAACCTGCGACCTCCGGGTTATGAGCCCGGCGAGCTACCGAACTGCTCCACCCCGCGTCGGCAATAGACCATTCTACCCGTATCCGAAGGGGCCGCCAAACCTGGGGTCTAGGGTAGCGGCCCCCGGAGCCTAAGCCGAGTCCCCGTTCGAGGACTCGGCCTCGACGATCAGGGCCTCCGCCTCGATGGCGGCGTCGAGCGCCTCCTCGAGCCGATCCTGAGCCTCGCCGTAGGCCGCGAAGTCACCCTCGGCGAGGGCGGCCTGACCGTCCTCTATCGCCTGCTTGGCCTCCAGGAGGGCCATCTGGAGCGCCGCTCGTGCCTCCGAAGTCTCGGTTGGCTCCACCGGCTCCTCCCCACCCGTCGGGCTGGGGTCGGGATCGGGAGTCGCTGCCCGGCCGAAGACCTGGTCGAGGGCCTCATCGAGGGTGTCACCGAATCCCACTGAATCGCCGAAGGCGACGAACACCTTGCGGAGAAGCGGGTACTGGGTGCCCGTCGAGCTCTGCACATAGACCGGCTGCACATAGAGGAGTCCACCGCCGACCGGAAGGGTCAGCAGATTTCCACTCAGCACGTTCGTCTCCCCCTGCCGGAGCAGGTTGAGCACCTTCTGAGCTTCCGGGTCGGAGTTGAAGGCGTTCTGAACCTGGCCCGGGCCGGGAACCGTCGAGTCCCGCGGGAGTTCGAGCAGGCGAAGGGTTCCGTAGTCGGAATCCGGGGTCCCCGCGACCCTCCCCGTCTCGGAGTTCACGGCCAGATAGCCCGTCAGGACGTTCCGGTTCGTGTTCCCCCCCGGGATGTACACCGACATCATGGAGAAAGTCGGTTCTTCCTGGCCGGGCATCTGGAGGGTCAGGTAGTACGGGGGCTGGAACCTCAACCCCGAAGAGGTGGCCGACGTCGGGTCATCCGGGATGCGCCAGAAATCCTGTCCGGAGTAGAACGACTGGGCATCCGTCACGTGATAAGTGGCGAGTTGCTCCCTCTGGATCTGGAAGAGCAGATCCGGGTACCGGAGGTGAGACATGAGTTCTGCAGAGATCTCCGACATCGGTGCGAGGGTGCCGGGGTACACCTTCGCCCAGGTCTGGAGGATCGGATCCTCGGCATCCCAGACGTACAGGGTGACCGTTCCGTCGTAGGCGTCGACGGTGGCCTTGACGGAGTTCCGCACATAGGTGAGGTCGTAGTGCGTCCCGTCGGCGCGAAGGAGGCCCAGGCGATCCGAATAGGGATAGTGATCCGTCGTGGTGAAACCGTCGACCACCCACAGGACACGGCCGTCGACCACAACCGGGTAGACGTTCGGGTCGAGGATGAGGTAGGGCGCGACCTTCTTGACCCTCTCGACAGGATCCCGGTAGTACAGCACCTGGGATTCCGAAGTCACCCGATCGGAGAAGAGCATCTCCTCGTCCCCGAAACGCACCCAGAACATCAGTTTGGCCAGGACGCTGCCCACCCCCGGGCCGCCGTCGCCCGCATAAGTCGTGTTGACCTGGCCGTTCACGGATGTGTCATCCGGGTAGTCGAGCTCCCAGGGAATCGTCCCCTCCGGAGCCCCGACGATCGAATAGTCCGGCAGGCCGGGCCCGAAGTAGATCCTGGGCTCGTAGGCGCCGAGTTCACCCGTGGACGGGATGCCCCCCTCGAAGAAGGTCGGCTGTCCATCCGAATTGGTCCTGTTGCCGTAGGCGGCCACGACACCGAACCCGTGGGTGAAGACCGTCCGGTCGTTGATCCATGTGCGGTTCTCGTTGGAGAGGCCGGCGAGGTTGAGTTCCCGGACCGCGATGACGGTGTCGTTCAGTTCCCCGTCGATCAGGTACCGATCGACGGAGAGGGTGTCGGGAAAGTCGTAGTACTGCTTGTTCTGTTGGAGTTGCTGGAAGGCGGGGGACACGATGTTCGGGTCGAGGATGCGGATGGATGCCGTCGTCTGGGCATCCGCCCTGAGGGCATCGGGAAGAGCCTGGGTCTTGGCGTCGTAGGTCGTCACCTCAACGTCATCGATGCCGAAGGCCACGAGGGTGGCGTCGATGTTCCTCTGGATGTACGGCGCCTCGAGCTCCTGGGCGTTCGGGTCGACCTTGAACCGCTGGATCATGGCCGGATAGAGGCCCCCCACGACCAAGCCTGCAACCACCATCAGGGTCACCCCGATGAAGGGCACCCTCCAGTCGGGTTTGAGGATGACCGACAGGAACATCAAAGCGACGACGAGCGAGATCCCGGCCAGGATGCTCCGGGCCGGAATGGAGGCGTTGATGTCGGCATAGTCGGCCCCGTCGAAGGTGTCGCCCGCGTTCGTGAGAAGAGCAAACCGTCCGAGCCAGATCTTGATTCCGATCAACACCATCACCATCGCGCCGAGGATCGACAACTGGATCCGAGCCAGCTTGGAGGCCGCGAACGCCCTCCCCCCCGAAGTGATCGCTCCGTAGAGGAGATGGACGAAGGCCGACAGGACGGCGCACACGATGGCGATCCCCAGGGCGAAGTCGACGAGGACGGAGACCCCGGGAAGGGTGAAGATGTAGAACGACAGGTCCATTCCGAACTGCGGATCCTCCATCCCGAAGGGCACCTGGTGCCGCCAGGCGAGCATGGTGTCCCACTTGGATGCCACCGCGATCCCGGCGATGAGTCCTATGACCAGGGGAAGGGATATGGTCACGAGCCTTTCGACGGGTTGCAGTTGCTCACGATAGGCATCGAGGGTGGATCGGGGTCGGGAAGCCGTCTTGGGCCTCGCGCGCTTGGCCAGCCAAAGTGTCAGCCACACGGCCAGCCCGGCAAAGACTCCGAAAACCAAGAACAGGATCAACCTGGTCGTCCAGGCCGTCTTCCACACCCCCGAGTAGCCCAGGTGCCGGAACCATGCCCATTCGGTCCAGAGGTTGCCGATGACGACGATCGCGACGATGGCGGCGAAGACAGCCGTCAGGGCGATCATCCATGCCGGGCGTCGGCGGGGCACGGGGATGCCCCTCGGCGTGGGCCTGGCGTCCTTCTCATCGAATGTCACGTCGGTCGTCCTCTCCTACTGTGATTGGGATCGATGACCCTAGCCTTGCACACTCACGCACAGGATGGCAGCGAGGAGGCATTCCCCTCCCCGATAGCGACCAGGGCGTCGTATGCCTCGTCGAGGGTCGATACGGCCACAACGGTCAGGCCATCCGGGATGTTCCCCCGGACCGACGGACAGTTGGATGCGGGGGCAAGGAACCACTCCGAGCCGGCCTGGGCCGCCCCCTCCATCTTCAGCCAGATCCCCCCGATCGGCCCGATGTCACCCCTCAAGTCGATCGTGCCCGTCCCCGCGACCTTCTCCCCCTGGAGCTCGTTTTCGGGGGTGAGGAGGTCGATGATCCCCAGGGCGAACATGGCCCCTCCGCTCGGGCCGCCGACGTTGTCGATGCCGATGGACATGTCGAAGGGAAAGAAGAACTCGGGATCGACCCAGATGCCCATGACCGCGCGACCGTTGCCGTTGTCAACCGTGTCGAAGGTCGCCGTCTCCTCCCCTCCGATCCGCGAGACCACAACGGTCACGGGATCCCCGGGGGTGAGGTCATCGAAGGCCCCGTCGAGGTCCTCATAGACTTCCACCTCGATGCCATTGACGGAAACGATGACATCACCCTCCTCGAAGAAGCCCAGGGCGTTCGAATCCGCTTCGATCCCCACGATGGTGACGACGACGGGAACGTCGATCTTCTGATGCGTCAGGGCCGCTACCATGGCCATCTCCTGCGAGGTGACCCACTGTTGCTGAATCGAGCCATCCTCCGAGGAGTAGGACAACTCCGGGAGAATGGTCGCCGTCGGAGAGAGCCAGGCCCTCAGGACCGCCCCGAAACTCGGACGCGCGTCCGGACCCCCCTGAACGGCCACCGTCGTCAGCCTCAGTTCGCCCGAAGGCGGGTACGTCTCGACACCGTCGATGTGGAGCAGGGTGGTGCCGCTCGTGTCGCTGAACATGTCGAAGGTCGGACCCGGTTTGTCAATGACGTATGGAAGCGGGAGGAGGGTGAGGATGGCGACCAGCATGGCCGTGACCATCGCACTCAGAGACAGGACGATCGAACGGGGACCGGGAGGAAGCGGCTCGACGCCGGACGGCGGGGCAATGGGCTGATCGGGCACACGGAAAGGATCGGTCACCGTTCCATCATCGCTGATGGCGAACGCTGCCGTAGCCATCTTCGTTTCTGGCGTACCGTGAAGGGGCAGACCAGGGTTGGAGGACCGGTGGCCGACGACGAGTCGAGGTGGATGGAACTCTTGCGGGAGATCTTCGGCGATCGTGCCAAAGAGGCCCTCGATGAGATGCGGCACATGGGCCTCGATCCGGACCGGTTGGCGGCCGAATCGGGGATGACGAGCGTGCCGGGGATGCTGGAACACGTGGTCGCCCAATTGCGATCGCTCATGGAGCAATCCCAAGGCCAGGACGTCAACTGGGCTCTCGCCCAGGAAGTGGCGAGGGGTGTGGCCATCCAGGGCGGAGACCCGACCGTGACCGCCGCCGCAGCCGATGAGCATAGGAGGTCCGTGACCGAGGCCGAACTCTGGCTCGACGCCGCAACCGACTTTTCTCCCGCCACGAGCACGCCACGGGTGTGGAGCCACGCCGAGTGGATCGAGGCGACGCTTCCCACCTGGAGGCACCTCGCCGGCCCTGTTGCCGTCTCCGTCTCGAAAGCCCTGGCGGACCTCATCGGAGGAGAGGGCGTGGGGGAGAACGCCCTGGTGAACCAGGTCAGCCCGACTGTATGCGGGATGCACATGGGCCAGGCGGCGGGGGCTCTCGCGCGAGAAGCCTTCGGAGGGACGGATCTCGGCCTCCTCCTGACCCCGGAAGCCCGGGTCACCCTCATCCCCCGATCCATCTCCGAGTTCTCCGACGGCCTCGACATCCCCCCCGGCGAGGTCCGGGCCTATATCGCCTTGAGGGAGTGCGCCCACGTGAGGCTGTTCCTCCATGCCCCATGGCTTGCGGGACAACTCCATTCCGCCATCGAGCGATACGCCAAGGGGATTTCGATCGATCCCGAGGCCCTGGACCGCGTGGTGCGGGAGGCTGGCGCGGGAGACCCGGCCAAGCTTCAGCGGGCACTCAGCCGGGGCATCTTCGCCAGCAACCACAGCGCCGAGCAGGTGGAAACCCTCGAATCCATCGAGACGTTCCTCGCCCTCATCGAAGGATGGGTCGAGGAGGTCGTTGAAGAGGCCGCCACCCCCCACCTCCCTCACCTGAGATCACTCGAGGAGATGGTCCGCAGAAGGCGCGCGGCCGGGGGCCCGGCGGAACACACCTTTGCCACCCTCCTCGGCCTCGACCTTCGGCCGCGCCGCCTCCGGGAGGCCCGCCAGTTGTGGAGCGCCTTGACCGCACAGGCCGGCCCCGCTGGACGCGACGACGTCTGGTCCCATCCGGACCTCCTCCCCACCGCCGGGGATCTCGAGGATCCCACCTCATGGATCGCGTCGAGGATGCGCGGGGACGGGGGCGACGAGGTCGATCGCGAGCTCCGCGAACTCCTCTCGCACCCAGAATCTGGGACGGGGGAGGACGACTCCGACGACACGAACCCTCCCGCTTGAGCCAAATTGTCCTAGGGGGGACGTAGCCTTGGGGTCAACGGTCCATCGGGGCTGGAGGGCAGGCGCCGTGCGTCCCGCCGAAGCAAGATGGGAGAATCCATGGAAGACAAGTACGAGGGCGATTTCTACTGCCTCAAGTGCAAGACGACGGTCCAGTCCGTCGGCGAGATCACGACGACCAACGGTCGCCGGATGGCGAAGGGCAGCTGTCCCAACTGCGGGACCAAAATGACCCGCATCCTTCCGAAGGCCAAGGCCTAGGAACTGGCGTTTGCATCGAGGGCGGGCTTCGGCCCGCCCTCGTTTTTCCTGTGGAAAGAGCCCTCTCGGCGCGGGGCTCTGCCACGATGACGGAATGCACCTGAAACCGGGGGTTCCGATCCTCGTGAGGGAGGCCGGCCGCATCCAGGTCGGGCTCGCCGAGCCTCTTGTCTTCGACGGATTATCGGACGAGGAGGGAGCCTTCCTCGCTTCGCTTGAGGGACGACGCGTGGGGTTGTCACGCGCCGAGAGGGCAGCCCATGGCAAGGTGATCGAGGCCCTCGACCGGCACGGCGTCCTGGTGCCCTCCGAACCCAGCCCCGGTCGCGCCCGCTCCCTCATCCGAGTCCATGGGGTCGGCCCCATCACGGGATGGCTCGCCATCGGCCTGGCCCTCGGAGGGATCTCCGCCCTCTCCATCGTCGATCCGAGGCCGCGCCAACTGGCGGCCATCGGTCCCGGTTTCCCCCACCGGGGTGATGCCGCTTCGCTGAATCGACTCATCCGAGAGGTCGAACCGACGATTCGGATGGCGGAGAGGGAGGAACACGCCTCCCTCGAGGTGTTGTGTGCCCACGGTGCCACCGACATCGTGCTCGCGAGGCAGCTCACGGCCCGGGACGTACCCCACCTCGATATCGTGACGGACGAGGGGGGGATCACGGTCGGTCCGTTGATCGTTCCCGGGGCAACCCCTTGCGAGACGTGCCTCGGGATGTTCAGGACCGAACGGGAGCCCTGGTGGCCCCGGATCGCCCTCCAGTTCGGAGATCCCCGGAGGGACGCCGGCTTGGAGGCGCCGCCCGCGGCCTCTCTCATGGCCGCAGGAATCGCCCTGAAGGAGATCCTCGCGCACGTCGATGGGACCGCCCCCTCGGCCCAGAGATGGCGGATCCCCTTTGAGGGGACAGCCGCCTCGGCGGAATCCTGCGCCGCCCATCCCGCCTGCGGATGCGGTGCGGCGCCCCCGTCGGACCCACCCGGGATCGGGGCCCGACTGGTGGAGAGCCGGAATGAGCCCCGGGACGCCTGGGCTCCGCCCTAGCGGGCCCGAAGGGAGTCCGAGGCCACGAGGTCCAAGATCTCCCGACCGTATCGGTCCAACTTCGATGGGCCGATGCCCCGGACCGTCGCGAGTTCCCCCAGGGTTCGGGGCCGCCTCAAGGCGATCTCGGCCAGGCTCGTATCAACCAGGACGGTGAAGGCGGGTTTGGCCTCCGCCTCCGCATGAGCCAGGCGCCAGGCCTTCAACTCCTCGAACAGCCGGAGATCAGGGGCGGAGAGGTCGGCGGCAGCCGTCTTCCTCGGTGCCGGCGACGCCCGTCGAACGTCCGGCCAGCGCCGGGCGAGGAACCTCGTCGGCTTGCGGATCGAACGCCCGCCCTCCTTCCTCGCCCGAGAGTAGGAGAGGACGAGGTGAGTCCTGGCCCGGGTCACGCCGACGTACAGGAGCCTCTTCTCCTCGGCGAGGGCCTCCTCAGTATCGGCGAGCGAGATGGGGACCAACCCATCCGAAAGCCCGGCAATGAACACCGCGTCCCATTCGAGGCCCTTGGCGGCGTGAAGGGTCGTCAGAGACACCCCGTCGACCGTGGGAGCGTGCTGAGCCTCAGCCCGCTCCTCGAGATCGGCGACGAACCCCTTCAGGTCGCCCCCCCATCCGTCGGCAAGCCCCACGACCGCCTGAAGAGAATCCCACCGCTCCCGAACAGCCCCCCTTTCGGCTGGCGCCTCCTCCGACCATCCGCAGTCGACAAGCGCTTCCCTGACCAAGGTCGGAACGTCGCCGTCGCCGACGACCACCGCCGCCGCCCTGAGGCTCAGCACCGCCCTCCGAATCTCCTCCCGCTCGAAGAACCGGGTTCCGCCCCTGACGACGTACCCGATCCCCCTTGCCGTCAGCGCCTCCTCGAAGGCCTCCGACTGTCCATTCGTCCGGTACAGGACGGCGATCTCGGACGCGGGGACGCCGGATGAGATCAACGAGGCCGCCAGGTCGGCGATACCGGCGGCCTCGGCCATATCGTCCCCGAACACCCTGAAGGACACCTCTGCCCCCGAGGCGCGCTGGGCCACGAGCCGGATGGTCTCCCCCCCGCCGCCGTTGAGGGTATTCGCCAGGTGCACGATCTGAGGAGTCGACCGGTAGTCGCGCACGAGGCGGACGAGGGCCGCGTGGGGATACTCGACCTGGAATCCGAGGAGGAAGGACGGCGTGGCGCCGGCAAAGGAGTAGATGGTCTGAGCGGGATCGCCGACCACGCAGAGATCGTCCCTGCCCCCGAGCCAACCCTCGAGGAGGAGCTGCTGGAGGGGAGAGACGTCCTGATATTCGTCGACGACGAAATGCCGATACTGACTCCTCAAGGCTGCGGCCACTTCACGGTTCCGCCCCAACACGTCCGCAAGGACCAACAGGATGTCTTCGAAATCGAGGGAGACGTCCGCCGTCTTGGCCTCCTCGTAGCCGAGCATGACGTCCGCCACGACCTCGTAGGCCAGGCCCGCCGGAAGGGGACGACCCCGGGCCGGGGCGACGGTGGGGTAATCCTGGGGCGCGATGAGGGATACCTTGGCCCATTCGATCTCGGATGCTAGGTCGCGGACCGCCAGGCGATCGATCGAGAGACCAATGGATTTGGCAGCCCGTCCGACGAGGAAAGCCTTCTGGGCGACGATGGCGGGCAATCGCCCCCCGACGACCTCGGGCCAGAAGTACCGCAATTGCCGGAGTGCCGCGGAATGAAAGGTCCGGGCGGTGACACCTGGCACCCCGAGGCGACGGAGCCTGTCCCGCATTTCGCTGGCGGCCCTCGTCGTGAAGGTCACCGCCAGGATGGACCTGGGGTCGTAGGCGTTCACCCTGACCCCGTATGCGATGCGATGGGTGATGGCCCTGGTCTTTCCCGTTCCGGCCCCCGCCAGCACGCAGACCGGCCCGTGGAGCGTCGTCGCGACCTCCCTCTGTTCGGGATCGAGGGAATCGAGGATGCCGTCCGGGGTCACAGAAGGGATGATGTCATGCGTCGGCGACACCCGCGTCCTCCATCGGGTTCCCGCCGTACCATTCGTGGATGAGCGTCCGGGCGATTGTCCCGGGGGACGCCAGTCGGATCGACCGATGGGCGAGGCGTTCCTTGAGGTCGGATCGGGTGACCCAGAAGGCGTCGGTCACCTCGACGCCGTCGACCTTGAGATCGGCCGAGGCCGCGCGGGCTCGGAAGGCCACCATGATCGATGCCGGGAACGGCCAGGGCTGGCTCCCGACGAACTCGAGTCCCTCCAACCGGAGGGACGCCTCTTCCGCGATCTCCCGATGGGCCGCCTGCTCCAGGGATTCCCCGGGCTCGACGTAGCCCGCCAGGTGGGAGTATCTGCCGGCCGTGTGGTAGCCCACGTGGGCCAGGAGAAGCCGATCGGACTCGTCCGTGATGGCGACGATGACCGCCGGATCCGTCCGGGGATAGTGCTCGTGGCCCTCGGTGACGCACAGGCGCATCCATCCGCCGTTCTTGGGCTCGGTCGGGTTCCCGCATCGCGCGCAGAAACGGTTCCTGGATTGCCACTCGATCATCGCCACGGCCACCACGGCGAGTTCGAGCTCCGCCGCCCCCTCCGGGTCCCGGGGGAGGCCGGAGAACGCCTCCCTCAGGGGAACAAGTGTCCCACCCGAGGCCTCGACCAGCCCCGGCTCGGCCTCGATCGCGAGGATATCCCGGCCCCGAAAGGAGCCCAGGTAGACCGAGGACGACGTCGAGGCACGCCCCCCGGCTGGGACCACGACCAGCCGTCCGGCATCCATGAGGACGGCTCCCGCCGAGGCCACGACCGCGTCCGCGGTGGTCGGATCGACCTTCTCCCGCCGATCGGAGGCGCGGTCGAGCAGGGAAGGAGAATCCGGGATATGGGCGAAACGCATCACCCCACGCTACGTCACATGAGGGGTGCCCATGGCGCGAATGCCCCATTTCGTTCTACCGTGAGGTTCGTGTCCCACTCTCCACTCGCCCTGGCGGCCCTCGCGACCGTCGCCGTGCCCGAGATCGACATCTACGACGTCCTGAGAAGCCCCAACGCGGATGCCGATTTCGATGTCGTCACGGTCGTCGACCCAACCGGTAAGAGATGGACGGTGCGGGCGCCCCGGAGGCCTGCGGCTGGGGCCGCCCTGGAGGCCGAACTCGGCCTGCTCGCCTTTCTCGCCGAAGCGTGCGACGCGGGGGACCTCTCCTTCGATGTGCCCCGCCCGGTGGGGACGGCCCCCCTCAAGGAGGGCGGAAGGGCCGTCGTCTACGAGGAGATCCGCGGGAAGCGCCTGAACCTCGCGGCTCTTGAACCTGGGCAGGCCCTGTCTTCGGCCCTCGGACGAGCCGTCGCCCAGGTCCACGAGCTTCCCGTCTCCGTCATCGAGGATGCCGGCCTACCCTCGTACACCCCCGAGACCTATCGCCAACGGAGGCTTGCGGAGCTGGATGCCGCGGCCCAGACGGGGAAGATTCCTCCCCGCCTGTCCGGGAGGTGGGAGGAACGTCTGGAGAATCTCTCGTGGTGGAGGTTCGAGCCGACGGTCGTCCATGGCGGCCTTGCCGAGCACCAGTTGATCGTGACGGACGGAGCGGTCACCGGTGTCATCGGTTGGGCTGACGCGCGGGTGGCGGATCCGGCCGACGACCTTGCCTGGCTCATCGTCGCCGCCCCCCCGGACGTCTTCGAGACCGTCCTCGGGGCCTACCTGAGCGGACGTAAGGAACTGCTCGACCCCCACCTGACGGATAGGGCCTCGCTGGCGAGCGAGTTCGCGCTCGCCCGCTGGCTCATGCACGGGGTTCGGACCGACAGTTCCGACATCGTGCGGGACGCGGAGGGGATGCTCTCCGACCTCGAGACCCTCCTGGAGGAGTCGGGCGAACTCTAGTCTCCGCGGATCAACGCAAGCAGGCCTTCCCGCCCCAGGAGTCGTTGCGGACGCACCGTCTCGCCGGATTCGACGTAGAAGAAGGCGGCGTCCACCTCCTCGATCGGAAGGCCCTTCCACGCCGCCCAGGCAAGGCGATACACGGCCAACTGCACCTCGCGCGAGGCCCGCTCCTTCTGGTCTTTCGGAGGCCGTCCCGTCTTCCAGTCGACGACCGTGACCCGGTCAAGGCCGGCGCCCGGCGGGAAAACCGCGTCGATCCGGCAGCGGAGGACGCATCCCTCGATGGGGACCTCGACATCGGCCTCGACCGCCTGCGGGAGCCGTCGTGACCACTCACTTGCGAGGAACCGGGACTGCAGGACCCCGAGGTCGAGTCCGTCCCGAACCCCGTCCTCCGGCTCGATGAGGGGTTCGTCCGGATCGATGAGCGTCGGGACCCGGAAATACCTTTCAACCCAGGCGTGGAGTGCGTCGCCCCGGCGGGCCACCGCGGTCGGTTGGGTAGGCATAGGCCTCCTGCGGGCAAGAGCAAAGGCCTCCCTGTCTCGGGAGAGCCTGACAAGGTCGGTGCTCGACAGGTGGACGGGGCCCCAGACGTCCGCCTCGGGCTCCTGGGCTTCGGCGAGCAGGTCCTCGATCTCCTGGGCGTACGGAAGCGCCAGCCCCGCCGGGCTCGGGCCATCCGCGACGGAGGCGAGCACCTCCGCGGCGAGGCGTCGGCGGACACCCTGGGACGGGGTCGGCTCCCCGGGCCACCTCATGCGCCGCGATGCCGTGCCGTCCTCGCCGTCGTGATCCAACCGGGACTCCAGGACGACGACGCCCCGGCGTACGAGGTCCCGCAGGAAAACCGAAACGGGGCGGGGCTTCCTCGCCTCCGGACGGGGGGAGGCCGTGAGGAGGATGTCGCTCCTCGCCCGAGTGACGGCCACGTAGAACAGCCTCCGCTCCTCCTCGATCGCATGTTGCCCCGCCGCCAACCGGAAGTCGTTCTGACGGGCCTCCAGTTGCTTGAAGTCGCCCGCCCCCTTCCATTCCCACAACGGCAGCCGATCGCGGTCGCGCCGGAGCGGCCAGGGCAGGACCCCCGCCCCCGTCAGCCATGCTGAGGATCGATAGGTCGGGTCGTCCCCGTCGCCCGAGACGTCGACCTTGGGGAAGACGCCGTCGACAAGCCCGGGGACGGCCACGATGTCCCACTCCATGCCCTTGGCCGCATGGATGGTCTGCACCTGGACCGCGCCCTTCCTCGGTTCCTCCACGGGGGTGTCCAGGCCGTCCTCGTACTCGCTCGCGGCCTCGAGCCAGGACAGGAATGCCCCCAGGGTCGCGTGATCCTCCCCGGAGGAGAATCCCCTGGCCGCCTCGATGAGCGCGTGAATCGCCTCGTCTCCTGTCCCATCTGCCCGAGAGACCCTCGCCTCGATGTCCAGGTTCCAGGATCGCGCCGTGAATTGAACGAGCTCGGGAAGAGGCAAGTGGGTGTGCACCCTGATCGTGGAGATGGTCTTCCTCAGGACGTCGAGCCTCGTCCGCGCGGTATCCGTCAGGACCCGTCCGTCGCGCGATACCCATTCCAGGGGGGGAAGCTCCTCGATCGCATCGACGATGCTGGCCTCGACCTCACGGTCCTCCCGGGATCCCGCCGCCTCCTCTGCCCACTCGCCCAGGGCGGCGATATCCCTGATCCCCAGGGCAACCCTCTCGGAGGTCAACAGGCGCATGAGGGAATCCCCCCTGCTGGGGTCATGAGCCACCTGAAGAAGCGCAACGAGGTCGACGACGACGGGGGTGTCGAGCAGTCCCCCTAATCCGACGACCTGGTAGTCGATTCCGGCTGACTTCAGGGCGTTCACGATGACCGGGAAGAACCGGCGGGCCCGGCACAGGACGGCGCATTCCACGCCAGTCGCCCCCGTCTCGATGAGGGCGGCCCTGCGCTCGGTGATGAACGAGGCCAGACCGGCGGCCTCCGCTTCCAGGTCGCGATAGACATGGGCGCTGACGGAGGGAAACCTCCGGGGGGACTCGACGATCCCGGTTTCCTCGGACCGGGACCTCAGGACAGGCACCTGGACCCTCGACGACGCGCGAAGTCCCTCCGTCGCTGCGTTCGCGGCTCGCAAGACGTCGGCCGAGTTCCTCCAGGAAACCGAGAGCGTCATCCGCCTGCCGCCCTCGATCCCGAACCGCTCGATGAACCGGTCCAGCGCGGCCTCGCTCGCCCCGCGGAAACCGTATATGGCCTGGAGGGGATCGCCCACGGCCATCACGGGGTGTCCGGCTCCGAAGAGGTTCACGAAGAGGTCCAACTGCCCGGGAGAGGTGTCCTGGTACTCGTCGAGCAGGACTGCCCTGAACCGAGCCCGTTCCTGGAACTGGACGGCGGGCAATCGGGTCAGTTCGATGGCGATCGCGATCTGATCCGAGAAATCGAGGGAGGACGCCCCACGCTTGGCTGCGCGGAATCCGTCCACGAGGGCCGCGAGGCTGGCCCGTGACCGGAGCGACGAGGCCAAAGCGGCCCGTTTGGCATCGCTCCGAGCCCTCGGGCCGAGAGGAAGCCCCTCGGCCTCCTCGACGATGCGTTGGAGGAAACCGGAAAACTCCTCCGTGGTCACCCCGTGGTCCGCCAGGGACGAGGCAAGGGACGTGATCGCGGCAGCGGCCGACGCGAGGTTTCCTTCGAATTCGAGGCCTTCCTCCCAGGTCTCCGCCACCCGGGCAGCCATCTGCCACAGGGAGGCCTTCGTCAAGACACGGGACTCGGGGTCCACGCCGACCCTGAGTCCATGCTCGGCGACGAGCCCGGCGGCGTAGGAGTTGTAGGTCGAGACGGCCGGAGGGGGACGGTCGGCATCGGGACCGAAAACCCTGTCGATGCGCCCAGCGACCCTTTCGGCGATCTCCCCCGCGGCCTTCTTCGTGAAGGTCAAGCACAGGATCTCGTCCGGGGAGAGGTGGCGTCCGAAAAGATCCCGGGCATGGTCGAGAAGATAGACGAATCGAAGGGAGAGGGTCTCGGTCTTGCCGGAGCCCGCCCCGGCTACCACCAGGCTCGGCTCGATGGGGGCGGAGACGATGGCCACCTGCTCATCGGTCAGGCGATCCTCGGAACCCCCGAGGACGACAAGTTCCTGTGGGGAACGTTTCTTCCCTCGGACCCGCCCGAGGTCTATGTCCGCCTCGCTTGTTGTCACGATCCGCTCACCTGATCCCCCTCGGGCCACGCCGGGCAGGAGCGCTTGACCGGACAATACCGGCAGTCGTCGCCCACCACGGCATCGAAGGTTGCCCTGGACAGTTGCCCCGCAATCTCCCCCAGCCGATGCACGGCCTCGTCCCGGTTGATCGGATCCTGGGTCCGGACAGGGTCCCCCGCGGAACCGAGATAGACCAGCTCGGCTCCTTGGGTGCCCGTGACCCCCGGAAAGCCCCCGCACGCCGCCGCCACCTGATACATCGCCAACTGGGCGTTGTCTTGGGCAGCCTCCTTGCTGATGGCGTATTTCGAGGTCTTGAGATCGACGATCCTGGCCGCTCCATCCTTGATGTGAAGCCGATCCGCCCGACCGGAGAGGAGGGCCCGGTCGACCTGGACGGAAAACGGCTGCTCGGTTTCAACCTCCCAGCCCTCGTCCCTGGCCCGAGAGACGTAGTCGGCGAGACGCTCGACCATGCGGTCCGCCCGTTCACGCTCCCGGTCCCCCAGCCAGTTCTCGGGAAGGCCGAATTCGGGCCAGGCCTCAAGCAAAGCGTCGCCATACTCCTCCATCGAACCCCTCGGGTTCGCGGCCGCCATGGCGTGGATGAGAAGCCCCAGCCTTTGCGCCAGGCCAGACTCGCGGGAGCCCCCGGCCGAGTGCAGCACGGCCCTCAGGGGACAGGACTCGATGCTCTCGACCCTCGAGGGCGACACCCGGACCACCTCGTCTTCAAACCAGAGGGGCTTCTCCGTGGACAACTCGAGGACACCGTGCCAGGTGCCGGGATCCGCTCCCTCCACCCCGGCGCGGGCCAGGCGGGCGAGCATGGCGACGTGGCCGAGCCGTTCCTCCGGGGGAAGGGCAGCGGCCTCGGAACGGAGGACGACAACCGCCTCGCGGAGGCTGGACAGTCCCCTGACCTCGCTCGCCATCCGGCGGCGGACACCCGGCCCGTCGATCCAGGAGAGGTACCGCGAAGGACGTTCCTCCTCCCCTTCCCTGGCGAGGGCGATGACCCGGATGCGAGCCCGAGTGAACGCCACGTAGAAGGCACGCGTCTCGTCGGCGAGGACATCGACGCGAGCCGCGTGGGAAGCCTCCGCCAGGAGGTTTGCCGGCAGCGGGGCCGCGGGCAGACGCCCGGAAAGGACCTCCGACAAGGCAACCGATCCGAAGACGGAATCCCTCAGCCTCAGGTTCGGCCACCGCCCCTCGTCGAGGCCGGCGATGGCCACCACTTCCCACTCCCGCCCCGCCGCGGAGACGGGGGTCTCGATGGATACCGCCTCACCCAGCGAACCCTTCGCCGCCAGGGTGTCGACGGCGAAGCCCTGGGCCTCGATGTAGTCGAAGAACGATTCCGGTGGCGCATCAGGAAGCCGCTCCGCATGCCGATTGGCCGCCTCGAAGAGCGCCATGACGGCGTCGAGATCGGCATCGTCGGTAAGGGAGCCCTCGATGGCCGCGGTCCTCCACGATTCCGCGACACCCAGCCTTTTCCAGATCGCCCAGAGGATGCCCCCTGCCGTCGCACCCTCGCCCAAGGCTGTCCGGCCGTCGGACACGGCCCGCGCGGCCAGGGCGGCACGAGTCGCCTCCCTCCCCGGGACGGTCGCCAAGGCAGCCGGATCGGCCAGCGCATCGACAAGCAGTACACCCCCGGACCTCGAACCCCCTCCGGAGCGCTCCTCGCGAATGAGATGTCGCCGAAGCCGTCGAATGGAAGACGCGTCGAGGCCGATCGCCCGAGAACAAAGGACGCCTTCGATCGCCTCGGCGGTCCAAGCCTCCCCCAGGGAGGCCCTCGCCAAGCGGAGGAGCACGCTGACGGCGGGCTCGCGATGGAGGGCCGTGCCCTCCCCCAGGCTCGCACAGGGCACCCCCTCAGCGACAAGTCCCGATCGAACCTCGCGCGCGCGATCCCTCGTCCTCGCGATCACGGCCACGCTTGACCACGGAACGCCCTCCCGATGGGCGTCGCGCAGCACGGCCGCGAGGGCCCTCGCCTCCTGGACGGCGTCGGTCGAGACGATCACGTCGACCAGAGACCCCTCCGAGTCGGCCTGCCTCCGAGGAGGTACCCTCGCGGACAGTCCCAGAGACGTCCCGATGCGTTCGGCGATCCTTCCCGAGATCGCCGCGAGCCCCTCAGCCTGCCGATGGGACTCACCAAGCTTCAGGACCGTCGCACCCAGGCCGTCCGGCTCGGCTAGGACCGCCCCGGCGAGGACGTGGGGGGCGGCTCCCCTGAACCCTTGAACGGCCTCGTCAGCATTGCCCAGGAGGACGATCTGCGCCCCCGCCCCCGCCATGGTCCGGACGAGTCTCCATGTCGCGCGTGTCGCGTCTTGGGCGTCGTCGACGATCACCAGATCCCATGATGGCCGGCCGGGACTCCTGCCCCACCCGGCAAGGGTGTCGGCTGCTGCCGAAACCATCCCCGCCGGATCGTATCGGGCCCCCTGATCCATGGCCATTCGACGAAGGCCGAGGTTCCGCTCGTATTCCTCTAAGACCGAGGCAGCTGCGATCCACTCCGGACGCCCGCACTCCTCCCCCAGGGCTCGGAGATCCTCGGGGCCGAGGTCCGCCTCTTCCGCCCGCATGACGAGGTCCCGCAGCTCGTGACGAAACCCCGCAAGAGACGTCGCCTCGGGAACGACGATGCCCTCCCATGACGGCCCCGGAACGCGGCCGACTCGGTGTCCGGCCAATAGGTCGCGAAGGATCTCGTCCTGTTCGGCTCCGGTCACGAGCATCGGGGGAGGCTCATCCGCTTCGATTGCCGCCGCCCTGAGGATGGACCACCCGAGGGAGGCAGCGCTCCGCACGACGGCCCCTCCGGTCGGCCGACCGATCGCCCCGGCTACCCGGTCCCTGAGGCTCTCCGCGGCCTGCCGCGTCGGAGTGAGGACCAAGACGGCGTCGGAAGGGATTCCCCGCCCGTGGACGGCATCGACCGCGAGGGCGACCGCAAGCGTCGACTTTCCGCTTCCGGGAAGCCCGACGACGAGGGCGTACTCCCCCGGGTGCCCCGCGACATGGGCGACGACCCTCGACTGATGCGCATCCGGCTCCGGCTCCGGAGGCCCCCTCCGGAGCGAACCGAGGACGATTCGGGTCATGGCTTCATCCCACCACTTGGATGCGACACCCCTCGGTCCCGCATCGCCGTGTCAGAACGTCACGGGGTTCGGCCACGACCCCGGGAGGCAGGGATCGATGTCGAATTCGTGATCGACCATGACGGATGCCCTCTCTCCCTCCGTCGAACAGGTGGTGTCGGGCACCCCGAGCACGTGGCCCAGGAAGTGGTTGAGCAGGTAGACCCGGGCGTTGATCCGGTCCTCGCCGAAGGACTCCAGTCCGGCGGCCCACCTATAGGCATCGATGACGACCATCCCCTCCTCCGCACAGGAAGGCGCCAACTCGGGAAACGCACTCCCCGTGGGCGACGGGGATGCAGACGGCTCCGGGGTGGGATTGGGGTCGAATACCGGCTCCACCGGCCCGGTGTCCACCACGGCGGCCTCGTGGGGTCGCGGACAGAGCGAGGAGGCCGTCACGGGGCTGGCGAAGATGATCCGAATCTCGGCGGCACCATCGGTCCTGGCGAAGGTCATCCTTCCGTGAGCCCCCCATCCCCTCTCGTCGTTGAGAACGGTGAGGACGTAGACCCCGAGCGCATCGAGGGTGAGAGGAAGACCGTCCTCAACCTCGACCCGAATCCAGTGGGTCGGCCCCTCGCCCTCCGGCTGACTGACCCCGGGCACCACGGCCAACGTGCCCTCACCTAAGGCGACGATGTCGAGGCCGCTCAGGCCCGCGACGAAATCGTCGGTGTCGAGCTCTCTCGTGATCGGGGGATAGAGATCGACGGGGATGATCGGACCGGATGTCGGCACGGGCGTGGCATCAGCTGAGGAGGATGGGCCCGGGTCGGGATGGGCTACCCACCGCGACACCAGCGTGGTCATCCCTCCGGCAATGATCCCGACGACGAAGGCTCCGACGACGATGATGACCATGCCTCGGCGGTCGGGGAGCTTCCTCCCCTGAAGGGGGATCGCGCGGGGCGAGCCGAGGGCCATGCCCCTACGATAGTTCGTGATGCGAAACCAGCTGGAATCGGAGGCACCATGGAGATCAGGATCGGCGTCCAGAACATCTCACGGGAAATCACCCTGGAGAGCGTCCTATCGACCGAAGAACTGACGAAGGTCATCAGCGAGGCCCTTGCGGGCACGGTCCTCGAACTCACCCAGGCCAAGGGTGGGAAGGTGATCGTGCCCACGGCGGCGATCGGCTACGTCGAGATCGGGACGGAGGAGAAAAGGAGGGTCGGGTTCGGCGACTAGCCGACATCCGCCTCGATCCACGCCTGGGCCGCTGCGCACGCCCGCTCGGCAGAAGTATCGTTGACCTCGATCGCGATACCCCTTTCGTCAGATGAGAGGGGCTCGAGGGTGGCGAATTGCGAGACAAGAATACCGGGCCCTATTTGCCCATTTACGACGTCTCGCGCGCGGCGCTCCTCCACCCGCGGCACGACCGCCTCCTCGGTGACGGACAGATGAACGAAGACCGCATCGGGCACCACAGCCCTGATCGCGTCACGATAGGACCGTTTGAGCGCGGAGCAGGCGATCACCCCCGCAGGCTGGGACGCCAGCCAGTCCGCTACATCCGCAAGCCACGGCCATCGGTCCTCGTCCGTGAGGGGGACGCCGGAGGACATCTTCTCCACGTTCTCCTCGGAGTGGAACAGGTCGCCATCGAAGAAGGGGACGCCTAGGGCCTTCGCAAGGAGGGTCCCGACGGTGGTCTTCCCGCAGGCCGTCACGCCCATCACGACTGCTCTCGCCATGATTCCAGCCTAAGGGCGACACCCGGGACCAAGGCCGCCTCGGAAGAGATTCGGTGCCGGTAGAATGACAGGAACAAGGTTGCCCGGTCGTCATGTGATAAGCGGCAAAGGCCGCGGTGGATTCGCGATCGGCTGCCCGCCGTACAGGCGCTCAGCATCACCGGATGTCGAGTGCCACCGAATCTAGGGACCAATTCCATGACAGCCCAGCACGCGCCAGTGCAGACTTTCGCCGACTTCGGCGTCCGACCCGCCATCGTCGAAGCCCTCGCCGAGGCCGGGATCACCACCCCCTTTCCCATCCAGGAGATGACCCTCCCGATCGGGTTGGCCAGCCACGACATCATCGGCCAGGCCAAGACCGGAACCGGCAAGACCCTCGGCTTCGGCATCCCACTGCTCGAGCACGTCGTGGCCCCGGGAGAGCCGGGTTGGGACGCTATCGAGAATCCCGGAAAACCCCAGGCGCTCGTCGTCGCCCCAACCAGGGAACTGGCCGTCCAGGTCGCCGGCGACCTTGGCGTCGCCTCGTCCCGCCGCTCCGTCCGCATCCTCCAGGTGTACGGCGGCCGGGCCTATGAACCCCAGGTCGAGGCCCTCATCCGTGGGGTCGAGGTCGTGGTCGGCACCCCCGGCCGGATGATCGACCTCATGAAGCAGGGAAAGCTCGACCTCAGACACGCCCGCACAGTCGTCCTGGACGAGGCTGACGAGATGCTCGACCTGGGATTCCTTCCGGATGTGGAGCGCCTACTCGGAGCAACCCCTGCAGCCCGGCATACGATGCTCTTCTCCGCAACGATGCCCGGCGCCGTCGTCACCCTCGCCCGTCGCTACATGACCCAGCCGACCCACATCCGAGCGGCCGACCCGGAGGACACCGGAGCGACGGTCAAGGCCATCAGCCAGTTCGTGTACCGGGCCCACGCGCTCGACAAGGTCGAGGTGCTCGCCCGCATCCTTCAGTCGAAGGATCGTGGATTGACCCTCGTCTTCGCCCGCACCAAGCGGACGGCGGCCAGGGTGGCGGACGACTTGGCCAGCAGGGGTTTCGCCTCCGGTTCCCTCCACGGGGACCTGGGACAGGGCGCACGCGAGCAGGCCCTCCGGGCCTTCCGGTCCGGGAAGATCGACGTGCTCGTCGCCACCGATGTTGCGGCCAGGGGGATCGACGTGGACGACATCACCCATGTCGTCAACTACCAGTGCCCTGAGGACGACAAGACTTATCTTCACCGCACGGGCAGGACGGGACGGGCAGGGAAGACGGGAACGGCCGTCACCTTCGTGGACTGGGATGACCTTCCTCGCTGGGGTCTGATCGACAAGACCCTGGACCTCGGATATCCCGAACCGGAAGAGACCTACTCGAACTCCCCGCATCTCTACGCCGAACTCAACATCCCCGAGGGAACGACAGGAACCCTTCCCAAAGCCGCCAGGACCCGGGCCGGCCTGGAGGCCGAAACCCTCGAGGACCTCGGCGAAACGGGACACAAGGACCGCGGCGGCTCAGGCCGGGGCCGCTCGGGCTCCGGGGGTCAGGGTCGCGGCCGCGGATCGGGCGGCCGCGGATCGGGCGGAAGCGGAACCGGCCGTCCACCGCGGGCTCAGCATTCCGACCGGGAAACGAAGCCCCGATCGGCCCCACTCGCCGGAGAGGGCCGTTCGGGGAAGAAGCGTCCTCGCCGCCGATCCGGAGGATCTCGGCCGAACCCCGGACCAGCGGCCTAGGACTCTCTCACCCGTCGAGAACTTCGTCCAAACCCGCAGCATGCAGAAGCACCGGAGCAAGTTCCATGACGAAGGTCACCGTCAGGTGCTGGGCATCCCAATACATGAGCACATCTCCCTGGACGACTCCGCAGGTTGTTGAGGAGCAGATGTATGGGGTCATGTCCAGGTAGGTGCCTCCCTCCTCGAGGACGACCTCCCTCATCGCTTCAGCGAGTTCGAGATCGAGCACCTCGGCAATGGGAGCCCCGCATCGAGAGAGTTCTGTCGGGTGGTTCGCCACACATGTCAGCCGACTATCGGCGAAACGGGGGGTATCGGAGACGAACACCACTTCGGTCGTGGACGGTAGAGATCGCAGCATCTCCCTGAGGTTGCTGGTGTACGTCCCGATGCGATCACTCTCGTCGTCGAGGAGGTACCAGCCTGCCACGGAGACAATCAGGACGTCGGGTTGATACTTGTCGATCTCCGCCAACGCCGCGGTACGCCATGCGTCGCAGTGCGGCCGCCACGTGCCCTCCTCCCGAGCCATATCGAGATACATCGGAGGGCAGGCGCTGGCGGTCAGACTCAAGACGGAGATTTCTCCCGAATCGGCCTTGTGAGCGAAGGGCTCAAGCCACTGAACAGCATGCGAGTCCCCGAAGACCGCGACGATCGGCCTCTCACCCGATCCATGGAGACAATGCTCAGGGATGTCTTCCTCCCCCCTGTACCTAATGCATCCGTCGCTATAACCCCTAGGCCTGTCATTCGACGCATCGGTCAGAGCCGGTCGGATATTGCCGGGGAGGACCTCGGCGAATACCGGCTCCGGGATCACCGGGGGTTCAGTGCCCGTAGGCGTCGGAGTGCCGTGAGGCGTGGGGTAGACGAATGGAACGACGTAGGGTCGGCTCCAAGGTTCCGACGATGCTGTCGCCCGCTCGGCGACAACCGCCACGCCGCCCGCAACGAGCAGGGTCAAGACAATACCGATCCCAGAGGCTTTGAAGATCCTCCCTCGGTCGTGGGCAGTCTTGACGGAAGACCTGCGGAAGGGTTGTTCGACCAGCCGATAGGAAAACCCTGACAGGACAATGGCGCCCGCCATGAGCACGACGGCCTCATGAGTGCGTAAGTCGCGCTCAAGGGCGAGGGGTGCCAGCACCAGCAGGGGCCAATGCCAGAGATAGAGCGAATATGACCAGTCTCCGATTCTCTGAATGGGTCGGATTCCCCACCAGCCATCGGAGGCCCCCTTAACTGAGCCAAGCCACAGAAGCAAAGCCGTCGCCCCAACAGGGATAGTCGCCGCCCATCCAGGCCATTCCGATTCCCACGGAGCCCAGATGAGAACAGCTGCGAGTACGAGTGCCGCAAGGAAACGCCCCGCATGAATGGACAGCATCCGGCTGGGAATCCTCCCTGCCTCGACGGCGATCGCCACCAACACTCCCGCCCCGAGTTCCCAGGCTCGCGTCGCGGGGTGGAAGTAGGCAAGCGTGGGATCGGACCTCGTGAGGAAGGCCCCGAAAACGAGCGAGGCTGCGGTGAAAACCCCGATGGCCCATGTCAGGTTTCGGAGGGAGCGTTTCGTGATGAGCCAGGCCAGCGCAAGCGCAACCGGGACGACGAAGTAGAACTGCTCCTCGATCCCAAGGGACCAGAAATGCAGGAACGGGGAGACCGCATCATCAGCAAGGTAGTCTCGCTGTTGCGCGGCGAACCACACATTGGGCAAATAGACAGTCGAGGCAATGCCATCTTTCACGATCGAACTGGCCGCCAGCGGTTGACCCCACAAGAGCATCCTCGCCGGACTTGCCCACACGAGTGATCCGATGAGCGTTGCGGCAGAGGCCAGCAGCGCCATGGGAAGGATCCGTCGCGCCCGGCGTGCATAGAACGCCGAGAGCCGGATTCCTCCACTGCGGAGAAGCTCCCGAACCAATCCCCCGCCGATGAGAAAACCCGAGATCACAAAGAAGACATCAACGCCGATGAATCCACCGCGCAAACCCGAATCCAGCCCGTGATAGGCAAGAACGGATAGAACCGCGAGAGCCCTGAGCGCTTGGATATCGGCCCGTGCCGACGATCGAGCCGGACGAGCCGCTCGACCATCATGGGTGACAGAATCCGTGACCGTTGTCATCCCCGGACCTCCCGGAGGGCCTCGAAGGCCTCCGGGGATGTGAGGTTCTCCCCCAGGCGGTTCTTCTTCCCCGAGCCGTGGTAGTCGCTCGCACCCGTTCGGATCAGACGTAGGCGCTGGGCGAGCCCGGCAAGCCGGGCTTTCTGGGCCTCCGAATGATCCCGATGGTCGATCTCCAGTCCCACCAAACCCCGGGCAGCGAGATCGGTGATGACATCGTCCGAGACCAAGGTTCGGCCTTCCGCACCGGGGTGGGCGAGGATCGGCACCCCCCCGGCCGCACGCACGACGGCGAGGGCGTCGGCGATCTCCGGGGCGTAGTGGGGCCGGTAGTAGGGCGAGTGCGTCCCGAGCAAGGAGACAAAGGCCTCGTCCCGGTCCGACACGGCTCCGATGTCGACGAGGGCGTCCGCGATATGAGGCCTCCCGATGGTTTCCGCGTTCTCGGCCCTCAAGGCCACCCGATCCCAATCGAGCTCATAATCCTCGGACAAGAGGGCGACGATCTGACGAGCCCGGTCGACCCTGGCGACCCTGGTTCGCTCGATCATCGCCAGGAAGTCCGGGTCCTCCCCCGACGGCCATAGGACGAGGAGGTGGATGCTCCGCCCCGCGCGCTGACAGGACACCTCCACCCCTGGAACGAACTCGAGACCCAGATCCGCGGCCTCGACAGCGGCCTCGGGCCACCCCTGGGTGGTGTCATGGTCCGATAGGCCGATGACGTCCAGCCCGGCCTCGGCCGCCGATCGCATCACCTCGGCCGGGGACTCCGTGCCATCCGATGCGGTCGAATGGGTGTGGGGATCGATGCGCACCTGGCTAGACTACGCCGACGCCACCCGCAAACCGGCCAGTCCAGTATCGTGCCACGATAGTCGCGTGGACGATACGGCGAGGGCTTCGGACAAGGGCACGACGAATACCGCGCGTGCCCAACAACCCGGCTCGAAGGAGTTCCGGGACTTCATCACCAAGCGGTGGGCAAAGCCAGAAGGCGGCCTACCCCCGCGCCTCAAGGCCGCTTCCTACGCCCGGGAACGGCGAGCCCGGCTGTCGGCCCGATTCCCGACCGTCCGCATCGTCGTCCCTGCGGGCGGACTCCTGCCCCGCTCCAATGACACGGATTTCAGGTTCCGCCCCCGCTCGGACTTCTCCTACCTGACGGGCTTGGGCTCGGATTTCGAGCCCGAAGCCGTCCTCGTCATGGAGCCCTCGGCCTCCGGACACGACTCCACCCTCTACGTCCTGCCCCCCGTGCGCCGGGAAGGCGAGGGATTCTACTCCGACCCCCGACGGGGGGAGTTCTGGATCGGACGCCGTCCCGGCCTCAGGGAGTTCGAAGCCATGACAGGCCTCACAACCCGGGATCTTGCCGATCTGCCGCCCGGGATCCGCCTCGGGAGCCAACCCACCCGACCCGTCGCGCGAGCCCTCTCCGAGGCGCGGATGGTCAAGGATGACTACGAGACCGCCGAGATGAGGAGGGCCATCGCGGCCACCGTCACCGGCTTCGAGCGGGTGGTCCGCGAACTGCCGAGGGCGATCGCCCATCGACGGGGGGAAAGGGTCGTCGAATCGGTCTTCGACGGGCACGCCAGGGAGGAGGGCAACGGCATCGGGTATGAGACCATCGCCGCGGCCGGGCCTCACGCCACCACGCTCCATTGGATCGCGAACGACGGCCCGGTGCGCGAGGGAGACCTCCTCCTCCTCGATGCCGGCGTGGAGGTCGAGAGCCTGTACACGGCAGACCTGACAAGGACGCTGCCCGTCTCGGGAACCTTCACCCGGGCCCAGAGGAAGGTCTACGACGTCGTCCTCGAGGCGGCCGATGCCGCCTTCGCCGTCGTCCGGCCGGGAGCCACGCTGCGAGAGGTCCACGCCGCCGCCATGGGTGTCATCGAACTCCGCCTGAGCGAATGGGGCATTGTCCCTCCCTCGAAGGATCCCAAGGCCGCCCTCTACCGCAGGTGGATGGTCCACTCGACGAGCCACCACCTCGGCCTCGACGTCCACGACTGCTCAGCCGTGAAGAGGGATGTCTACCTGGATGGGCCCTTCCTGCCGGGGATGCTCTTCACCATCGAGCCGGGGCTGTATTTCAAGGAGGACGACCTGGCCGTCCCCCCGGAGTTTCGGGGGATCGGGATCCGGATCGAGGACGATGCCCTCGTGACGGCCGATGGCGTGGAGAACCTTTCGGCCGCCCTTCCCAGGAGGCCCGACGACATCGAGGCTTGGATGCTGAGCCTTCGGAGGCCCCGAGCCTAGAGCCTCGCCTTCCGTCATATTGCCTTTGGCCGCGGCTAGGCTTGGCTTGTGAGCACCCAGGGTGAGCGCGTCTATGTCGCGCGTCTGGTCGGGACGACCGTCTTCGATCCCCTTGGCGACCCCGTCGGACGGGTCAGGGATGTCGTGCTCCTTTTCCGTGCGAAGGGCGCCCCGACCGCCGTCGGTTTCGTCATCGAGGTCGGCGGTCGCCGCAGGGTCTTCCTTCCCCTGACACGGGTGACGTCGATCGCGGCCGGTCAGATCATCTGCACCGGGCTGGTGAACCTCCGGCGATTCCACGCCCGAGCGACAGAGAAACTCGCCGTCGCCGAGGTTCTCGAACAATGCGTGACGATGAAGGACGGATCGGGAGACGCCCTCATCGAGGACCTGGCCATCGAACGGACCCGAACAAGAGTGTGGACGGTCACCTTGCTTTCCGTCAGGCTTCACAACCCCAGGAAGGGGCCCCTGGGGCTCCGTCGCCGCGCCCCTGCCGTGGTGGTCTCCCTGGACGACATCGAGGGGCTTGGAGAGCGGGAGGAGATCCAGGGGGCCGAATTGGTCCTGCAATCGTTCGCCGACTACAAGCCGGCCGAACTCGCCGCCGTCCTCCAGGAGATGACTCCGGAACGGGGCGCCGAAATCGCCGCCGCCCTCGACGACGAAAGGCTCGCCGATGTCTTGGAGGAGCTCCCCGAGGACGACCAGGTCGCCATGCTGTCGACCCTGCGCCGGGAGCGCGCGGCCGACGTCCTCGAGGCCATGGAACCCGATGACGCCGCCGACCTCCTCGGGGACCTGCCCAAGAGGGAGGCCGAGAAACTGTTGAAACTCATGGAGCCGGAGGCCACCAGAAACGTCCGCCAGCTTCTGGAATACGCCGACGATGTCGCCGGTGGCCTCATGACCACCGAACCCGTGATCGTCGGCCCCGAGGCGACGGTCGCGACCGCCCTCGCCCTGGTACGAGACGAGAAGGTCACCCCATCCCTCGCCTCGATGGTTTTCGTGGTCCGGCCTCCCTTGGAGACCCCCACGGGGCGCTACCTGGGACTCGTCCACATCCAGCGACTTCTGAGGGAGGCCCCACGCGATCCGATCGGCGGCTTCGTCGACCCGACCATCCCGCCCCTCGCCGCCACGGACCACCTGAGCGAGGTCTCCCGCCGTATGGCCACCTATGACCTGGTGGCGGCCCCCGTGGTGGACGAGGACGGACGCCTCCTCGGTGTCATCTCGGCCGATGACGTCCTCGACCACCTGCTCCCCGAGGATTGGCGCGGGAGCGACGATGGGGCGACGAGGGCGGTGAAGGCCCGTGGCTGACCGTCTCGATCGTCCACGCGGGCGGGGGCGATTCGCCCGTCGACGGCGCTCCCCCGACCGGTTCGGGAGGATCTCGGAGGGGATCGCGCGTTTCATCGGGACCCCCCGCTTCCTCCTCTACCTGACCGTGTTCGTCCTCTTCTGGATCGGCTGGAACACCCTGGCCCCCGACCACCTGCGTTTCGATCATTGGGTCAACGGATTCATCGCCTTGACTCTCATGCTCTCCCTCCAGGCCTCATACGCAGCCCCCCTCATCCTCCTCGCGCAGAACAGGCAGGATGATCGCGACCGCGTGTCGGCGGAGCAGGATCGCCAACGAACGGAGCGCTCCCTCGCGGACACCGAGTACCTGGCCAGGGAGGTGGCCGCCCTGCGCCTCGCGGTGAGCGAGACCGCCACGAGGGATTTCGTCCGCTCCGAACTCCGGGCCCTGCTCGAGGATCTCCGCATCGCCGAGGGCGCCGCAGGCTCGGACACGGACGAACCGCAGGGATCGTGAGCCTGGGCGGGCTTGGGGGTCGCTCATTCGTCCTCGCGTTCGACGGCGCGTCACCGGCTCGAGTTGTTGTTCCACTCCTTGGCTTTCCCCGACCCGATGAAATAGGCCAAGGCGAGGCCGAGGAGGACCCAGACGAAGCTCAGAAGGTCGCGGAAGAAAATCCGAAACTCAACCGATGGATCGAAATCACCGAGGTGAGAAACGGCCTTCCCCAGACTCCCCAGTGAAAAACAGATCTGACCCAGGTATATGGCGACGGGAAGCAAGGCGATGGTGATCGCCAACGCGAGCCAGCCGGTGGCGTTGTTCTCGATCTTGGCGACCGCGAAGACGACCGCTCCGATCGCCATCCCAATCCCGACGATGAGGAATTGGAGTTGATCGTCGCCCCAAGAAGAGATGAGGGAGTAGAAGGCGGTGGCAACGAGGCCCGCTCCCAAGCCCGCCGCCGTCGTCAAGAACCAGTTCGTTTTCACGGACTCGATGACCGCATCGGGGTGCGGAGCGGACCAAGCCCGGGAGGGCCTAATAATCTTCGTCTCCTTCGGTAGGGTCGAACGTGGCTCAAGGGTATCGGGGACGACCCAGGACGTGAAGAAGACGCCTCCAAACGAGCAGAGAAAGTCGGCGCTGTCCCCATAGGGACAGCGCCGACTCGTGACAGACAGTGAGACTAGTTTCTGTTTCGAAGCCCTCCGGCGATCCAGAATGCCGGCACGGCCGCGAGAGCGGCGAAGAGGTACGACTTGACATCCTCCTCGAAGTACACCCTGATGAGTTCGTCGGTGTTCTTCAGCTCTTCCTTCAGGAAGTCGAAGAATCCCCAGCCCTCGGTGGCCGCATACCAAGCCGTTCCCACCTCGATCGAGAAGAACCAGATCACCAAGGCGAGAACGGCGGCAACAATGCCTGCGGCTATGTTGGAAACCTTCCCGAACTTCACCAGTGCGAAGCCCACGAGCAATCCGATGACGATGGCGAGATACCCGATTTCATTCTCTGTGTACGCCATAACCGCGGCATAGGCGATCCCACCGATCAGGCCGGCACCGATGGCCGCCAGGATGCCTACGACCCAGTTGGGCTTGTTTTCGACTTCCATGCTGCTTTCCGTCATTCGATGTTCTCCTTTGAACCCGCGGCTCCCCGATGTCGCCGTTACGCCGAACCTAGTGCATCGAGGTCGTTTACGCGAGGAAGGCCCGTCCGCCTACTATTGGACCCATGCCTACCGAAGACGCCATTCGCCAAGCCCTCGCCACCGTCATCGATCCCGAGATCAACCGACCGATAACCGAACTCGGAATGGTCCGATCCGTGTCCGTCGACGACGCCGGACGGGTCGTCATCGGAATCGACCTCACCATCGCCGGCTGCCCCCTCAAGGGGAGGATCCAGGCCGACGTCGAAGCAGCGGTCGGCGGGGTTGAGGGCGTGACCAACGTCGAGGTCGAACTCGGCGCGATGACGGAGGACCAGCGGGAGGCCCTTCGCAGCCAGCTGCGGGGAGGCAAGCCGGAGGCCGTCATCCCCTTCACTCAACCCGGGAACTTGACCAAGGTCTACGCCATCGCCTCCGGCAAGGGTGGCGTGGGCAAGTCGACGGTGACGGTCAACCTGGCTGTCGCGATGGCACGGGAGGGGCTCAAGGTCGGGGTCCTCGATGCGGACATCTTCGGATTCAGCATTCCCCGGATGCTCGGGACCACGACCCAGCCCACCCGGATCGACGAGATGCTCCTCCCCCCGGTCGCCCACGGGGTCAAGGCCGTTTCGATCGGGATGTTCGTCCCCGAGGGGACGCCGGTCGTATGGCGGGGGCCGATGCTCCACCGGGCGATCGAGCAGTTCCTCGCCGACGTCTTCTGGGGAGACCTGGACGTGCTCCTCCTCGATCTTCCCCCCGGGACGGGCGACGTGGCCATTTCCGTCGCCCAACTGCTCCCCCACTCGGAGATCGTCGTCGTCACCACGCCTCAGGCCGCCGCAGCCGAAGTCGCCGAACGGGCGGGAGCCATCGCCCTCCAGACCCAGCAGTCGGTCGCCGGGGTCATCGAGAACATGGCCTGGCTCGAGCAGGCCGACGGGTCGCGCCTGGAGCTCTTCGGCTCCGGGGGCGGGGCCCAGGTTGCTGACCGCCTCTCCGAGGCCCTCGGAATGCCCGTGTCCCTCCTCGGCCAGGTCCCCCTCGATGTCGCGACGAGGGAGGCGGGGGACGCCGGGACGCCCGTGGTTGTCGCGCATCCCGAATCGGCCGCGGCGATAGCACTGACCGGGATCGCCAAGACCCTCGGCGCCCGGAAGAGGGGGCTCGCCGGGCGGCCCCTCAAGGTCGATTCCTCCTAGGCGTTTCGCTTCCACCCGCGTCACGGATACCCCAAGGGCAAACGAAAGCGGGGCGCCCTTTCGGACGCCCCGCCTCATACTCGAACAGGCTACTTGGCGAGCATGTCCTTCGACCTCGAAGCGGAGGCCGCAGCCGCCGCAGCAATGATGCCGAGCAAGACAGCCCCGATCTTCACCGAGAGCCCGAAGGCCTCTTCGCCGAAGGAAGCCAACACCGCCGAGTCGAAGCCATAGGCGGCGTATCCCTCAAGGGCCTGGGTGATCACAACGGCAACGACCGTCAGACCGGCTGCGATCCAGAGGGTCACGGGCTTGTCGTTGTTCGCAAGAAGTCCGACAACGGCTCCAATGAGGACCGCGAGAACGATCCACTCGAGGATCTGGACCCAAGCGTCGTCGCTGAAGCCCTGGGCCATGACATAGGACCAAGCCCAGGCGAGCAGGAAGGCCGCAAGAAGGCCTAGAACCAGCGTGGTGGCAACAGACCTGGGGAGAAGGCCAAGAACCTTCTTCTCCGCTTTCGCCATGTGAAATCTCCTTTGATCGTGTAACCCCGTCTTTCGGGGCACGGCCCCATCATGGCAGAAGGTCACGAAAAGGTCACGGTGTATTTCGTGCCGCGTGTCGGCTAGTATCCGCCCCTACTTCGAGCGGGGACCCCAGACCGCGACGGTGATCGCCACGATGGCCGCAAGAGCCGAACCGACAGATAGGTACTCGTCTCCAAGGGCGTACAGAATGGCGTCGTCGAAGGCGATCCCATGCGTTCCCGCGCCGAAAAGGATAGGAACCCCTATCGCGGCGAGTCCCCCGGCGGTGAACACCATCGGGACATCCTGCTTCGGTGAGGTGACCTTAACGGCGAAACCGATGGCGAGCGCGAGCAGGACGATGAGGAGGATAGCGATCATGGAATTGATGTCATCCGGCACCGCAGCGCTGAGGATGAGGGCTACCGCAACGGTCACGATCAATCCGGTCAGGAGCGCACCCGCACGGTTCTTGCGGAGAGTCTCCAGGAACGAGACGGTCTGCACCTTGTCGGCCATAATGTAATCCCTTTCGCTCGGGTCCCCAGTCGGGGACAGGGCCATCATCGCATTTGGGACATCTTTCGTCACCCTGGCGGGCGGGGCACCCCCCTGCGATGATGAGAGCGATGAACGCATCCAGCCCCGAGCCCCGGTGGTACGAACCCTGGGCGCGTGCCTCGGGGGAGGCCAGAGCGCAGCAGTGCTTCGCGGATCACTTCGGGGAGGCGGCGGCCGGGGTATGGTCCGCCCCCGGGCGCGTCAACCTCATCGGCGAACACACGGACTACAACTTCGGACTCGCGCTTCCGACCATCATCCGTCACCGCACTTTCGTGGCCGCCTCGGTTAGGGACGACGACGATCTCGTCATCGTCTCGTCCGGCGGCGAAGACATTGTCGGACCTGGGAAAAGGTGGCAAGGCCCCATGGACGACATCACCCCCGAATCGACCGATGGGTGGCCCGCCTACCCCGCCGGACTGGTCTGGGCGCTTCGCGAGCGGGGTTACGACGGGCCGGGGCTGAACTTGGCCTTCTCCTCGAGCATCCCCATCGGGGCCGGGCTCGCCTCCTCGGCTGCCCTGACCTGCTCCACCGCCATGGCCGTCAATGCCCTTTGGCGCCTCGCCCTCGACTCCGATGAAAGGCACATCGAACTCGCCGAGGCGGCCATGGACGCCGAGAACCTCATGGCGAAGACTCCGACCGGAGGCCTCGACCAGTACACCTCGTTGTTCTGCCGCGAAGGCTCGGCCATCGAGATCGATTTCTCTACCTCGCCCCCCACCTTCCGGCCGACCCCCCTCTACTTCCCCGACTATGGTCTCGCCCTCCTGGTCATCGTCACCCCTAAGCGCCACCGCCTGACCGATGGGCGGTATGCCCAGCGGTACGACGAGTGCCAACAGGCCTCGAAAGCCCTCGGGGTACAGAGCCTCCGGGAGGTCGCGGACGACCCCCATGGCCTCCGCCGGGTCGAGGGACTATCCGAGGAGGTCCTGAAGAAGCGCGCCCGTCACGTCGTCAGTGAGATCGAGCGGGTCCGCCTGGTGTCGGAGGAACTGGCGGGAACGGCCCCCGCGCACGAACGGTTCGTCGATATCGGCAGGCAGATCTACCGCTCGCACACTTCGCTCGCCGTCGATTTCGAGGTCAGTTGCGCCGAACTCGACCTCGCCGTCAACGCCGCTTGGACGAGCGGGGCGTTGGGCGCCCGTCTCGTCGGGGGAGGCTTCGGGGGCGCGGCCATCGCCCTCGTCCGACGCACCCAGATGGACGCTACGGCTCGCCTCATCGATCAGAGTTTCATGGATGCCGGTATGGAGCGGCCCGGTTTTCTCGTGTCCTAGTTCCTCGTGTCCCAGCCGGGGCTGCCCTCGATCATCGGCCGTACTCAACGACCAGGGGCGCGTGGTCGCTCCATCGGGCCTCCCACGCCGGCGCGCGGTCGACCCGGGCGGTCCGGACGTTCGAGGCCATGCCCGGGGTCGCGATCTGGTAGTCGAGGCGCCAACCGGTGTCGTTGTCGAAGGCCTGCCCCCGTTGACTCCACCAGGTGTAGGGGCCGTCGCAATCCCCCGCGAGCGCGCGGTGGACGTCGACCCACCCCGAGGCCAGCCAGCGGTCCAGGTACGCCCGCTCCTCCGGGAGGAACCCTGCGGACTTGAGATTCCCTCGCCAGTTCCTGATGTCCGACGTGGTGTGTGCGATGTTGATGTCTCCCGCGACGACCGTCCGTCCCCCATCGGCCGCAAGCTCGTCCATGCGTGTCGTCATGAGATCGAGGAATTCGTATTTGTCGTCCATCTTCGGTGTTCCCGCCTCTCCTGAATGGACATAGACCGAGACGATTCGCCGTGACACCCCATCCCGCGCGACGGTCGCCTCCACCCAACGTCCGGTGTGGGAGAGCCTCCCCGTTTCCTCGTGGCCGGGCAGGCCGATAGTCACATCCTCGAGGGGAAGGCGCGAAAGGAGCGCCACCCCAGCCCGTCCGGCAATCTGGCATACATCCTGGGCGATGTGCCAGTCGGGGAAGGCGGCTTCTGTCACCTCACGAGGGGCCCTCACCTCCTGGAGGCAGACGACATCGGCGCCGCACCCCGCCAGCCAATCCTCCATGCCCTTGCGGAGAGCAGCCCGCACCCCGTTGACGTTGACCGTCGCGACGGAGATGGCCCCCGGGTCGGGACTCGTCAAGCCACGCCCTGGGAGGACGCCTGGCGTTCCGCCATCTCCACGACGTTCTCGAGCAGCATGGCCCTCGTCATAGGGCCCACGCCCCCCGGATTGGGCGAGAACCATGAGGCGTGCTCCCGGGCTGCTTCGTCGATATCGCCCGCGATGATGCTCTTCCCCGTATCGGAATCCGTCACCCTGCTCACCCCGACGTCGATGAGGACGACACCCGGCCTCACCATGTCGGCCCCGACGATGCCGGGGACCCCGGCCGCGGCGATGACGACGTCGGCCCGGCGGGTGTGCTCCGCCAAGTCCTTCGTTCCTGTGTGGCACAAGGTGACGGTGGCGTTGACAGCCTTGCGGGTGAGGAGGAGCCCGATGCTCCGGCCGACGGTTGTGCCCCGTCCGATGACGACGATGTCGGCGCCCCGGAGCGGTACCCCGTGTCGTTCAATCAACTCGACTATCCCCCTCGGGGTGCAGGGCAACGGGGACGAGATGGTCTCGCTGACCCTGAGGACGAGCCTCCCGAGATTGGTCGGGTGCAACCCATCCGCGTCCTTGTCCGGGTCGACGAGTTCGAGGATGCGGTTGGTCGAGACCCCCTCGGGGAGGGGGAGTTGGACGATGAAACCCGTGCAGGCCGGATCCGAGTTGAGCCTCGCCACCGTGGCCACGACGTCCGCTTCGGAGGCAGACGCTGGCAGGGCCTCACGGATCGAGGCGATGCCCACTTCCGCACAATCGGAGTGCTTGCCATTGACATACCAGGTGGAGCCCGGATCATCCCCGACGAGCAGCGTCCCGAGTCCGGGAGTGATTCCCTTCTCCGCCAAGGCTGCGACCCTCTCCTTGAGTTCGGCCTTGATCGCCGCCGCCACCGCCTTGCCGTCGAGGACCTGCGCGGTCATGTCGCCTCCCCTACTGGCTCAGGCCGGGGTATAAGGGGAAGTCGATCGTCAGTTTGTCGACCCGCGTCCGAAGCTCCGCGACGTCCGCCCCTCCCTTGAGGGCCGTCGCGATGATGTCCGCAGCCTCGGCGAACTGCTCGGCCCCGAAGCCCCGGGTCGCGAGCGCCGGCGTGCCGAGCCGCACGCCCGAGGTGACCATCGGAGGCCTGGGGTCGTTGGGGACGGCATTCCGGTTGCAGGTGATGCCGCACTCCTCGAGGAGCTCCTGTGTCTGCTTTCCGTCGAGGGGGGAATTGCGGAGGTCGACGAGGACGAGGTGCACATCCGTGCCGCCCGTCAGGACGGACACACCGGCGTCGGATACGTCCTTGGCCATAAGCCTGTCGGCGAGGATTTTCGCCCCTTCCAGGGTCCTTTCCTGCCGTCTCACGTACTCTTCCCCAGCGGCGACCTTGAACGCGACGGCTTTCGCGGCGATGACGTGCATGAGGGGGCCTCCCTGCTGACCGGGGAAGACGGCCGAGTTGAGCGCCTTCTCGTGGGTCGTGTCCCTCGACAGGATGAGGCCGGAGCGGGGGCCTGCGAGGGTCTTGTGCACCGTCGACGAGACGACGTCGGAATCTGGGATAGGCGAGGGGTGAAGGCCTGCCGCGACCAGCCCGGCGAAATGCGCCATGTCGGTGAAGAGGATCGCCCCCACCTCGTCCGCGATCGCCCGGAACGCCGCGAAGTCCAGGTGCCGGGGGTAAGCGGACCAGCCGGCGATGATGAGGGCGGGCCGCTCGGCGAGGGCCGTCTCCCGCACTTGGTCCATGTCGATCCGATGGGTCGTGTCGTCGACGCCGTAGGACGATACCTCGTAGAGGCGGCCCGAGAAATTGATCTTCATCCCGTGGGTCAGGTGTCCGCCGTGGGCGAGGGACAGGCCCAGGACTTTGTCGCCAGGCTTGATGAGGGCGTGATACACGGCGGCATTCGCGGTGGCGCCGGAATGCGGCTGAACGTTGGCGTATCCGGCCTTGAAGAGGGACTTGGCCCTCTCGATGGCCAGGTTTTCGGCGATGTCGACCTGTTCGCATCCGCCGTAGTAACGCCTGCCTGGGTACCCTTCGGCGTACTTGTTCGTCAGGACGCTGCCCTGGGCCTGAAGCACGGCCCTCGGGACGAAATTCTCGGAGGCGATCATCTCGAGGGTGCCGCGCTGACGACCGAGCTCCCCGTCGAGGACGGCGGCGATCTCGGGATCGAGGTCCCGAAGGGAGGCGTTCATGACGTCGGAGGTGGGGTTGGGGTTAATGGTCATCTCGTCCCTCGCTCTGGGCGGCCTGGCCGCCGGGTGTCTATTCCGGTGACTCTATGGCCCAGGCGGACGACCATCAGTCGAATCTCATCGCTTCCCTGTGGTGACCCACGACGCCAGTCGCGATGGAGCCAGTCTACCGGTAGTTCCCGCCCGGCGTCAGTTCTCGCCCTGGGCCACCGATTCGTCGTCGTCGTCGACGATGTTGCCGGCCTCGAGAACCTTGCGGAGGTAGGCGTAAGTGAGGTCACCGAAGACCTTGTCGAACTGGTGCTCATACCCCGCCTCGTTGTACAGGGAGATGTTGTGCTTGGAGTTCTGGCCAGTGAAGACCCAGACCTCCTTGATGGTCTCCGGCAGGTACCCCAGGATGGCGAAGAGCAACTTGGTGCCGATGCCGTGGCCCTGAAGGTCGGGGGCGACGGCGAGGCGCCCAAGGTTGGCCTTGTCCCCTTCGATGCCGACGCGGATGGTGCCGACCATGCGGTGACCCCTCCACGCCCCCAGGGTGATGACCTCGGGGGACTCCAGGTCGGCCTGGAGCTCCTCAAGCGTCTGGGTGAGGGCGGGCAGGTTGGGATCGTTGTATAACTGCGCCTCGGTGACAAACGCGGCCCTTCTCAGCGTCAGCAATTCGCCGACGTCCTCGACGCCGACGCGGTCGATCCGGACGTCGTCATCCTCATTCATGGGTCTATCGTGTCAGGTTTTCGGCCCTTCTCGGACTACCCTGGGCTCGTGTCCACACTTGCGACGGAGGGAACGGCCTGGGTTCTGAGCCTGTCCTGCCCCGACGGGCCCGGCATCGTCCATGCCGTGACCGGAGTCCTCGCCGAGCACGGCGGGAACATCACGGAGTCCCAGCAGTTTGGGGATCCCGACACCGGGCTCTTCTTCATGCGGGTCGAGGTGACGTCTCCCGCGCCTCGGAACGAGATTGCCGCGGCCCTCGCACCCTTGGCCGAGCGTTTTTCGATGGAGTGGAGCCTCGACGTCTCCGGACGGCCGATGCGGACCCTCGTTCTTGTTTCGACTTCGGCGCACTGCGTGAACGACCTCCTGTTCCGTGAACGAGAGGGGACGCTGCCGATCGAGATCGTTGGGGTGGTCGGAAATCACGATAACCTCAAGGACCTGACAACCTTCTACGGGAAGGCCTTCCACCACATCCCCGTGACCCGCGACAGCAAGGCAGAGTCGGAGGTCGCCCTGATCGGTCTGGTCGATGACCTCGACGTGGAACTGGTCGTCCTCGCCCGGTACATGCAGATCCTTTCCCCGGAGTTGTGCGAACGCCTCTCGGGGCGGGCGATCAACATCCACCACTCGTTCCTGCCCTCCTTCAAGGGTGCACGGCCGTATCTTCAGGCTCACGACCGGGGGGTCAAACTCATCGGGGCGACGGCGCACTATGTGACGAGCGACCTCGATGAGGGGCCGATCATCGAGCAGGACGTCGAGCGCGTGGACCACACCTTCGCGCCTGAGGCCCTGGCGGCGACCGGTGCCGATCTCGAGCGGCGGGCTCTGTCCAGGGCCGTGCGGTGGCACGCCGAGCACCGGATACTGCTCAACGGCCACCGGACGATCGTGTTCCGTTAAGCCTGGAGGAGGGTTCAGGCTGTTGGGATCATGGTGACGACGAAGGTCTCGGAAACGGTACTCCCGTAGACGAACCGGTAGGTGAAGGTCGACTTCCCCGGGTTCCATATCACGTGACCCGTCCCATTGACGAGGGTGATCACCGGACCGAAAGTCGTCCATATTCCCCTGTTGAGGTACTGGATCCGGGCCGTGCCCGTCGTGGGGGCGGGATCGACGGTGACGGTCGCTCCCGCGGGAGTCATCGCCGGTATCTCGGCCGCGTCGGGGGTCCCGGTCACCGTCGGGGCCAGAATCCCCACCGTGAACGTATCCGACACCGTGCTCCCGTAGATGAACCGATACGTGAACTCCGACGTCCCCGGGTTCCACGTCACGTGACCCGTCCCATCGACGAGGGTGATGACCGGACCGAACGTCGTCCACGTGCTCCCATTCAGGTATTGAAGTCTGGCGGTACCACCCGTGGGAGCCGGATCCACCGTCACCGTCGCCCCCGCAGGAGTCATCGGCGGAATCGTCAGGGCATCAGGAGTACCCGTCACCGTCGGGGACTCAATCCCCACCGTGAACGTATCCGACACGGTGCTGCCGTAGATGAACCGATACGTGAACTCCGACGTCCCCGGATTCCAGGTCACGTGACCGGTTCCACCGGTCAGGGTGATGATGGGACCGAACGTCGTCCACGTGCTCCCGTTCAGGTATTGAAGTCTGGCGGTACCACCCGTGGGGGCCGGATCCACGGTCACCGTCGCCCCCGCAGGAGTCATCGGCGGAATCACCGCCTCATCCGGAACACCCGTCACAGTCGGGGCCAGGATCCCCACCGTGAACGTATCCGACACGGTGCTGCCGTAGATGAACCGATACGTGAACTCCGACGTCCCCGGATTCCAGGTCACATGCCCCGTCCCACCCGTGAGGGTGATGATCGGACCGAACGTCGTCCACGTGCTTCCGTTGAGGTACTGGATCCGGGCCGTC
>JAFGBM010000001.1 GCA_016933155.1 Demequinaceae bacterium | reverse complement strand
TCGAGACGACCATCGCCCGAACCCCCGCCATCGCCCTCGAAACAACCATCACCACCGACCAAGCAGCCCTCCTATCCCAAACGGCCCGAGCTTCGCAGGTCGTGCAGGAGGTCGTCGCCGGGCGTGTCGCCACTGAGATGGACCTGGCAGCAGCACAAACCGCTCGCATGATCGATCCTGCGTCAATCAGGTTCAGTCAGACATCTGTCAACGATGTTGCCGAGATCGTCGAGTCGATGCGTGCTGTGGGCTGGGATGGCCCACCGATCGACGTGGTCCGTCTCACAGATGGCAGTCTTGTAGCAATCGACAACAGCCGTTTACTAGCGGCTAGGCTCACGGGTATCGACGCCAGAGTGGTCATTCACGAGTTCGACGACTTGATACCTCTGAGTCGAGCAGAAACAATCCTGTCGCAAGGTGGGGTCACTCCAGCGACTTGGGGCGAGGCGCTCATGAACCGAATTGCGCGGCAAAGTGCTGCGTACCGTGCCCTATACCCGGAGGGTTCTGATGTGGTGAGATGGAATGGGAGTTGACATCCGAGGAGGCAAGATGAACGAAGCGTTGGTGCTTCCTCCGGAGTTGTTGCCGTCGGGATTCAAGTACCCAGTAGACTTCCTCCGCTTCCTGGAACTCGACGTGCGTGAGTTCGACCCCTGGAACGTTCTTGTCGGCGACCTCTTGGTGAGGAGGAGCCAAGGGCTTCGTGAACGATATCCAGATTCGAGCCTGGTTCCCTTTGCCACTCGCTACGACCGTGATGACATTGCTTGTTTCGACCTCGTGAGGGGGAATAACGCGGTGATCCGAATTCATGACTTCGCGAGCCCGGGTTGGGAGCGGCGGGATGAGTATGGGTCTTTTCGGGAGTGGCTGCATGTGGCGATGGACGATGCTCTAGATTTCTGAGAGTACCGATGAGGCCGGGATTCAGGGACGTGGAATTGAGCCGGATGCTGTCGCATGCGTTGCGACACGAGCCGTGGGTATACGAGTTGGAGTTGGATGAGGACGGCTGGGTCGATGTCACACAAGTGACGAAGGCGGTGCAGGAGCAGAGTCCGCGGTGGGTGGGTGTGACCCCAGAGGATATCGCGAGGGTAGTGGCAACGGCGGGGAAGCAGCGTCACGAGATCCGGGGGGATTGTATTCGTGCCCTCTATGGCCATTCGGTTGCGGGGCTAGCGCCTCGTGATCCCGTTCAACCGCCGATGGTTCTGTATCACGGCACCACTGAGGCAGCGTGGCCGCTCATTTCCGAACAGGGCTTGCTTCCAATGGACCGCCGGTATGTTCACTTGTCGGTCGATGTGGAGACCGCCAGCAAGGTGGGTCAACGCAAAGGCCTTGATCCCGTCGTCCTCAAGGTCGATGCCGTGGGGGCTTGGGAGGCGGGGGTCCCGTTCTATGCGGGAAACGCTATGGTGTGGCTCGCTGATGCCGTCCCGTCGGCCTTTCTGGCTCGCGTCTAGACGAACGGAAGAGTTCTTCTTATCGTTGGCCGGGAGAGACCCCAAGGCGGTCGCATGACTCTCGGGTGTGATGCGGTGGGATAACTGACCTCGGTCACCGATGCCACGGGGGAGTAGCCGACTACGGTGCATGACGTGGCGGGTAATGAATCGCCCCGGGTTTGGTGGAGGGTCTGATTCCCCGAAAGGATGGGAGTCATGCCAGCACCGAGGAAGTATCCGCAGGAGCTCAGGGAGCGGTCCGTGCGGCTTGTCATGGAGGTTCGGGCGGGTGAGCCGGGTTTATCGCTGAATGCGGCGGTCAACCGGATTGGTCACCGGGTGGGGGTGAATCGGGACACGCTCCGCGGGTGGTGTCGTCAAGCGGAGGTCGATGCCGGGATCCGTCCTGGGGTGACGACCGCTGACGTGGCGACGATCAAGGCTTTGGAGCGTGAAGTGCGGGAACTGAAACGCGCCAACGAGATCTTGTTGGCGGCGTCAAGTTTCTTCGCGCGGGAGCTCGTCCCGCGACTGTCGTTCTAGTGGCCTTCATCGACGAGCATCGCTCGCGGTTCGGGGTCGAGCCGATCTGCCGCGTGCTCTCCGAGCACGGGGTGAGGATCGCCCCGTCTGGTTACTACGCGTTCAAGGCTCGTCCCGTGTCGGTGAGAAGGATGCGGGATGAGGCGTTGATCCCCCGGATCGAAGACGTGTTCTGGGGCAGGCAGAAAGGCCGCGGGGTCGCCGGGGTTCGTAAGGTATGGCGTCTACTCAAACGGGAAGGCGTCCCCGTGGCCCGGTGCACGGTGGAGCGTCTCATGCGTGAACAAGGGCTCCGTCGGGTGCGTCGAGGCCGGCAGTTTGTCTCAACCCGCCCCGACTCTGCTTCGGTGCGTCCACCGGATCACGTGCAGCGCTACTTCCATGCCGACCGGCCGAATGAACTGTGGGTCGTGGACTTCACCTATGTGCCCACCTGGTCCCAGATGGCGTTCACCGCGTTCGTCACCGATGTCTTCTCGCGGCGCATCGTCGGTTGGCGCACTGCGGACCGCATGCCGACCGAACTGCCGTTGGACGCGCTCGAGATGGCGCTATGGGTTCGAGGCCGCGCAGGAGAAAACATCACCGGCGTCACGCACCACTCCGATGCCGGCCGGCAATACACCGCATTGCGCTACACCGACCGGCTCGCCGAAGTCGGAGCGGTCGCTTCCATCGGTTCCGTCGGCGACAGTTATGACAATGCCCTGGCCGAGACCGTCGTCGGACTCTACAAGACTGAATGCGTGAAGATCGACGGCCCGTTCAAGACCGTCGACGAACTCGAGTTGGCTACCTTGTCGTGGGTCCACTGGTTCAACGAGAACCGTCTCCACTCGTCGATCGGGTATCTCACCCCCATCGAGAAAGGAGACCTGTACTACCGTGAGAACAACACCCAGCAGCAACCGTTGTTGGGAGAACCCGCCTTCCACTAAACCCGGGGCGATTCAGTGGAGGGTGCTCCGGAATCGTTTGTGGATGTGTTGGGGTTCTTCAGGGCGGCCGCGGCGGTTCGGGCTCAGCGGATTGCTGCGGCGGAGGCGGCGTATGAGGCCGAGATGCTGGCGTATCGGCAGGCCTATTCGGCGGCGATGCAGAGTCTTGCCCACAACGGGTTGACGATGGCGGAGGCTCGGGCTCAGTATTCGCAGGCCTGTGAGAATGCGGCGCACAACATGTGGTCGCAGGTGGCGATCGATAATGCTCGGGCGACGTATGCGGCCAAGAGTGAACAGATTGCCCGGAATGGGTGGACCAGGCAGTGGGTGAATGAGCAGATCCTGAAGCGGGCGACCGCCGAGTGCGACTATTACCGTGCGGCGGCGGGGTTGCCTGCGGATCCGTTGGAAAAACAACCCGACAAAGGATTCTGGGGGAATGCGTGGGACACGGTCACGGGGTTTGCCGGGGCGGTTAAGGATTTCGCTGTCGGCATCTATGACATGTCGTTGTATAGCTTGATTTTCACTCCTGATCGGTTCGTCGACAAATGGGACTCGATGGTGTCGGGGTTCACCGCTGGGGTTCAGGAGAACGGCTGGTGGGCGCAACTAAACATGACGCTGAACCCGATGTATTACGTGTATGAGGCGGGTGGGGCGGCGTATGACGCGTTCCAAACCGGGGACTGGCATGGGGTGGGGGAAGGGATTTTCCAGGTCCCGCTCGCTCTCGCTGGTGCCGCCCTCATCGTCGTGCCGACCGCGGGTTTGATCGTCAATGCTGGGAAGGCTGTCGTGGCCCGGTTGGCATCGGTGACCGAAACCGCGGCCTTGATGGAATCCATGCCCGCCCTCATCACCGAAGCCGCTGCCCGAGCTAATGCTGCACAGCTCACCGAATACTTCGGAGGCGTCAACGCTGCCAGAACTCAAATCGCCGCAGCAGAAGCGTCAGTCGCAGCGGCAGAAGCGTCACAAACGGGCATCCTCGGCGCGTCACGCCTCACAGCTGTCGAGCAAGCCACCGCTGCTCGCCTCCAGGCAATGCCGGAGTTCGCAGGTCGAACCCTCCGCGAGTCACCTCATGTCGGCGCTGAGTACATCGATGACCTTGGGCGGACCTACGACGCGGTGGGGGCCCCAGCGGCATCCGCTTTCTGGAACGAGCAAGAGTTCCTCGGGGCGATCGAAAGGCATATTCTGAAGTCGAACGACTTCACGGTCGTTGACCTCACGGGATTCACTCCCGGACAGATTGCCGTGGTCGCGCGTTACGTCGATAGCCTGTCTCGCGAAGCACAGGCGACCATTGTAAGGATTGGATTCTGATGGCGGTGGTATCGGTTCCTGGCAGCGAACCATGGGTTGTTGCGCGATGGGCCTTCCGATTGTTGGCCGATAGCGCGTCCCCCCTTCTGACCGATGCCGCGGACAAGTACATACTCGAACAAGCTGTTGCGCTTGATGGTCTGCTCTTCGATCTCCTAGATGCCGAGCAGGCTCAGCGCCTTGCGTCGGCGCTGGAATCCGCCGCGACTGACCTGCGATTGCGATTGATCACTGGCCCCCAAACCGACCCGCGTGACGCTGAGTTCGCAGACGTATTGGCAGTACTCGTGACAAGCCTTCATGACATGACTGAAAGACATCTTGAAATCGAGCCGTGAGCCAGCATCGACGATCTGACACGCCTGCCACCAGCAACCCCCTCCGGACGTACCGGGAGGATTCAGTGATCCCTTGGGGAGATTTGTATGCACCCGTAACCTCGGCGATGGGTTTCGTCCGCGCCCCCTTGGAAATCGTGGCAGGTGGGCTGACTTCCTGGCGTCGTACAATTCACGGGTCTGTCAAGTCCGAGCGTTTAGATGGGGGATTTCGTGCGAACGTCTCGGCACTCGAGCCCCTGACTGGAGGGGTGCGGCCGCGCGAACTCGTCGTCTCCACGGGGAGTCCTGAGTGGACGGCTATCTTCGACTGTGGTATCCAGGGCGGCGGGTCCGGTGCAGGGTTAGGTGACAAGCTGAATCCTCGTGTTGAGCACGGGAGGATTGCCCTTGCTGGCGCATTTGGCGTAGACGTGCTGAGCACGGACTCCCGGCTGAGATGGGCGGAGTCCGACGCTGGGGCACGGTGCCGTGCCATCGGGATCTGGGGGACGAAGGTCTCAAGGACGTAAGTCCGACCCGATCGCTTAGGAAGGCGCCTAACGTTCAGGTAAGGACAGGCTTACGAAACGAAAGGTCCCATCCATGAAGCGCACCACCACCCTCATCGGCGTCGCCCTCCTGGTCGCGACGCTCGGAGCCTGCTCCGCAGACCCGGCCGAGCCGACCGCCTCCCCCGATCCGACGGTCTCGGTCGAGCCGATCACGATCACCATCGCCTCCCTCAAGGGGCCGACCACCATGGGCCTCGTCCACCTGATGGACGAAGCGGCTGCGGGGACGGCCGACATGGACTACCAGGTGACGATCGAGGGCTCCCCGGACGCGATCGTGCCGCAGATCGCCCAGGGCAACGTCGACATCGCGCTCATCCCGTCCAACCTCGCCGCCGTCCTCTACAACCGCACCGTCGGAACCGACGCGGCCATCCAGGTGCTTGCCATCAATACGCTCGGCGTCATCTACGTCGTCGAATCTGGCGATTCCATTCAGAGCATCGCCGACCTCGAGGGTCGCACCGTCTACAGCGCGGGCAAGGGCGCCTCGCCCGAGTACACCCTCAACTACCTGCTCAACCAGAACGGGCTGGAGCCCGGGGTCGACGTCACCGTTGAGTATTTGAGCGAACACGCGGAAGTCGCCGCGAGGCTCGCCACGGAGCCGGGTGCCATCGGCGTGCTTCCCCAGCCCTTCGTCACGATCGTCGAGTCGCAGAACCCGGACCTCCGGACGGCCCTCGACTTCACCGAGGAGTGGGACGCGGTGTCGACCGACTCGCAGCTCATCACCGGCGTCGTCGTCGTGCGGGCGGCCTTCGCGGCCGAGAACCCCGAAGCCGTAGCTGTCTTCCTCCGGGACTACGAGGCGTCGATGGCCTTCACGAACGAGCACCCAGACGAGGCCGCGCCCCTCATCGTCGACGCCGGTATCGTTCCGAGCATTGAGATCGCCGAAACCGCCATTCCCGCCTGCTACATCACCTTCATCGACGGCTCCGATTTGCGTACGATGCTCAGTGGATACCTGACGGTCCTCTACAACGCGGACCCGAACTCGGTTGGAGGAACCCTCCCAGGCGATGACTTCTACTACGGCGGCTAAGGAAACACCCAGAAGCACGGCACGACGAGCGGTCCGTCTGACGCTCGTCGTCGCATTCTGGGTGGCCGTCTGGCAGGTCATCGCGTGGAGCGTCGGCCGCGACTTCATCCTCGCGTCGCCGGTAGCGGTCGTCGAGAGGCTCATCGAACTCGTCCCGACGTGGGATTTCTGGACGACCATCGGCCTGTCCCTGTTCCGCATCACCCTGGGGTTCGCCCTCGCGGCAGTCGTCGGCTCCTTCCTCGCCGCCCTCGCGGCCGCCTACGGCATCGTCGACGCCCTCGTCACCCCGCTCGTCTCCGCGATCCGGAGCGTGCCCGTGGCGAGCTTCATCATCCTCGTGCTGCTTTGGGCCGACAGCAGCAAACTCGCGACCATCACGGCCTTCCTCATCGTCCTCCCGATCGTGTACGCGAACGTGTTTCAGGGCATACGTCAACGCGACCGCAAGATGCTCGAGTTTGCCGCCGTGTTCCGGGTGCCGACCAGGCGCAGGATCCTCGCCATCGATGTGCCCGCCGTGTTGCCGTACTTCGCGGCCGCCTGCCGGATCGGGGTGGGCCTCGCCTGGAAGAGCGGGGTCGCCGCCGAAGTGATCGGCGTGATCGACGGTAGCATCGGCGAGCGCCTCTATGAGGCAAAGATCTTCCTCGATTCGGCCAGCCTCCTCGCCTGGACGGTCGTGATCGTCGGGCTGAGCGTGGCGTGCGAGGCGGTCGTGCTGCGTCTCGTGAAGCGACTCCCCGGGGGGGCCGCATGAAATCCCCCATCGCGCTCCGCAAGGTGACCCGTCGCTACGACGACGTGGTCGTCTTCGACAAGCTCACCCTCGAACTCGACGAGGAGCACGTCACCGCGGTCATGGGTTCCAATGGATCCGGCAAGACCACCATCGCCCGCCTGGTGCTGGGGCTCGATGCCGCGGATGGGGGAACGGTCTCCGGTCTCGACGGTCGGCGGCCGGCCGCGGTCTTCCAGGAGAACCGGCTCTGCGACCACCTCTCGGCCGTGAACAACGTCTGTCTCGTCCTCGATCACCCGGATCGGGCCTACGCCGAGGAGCATCTCCGACGCGCGGGCCTCCCCGATGAGGCGATGCATCGACCGGTGCGGACACTCTCCGGCGGGCAGCGCCGACGGGTCGCGATCGTCCGGGCGCTGGCCGGCGATGCCGACTTGGTGGTGATGGACGAGCCGTTCTCAGGGATCGACGCGGATTCGAAGGCCGACCTGGTGCAGTACATCCGGGATCGGCTCCGGGGCCGCACCGCCCTGCTCATCACGCACGACGCTCGGGAGGCCAAGCAGTTCGGGGCACGCGTGGTGAAACTGCCGGCGAGGGCGGTCCCGAACTCCTAGGACTCGTCGGTAGTCGCGCCGAAGACGATCTCGTCCCACTTGGGCATCTGCGCCCGTCCTCCATGGCGGGGGCGGCGGGAGGAGCGGGGACGGGAGGGCGCCGCGCCGCCCGCGGCGAACCCTATCTCGGCCTCTCTCAGGCGTTGAGGCCCGAAGCCCTCGAACTCCTCGTCGTCCTCCTCCAGCGCGGCGCTCACGGCCTCCCGAACCCCGCGCTTGGCCTGGAGATGCTCCAGCAGCCCTTCGGGCTCCTCAGGGGCTTCTGTGGCCTCTGGAGCCGTTCCTGTGGCCGGGGATAGGGCTTCAGGGGTTGGAGGGGCGGGTCGGGGGAGGACAGGGCGGCCGACGGGGGCCAGGTGCCGGGGGCTCGCGGGGGTATCGAGGATGTCGGTTTCGGTCAGCCAACGGGATTCCGCATCCTCCGCGACAACCGTCCGAAGTAGGTGGTCGAACGTCCACACAGCCTGCACGGTTTTGCCGTCCTTCTCGTAGGCAAGGGCGACCCGCCAAGGGCTTCCCGCCACCCGCCAGGCATCCCACGTGACCGAGGCGCCGGGCACACCCCGGCTCGCCAGTCGGTCCATGACCAACTCGCCGAAGATGGGGGAACTCGGGTCGCGGCCCACGTGTGCGGCCCGGGCGAGTTCGGCGATGAAGGCCCGTTCCGCGAGAACCGGACCCTCATAACGGCGGATGCTCTCGATGGGCACCCCGGAGAGCCGGGAGAGGTCCTCAGATGTGAATCCGGCCCGGAGCCGACGCTGAATCTCGCGGGGTGGGAGGAAGGGAACGCGCGTGCCATCCTCGGCCTCGACGTGCGTCACCAGGGCCCTCAACTCGTCGGTCACGGGCAGGGAATAGTGCTCACCCTCGGCCGTTTCGACGACAAGGTTCCGCCCACCGTCATCCGGACCCACGAGCCTCACGTGCGTCATGGGACCAGGGTGTCACGCTGGGGCGGCGTGGCCTGGAAGCCACGCCCTGGCGGTTCCCGGTCCGCCCGAAGTGAGGCACGATGGAGGCATGGCTTCCAGCCCTGTCGACCTCCTCGGAGTCGCCCGCATCCTCGCGACCGAGACGGGGGAACTCATCGTCAAAGCGAGGGAGGGCACCGTCGGAGTCTCCGCGACGAAGTCCAGCCACATCGACATCGTCACCGAGGTGGACCTCGCAGCCGAGCGCCACCTGAGGCAGCGCATCGCCGAACTCCGGCCCGACGACGCCGTCCTGGGGGAAGAGGGCCAGGACACACCGGGCACCTCGGGGGTGACCTGGGTGCTCGACCCCATCGACGGCACCGTCAACTTCCTCTACGGGCTTCCGTCCTATTCCGTGTCGGTGGCCGCGGTCACCGGCCCCCCGACCCCCGAGGAATGGACCATCGAGGCTGGAGCCGTCTACGAGGGCGGGACGAGGTCCCTCTGGTCCGCCGCGCGCGGTGAGGGATCCTGGCTCGATGACCTGCCGCTCCATCGGGGTCCCGGCCCCGGTCCCGGCCTCTCCTCGACCCTCCTGGGCACGGGGTTCCAGTACATCGCCGACCGGCGCGCGCTCCAGGGCGTCCTCGTCGCGAAAATGCTTCCCCAGGTCAGGGACATCCGACGACTGGGCAGCTGCGCCCTCGACATCTGCTACGTCGCCGCCGGACGCCTCGACGCCTACTATGAGCACGGACTCGCCCCCTGGGATTTCCCCGCGGCCGCCCTCATCGCCCTGGAGGCAGGGGTCCTGGTCGAGGGGCTCGACGGAGCGCCCCCCAACACGACCCTCACCCTCGCGGCCCTCCCGGGCACCTTCGAAGCCCTTCACGACGCCCTCAAGGCCGCCGGTGCCGCCCGCCTTTGGGACACGCCCTAGCCCCGAGTTTCCTTTTCTGCGAATTTAGGGCACAATGCGTGCGCCTGTGGGAACATATTCGACTTCCCAGGCATTGAACCGTGGGCAACCCCTACAGAGGAGGAAAGCGCCAGATGGCAACCGACTACGACGCCCCTCGTAAGACCGACGACGAGATCGCGGCGGACTCCATAGAGGAGTTAAAGGCCCGTCGCGCCGACAAATCGTCGGGTGTCGTGGACGAGGACGAGACAGAAGCGGCGGAGGGATTCGAGCTTCCGGGCGCGGATCTGTCCGGCGAGGAACTCTCCGTCCGTGTGCTTCCTCCTCAAGAGGACGAGTTCACGTGCTCCGTGTGCTTCCTGGTTCACCACCGCAGCCAATTGGCCATGTGGAAGAAGAACCAGCCGATCTGCGCGGACTGCTCGTCGTGAGTCACCGGCAGGCATCGTTGTGAGTGTCTGGCTCAGGCAATGAAGCCGGTCGAGGTTCTGGTCTCCGTCAGCGAGCCGGACGTACCGCTTCCTGCCTACTCCCACGCGGGGGACGCCGGGGCGGACATCACGACGCGCGTCGACATCGTCCTCGCACCGGGGGAACGGGCGACCGTCCCCACTGGGATCAGGATCGCCCTGCCCGCCGGATACGTCGCGCTGGTTCATCCGCGGTCGGGCCTCGCGTCCAGAAGTGGTCTCACGATCGTCAATGCTCCTGGTACGGTCGACGCGGGGTATCGGGGCGAGATTTCCGTCACGCTCCTGAACACGGACCCCAGCAACGAGATCCGCCTCGCCAAGGGTGACCGCATCGCCCAACTGGTCATCCAGAGGGTGGAGGCGGCGCGATTCGTCGCGGTGGAGAGCCTTCCGGGCTCTGACCGGGGCGAGGGCGGATTCGGATCGACCGGAGGAGCGACGACGTGAGCGAAGAAGGCAAGGCCCCCGCGAAGAAGGCCCCCGCGGCCAAGGACTCGGCCCCGACGGTTCCCCCTCTTCCCGACCTGGGGCGCGCCGACGGGCCATGGTCCTTGGCGGACGCTCCGGCCGACCAGGCTTTCGTCTCGTTCGGGCCCCTCAAGGTCCCGGCGTTCCCGACCCTCCACGCGAACCTTCAGATCGACGTGGCGACCAAGCGTCCGGGGGCGGTCGCGATCGGGATGGAGGACGGCAGCATCCAACTTCAGGTGTACGCCGCCCCGAGGGGCGCCGGACTGTGGGGCGATGTGCGACGCGCGATGGCGAGGAAGGTCGTCATGGGGCGTGGTACCGCCCAGGCCGTCGAGGGCGACTTCGGGCCGGAACTCGTCGTCAACAGGCCGATCCCGGTCGGCGGCAGGCTTGTCGGAAACCTCGTGAGCAGGTGCGTGGGCATCGAGGGGGATCGCTGGATGCTCCGGGCTGTCGTCGGCGGTCGCAACCCCCTGACGGACGAATGCGTCGCCAAGGTGAACAACTTGCTGTCCCACTGCGCCGTCGACCGAGGGGAAGAACCGCTCACCCCCGGCACGATCATGCCGCTCGCCTTCCCCGTGGGTGGCTCGCCCGTCGAAACGACGGAGATGGCCCCAGAACCCGGGGAAGCCGGCACCGGGGACGACGCGTGACCCAGGCCGGCTGGCGCACGGTCGGGGGCGAGGAGTTCTCGGTCCGCGATTCGGTGGGAGGGCTGAGGGGACTCGTCGAGTCGAGCGCCCCCGGGGTCGTGTTCGTCGTCGCTTACCTCGCCTGGGGCGGTTACAAGGTTCCGACCATCGCCGCCTGCGCCACCGTCGTCCTCATGGTCATCGCGCGGCTCGTCCTCCGGGACCGCATCGTCCACGCTCTCGGAGGGGTGTTCGGGGTGGGGCTCGGCGCCCTCTGGGCCTGGCGCTTCGCCGACCCCGGTGACTACTTCGTCCCCGGATTCTGGATCAATGGGGCGACCTTCGCCGGGCTCGTCCTGACGATCCTGGTGGGTTGGCCCGTCGTCGGGGTGGTCGTCGCCGTCGCCCGGGGGGCCTCGATGGAGTGGCGCCGAGACGTACGGCTCCGGCGTCGCTTCTCGGTGGCGACCTGGATCATGGCCGGGCTCTTCGCCCTCAAGTTGGCGGTGCAGTTCCCGCTCTACTGGGCCGACGAGGTGGCCGCCCTTGGCGTCGCCAAACTCGCAATGGGAGTGCCCCTGTTCGTCCTGACGGCCTGGGGAATCTGGCTCATGGTGCGCGGAGAGAAGCTTCCGGGGCACGACCCGGACAAGTGATGGAACGCCTTCGACTGGAGATCGGACCGATCGCCCACGGGGGGCATTGTGTCGCGAGGCACGACGGCCGCGTCGTCTTCGTCCGACACACCCTTCCCGGGGAGGTCGTCGAGGCCGAGGTGACGGACGGCAGGGAGGGCGACCGATTCTGGAGGGCCGACGCCGTCGAGATCCTGGAGGCCTCTCCCGATCGGGTGGATTCGGCTTGGCCCGAGGCCGGGCCTGGGGGCGTCGGCGGGGGTGAGCTGGCCCATGTGGCGCTTCCGGCGCAACGGGGGTGGAAGACGACAGTGATCCGGGAGGCGTTCGAGCGTTTCGCCGGGGTGGAATTCTCGGGCGAGGTGCGTGCGGCTCGGATGGCAAATGGGGAGGGTGATGACGGGCGGGGCGGGCTCCGGTATCGGACGAGGGTGAGCGCCGTCGCGGGGGATGACGGAAGGGCCTCCATGCGGATGCACAGACGTCACGACTTCCGGCAATTAGTCGCGATGCCGCTCGCGACCGAGGCCGCGGAGGAGGCGCTCCTTGGGGGGCGATACCCCGCTGGGACAAGCCTGCTTGTCGTCGACCCGTCCGGGGAGGACGGCGTGCGGGTGCTCGTCGACGGAATGCCCTGGCGAGCGGGAGCCGTCGATCGCCGGGCCAACGCCCCCAGGCACGTGCGGGAGGTGGTCCGGGTAGGGGAGGGCGAGCACCACTACCGGGTTGCGGCATCGGGCTTCTGGCAGGTGCACCGGGAAGGGCCGGCCATCCTGCTCGGTGAGGTCCTCTCCCGCGTCGGCGACGCCCCACGGGTTCTCGATCTGTATGCCGGATCGGGGCTCTTCACCCTGCCCCTCGCCTCAACCGGCCGCGAGGTGACCTCGGTCGAGACCGACGAGGCGGCCGTCAAGGACTCCCTCCGGAACCTCCACGATCACCCGAACGCCTCCGTCGTCCACGGCGACGTCCGGGAGACCCTCCGCTCGGGCCTCGGCCGGTTCGATGCCGTCGTCCTCGACCCGCCCCGCTCGGGTGCTGGGGCCGCGACCCTCGAGGCCCTCGCCGCGCTCGAACCCACGACGATCGTCTACGTGGCCTGCGACCCCGTCGCCCTCGCCCGAGATGTCGCGACCCTCCGCGGCCTCGGCTACGACCTCGGCGAGGTTACCGCCTGGGACTTGTTTCCCATGACCCACCACGTCGAGGCGGTCGCGACGTTCTCCCGACGGTAGACGATCCGTCTGGCAAGTTCTCTTCCACCGGCCCAGAGACGGGTCGCGAAACCCTAATGTGAACTTTTGGTTACGTCCCCCTTCAGCCCGTACCATCATGCCCGTCGAGGTACGAGCCTCTGAGAGTGAGTGACGATGACCGAAGCCGAGGTTTCCCTCGAAGACCTCATCAGTCGGTACACGATCAGCATCGATCATCAACTCGCACTCAAGGCCGCACTCCATCGCCTCACTCGCAAGTTCTCGGCGATGTTCACGGACGACACGATCGAACGATTCCTTACAGGCTCCTATGAGCAATACTCGGCGCATGCCCGCTTCCCCCACTACGTCCACCTTCTTGCCGAGCGTTTCGCATACGAGCGACTGACGGCTTTCGCGATCGCGGAACACCACCTCACCAGCGGTCGCCCCATCGTCGTTTTCGTCTGCCAGGGGAACGACATCCTCTCCCCGATGGCGCGTGGCTTGTTCATGATGCATGTCGGGGGGGACGCGCTCGGATGGTCAGCCGGGATCGATCCCGCCTTGACGTTGCACACGGGGGTGCGCCCTGTGTTGCGCGAGGTCGGGGTCGATGTCAACCGGGAGTTTCCCAAGCCCCTGGCCCGCGAGATGCTTCAGGCGGCCACAACCGTCGTTGCCTTCGGATGTATCGAGGCCATTCCCAGGCTTCCAGGGAGGGAGTACATCGATGCTGAAGCTCCTGAGCCCGTGGACGGTGACCTAGATTCCCTTCGGGAGATCCGGGATTGGCTGCTTGAGGACACCGCGGCGCTTCTTCAACGGCTCGAGGGAGAGCCGACCTAGGTCGTGGTAACCGAATCGCAACCTTCCGGACATACCCTTTCGACCATGCCTGCTACTCGGGTCTACGCAGATGCGGTGGGTGTGATGCCCGTCGACCGGGAGGCGAGGGACGTCTACCTTGCCGCGCTTGACGATGGTTGGGCCGATCCGGCTCGTCTGCATGCGGAAGGACGACGGGCAAAGGAGATGCTTGACGACGTCCGGGAAGAGATGGCGGCGTTGCTCGTCGCTCACCCGGCTCACACCCATTTCGCTCCCACGCCCGCTGTTTCCGCCGAGCGGCTCATCATGGGACTTGCCGCCGCCCGGTCCGGCCGGTTTCGGGTTGTCGCCTCGGCTGTCGAGTCCGCGATGATTACCGATGCCGTCCATCATGTAGGGCCGGACGCCCTCGATTCGATCCCGGTCGACGAGCATGGGCGGGTCAGGCTTGACCTGCTCATTCGAGCGGTGACGGTTGTGGACGTGGCTTTCATCGCGCTCCAGCACGCCAATCGCGAGGTGGGGACGATCCAGCCCGTCGAGGACGCCCATGCGGCCGCGACTGTCTCGAAGGTTCCGCTCGTTGTTGACGCGACCGCGAGCATCGGGCCCCTTGACCCGCCGCGGGAGTGGGATGCCCTTCTCGCCGATCCGACGAGTTGGGGAGGTCCCGGGGGTTTCGGCGTTCTCGCTCTTCGACCCAATGTGCGCTGGCTTCCCTGTTGGCCGAGCGGGACGCCATGGGCGACTGGAAGCGTCGGCATCCCGGCGGCATTAGCGGCGGCGGCTGCATTGAGGAAAAGCCACGCGAGCAGACAAGAGGCCACCAGGAAGGTCGCGGCAGCGACAGCGCGGCTTCGGAGGGCGATTCAGTCCATTCCGAACTCCGTTCTACTCGGACATCCCCTGGATCAGATGCCCCACGTGACGGCTGTGTCCTTCGTCTACGCCGACGCCGTTGCCGTTGCTCGTGCCCTCGATGCATGCGGCTTCGCCGTTGGCTGCGGGTGTACTTGCGGGCGGCATCCATCGGGTCCGTGCCCTGCCCTCACGGCGATGGGTGCGATGACGCACGGAGCAATCCGACTGGGCCTCCATCCTGGGATTGTCGATGAGGACATAGATGCTCTCGGTGCGGCCCTCATCGGCGCCGTCCATTCCGTTCGCTTGAGTTTGGGGGCTCCGCAGTGACAAGCAGTGCTTCCGACATCGTCGAAGTCGATGCACGGGGCTTGGGGAACCCGACCACCTTCATTCATGTCGCGAAGTCGACGCGCTACCTTTCGCGTGGAACCACGGTGGTCGTGCGTGCCGATGATGACTCCGCCGCGATCGATTTCCCTGCATGGGCCGAGTGGGCTGGACACGCCATTGACCCGATCGAGCCGGCTCCGGAGGGGGGCTACCTCGTCCGTCTTGAGGTCCTCAAGGGGAGCAGAAAGACCCAGCACGCTGTGGAGAGTTCGCTAGCATCGAGGAAGGGGATGACTCGCTGAGGAGGAAAGCCGTGAGGTTCCTGAGGTCTGCCGGGCTCGCCCTGAGCATGGGGTACGTCTTCTTCTATTTCTCGGAGTTGCTGTTCTGGGCTCGAGTCAGACCCGAGGATTCGCTGCCCGAATGGCTGTGGGTGTGGTTCACCTATTCCATCGCCACCTACGTGGTTCTGTGGCTCGGCTGGCGCTTTCAGACCCGCTCCTGGTGGCAGGTCTTTCTGGTGGGTGCCGCCTATGGGTTCATCATCGAGGGGATCGTCGTCACGAAGATGTATGAAGCGGTGCCCCTCTCGATCTCCTTCACCCCTCTGGCCTGGCATGCGTTGATCTCGGTGATGGTGGGGTGGTGGTTGGTCGATCGGGCCGTCCGACGGGGCCAGACACGGCCATTCGTGTGGATAGGGGTCGCCGGAGGCCTCGCCTACGGGGTGTGGGCGATCAACTGGTGGGTCGAGGAGGACCATCAGGTGACGGTTGCGTCCTTCGCCACATACTCGTTCGCGGCGACCGTGCTGGTCATCCCCGCCTACCTCGTCGCCGCTCGACTCATGAGGAGGGGCTTTGAGCCGAGCGTCGTCGGAACCCGGGTCGTTTTCGGCCTCGTCGCCTTCCAGTACCTCGTGACGGGGATATTCGTCACCTGGCTGGCGTTGGTGATCCTGCCGCCGCTCGCGTACCTGACCTGGAGGGCCTTGGCGCGGACCGGGCCCGAACTTCCCCCGACGGAGCCGCTCACGATCGCCTTCCCGACCAAGGTCAGGCAACTCGTCTGGTTCCTGGCGATACCCGCCCTCGCCACCGTCGTCTACACCGTTGCCTACGGGGCAGGGGCCGAGGTCGAGACCAACATCCCGGTCTACCTTCTCCTCATGCCCGCGGGATTCGTCGCCTATGCCTGGGCGCTCGTCCGGGCTCTCCGGTCTGCCGGTTCCGTCGCTGTCTGAGCCCGGCCGGAACCGGACCGATCGCTACTTCTTGGCGTCCTTCGCCCGGAGCCCGGCGATGATCTCCTTGACCCGTTCGGGGGTGAGATTGCCGACGGCCTCGCGGTTGACGAGGGCCGCGGGGGCCTGGTCGCACATCCCGATGCAGTTGGACCACTTGAGGGTGAACTGACCGTCCTCGGTGGTCTCTCCGAACTTGATGCCGAGTTCCTTGGACAGCGTCTTGGCAATCGATTTCGCCCCGGCCATGTCGCAACTGAGGGTGCGGCACAGGTGAATCACGTGCTGGCCGGTGGCGTCCGTCCCGAGGAACGAGTAGAAGGTCGCGACGCCCTGGACCTCGACGGCGGGAACGCGAAGCCGGTCTCCGACGATCTGCATGGCCAGGTCGCTGATCTCGTTGTGCCGCTCCCTGAGGTCCTGAAGCACGGGGATGAGGGCGTCTCGCCCCCGGCCGTGGGTCTTGAGGAGTGCGTCGATCTCCTTGCTCAGGGTCTCGAATTCCGGGGCCAGCTGCGGCGGAACGGTCAGCATCAGGACTCCTTCTTGGTCTTCGTGGCGATGAACGTGCCCCGGTTCGTGTATTCGGTGTGGAGCAGGTGGTGGCTGATGTGGCCGCACGGCCCGTCCGTGAGGAATTCCTCGTACAGCTTCATGACGGGCGGGTTCTCGTGGCTCTTGCGGGCACGACCCTCCTCGCCGTAGGCGGCGTCCTCGCCGTAGATGGCGTTGGCGCGGGCCTGGCGGATGGCCTCGCTCGTCGGGATCGGCTGGCCGCCGCCTCCAAGGCATCCCCCGGGGCAGGCCATGAACTCGATGAAGTGGCATTCGCTGAACTTGCCGCCGGCCTTGATGTCCTCCATGACCTTCTCGGCGTTCGCCGTGCCGTGCGCGACGGCAACCTTCAGCGTCGCGCCCTTGAGCCAGTTCCAGTCGGGGACGAGGTCGGCCAGGATCGCGGGGACCGGTCCGACCTTGTCGGGGATCTGGATCTCGACGTACCGGACGCCCTCGAATCCGCGGACGGGAACGATGTCGGCGTGCTCGAAGAGGTCCTCGACCTTGATACCCAGGACGAGTTCGACGACGGTGCGGAGGGCGGCCTCCATGACACCGCCGGTGGCTCCGAAGATCACGCCGGATCCCGAGGCGGTTCCGAACGGGTCGTCGAAGTCGCTCTTCGGCATGTCCGGAAGGTCGAGGCCGTATTCCTTGATCATCTTGGCGATCTCACGGGAGGTGAGGGCGAAGTCGACGTCGGCGAAGCCGCTGTCCGTCATCTCCGGCCGCGTGGTCTCGAACTTCTTGGCCGTGCAGGGCATGAGCGAAACCGACACGATGTCCTTGGGGTCGATGTTGTTCTTCTTGGCGTAGAAGGTCTTGATGAGTGCGCCGAACATCTGCTGGGGGCTCTTGCACGTCGACAGGTTCGGGAGGTATTCGGGGTACTGGTGTTCGATGTACTTGATCCAGCCCGGGCTGCACGAGGTGAACTGCGGCACCGGCTGGGAGGTGTCTCCCAGGACGAGGTTCTTGTACAGGCGGAGCAGGAGCTCGGTGCCTTCTTCGATGATGGTGAGGTCGGCCGAGAAGTTGGTGTCGAAGACCTTGTCGAAGCCGACCCGGCGGAGCGCGGTGTTCATCTGCCACGTCATCGGGGTGCCCGGCTTCAGGCCGAACTCCTCGCCGATGCCTGCACGGGGCGCCGGGGCGGTCTGGATGACGACGTGCTTGGTCGGGTCCTTGATGGCTGCCCAGACCAGGTCCGTGTTGTCGACGGCGGAGAGGGCTCCAGTGGGGCAGCGGTTGATGCACTGGCCGCAGTTGATGCAGTTGACCTCAGACAGCGCGATGTCGAGATAGGTCCCGACCTCGGTCGTGGATCCCCGGCCGAGGACGCCGAGGGCGCCGATCCCCTGGAGCTCGGCGCAGGTACGAACACAGCGAAGGCACTGGATGCACTTGTCCATGTCCCGGACGATCGAGGGACCGAGGTTGTCGATGCAGGAGGTCGCCTTGGTCTTGTGGCCGAACCGGACATAGTCGCAGCCGTACTGCGCCGCCAGGTCCTGCAGCTCGCAGTTGCCGTTGCGGACGCAGGTCCGGCAGCTGCCGTAGTGCTCGGAAAGCATGAGGTCGAGGACGTCACGCCGGGCCTGGTGGATGCGGGGGCTGTGGGTCGTGATCTCGACCTTGTCCGTCAGGGGGAAGGCGCAGCTCGCCTGGAGGTTGCGCTGTCCGTCCACCTCGACGACGCACATGCGGCAGACGCCGGCGTCGGGCAGGTCGGGATGGTGGCACAGGGTCGGGATGTCGATGCCGGCTTTGCGCGCGGCCTCGAGGATGCTCGTGCCCTTGGGGACCGTGACCTCGATGTCGTCAACGGTCACCGTCACGGTCTCGGTGGAAACCTCGGTAGTCATCGCTCAGTTCTCCTTTTGTTTCCGTCAGGCCGACGCCGGGGCGCGGTCAAGGATTTCATGTCCGAAATTCCTGACCATGGACAGGAAGACGTTGGGGCTGGATTGTCCGAGCCCGCACTTCGAAGAAACCTGCATGGTGTCCCCGAGGCCGGTCAGGTCCAGGAGCTGCTCGGAGGAGCATTCGCCCTTCTTGAGGGCCTTGATGCCCTCGAGGATCTTGACGTTTCCGATGCGGCAGGGGATGCACTGGCCGCAGCTCTCGTCGACGAAGAACTCCATGATGTTCTCGACGACGTCGAGGAGGTCACGGTTCGGGCCGATGACGATGACGGCACCGCCCGTGGCGACGTCCTCGAAGGCGATCGCCCGGGAGAAGTCCGACGGCGGCAGGCAGTGTCCCGAGGCACCGCCGACGATGACGGCCTTGGCCTTCTCGCCGCCGGTCGCCTTGAGGAGTTCGGCGATCGTCACGCCGAACGGGAACTCGTAGACGCCGGGACGCTCGACGTCGCCGGAGATGGAGAGCAGTTTCGGCCCCTTGGACCGCTCGGTCCCGATGGCGGAGAACCACTTCGCGCCCTTGCCGAGGATGGCGGCGATCCAGGCGAAGGTCTCGACGTTGTTGACCGTCGTGGGCTTGCCGAACAGGCCGGAGACGACGGGGAACGGGGGACGGTTGCGGGGTTCTCCGCGCTTGCCCTCAAGGCTCTCGATGAGTGCGGTCTCTTCACCGCAGACGTAGGCGCCCGATCCGAGGTGGATGTGGATGTCGAAGCTGACGTCCTTCTTGCCGAGGATGCCGTCTCCGAGGAGGCCGGCCTTGCGGCGGCGCTCCAGGCGGCCTTCAAGCGCCTCGATCATGTAGGCGTACTCGTGGCGGAGGTAGACGATGCCCTCCTGAGCTCCGATGGCGTATCCGGCGATGGTCATGCCCTCGAAGAGGAGGTCGGGCCACTCGGAGAGGATGAGGCGATCCTTGAAGGTGCCCGGTTCGCCCTCGTCGGCATTGCAGATGACGTATCGTTTTCCGTCGGACGATGGGGCGGCCGCGGCCAACTCCCACTTGAGGCCGGTCGGGAATCCCGCCCCGCCTCGTCCCTTGAGGCCGGAATCCTTCACCTCGGCGACGACCCCGGGGGCGTCGAGCGCGAGGGCGGCCTTGAGTCCCGCATCGGCCTCGATCGAGGCCAGGGTCATGGGCGTGCGTACGGTCATCCGTCGTTCTCCTTCGAGTTGCCACGGGGCTTGGGGTGATCCACCTGCCACGCGTCACGCATGGGTAGTTTCATGCTAACTGCGGGCTCGGCCGGGGACCGGTGCCTAAGGTCCTATGCGAGGGTTCCCGGGCCCCTCTCACCGAAATGACTACGATATTGACAGCAAGGGGAATGATTGTAAAAATGTAGTCAGGAGGTTGTTCATGGGGATCAAGGGAAGCATCGAGACGCCTCAGGCCCTCGGGCGGGCGATCCAACAGGCGAGGGCACTCAGGGGCATGAGCCAGAGGGACCTCGCCAGTCAGTTGGGGATCAGCCAGCGGTGGCTGTGGGAGCTGGAAAAGGGGAAGCCGGGGATCTTCACCGATCGGCTCTTCGAGGTGCTCCGGGCCGTCCAGGCTCATCTCATGGTCGAAATCGACAGCATCGAGATCGATGACCCCGGCCCCACTCCGTCGTCTGGACCGGGGGAGTAGGTCGTGGCCGACCTGGTCGTCGAGCTCTATGGAGTGACGGTGGGCCACCTCGTGGGAACCGACTGGCGTTCCTTCGACTTCGTCGCCGCGTCCGAGGCGATCGAGGCCTTCGGGCTGGGGAGCACCATCGTCTCGGAGTCCATCCCCCTTGAGGCCCGACCCACCCCGAGGAACGCGGGTCGGCGGCGCAACTTCTTCTCCGAGCTCCTTCCGGAGGGCCGGCTCCTGACCCGGCTCGCCAGCCAGGCGGGGCTCGAGCCCAACGACATCGTCGGGATGCTCCGCCGCTACGGCCGAGACCTCGCCGGGGCCCTGCAGATCTACGATCCCGAAGCCCCAGGGGAGCCCCGAACACCCCGAACCGAGCCGCTCTCCGAGGCCGCCGTCGGCGCGATGCTGCGGGACGCTTCGCTCGCGCCCCTCGGCAATGACCGGCTGACCGGCCGGACCTCCCTCGGGGGCGTTCAGGACAAGATCGTCCTCGCCCGGGTGGGCGACATCTGGCATCAGGTCCACGACGGTGCCCCCTCCACCCACATCGTCAAGGTGTCCCCGGAGGAGAGGCCCGGCCTGATCCTCGACGAGGAGTACGGGGCGAGGGCGGCCCGCGCCCTCGGGCTCTCCGCCTTCGAGACCCGTATCGAGTCTTTCGACGGGGTGCGCGCCCTCGTCCTCGAGCGGTACGACCGCGACCCCGCCATCCCCGGGGGGCGCCTCCATCAGGAGGACATGAACCAGGCCCTCGGGGCGTACGGCGCCATGAAGTACGAGGGCCAGGGCAGCCCCGTCAGCCTCCTCAGGGTCGCGGACGTCTTCCGCGCATACGGAGATAACGAATCCCGTCGGCGCCTCCTCACCCAGGTGACTCTGGCCGTCGCCGTCGGCAACCTCGACATGCACGCCAAGAACCTGTCCGTCCTCCACGCGCCGCCCGCGTCGGGCCGACTCCCGAGCCCCACCCTGGCTCCGGCCTACGACATGGTGCCGCTCCGCCACCACGTCGCCCATCGTGGCCTCGCCATGTCCATCGAGGGAGAGTCCGACCACTCGCGCATCACGGCGGAGGCGATAGCGGCCGAGGGCGAGTCCTGGGGGGTGAAGGGGGCCGACGGGGTGGTGGCCGACGCCCTGGCGAGGATCGCGGCATTCGTCGGGATAGAGACTCCTGCCCCAGGCGCCCACCCGGGCCTCCGCGACGATGTCGCCCGATTCACTGCGCGGCTGCTTGCGGGCGACCCCGTGGGGGAATGACCGTGGCTCCGGTCGACGGGTGGGCAGATTGCCTAGGTCTAAAGTGTGAGTCAAGTGGTGGGCGCTCCCGGGGGCGTCGGAAGGGAGCGGGCATGAGAAGGCTGGCCTGGGTCGCGGGAGTGTGTGCTGTGCTGCTCGCCGGGTGCTCAGAGCCGGACGGTACCGTCTCGTCGTCCGAATCGATTGGCGTTGGCCCATCCCCAAGTGAGAGCGTGAGCCCCGACCTGGATGCTCGGTGGGCGTACGTGTACCCCGACACGGGACTGCTCGGCGAGCCCATCCCGGCCGGAAGGGACTATGCCTCAGACGAGTTCTTCGCGGGAGATTGGGACAGGAGGAGAAACCGCGACGACCGTCTCTACGGTTCGGGATGCAGTCCATCGAGCGCGACGAGCCTTCCGGACGGGGTCTGGTTCGGGTACATCGAGAGTTGGGGTGCCGAGTCGATCGAGTTCGACCTGGCCTGTATGGACTTCGACTACAAGGCGACGAATAGCAATCCCAATCTCCGCACTCTTTCCGTCTCGGACGAGGCTGTGTATACGTTTGAAAAGGGGGACCTCAGCGACGGGGGGCCACTGTCCCCTTACCCGTACGGCTACTCATTCGCCAACGTCGTCGAGGCGCGGGCCACGATAGGTCTTCCTCAGACGTCCGACGCTGTCTGGCTTGGCATCAACGACGGGGTGGTGACTGAGGTCGAGGCATGGGTCGGAGACACCGATCAGGAGATGCTCAGCGCCGGCCTTCCCTGGGTGCCCTGGGGTCCCGAGACCGGATTCGAGACCAGCCATCCCTTTGCCGCTGAGAGTTACTCGTCAGGCATGTTCGACAGCGACGAAGGAGTCTGGGAGTACGGGATCCCGGATCGTTCCGGCGACTGGTTCGGGCCGCTACAGCCGGGTTGCCACGAGGAGGCTCCGGAGTCCCTCCCCGATGGCGTCTACGCCGGCCATGTCTGGAGGTCGAACGGAACCGACCTTGCCTTCCATCCGGAGTGGGCGAATTCCGTGGATGCGTCGTGGCCCGCCGAGCCGATCTGCTATAGCGAGACGGGTTCCTGGATCATTCCGGTGGCCGAGGACGCGCAGTATCTGTCGCAGCAATCTGTGATCGGCCCCCTGTCGGCGCGCATGGTGCTGGGTCTTCCCGAGTCGATCCGGCCTCGGTGGGGGAATGGTGATCTCTACGTGTACGTCAACGATGGAGAGGTCACGCAGATGCACGCACATTGGCAGTTCTAGCGGTGTGGAGGGGAGTCGCCGTGGAGATATTGGGAGGCACGCTATGAGGAGGCATGTATGGGCCGCGGGTGTGTTCATCTTGTTGCTCGCTGGATGTTCGGAGCCGGGAGGTCTTCCCTCGACATCGGACTTGGTGAGCATGGGATCGTCTCCGACAACGAGCGTGGACCCCGGAATCACGCCCTCGATAAGCCCTTCCGACACAGGGCCGCTTGGCGAGCCCATCGCCCTGACCTACGCAGATAGGTACCGTGCGGGAGGGTGGAAGGGGCGGATGTATGGCGAGGACTACTACGGCTCCGGATGCAGCCCGTCGAGCGCGACGACCCTCCCAGATGGGGAGTGGTTCGGGTACATCATGAGGTGGGGCGCTGCGTCGATCGACTTCGACCTCGCGTGTCTAGGCTACGGATATACGGTGACGAACGATAACTCCCGCGTTCGAACTCTGTCGATGTCCGAGGACGCCATTTATGTCTTTGACTACGGAAGCCTTGAGGATTGGCCCAACCCGTATCCTTTCGGATTCTCCTTCGGCAACGTCGTCGAGGCTCGGGCGACCATCGGTCTTCCCCAGACCTCCAACGCCGTCTGGGTCTTTCTCAATGACGGTGTCGTGACCCAAGTGGAGGCCTGGGTCGGCGACACCGACACCGAACTGTTGAAAGAGGGGCTTCCTTGGGTTCCCTGGGGCCCCGAATCTGAACCCGACGCGAGCCACCCCTTCCATCCCGAAATTTCTGGGTTGCCCGACGACATCTCCTGGAACTACTTTCCACCGGCCGGGTCCTGGCAAACGTCCGGATCCCTAGAGCCGGATTGTCCCTCGCGAGCTCCGGAGGTCCTTCCTGACGGCGTCTATATAGGCAGCATCTGGCAGACGAGTCCGACGGAGGTCGCCTTCCATCCCACTTCGGTGGTGGTCGCGGACTACCCAGAGTCCGTGTGCTACAACGAGGCGGGATCCTGGACCGTCCCGGCCGCTGCGGACGCTCAGTATCTCTCGCAGCAATCGCCGATCGGGGCGCTCTCCCTGCGCGCGGTGCTAAACCTTCCCCAGGAGATCCGTCCACAGTGGCAACGTCACTACTTCGTCTACATCAACGGGGGTGAGATCACCTATATCCATGGGGAGTGGCAGGCGTAGGGCCGCGTGAGTCCGTCGCGGGAGCGCCCGATAGACTGACAGTCCCAACCCCGGAGGAGTGCAGTGGGAGCGAACTCGCTTGGTGCCCGTGGTGTGCTCTCAGTAGGTGACACCGACTACGAGATCTATCGACTCTCCGCCGTTCCCGGGCTGGAGCCCCTCCCGTACAGCCTCAAGGTGATCGCCGAGGCCCTCCTGCGGACCGAGGACGGCGTCAACGTCACGGCCGAGCACGTCCGCGCCCTCGCTTCCTGGGACCCCACGGCCCAGCCTTGGACGGAGATCCAGTTCACCCCCGCTCGGGTCATCATGCAGGACCTCACGGGAGTCGCGTGCGTCGTCGACCTCGCGACCATGCGGGAGGCTATGGCCGCGCTCGGGGGAGACCCCGCCGCCATCAACCCCCTCGCCCCAGCCGAACTCGTCATCGACCACTCCGTCGTCATCGATGCCTTCGGCCGCTCCGACGCCCTCCAGATCAACACCGATCTCGAGTATGAGCGCAACCATGAGCGTTACCAGCTCCTCCGCTGGGCTCAGACGGCCTTCGACAACTTCCGGGTGGTTCCCCCCGGAACCGGCATCGTTCACCAGGTCAACCTCGAGTTCCTGGCGAGGGTCGTCGCGACCCGAGACGTCGCGGGCGTCCTCCAGGCCTTCCCCGACTCCTGCGTGGGCACCGACTCCCACACGACCATGGTCAACGGCCTCGGCGTGCTTGGCTGGGGGGTCGGGGGAATCGAGGCCGAGGCGGCCATGCTCGGCCAGCCCGTGTCCATGCTCATCCCCAAGGTCGTGGGATTCAAACTCACCGGCGAGATCCCCATCGGGGCGACGGCCACCGATGTCGTCCTGACGATCACCGAACTCCTCCGCCGGCACGGCGTCGTCGGGAAGATCGTCGAGTTCTACGGCGACGGGGTCGGGGCCGTGCCGCTCGCCAACCGTGCAACGATCGGCAACATGGCGCCCGAATACGGATCGACGGCCGCGATGTTCCCCATCGATAGCGTCACCCTCGACTACCTTCGCCTGACGGGCAGGAACGAGGATCGGCTCGCCCTCGTCGAGGCCTACGCCCGCGAGCAGGGGATGTGGCACGACCCCTCCGCCCCCGGATACGTCGAACCCGCCTACTCCGAGTACGTCGAACTCGACCTCGGCACCGTCGTCCCCTCGATCGCCGGACCCAAGCGCCCGCAGGACCGCATCGCGCTCACCGACGCCAAGCCGCACTTCGCCAAGGATCTGGGGCAGCTCAGGGACGGCGACGCCAAGCAGGCCTTCTACGTCGGCGAGGACGGCACGAAGCAGGCCCTCGGCGACGGGGCGGTCGTCATCGCCTCGATCACCTCGTGCACGAACACGTCGAACCCGTCCGTGATGATCGGGGCGGGGCTCCTCGCGAAGAACGCAGCCGAGAAGGGGCTCCAGGTCAAGCCCTGGGTCAAGACCTCGCTCGCCCCCGGATCGAAGGTCGTCACCGACTACTACGAAAAGGCGGGCCTGTGGCCCTCCCTCGAGGCGCTCGGCTTCCACCTCGTCGGCTACGGCTGCACCACCTGCATCGGGAACTCGGGCCCCTTGCCGGACGCCGTCTCAACCGCCATCCGCGACAACGACCTCGCCGTCTCCGCCGTCCTCAGCGGGAACAGGAACTTCGAAGGCCGCATCAACCCCGACGTCAAGATGAACTACCTCGCCTCCCCGCCCCTCGTCATCGCCTACGCGCTCGCGGGCACGATGGATCACGACTTCGAGGCCGACTCCCTCGGCAAGGGCAAGGACGGCAAGGACGTCTACCTTCGGGACATTTGGCCGAGCCCGGCCGAGGTGGAGGAGGTCGTCGCGTCGGCCATCACCAGGGGCATGTTCGAGGCCGACTACGCCGACGTCTTCTCAGGAGACGAACGGTGGCGTTCCCTGCCCACCCCCGAGGGCGACACCTTCCGTTGGGATCCCGAATCGACGTATGTGCGAAAGCCCCCGTTCTTCGACGGAATGACGGAGGGGCTGGCACCCGTCCGGGATATCGTCGGGGCGAGGGTGCTCGCCTGGCTTGGCGATTCCGTGACAACCGACCACATCTCGCCCGCGGGTGCCATCAAGGCCGACAGCCCCGCCGGCGTGTACCTCACCGAGCACGGGGTCGACCGCCGGGACTTCAACTCGTACGGGTCGCGCCGCGGCAACCACGAGGTCATGATCCGGGGGACGTTCGCGAACATCCGGCTGAAGAACCGCCTGGTTCCCGGGGTTGAGGGCGGGTTCACCACCAACCTCCTCACGGGCGAACAGGCGACCATCTACGACGCCGCGCAGGCATACAAGGAGGCGGGGGTTCCCCTCATTGTGCTGGCGGGCAAGGAGTACGGCACGGGCTCGTCCCGGGACTGGGCGGCGAAGGGGACATCCCTTCTCGGCGTCCGGGCCGTCATCGCGGAGAGTTTCGAGAGGATCCACCGCTCGAACCTCATCGGCGTGGGGGTTCTTCCCCTCGAGTTCCCCGAGGGGAAATCGGCCGAGGATCTCGGTCTCGACGGCACGTGCTGCCTCACCGTCCGAGGGATCGCGGCCTTTTCCGAGGGGAGGCATCCCCGCACCCTGACCGTCACGGCGACCCGGCCCGATACATCCGGTTCCTCCCCTATGCTCATCCAATTCGACGCCAGGGTCCGCATCGATACCCCAGGGGAGGCGGACTACTTCAGGAACGGCGGCATCCTCCAGTACGTTCTCCGATCGCTCGTCTCTCGTTAGCCGAAGGGACGTACAGTGAAGAAGTCGGGTGCCACCGATTTGGATGCGATCGAGGAGTCATCAAGCAGGGTGTTGGAGTCGATCGGGTCCCCCGCGGACCTCACAGGCCTCTCCCAGGAGGACCTCAGGACGCTGGCCGCCGAGATCCGCACCCACCTCGTCGATGCCGTGTCCAAGACGGGCGGACACCTCGGCCCCAACCTCGGCGTCGTCGAACTCACCATCGCCATCCATCGGGCCTTCGACTCCCCCCGCGACCCCATCGTCTTCGACACCGGCCACCAGTCCTATGTCCATAAGCTCCTGACGGGGCGCCAGGACTTCTCCCAACTCAGGAAGAAGGGCGGGATCTCCGGTTACCCGAACCGGGCGGAATCCGAGCATGACGTCGTCGAGAACTCCCATGCCTCGACTGCGCTGTCCTGGGCCGCCGGCATCGCCCGGGGGAACACCCTCCAAGGGCGCACCGACAGGACCGTCGTGGCCGTCATCGGGGATGGTGCCCTCACCGGGGGCATGGCGTGGGAGGCCCTCAACCAGTTGGCCGACTCCGGTGACCGCATCGTCATCGTCGTCAACGACAACGGCAGGAGCTACGCCCGGACGATGGGGGGGCTCGCCCAAAGGCTCGACGACATCCGGACGAGCCCCAAGTATGAGAGATTCCTCGGGTGGGGGAAGCGGACGCTCGCGGAACGGGGCAGGATCGGCCAGGGGACCTACCGGGCCATCCGCAGGGTCAAGCACGGGATGCGGGCCCTCTTCGGCCCCGAGGGCCTGTTCGAGGACCTGGGGATTAAATACATCGGACCCGTCGATGGCCATGACATCCACCAGCTCGAGCACGCCCTTCATCACGCGAGGGACTTCGGGGCGCCGGTCATCGTCCACGCCCTGACGGAGAAGGGCCGCGGGTATGAACCTGCCGTCAACCACGAGGGGGACAAGTTCCACGCCGTCGGGCGCATCCATCCGGAGACCGGGTTGCCGATCGAGCCGTCCCGGTTCGGATGGACGGCGGTGTTCGCCGACGAGATGCTCCGGGCCGCACGGGAAAGGCCCGAAATCGTGGGGATCACCGCTGCCATGAAAGAGCCGGTGGGCCTATGCCCCCTCGCCGAGGAGTTCCCCGACAGGGTCATCGACGTCGGCATCGCCGAGCAGCATGCGGCCACCGCCGCGGCGGGGTTGGCGTTCGCCGGGATGCACCCGGTCGTCGCCGTGTATTCGACCTTCCTCAACCGCGCCTTCGACCAGATCCTGATGGACGTGGCCCTCCATCACGCCGGGGTGACCTTCATGCTCGACCGGGCCGGCGTGACCGGGGACGACGGACCGAGCCACAACGGCGTGTGGGACCTCGCGGTCTTCCGGCACATCCCCGGCATCCGAATCGCCGCCCCTCGTGACGAACCGACCCTCCGAGCGGCCTTCCGTGAGGCCATCGCGGTCGAGGACGGCCCCACCCTGATCCGCTACCCCAAGGGCGAGGTGGGGGGCCCCCTCCCGGCCCTGCCCCCAGGAAAGGCGCCCCCGAAGGGCATCGACGTCCTCAGAGAGGCGGGCGGTTCGCCGACGGTCGTGGTGTTCGGCCTGGGGGCGATGGCGGCCACGGCCGGAGAGGTCGCGGCGGCCCTCGAACGGAAGGGAGTCGGGGCACGGGCGGCGACGGCCACCTGGGTGGTGCCGACCCCGCCGGGCCTTGCAGCCGCAATTCGAGGGGCCGCGGTCGTCGTGACCATCGAGGACGGCCTCGTCGAGGGGGGCGTGGGGGAGGCCTGGGAGGCCGCGGCCAGGGGCGCCGGGGTGGAGGCCGCCTGGATCCATCGTGGTGTTCCGCGAGAGTTCTGCGCCCATGCTTCGCGACCCGAGGTGTTCGCCGAGGTCGGGCTCGAGCCGGCCCCCATCGTCAAGGCAATCCTCCGGGAGCTCAGTCGGGACGGGGGGGCGGCCCGCTAGGCGAGGTCTCCTGGGGGTTGCTCCGAGGTCCGAATGGCCTCCCAAGCCTTCGCGAGGGGCTCCGCCACGAGGCAGATCTGCCAGGGACGGGCCCCCCTTCCCTCCAGGAACCTCTCGATGGCCTGGCGTCCACCCCCCTGGTACTCCCAGCACAGCCTCCGCAGGGCATCGGGCTGCAGGAGATTCTCGGCGGGGACGGCGTGCCGTTCGACGAGGCGGGCGACGACGGCCTTGGCGGCCTTCAACCTGGTGTCGGCTTCCGGCCTCTTGTCCGACCACAGCCGAGGGGGCGGGGGGCCGTCACCTCCGGGGCCTCGCATGGTGGGCAGGGCCGTATCGGGAAGGGCGAGGGCCTTCTCGATCGCGGGATACCACCGGTCCGCTTTCCGCTTGGTTCCCTTCGAGCGCCACTCCGGCACCTCGATCAGGGACGCGAGGGAGGCTGGCTTGGCGAGTGCGGCCGCGACGATCGCCGCATCCCTGAGGATCCGGCCGGGTGCGGTGTCCTTCGCTCGCGCGACCTCCTCACGGGCGTTCCAGAGTTCCCTGACGATGGCGAGGGCCCGGCGGTCCCTGAGTTTGTGGGTCCCGGAGGTGTGGCGCCACGGGTCGGGACGAGGGGCGGAAGGAGGGGCATTCCGGACGGCCTCGAATTCCTGCTCAGCCCACTCGGCCTTCCCCGCAGCCTCCAGGTGGCGTCCGAGCCTGACCCTGAGGTCGAGGAGGAGTTCGACGTCGAGGGCGGCATAGGCGAGCCACTCCGCCGGGATGGGCCGCTCGGACCAGTCCTGCGCCGAGTGTTCCTTCGCCAGGGCAAAGCCCAATTCGCGCTCGACGACGGAGGCGAGGCCCACCTTCGGCCACCCCAACAGCCGGGCCGCGAGTTCGGTATCGAAGACACGCCCGGGTTTCATGTTGAGTTCATGCAGCCCTGGCAGGTCCTGGCTCGCGGCGTGGAGCACCCATTCGGCGTCCAGGAGGGCATGGGAGAGCCCCGACAGGTCGGGGAGGGCGTCCGTGTCGATCAGGGCGATACCCGCCCCTTCCCGTTTGAACTGGGCCAGATAGGTCCGTTGCCCGTACCGGAATCCCGAGGCGCGTTCCGCGTCGACCGCAACCGGGCCCGTTCCCGCCCGGAACCGCTCGACAACGTCGTCGAGGCCCTCAGGGGTGTCGGTTATCGGCGGGACCCCGTCCTCGGGGGCGGCCAGGAGGAGGGGTTCGGCCTCCTCAACGTCGTTGACGTCGTTGCCAGCGGTGTCGCGATCGCTCACGAGGCCTTCCCCGGAAGCATCGTCACGCCGTCGGGAAGGGGAGGCACGCCCGCGCAGGAAGCCAGCAGGTGCGCCCACGCCTTGAGGTGGGAGGTCATGTCCGTCTCCAGGGGGGTCCAGGAGATCCGCATCTCGACGATGACGGTGCGTCCCCGCTCCTTGAGGTCGCCGAAGGCCTCGTTCGTGACCCGGGTGACGGTTCCCCCGAGGGCCTCGTGGGGAGTGTCGGAGAGGGCCTCGTCTATCCAGGACCAGGCCACCTGGCCCCACAACTCGTCTGTGCCCACCTCCGGCTCCACCTCCGCCTTGACGAGCGCGACAACCCGGATCGTGCCGTTCCAGGCCTCCTGCCCATCGGGGTCGTGGAGGACGACGAAACGGCCAGAAGCCGCCGCGTTTCCGTCGACGATGATCTCGCCGTCCAGGGCGACCGCGTAAGGGGCGATCCGGGACGGGGCCGGGGCCTCGACGAGCACGACATCCCCCCTGACGTCGGCACGCCGGAGGCTCCGCAGCACTTCCCTGAAGGCCTGCGGAACCTCAGAGGGATCGGGGGTCACCCTTCGAGGGTAGGACGGGGCCATCGTCGTGGGGTGGCGCCACGCGGGCACGCACCCCTTAGGCTGGATTTCTGGCTGGTGCGAAGCGAAGGAGGGTCATGACGACGGCTCAGGTGGGCGTGGTCGGGCTTGCCGTCATGGGTGGAAACCTGTCCCGCAACCTTGCCCGCCAAGGCCTGACGGTGGCCGTCTACGATCGCGTTCAGGGTCTCGGCAGGGATCTCGCCTCGGGGCATGAAGGCGTCGGCGGTATCGTCGACTGCGCCAATCCCGAATCCCTCATCGCGGCCCTCGCTCGGCCCCGGGCCGTGATCCTCCTGGTCCCGGCGGGTCGGGCCACCGACGCGGTCATCCGGGACCTCGCCCCTTTGATGGAGGCGGGGGACACGATCATCGATGCCGGAAACGCCCGCTTCGAGGACACCGAGAATCGGGAGAAGGCTCTGGCCGCGATGGGCATCCGATTCATCGGGGCCGGGGTCTCCGGCGGTGAGGAGGGGGCGCTCCACGGCCCGTCGATCATGGCGGGAGGAGGCCAGGGGGCGTGGGATGCCGTACGGCCGATGCTCGAGGGCATCTCGGCTCGGGTCGACGGGGAACCGTGCTGCGCCCTCGTCGGACCCGGGGGTGCGGGGCACTTCGTCAAGACGGTCCACAACGGCATCGAGTATGCGGTCCTTCAACTCATCGCCGAGGCCTATCACCTGCTGCGGGAGGGCCTCGGCGAGACGGCGCCGAGGATCGGGGAGGCGTTCGCCGACTGGAATGCGTCTGGCCTCGATTCCTATCTCCTGGAGGTCTCCGCCGAGGCGCTTCGCCACGAGGATGCGAGGACGGGTCGCCCCCTCGTGGACGTCATCCTCGACGAGGCGGGCAACAAGGGGACGGGGGTGTGGGCGGCCCAGGCCGCCCTCGGGCTCGGGGTGCCGGCGACCGGGGTGGCAGAGGCTGCCTTCGCCCGTGCGTTGTCCGCCAGGAGGGAGCAGAGGGAGTCCATCAGGGCCGCGCTCGGATCCCCCGAGCCGGATTCCCCAGGCGAAGGATTCCAGGAGGACGTGCGGCAGGCGCTCGAATTTGCGACCCGAGTGGCCTATGCCCAGGGTTTCGACCTGATCCATGCGGGGTCCGATGAGCACGGATGGGGTCTCGATTGCGCCTCCATCGCCCGGGTGTGGAGGGGAGGGTGCATCATTCGAGCGCGCCTGCTCGACGCGATTGTGGAGGCGAACATCCACGATCCCGGGACCCCCTCTCTTCTGACGGATCCTCCATACATGGCCCCCGTGATCGCCGGGGAAGCCGCTTGGCGTCGGGTCGTGTCATGGGCGGTGCTTTCCGGCATTCCCGTCCCGGTCTTCTCTTCCCTTCTGTCGTATGTGGATGCCCTTCGGACGGAGCGGCTCCCGGCGGCCCTCATCCAGGCACAACGGGACTTCTTTGGGGCCCACACGTACCGCAGGATCGACGTCGACGGGGCTTTTCACACCCTGTGGTCCTCCGATCGATCAGAAAAGGAGGTGTGACCTGTCCAGGAAGCCGTCCGGGATCAAACCCGTCATCCTGGGGGGGGACATCGGTGCCTACTCCATCGCCCGAGCCTTCCACGCCGCCCTCGGGGTGAAATCGATCCTCCTGCCGACGGTGCCCTCCGCCCAGTTTGCCCACTCCAGGATCCTGGACGCCCGACCGTATCGTCGGATAGGCGAGGGCGACGTCATGGTCGGTATCGTCAATGGGCTCGCGGAGGAGTTCCCGGACGAGACCCTCATGCTTTTCGGCGCGGCCGACTGGTTCGTCGAGGAGATCGTGCGCCATCGCGACCGTTTGGCACCCTCCATCGTCGTGCCCTATCCGGATGCGGCGACGGTCGCGAAGGCCACGGGCAAGGTCGAGTTCGGGGAGGCGACGAGCAGGCTGGGGGTGCCGTATCCGGAGACGTACCTCATCGACCTCGACCGGCCGGTGGGGGAGTTGGAGGCGCTTCCCTATCCGGTCGTCGCCAAGGCGGCGAGCACGGCGGACTTCCACACGATCGATTTCGCGGGCAAGCAGAAGGTGTACGACGCGCCCGATGAGGAGACCCTGCGGGCCCAGATGGTCGAGGCCAGGGAGGCGGGATTCCGGGGGGAGTTCCTCCTCCAGAGGAGGATCCGCGGGGGAGACGACCACATGAGGGTCGCCACCTGCTTCGTCGGGTCCGGAGGCGTCCAGGCACCCGTCGTCGGCCGGGTGCTCCTCGAGGAGCACACCCCGGGAGCCCGGGGCAACCCGGCCGTCATCCTCGTCGAGCCGTTTCCGGACATCGAGGATGGGGTGCGCCGGCTTGCCGAGGGCCTCGGGTGGCGGGGGCATGCCAACTTCGACGTCAAGTGGGATCCGGACACCCGTCGTCACGTCTTCTTCGAACTCAACCCCCGCCTCGGGCGGTCCAACTTCTACCTCACGGCATCGGGGCACAACCCCGTTCCCGCCCTGATCCGCGAATACGCGCCTCAAGCCGCGTCCCATCTTCGTTCGCGCCGGGGTCGACGCAAGGCCTACTCGATCCTTCCCGCCCCCCTCATCCTTCGGTACGTCAGGGGACGGATGTTCTGGCGGGTCCTGGTTCTGTGGTTGACGGGGAGGCTCGCGCACCCCCTCTGGTCGTGGAGGGACCCCTCGCCCCGGCGGTGGTTGTACGTCCAGGCATACAAACTCAACCAATACCGCAAGTTCCATCGCCACTATCCCCTCCGGCAGGCGAGGATGGACGCATGAGTCGCCACGAGATCGGAGTCATCGGGGGGCTGGGGCCGGCCGCGACGGCCGAGTTCCTCTATCGGGTCATCCGGTGGACCGAGGCGAAATCGGACCAGGAGCACGCGGACCTCGTCGTCCTCCAGCACTCGTCCATCCCGGACCGCACCCGGCACATCCTCGACCCGTCCCTTCCCGACCCCGGTCCCGTGCTCGCGGCCGACGCCGCCCGGCTCGAGGCCATGGGGGTGTCAGCCATCGTCGTCCCCTGCAACACCGCGCGGGTGTTCATCGACGAGATCGAGGGGGCCGTGGGGATTCCCGTCGTCGACATCGTCCGGGCGGCGGTCGACGACGTGGTGACGATGTTTCCGGAGGCGGGCAAGGTGGGGGTCCTCGCGACGACGGGAACCGTCCGCTCGGAGACCTATCGCCGGGCACTGGAGGAGGCGGGACGGGAGGCCGTCGTGCCCTCGGACGGCCAGCAGGAGGGGATCATGGAATTGATCTACGGCCAGGTGAAGGCCAACCTTCCAGCCGACCGGGGACTCCTCGACGGGGCGATCGAGGACGTGGCTTCACGGGGGGCGGAGGCGTTCATCCTGGGGTGCACCGAGCTGTCGGTCGCAGCCGGGGCGTGGGACATGGGGCCGAAGGTCGTCGACGCCCTCGATTCGCTTGCCCGTCGAACCGTCACGCTTGCGGGCTGCGCCATCTCCGCATCGTGAAGCCCCCGGCCGTCAGGGTGTGGACGGCCTCCCATGACGGAGGGACCTCCGGGGTGAGGGGGCCGCTGTCGTCGCCTACCACGGGGCTGTCCGTCCGGCAGTAGTCACCCACGACGCCAGCGGAGAGGAGCAGGGCCCCGAGTGCGGGCCCGCCCTCGCACAGGATGCGCGTCAGTCCCCGTCCGTTCAGCGCTTCCACCAAGAGGTGGGGGGACACCGAGTGACGTCCGACGAGCACCAGCGAGTCCCCCCACTCGTCGGCAAGGGAGAGGGCTGGGGCGTCGGACGTCGTCAGGAGCAGGGCATTGCCGGGGCCCAGCCCTGAGGGCAGGGTTCCCGAGAAACTGACGATGGCGACGATGGGGGTCGGCTGTTGGTCCTCGGAGCGGGTTGCGACGAGGGGATCCCGCACCCCGATGGGGCCGTAGTTCTCGTGGAGCGCGGTGGCCGCCCCCACGACGACGACGTCTGCGGCCGCGCGAAGCACCCGGATGATCCTGAGGTCCGCAGGCCCGGAAAGGGTGCGGCTCGAGCCGTCCAGCCCGGTCGCCTCCCCGTGGGCGCCGGCGATCATCCCGAGGCGGACGAATCCGGGGGGGTGGGGGTAGAGGGCGCGGAGATCGTCCTCGGACGGGGTCTCGGCCAGGATCCGCCCGGTGGGGTCGGCAAGGGTCAAGGAGGCCTCGGAGGCGTTCATGCCTCGACCGTACCCGAGGGAGGGTCGTCTACCCCTTGAGGGCGCCTATGCGCGTCTGTTCTTCCGCGACGTCGAAATCCGCTGGCGGCCATTGGGGCGCGAGCCCCTCGAGGGTTGAGGTCAGCAACTCTGCGATGGCGAGCCGGGCAAACCACTTGTGGTCGGCCGGGATCGCATACCAGGGGGCGATGTCCGTCGAGCATCGGTCGAAGACGTCCTGGTAGGCCTCCATGTACTGGTCCCAGGCGGCGCGCTTGTCGATGTCCTGGGGGTTGTACTTCCAGTACTTGGAGGGGTCGTCCAGGCGGTCCTTGAGACGTCGGAGCTGTTCCTCGGGAGACACCATCAGGGCGCATTTGACGATGGCGGTGCCGCTGGCCGCGACCTTCTCCTCGAAGGCGTTGATCTCGTCGTAGTGCTGGCCCCACTCTTCCGGAGGTTCGAGGTTTTCCACCCGGACCACGAGGACTTGTTCGTAGTGGGAGCGGTCGAACACGCCGATCCTGCCGGGCAGGGGCAGAGAGTTCTCGATGCGCCAGAGGTAGTGGTGCTTCCGCTCCTCCTCCGTGGGGCACCCGAAGGCCCTGACCTGCGTGCCATAGGGGTTGACCATGCCGACGACGTGCCCGACGATGCCGCCCTTGCCCGCCGTGTCCATGCCCTGGAGGACGAGGAGCACCGAACGGGTGCCTCCGGCCGTTTTCGCCTCGGCGAAGAGCTTCTCCTGGAGGTCGTAAAGGTCCTGGCCGCGACGCTTCATCTCGTCGACGGCGTCGCCCTCGTCGCCCTTCCAGCCGGGGCTGGAACGGTGGTCGAAGCCCTCGATCGCGAATCCGGGTCTGACGCGGAGCCTCTCGCTCGGGTGGGTGGCCCATTTACCCTTGTCGCCCATCGCCGACTCCCTTCGCTTGGGTCCTGCCGCCATTCTGTCAGGGCGGTCGGGATCCCGTCTCGATAGTCTTGGGGGAAAGGCTCATGGAGGAGAGATGGACATTGCAGTAAGACAGAGGCGGCGGTCGTTCTGGGCCTCATGGCTCGTCACGGTGGCCGGGGTGGCGACGGCGTTCGGGGCGTTCATCGCCCTAGGGAACCAGACGCCCGCATTCGACGTGATCGACGGCTGGTTCAATACGCCCTTTTGGGGGGACGTCGATCCCGACGCGATGGTGGCGGATTTCCAGTCCTGGGCGTACTCGGTCATGGGGGCGGCGATGCTGGGCCTGGCCGTCCTGATCGGGGGCGTTGCGCATGTGGCGATCCGCCGGGGGGAGCGATGGGGCTGGTGGACGGTGGCGGGTGCGATCGGCGGTTGGTACGCGCTCGATACCGGGGCATCCGCGCTCGGGGGGGTGTGGCCGAACGTGGTGTTCAACTCGGTGTTCTTCTTGGCGATCGTGGTACCGCTGTGGTTCACGAGAAAGGCACTCGACTAGCCAGCCTCCTCCTGGCTCATGCGGAGACCGGCCGGTATCGTCTTTGCCGGCTCGATTTCGACATAGCGTTGGCGAGTATCCCCAGGGAGCACTGTCACGAGCAGATCAGAGGGGAGCCAAGAGTCGCGTCGCCGAAACGTAGGTCGTGGACTCGCCATCCGGATCAGAGTATCGCGATCGGTGGGCTCATCCGTCCACTCGTGGAAAAGGCCGAATTCGGTGGATTGGATTCGAGCCGGGTCGAGATGACCCTCCACGAGGGCGCGATAGTCCGAACCGTAGTATGCCCACCACGTCGGGTGCGGTTTGAGGCCGTGCCACCGGCCGTTCCGGGCGGTGTAGATCAGGTTCTCCTCGAGACCATCGGAAGCGGTAGAGCGGCCATTCCAGATGTGGTTGCGTGTCACCTCGGCCGAGGCGAAGAAGCACTTCAACTCATCGGCGAAGGTGACGAAGAGGCCTCGGAGGCCCTCGCGCCAGGATGGCTCAGATAGCGGATCGGCTTGGAGATCCAGGTGTAGTGACCAAACTGGTTGCGGCCACACCGCGGGATTCGCCGAAAAGCTGCCCCAGATGCAAGGGGCACTCGCGGCAAACATTAGCCAAAGGCTCTCCGTTTTCCAAGCAGACTTCAAACCGTCGTCGCCGGTATCCGAAAGCTTGTGTTGAAGCGGTTCGAAGCCCCCATACCTCTTTGGTAGCGCCTCGGGGAGGTACCGTCGACATGCGTTCAGGTAGGAGTCCACCATGAAGGTGTCGACGTTTTCAGCCAGCGTGTGCCAGTAGACAGATACCAGAGAGATACGGTCACCGCGGGTTGGTTTGGGTGCGACACGATGAGCCCCCCGGGCCCAGATCTCATCGGTCGTCGTGTCGTGGACCGCTCCGTCAAAGGCTCGGGCAAGCCGACGAGCGAATTCGTGTCCCAGGTTGATAGCGGTCTCGGAGGAGACGTGAATCGAGACCGTCAGCAAGTGGCTTGCTCCGAGAAGCCGCGCGGTCACCTCCTCGGGGATGTCTTCCGGTTCGACGAGGAACGGACCCTCGAGCGTGTAGATCGGGTCATGCGCTTTTCGGGATGTGAGAACGAGGTGCTGATTCTCCCATCCGGAGGGATCATCGACCGCAATCCCGGGAGTCTTCGCAGCCAGTTCGGTCACGGTCGGCAAGTCTGGGACGCGGGTTAGGTAGACGTTGAGGTCAAGAGACATGCTCGAATCATGGCATGACGAGGATGCGGGCAGCTGGTAGGTGGCTCACTTCGTCCGCTTGAGCGCTTCGCTGACCTTGAGTCGCCCGCCGGTGTGCAGCACGCCGCGCTGGTAGAGGCGCGCCGCAAGCCAGATGAGCCCTGGGATGGTTGCGAGGGTGATGACGACGGCCAGGGTCATCTCCCACCACGGCACGGTCCCGAGGGCATTCCGGATGGTCATCATGAAGGGCGACAGGAACGGGACCTGAGAGAGAATGCGCACCAGGCCGGAGTCGGGCTGTTCCGGAACGAGGAAGAGCGCCGTATAGAACGGGATGAGGACGAGGAAGGTCATGGGGGTCGTGACGGCTCCGATGTCTTCGTAGCGCGACACCAGCGAGGCGAACGCACCGAAGAGGAGCGCGAAGACGGTATACCCGAGCAAGAACCACAGGATGATGAGGGCGAGGGTGCCCCCGACGTTGACTTCGATGTCCTTGGTGAGCCCCAGGGTGACCAGGGCGGTCACCATCGCCCCGCCCAGGGTCGCCACCTGGAAGAGGCCATAGGCCCCCACCCCCAGGATCTTCCCTGCCAGCAGGCGGGTGGGCTTGATGGTCGCGAGCAGGATCTCCACCACACGCGAGGTCTTCTCCTCGACCACCCCCATGGCGATCATGTTCCCGCCGGTGATGAGGACGAAGAGGAGGAGCATGAGCCCGACCATGGAGACCCCATACTCGGGCCCGTATTTCTCCTCGTCCGAGATGCCGGGGGATTCTATGGTGGGTTGGGCGTCGGCGAGCGCCTGACTGATGGCGTCCGGGTCTCCGCCCAGGGACAGGATCGCCTCGTTGAAGGCTTTGTTCTGGATGGCACCGGTGATGATGCCCTGAATGATCCAGTCGTCCGGATCGGCCACGACGACGACGGGGGAGGCGAAAGTTCCGCCGACGAAGGCGTCGAGGGGGACGGATCCGGGTACCTCGCCTGCGAGGATCGACCGGGCCTCATCTTCCGTCTGGGGAGTGAGGTCGAGCTCCCAGCCGTTCTGTTTGGCACTGGACACCAGGAAGGGGGAGAGTTCCCAGGTGGCGGAGTCCAGGGCGATGCGGGCGGTGGGAGGCCCGCTCTCTTGGTTGATGAAGTACGAGGCGGTGATGGCCCCCCCGGCGATGAGGGTGAGCATGATCGCCATCGAGATGACGTTGGCCTTGGTCATCATGCGGGCCTTGAACTCGCGGGTGAAGACGAGCCAGATGGTGCGGGCCGTGCTCATGCTGCCTCTCCGTTCTCGGAGGACACGATGCCGCGGAAGAGGTCGACAAGGGAGGGTCGGACGGGGGAGAACTCGTGGACGGGACCCTTGGCCAGGGCGCCCTTGAGGATCTCCTGTTCGGACCCGGGTCGGGCGTCCCGGAACTCGAGGAGGAGGATCCCGGGCTTTCCCTTCGAGGGCAGGAGTTTCACCCCGGGGAGGGTCTTGATCCACTCGCGCAGGGCGGGAGCGTCCCCACCGTACTCAAGGCGCCATTGGGGTCGGTCGGTGACCCGGAGTTCGTCGACCGTGCCGACCGCCTCCATGCGGCCGGAGCGGATGATCCCCACTCGGTCGCAGATGCGCTCGACGAGGTCGAGTTGGTGGGAGGAGAAGACGACGGGGACCCCTTCGTCGGCCCGTTCCCGGAGGACCTGGCTCATGACCTCCACGGCGACGGGGTCGAGGCCGGAGAAGGGCTCGTCGAGGACCAGGATCGTGGGGTTGTGTATGAGGGCCGCCGCGAGTTGGACCCGCTGCTGGTTCCCCAGGGAGAGCTTCTGCACGTGGTCGCCCCGTCGGGTCCCGACTCCCAGGCGATCCGTCCAGTGTTCGACGGCTGCGACGGCGTCCGGGGTCGACATTCCATGGATTCGCGCGAGGTATGTCAGCTGCTCGCCGACCTTCATCTTGGGGTAGAGGCCACGCTCCTCGGGCATGTATCCCACGTGGCGGCGGGTCTCCAGGTCGAGGCGTTTCCTGTTCCACCGGACCTCGCCGGAGTCGGCCGCGAGCACCCCCAGCATGATGCGCATGGCCGTCGTCTTGCCGGCCCCATTCGAACCGACGAACCCGAAGACCTCGCCGGAGTGGACGTCGAAGGAGCAATCGTCGAGGGCCTTGATGTCGCCGTATGACTTGTGAAGCCGGTCGACTTCCAGCGTCGCCATGCCCGGTCCCCATCCTTCCCTGTCGTGCCGACGGCCCCCAGACGCCCAGCGGTGACCGCTGGTGGTGGGCGATACTGGGATCGAACCAGTGACCTCTTCCGTGTCAGGGAAGCGCGCTACCGCTGCGCCAATCGCCCGTCGAGGTGGAGACGGGATTCGAACCCGTGTATACGGCTTTGCAGGCCGCTGCCTCGCCTCTCGGCCACTCCACCATCAGGCCGCACCTTCCGACCCTCCGAGCGGACGACGGGATTCGAACCCGCGACCCTCACCTTGGCAAGGTGATGCTCTACCAACTGAGCCACGTCCGCGTGTCGCATTCACGACGCCGTATGACAATAGCCCACCAGGGGGGTGACAGTCCAACTATCCGGCGGGGTGCCCGTGGCGTCCGCAGACGCCGCGGGATACCGTGGGACCAGCCACGAGGGGAGCGACGGATGGAATCGGGCGTAGCGGAGTTCCGGGGCATCCGCGCGGCCGAGGTCGTAGAGTCCATCGACGTGCTGCGCGAGGGTTCCAGGCTCGCCTCCGGCGGCTTCTGGGTGCTGGTCGGCACCTTCGAGGGAAGCGTCCGGGCATGGCGATTCGAGGACGTCCGACGGGTGCCTGCCGTCAAGGAACCTCCTGCAGGAGAGGGAAGCTGGGAGGGCCCTGCCATCGAGTCGTGGGCATCGTCCCTGGACAGGGAGGAGTACGTCGCGGGGGTGACCCGGATCAGGGACGACATCCGCGAGGGCGAGGTCTACCAGGCCAACCTGTGCCGGGTGCTGAGCGCACCCCTCCCGGCGGGTCCCGACGCCCCCGGAGGGGTGCCGGACGCGCGGGCCCTCTCGGAGTTGCTCGCCCGCGGAAATCCAGCACGCTATGCCTCCCGCATCGTCGTCCCGGCCGTCGGGCAGGATCCCGGCACCTGGATCGTCTCCGCGTCGCCGGAGCTGTTCCTCGGGATCGACGGACCGACCGTCCGCTCGTCCCCCATCAAGGGCACGGCGGCTCCGGGGGAGGGGATGCTGGAGAAGGACGTGGCGGAGAACATCATGATCACGGACCTCATCCGCAACGATCTCTCCCGTGTGGCCGTCCCGGGTCGGGTCGGGGTGCCGGAGTTGCTCGCCGAGCACGAGCATCCGGGTCTCACCCACCTCCAGTCGACCGTCCAGGTGACCCTTGCCCCCGAGTTCGACTGGACCCCCGGGATGTGGCCGGCCATCTTGGAGGGGACGTTCCCGCCCGGGTCAGTGTCGGGCGCCCCCAAGTCGAGCGCGCTCCGCATTATCGCGAGGGAGGAGACGGCGCCGAGGGGCCCCTACTGCGGGGCGATCGGCTGGGTGGACGCGGACACCCATAGCGCCGAACTCGCCGTGGGCATCCGAACCTTCTGGTGGGAGCCGGACGGCGGGGGGACGCTTCGCTTCGGGACGGGGGCGGGGATCACGTGGGGGAGCGACCCCGAGGCCGAGTGGAAGGAAACCGAACTCAAGGCGCATCGATTGATTCGGCTGGCCTCAGGGGGAAGACTGGGCGCATGACTACCATCGTCTGGTTCGAGGGAAAGATCCTGCCGCCGAACACGAACGTGATCAGCCCGCTCGCCCACGGATTCACGGTGGGTGATGGGGTGTTCGAGACGATCGCCATGCGTCGGCTCGAACCCTTCGCGCTCCAGCGGCATATGACGCGCCTCCAGGACTCGCTCGCCCGGATCGGCCTCCTCGACCTGGATCCGGGCATCGTCGTGGGGGGCATCCGGGCGGTTGTCGATGCGGGACAGGGGAAGTTGACGCGCCTCCGGGTGACGGTGGCGGGCGGGCCCGGCCCGCTGGGGACGGAGAGGGTGCCCGCTCATCCGTACATCGTCGTCGCGGGGTCGGACTCCCCCTTGCGCAAGACGTGCGAGGCCGTCCGGGTTCCGTGGCGCCGGAACGAGTACTCACCCCTGGTGGGGATCAAGGCGACCTCGTGGGGGGATCAGGTGCTCATCCGGGTCCACGCGAACGACAGGGGCGCCGACGAGGCCCTGCTGGCGAACACCCAGGGGCACCTCTGCGAGGGCACGGGCACGAACGTCTTCATCGAGATGAACGGGGAGATCGTCACGCCCCCCTTGGCGAGTGGGTGCCTTCCGGGGATCGCGCGCTCCCTCGCCCTCGAATGGGGCGCGGCTGCGGGCCTGCCCATCCGGGCGGCAGACGCGGGGGAGTTGATGTACGAGGTCCTCGACGAGGTGTTCCAGGGGGAGGCGTCGGCGGCCGTGACGTCCGTGACCCGGGGGGTGCAGCCGGTCGCGACCCTCGACGGGGCGCAGTGCCGACCGGGGCCACTCCTCGCGAAACTCCGCGAGGTGTTCGAGGCTGGGGCGGCCCGTGAGCAGGACCCGCCACCCTCGCGATAGGATGGCAGGCCGACGGGCGATTGGCGCAGCGGTAGCGCGCTTCCTTCACACGGAAGAGGTCACTGGTTCGATCCCAGTATCGCCCACCATATGATCGGCGTACCGTAGGCGTGTGGCCCAATGAAGGGCTGCCATTACACCGGAGGGCATCATGGGACTTGGTGGGTTCCTGGACAAGGCACGGAACGCTATCGACGCTGTCACCGATCCGGTTGGCACGGCCACGGATGCCGTGACGGACAAGGTCGATGAAGCGGTCGAAGAGAACATCACGAGCAAGGTCACCGAGAAGGTCGAGGATGCGATTCCGGATGACGTGAAGGACGCCCTCGAGTAGGACGGCCTCCATCGCGATACAACCAAACGCCACCCCGCCCCGTTTACCTGGGTAAGACCAGAAGGGGAGATGGATGAGCGGGTGGCAGCCGGTGGTGGAGGAGTTGATCGATCGGCGGGGCGTGCGGCTCGTCGCGTACGCGGCCATGCTGGTCTCGCGCGACGGTGACGCCGAGGACCTTGTCCAGGACGCCCTCGTCAAGTGCTTCTCCCGCCGACGGAGCATCGCCACGGTCGGAGAGGCCGAGGGCTACGTCCGTCGCGCCATGCAGACCATCGCGATCGACCGCGCCCGATCCCGGAACAGCCGGCTTCGTGCCACGACCCGGGGATTCTCGCGGGACCCCGCCGTCGCCGACCTGGATGCCGGCCTCGACGTCAGGCTCGCCCTGAGAGAGCTCGCACCGCGGGAAAGGGTCTGCATCGTCATGAGGTACTTCGACGACCTCACGATCGCCCAGATCGCCGAAGGCCTCGGGCTCGCGGATGGCACCGTGAAGCGGTACCTCGCCAACGCCACGGCCAAACTCGTCCCCCTGCTCGACGTGACTTTGGACTGGGATCACGAACCGGAGAGCACCGACGTGCTCGCGGCCAAGGAAGGGAAGTAGCCATGAGAGGCTTCGACGACGTGCTGAGGGAAGGCTTCGATCGGCATGCCCGGGCGCTCGCGGCGGCCGGGGGGATCGGGAAGAGGGCGGCCCAGGCGGCGGTCGGGGTGATCCGCCGACGCCGTCGGATTCGGGCGTACACGACCGGGGTTGTGTCGGTCGTGGCCATCGCGGGGCTCGCCGTGGGGGCGTCGGCGGTTCTGCCGATTCACCGGCAGCCCGACCCAGTGGGTCCGGGAGGGTATCCCTGGTGTGATGTCAGCACCTATCCCGTCCCCAACCCCGGGGCTTACAGCGAGTACTACCCCTACGAGGGTCGCGTATATGCGGACTTTGAGGAGATGCGATTCGTCTATGTCGCGCCCGATGGCCGACAGGAAGTGCTTCAGCCCGATCAGGATGGGTCGTACTCCATTGTCACCTCAGGTGGGCAGAATTACACCCTGCTCGGCTCCGAGGGCGGCCAGATGATGCCGCCCTGGACGCCCTTGGCCTATGACTTGTGGGACGCCGGCGATGGACTTGCCGCCGCTGGCCATCCCTACCTCGATGACCCGGAAGGCCTTCGCTTGGGTTTCGAGTGGACCACGACTGTTCCGAACAGCGCGCCGGAGGGGGTTTCCGTGAGCAGCCTCGCAATGGTGCACCTTCCTTCGATCGGCTTCGGTGGGGTTGGCCTGACCCCGTCGGCCGTTCCCCCTGGCGCGGTCGTTCAGACGGTCGTCCGGTGGACCGATGGCCGGGAAGATGTGTCTGACATCCCCTGGGACAGGGTGGGGGAGCCGATCGCCTTCTTCGTGGGGTTGGAGTCCGTCACGACCAGAGTGAGCAATCTTCCGGACGGGGAGGTCTTCGAGATCGTCTCGACCTACGACCCGACAATGACCTGGGCGGCCGCCTGCACGGGGCCGAGCCCCACCGTTGGCGAGCCGAGCCCCATCCCGACGCCCGTCGTGGGGGCCTACCCCTGGTGCGACCTCAGCACCTACCCTGCCCCTAACCCCGAGGCCTACGGCGAGTACTACCCGTACCTGGGTCGTGTCTATGAAGACTACAAGGAGATTCTGTTCGTCTACGTAGCACCGGATGGGTCTCACGAGGTGATTGAGCCCGACGCGGACGGCACCTACGTTGTGACCACTTTCGATGGGCAGCAGTTTCCGCTGTACAACCCTGAATACCCGGATATCAATACATGGACCCATATCGCATTGGATTTCTTTGGAGACGGTGGGGCGAGCGGAAACCCCTACCTTGAGTCGCCCTATGGGCCGGGGCTGGCGTACGAGTGGACGACCGTCGTTCCCGATGAGGTACCGGCGGGCGTCTCCGTGAGGACGCTCTCCGAGGTGCACGGCCTCTCGATCGGCTTCGGGGGTACGGGCCTCACGAAGTCGGCGGTCCCGAATGGAGCCGTGGTTCAGACTGTCGTCCGCTGGACCGACGGTCGGGAACAGGTCGTGGACATCGGCTGGGATGAGTCGGGGGCCAGCGTGCGCGACTACACGGACATCGCGAGCATCTCGCTGAGGGTGAGCAACCTCCCGGACGGAGAGGTCTTCGAGATCACGTCGTACTACGACCCGACCAAGACCTGGGCGGCGGCCTGTGGACCCCTCCCGATCGAGCCCCGCGAACCCGAGCCGGATGTCTCCGAAATGCACTATGGGCCCTACCTCGAGGGGCCCGAGGCAGAAGTGTTTCAGTGCCTCACACCCCTTCCCTCAGCACTAGAGGACGCAATCCCCGCCACCGTTGAGCCCGGCGTCGGCGAGGAGTACGCAAGCGAGCATGCTCTCTACTTCGACTACGGCACGGGAGGGGTCAAGATCACCTCGACCATCGACCTTACGACCGTGACAGGGGATCGGCCCCCGATGTATCCCGGGTGGTCGAGTTCGTGGTCAGCGGAGGATGACGGCAGCCATGTCGGAGCGACGGTGTTCCATGCCCTCGCGTGGGTGAACGAGGACGGCGTCATCATCGGAAGGGAGACGGCCGAGCGTGACGAGTCTCCAGTCGTCGTTCCTAGCCACTACTCCTCGGGCTTGTGGATGGGGGCCAGGAACGGGCACGAGACCTTCATCGAGGTTCAGGGCTACCTTGCCGAGAGGGGCTTGCCATGCGACGGAGTGGATTCTGAGGGTCTTGAGGAGGCATCGATCGTGTTCATCCAGGGGTTTGGTCCGAGCGCGGACCAGATGACCTGGAGTTGGACCCGACTGACGGAGTCAAGTTAGCGGAATGAGCGTCCCGACTTGCGAATATTCCGTAAATCCGTAATACTGGAGATATGGATAACCAGACAGCCGATGCCCTTGCCGCCCTGGCCGAGCGCGTCGCCCGCCTCGAGGCGGCCGCCATGGAGACGTCAAGCCCTCGCGCCACCCCGTTCCCGTTCGACCTCGGAGACTCGGCCGATGCCGACCTCGTCACCTACTCGGGCCACGGCACCCGCGAGGGAGACCCCATCGCTTGGCAGACCCGGCGCACGTGGAAGGACGTGCTCGAAGCGGCGGGGGAGGGCGAGTTCGCCGGGGACGGCATCGCCGCAGCGCTGAACGCCCTCGCGAGCGGCCCGCGCCTCCGTATCGTCGCCGAACTCGTCCATGGCGCAGTCGCCACCGGAAACCTGGCCGAGCGCCTGGGTCAGTCGGGGGCCAGCCAAGGGAGCACCGGGCAGCTCTTCCACCACCTCAAGGAGTTGCTCGCCGCCGGAATCGTCCATCAACCCCAGCGCGGTGTCTACGCCATCCGCCCCGCCCACGTCGTCCCTCTCCTCACCGTCCTGTCGGCGGCGATGGACCTCACCCACAACACCAGTTCCATCCCACAACAAGAAGGAAGCCCCTCATGACCGCCCAGGCTCAAACCAGCGTCCAGGACATCGCCGATTCGGCCCGTCAGACCCTCGGCTCCACCGCCGCCGGTGCCGCGGTCGTCACCCCGGACGGCGAGACCACGATCGCCGTCTCCGGCCTCCGTCGCCCGGGTGGTGGCCCCGTCCAGCTCACCGACCGGTGGCACATCGGCTCGACCTTCAAGTCCATCCACACCCTCCTCTACGCCCGGCTCGTCGAACAGGGGAGAGCCGAGTGGGGCACGCCCGTGGCCGACCTCTTCCCTGATCTCAAGGCCGACGTTGCTCCCGGCTGGGACGGCCCCACGGTCGAGGAGATGTACACCTGCCAGGCGGGCATGCGGGGCAACCCCTCCATCCGCGAGATGTTCGCTGGCTGGAAGGACAACCGACCCCTCATCGAACAGCGCACCGATGCCGCGGTCAAGGCCCTGGCCGTCCCGCCGAAGAACCGCGGGAGCTTCGTGTACTCGAATCTCGGTTACACCGTCATGGGCGCCGCCATCGACCGAATCACGGGGAAGCCCTTCGAGGAGGTTCTCCAGGAGGAGATATTCGCGCCGCTCGGGGTGACCTCAGCCGGCTGGGGTGCGCCCCCGGATATCTGGGGCAAGGGCGGACTGATCATGTTCGGTGGTCTCATCGCAGGCCCGGGAAAACCCGCCGACCCCGCCGACCCCCAGAGCGACAATCCGGCCCTCATCACTCCCGCCGGCCGCCTCCACCTCACCCTCGCCGACTGGGCGAAGATTCAACACGTCTTCCTCGCCGGAGGTGCCGACATCGTCTCACCCGAAAGCATCGAGAGGTTGTTCGTCATCCCCGAAGGGAACCACATGTCGATGGGGTGGGCGGCATCCAAAGCCCTCCCGGGAGTGTTCCGGACACAACAGGGCTCGAACGGGCGCTGGGTCGCGACCGCGCTCATCGCCGAGGACCGCTCCCGTACCGCGATGCTCATCGTCAACGATGGGCGCACGCGCACCCTCAGCCGGAGCCCGAAGGTCACGGCCCGGTTGCTCGGGTAGGCGCTACTCCAGCGCCTTCCCGATCGACGACGCCATCAGCGCGAGGATCACGCCCACGACGAGCACGACCAACTGCGCCGTGATGTCGACGTCACTCGACCGCACCATCTCGACGATGTCGAGGAGGGCGATGGTGAACCCCACCATCGCGGCGTAGCCGGTGAGGACGCGGTTGCGCAGGAGCGCGAAGATGACAACCGCGACACCCGACGCGAACAGCACGAGCGACGTCGTGTCCTTGATGTTGTCTGAGGAGAAGGTGATGGTGTTCCCCTCCAGGAACACCTTGATCGCGATGAGGATGCCGCCAACGACGCCGACGAGCGTGGTCTTGCTCATGGTTCTCTCCCTTGAGTTGTCCCGGCCAAGTACCTCTGACGTTACGACACGACGACGCAGTGCGCCAGGGTTCGCTCCTAGAGCGCAAGGTGGGTGCGGAGGGCCTCGTCGATCTCCCGCATGAGGTGAGGGGGGACGGTTCCGACGCGGGGGCCAATCTTCGTGACCGAAAGCGCGCGGATCTGCTCGGTCTGCGCTTTCGAGGTTTCGGCAAGCCCGCATTCCTCGGCTGGAAGCAGCACCTGAAACGGGTGCAGTGTCGCGGTGTGACTGGTCAGCGGGATGACGGTCACGACCCCGCGCCCGCTCCGGACTGAGGCAGCATTCGCGCCGTTGTTGGAGACGACGACGGCCGGACGGCGCCACGCGGCCTCACCCGGGGTAGCAGGGCCGGGATCCGCCCATCGGATGTCCCCGCGGAGCACTACTGGGCCCCCCCGTCATCAGGCTCGAGCCCGTCGGCCACCGTGCCGTCCCAGAAATGCTCGTCCTCGGAGCCCTCCCACTCCTTGAACGCCTCCGTGTAGGCCGCCTCGAGTTGGGTGTCCCGAAGAGCGCGCACGGCGGTGTGGACCGCAGCGGAGCGGGACTCGAGGCCGCTTTCCTTAGCGTAGGAATCGAGGAAGGCGACATCCCGATCGGACAGGCTGATGCTCACCTTCATACCTCCATACTACTCAGGTAGTACCCATTCAGCCAGTCGACCCGGCTTGACTTCGACCGCACTCTAGGGACCATGCTGAGTCCATGACAATGACACGAACACTGGGACGCTCCGGCGTCGAGATCAGCGCACTGGGAATGGGTTGTTGGGCCATTGGGGGCCCCTTCCACGGGAAAGACGGCCAGCCCTACGGGTGGGGCGAGGTCGACGATGCCGAATCCACCCGAGCCATCCACGCCGCCCTGGACAAGGGGGTCACCTTCTTCGACACCGCCGACGTCTACGGGGCCGGACACAGCGAGCGGGTCCTCGGCGCCGCCCTCAAGGGCAAGCGGGACAAAGTGGTCATCGCCACCAAGTGGGGCAACATGTTCTGTGAGGAGAAGAAGGAGATGGACGGCGTCGACGCCTCCCCCGACTATGTCCGCTGGGCCTGCAACAACTCCCTTAGGCGCCTCGGCACCGACTACATCGACCTCTACCAGTTCCACCTCAACGACTACCCGGCCGAGAAGGCGGAGCCCCTGATCGAGGCCCTCGAGGGGCTCGTGAAGGAGGGCAAGATCCGCTGGTACGGGTGGAGCACGGACTTCCCCGACCGGGCGCGCTCGTGGGCCGACAGGGGCGCGCACTGCACGTCCATTCAGCACGACTTCTGCGTCGTCAATCCCCTCCCGGAGGTGCTGCCGGTGTGCGAGGAGTTCAACCTCGCGAGCATCAACCGGGGCCCCCTCGGGATGGGGTTGCTCACCGGCAAGTACACGGCGTCGTCCAAGCCGCTCGGGCCCGACGACGTCCGGGGCAAGGCCCCCGGCTGGATGGTCCTCTTCAAGGACGGCAAGGCGACGCCCGAGGCCCTCGACAAGCTGGCCGCCATCCGGGAGATCCTGACGCGCGACGGCAGGACGCTCGCTCAAGGGGCGTTGGGGTGGCTCTGGGCGAGGAGCTCCCTCACGATCCCGATCCCGGGATTCCGGACGGTCGCCCAGGTGGAGGAGAACGCCGGGGCTCTCGCGCTCGGGGCGCTGCCTGCGGAGGACGCCGAGGAGGCGGCGACAATCATCACGGGCTAGGGCTCGGCGATCCCGCTCAGCCTAGGACGGTGGCGGCGATGGAGAACGTGCCGTCGACCGTCTGGCCCGGGTCGAGGCCGCGGACCCCGAGGTCGGTGATCCCCCGGGCGTGGAGCGTGAGTGCATCGTTGGCGTGGGTGACCGGTTCGACCGCGAAGAACCCCTGTCCGGTGGGGATGTACACGACCACGTGGCTGAAGACCTCATCGGCCTCCAGGACGAGTTCGGCCACCCCCGGGTAGAGGATGGTGGCGACGGGCCCGGGTGTGCGGTCGGTCAGGCAGTCGTCCACGAAGGCCTCCCCCAGGGTGCGCCTGGCCTGGAAGTCGAGCCGGGCGTCCACGGGTCCGGCTGGGCCGACGGCGAGGGCGTCCTCAAGGGGGTAGGCGGAGCGGCAGGCGATGCCGAGTTCGGCTTCCTGACCCAGGGTTGTGCTGTCGATGAGAGGCCGGCGGACGAAGTAGGGATGGTGCCCGAAGCCGACCGGGAAGGTTTCGTCATCGACGTTGGTGACGGTCGTCGAGACCACCAGGCGGTCGGCGTCGAGCCGGTACTCGATCGATGATGTGAAGTCCCAAGGGAAGTTCACCCCGGTGAGCGGGCGCGTGTCGAACGAGAGGGTGATCCGGTCTCGATCGAGGTTGGTGACTTCCCAGGGGAACTCGAAGGCGGTGCCGTGCATGGCCGTCGTGGCGCCCGGCCACGGGCGAAGGCGGTGGGCCCGGCCTTCCCAGATCAGCAGGGAATCGCGCAGACGGTTGGACCAGGGGATGAGGGGGTACGAGGCAGTGTCGGGGGCCGTGGTCCGGGATTTCTCCGGGGTCGGACGCAAGATGTCGACCCACTCGCCCTTCCGGCGGAGCTGTCCCCGGGCGAGGGTTGCGCCATGGTTGGGGGTGACCTCCACCCGCCAAACGTCGTTGGCTAGGGCGATAGCGTCGGCCATGATCGGTCCTTTCGGCCGGTCAATCCGGACCGTCGATCAGGTTGTCCGGTGGGGGTTGACGTTGACGGTAGCACGCCTTCACTATATGTTGTCTGCAACAACTAAATGTCAACGCGAGTGAGAAGGAGCATGTCATGTCCCCGAAACCGAGTCCCAAGGACAAGTTCACTTTCGGCCTGTGGACCATCGGATGGGCCGCCCAGGATCCGTTCGGCGCGGCGACCCGCGCCCCCATCGACGCCGTCGACGCGCTCCGCAAGCTGTCCGAGCTCGGCGCCTACGGCATGACCTTCCACGACGACGACCTCTTCCCTTTCGGCGCATCGGAGGGTGAGCGGAGAAAGGCCGTCGACGCTTTGAAGAAGGGTCTCGACGAGACGGGGATGACGATCCCCATGATCACGACGAACACCTTCACCCACCCGGTGTTCAAGGACGGGGGAGTGACCTCCAATGACAGGGCCGTCCGCCGCTTCACCGTCCGGAAGGTGCTTCGGAACCTCGACCTGGCGGCCGAGATCGGCGCGACGACCTTCGTCATGTGGGGGGGTCGAGAGGGCGCCGAGTACGACTTCTCGAAGGACGTGCGGATCGCCCTCGAACGGTACCGGGAGGCCGCGAACATCTTCGGGCAATACGTCCTCGATCAGGGATACGACATCAGGTTCGCCATCGAACCCAAGCCGAACGAGCCCCGGGGCGACATCCTCCTCCCGACGGTCGGGCACGCCCTGGCCTTCATCGGCAGCCTCGATCACCCCGAACTCGTGGGCCTGAACCCCGAGGTGGGACACGAACAGATGGCCGGGCTGAACTTCACCGCCGGAATCGCGCAGGCCCTCTTCCACGGCAAGCTCTTCCACATCGACCTCAACGGTCAGCGCGGCATCAAGTACGACCAGGACCTGGTGTTCGGCCACGGCGACCTCCACAGCGCCTTCTCGCTGGTCGACCTCCTGGAGAACGGCGGCCCCGGTGGCGTCCCGGCCTACGAGGGGCCGCGTCACTTCGACTACAAGCCCTCGCGCACCGAGGACTCCGAAGGGGTGTGGGCATCGGCGGCCGCCAACATGCGGATGTACCTGTTGCTCAAGGAGAGGGCGGCCGCCTTCCGAGCCGATCCAGAGGTCCAGGAGGCCATCGTGGCCACACGCCAGGGCGAGCTCGCCCAGCCGACCCTCGGCACAGGCGAGTCCATCAAGGATCTCCTGGCGGACACGAGTTCCTTCGAGGACTTCGACCCCGAGGTGTACTACAACGGCAAGGGTTTCGGCTTCGTCCGGCTCCAGCAGCTGGCTTCTGAGCACCTCATGGGCGCACGCTAGCCATGCCCCTGGTCGCCGGGGTCGACTCGTCGACCCAGAGTTGCAAGGTCGTCATCCGTGACGCCGATTCCGGTCGGGTGGTTCGGGCCGGTCGGGCGCGCCATCCGGACGGCACGGAGGTGGACCCCGCGCACTGGTGGATGGCCTTGCGGGAGGCCCTCGAGGATGCGGGCGGCCTCGGCGACGTCGACGCGATTTCGATCGGCGGACAGCAGCACGGAATGGTCGTCCTCGACGGCGGGGGCCGGGTCATCCGGGATGCCCTCCTGTGGAACGACACGCGATCGGCCACCGCAGCCGAGGACCTGACCCAGGAATTCGGCGCTGATGCGTTGGCCGCCCGGACCGGCCTGGTGCCGGTGGCGTCCTTCACCTCGACCAAGCTGCGGTGGCTCAGGTATGCCGAGCCGGACAACGCCGCACGGGTGGCGGCCGTCGCCCTTCCCCACGACTGGTTGACGTGGCGGCTGAGGGGATTCGGCCCGGAGGGGGACAGTCCTCTGGGCCCCGACTTGGAGGAATTGGCGACCGACCGGTCGGATGCCTCGGGCACAGGCTATTTCTCTCCCTCAAGCGGGGAATACGACCGCGAGATCCTGATCGCCGCGCTCGGGCATGATGCCGTCCTTCCCAGGATCGTCGGGCCGTCCGAGGCCATCGGCACCGGTGCGGCAGGCGTCCCGGACTCGATTCCCGGAATCGTCATCGGCCCGGGGTGCGGGGACAACGCCGGCGCGGCGCTCGGGCTTGGAGCCGCGGGTGGGGATGTGGCCCTGTCCATAGGAACATCGGGGACAGTTTTTGCCGTCTCCAACGAGCCCGTCATCGATCCCTCGGGGACCGTCGCCGGCTTCGCCGACGCCAGCGGACTCTTCCTTCCCCTCGTCGCGACCCTGAACGCCGCCCGCGTGCTCGACGCCTTCACCCGCATCCTCGGCGTCGACCACGACGAACTGGGACGTCTCGCCCTGTCGGCTCCCGTCGGCTCCTCTCCCGTTCTCGTCCCCTTCTTCGAGGGTGAGCGCACCCCGAACCTCCCGGATGCGACCGCGACCCTGGTGGGCTTGACCTTGGGGAACTTCACGCCGACGACGTTGGCGCGCGCGGCCTGTGAAGGGATGCTGTGCGGCGTCGGAGCCGGTCTGGTGGCTCTCACAGATCTGGGGGTCGCCGTCGAGCGGGTGCTCCTGATTGGCGGGGCCGCGCAGAGCGAGGCGGTCCAGAGCATTGCGGCGCAGGTGGTCGATGCCTCGATCGAGGTTCCCATCCCCGGGGAGTATGTCGCCCTGGGGGCCGCCGTCCAGGCCGGATGGGCCCTCACCGGGAAACGACCGGCTTGGCCGGTCGAGATGTCGGCACGACCGGCTCCGGACTTCCGTGCCGAGATACGGGAACGCTATGACTCCGCGGTGGCAGCCTTCTACGGCTAGCCAACCCCCTGCCTTACGCGCGGGGCCGCGCAGGAGAAGCGTTCGATGAGTTCCACATCGAGGCGGAGGTGAAGCGGCCTCTCGACTCCTTGGAGGAGATCCAGAAGCATGTGCATGGCCTCCTCGCCCATTTTCTGGAGCGGCTGACGAACGGTCGTCAGGGGAGGGGTCCCAGCCGCGGCATCGGGAATGTCGTCGAATCCGATCACGGACACGTCCTCGGGGACGCGCATCCCCAACTTGCGGGCCACCTCCATCACCTGCAGGGCGGTGATGTCGTTCGCCGAGACGATCGCCGTCGGGGGATTCGCCATGGTCAGCAGCCGGTGAGCGGCTGTCGCCGCGAGATCGGGCTGGAAGGAGGTTTCGATCACCAGGGCCTCGTCGACGGGGATGCCCGCTTCCGCCATCTCGATGCGGAATCCCTCCTTGCGCAGTCGAGCCGAATCGAGGTCGGCGCGTCCCGAGAGCAGTGCGATGTGCCGATGTCCCAACGAGATGAGGTGTCGGGTGGCGAGCCGACCTCCGCGAAGGCTGTCGGAGTCGACCGTGGGTAACTCGGTCGGGCCTTCGTGCGGGTCGACGGCGACGACGGGAATGCTGGTCCTGACCCCGACGACCGTTGGGGTGACCATGATCGCGCCATCGATGAGGGTGCCGCCGAGTCGGGCGAGGGAACGTCTTTCCCAGCCCTCTGCCTGGCCTCCGGTGTAGGCGAGGATCTCGTAGTCGGCGCCCCGGGCCGCCCGGGAGACCCCCTTGAGGAGTTCAGCGCTGTACGGCTCGAACTCGGCGACCAGGATCCCCAGCGCATTGGTCCGGTGGCTCCTGAGGCTCGAGGCGCTGATGTTGCCCGCGTATCCGAGTTCGTCGATGGCCTCCTGAACCCTTGAGATCGTGGCTTGGGCGACGCCATAACGGCGATTGACGACTTTGGACACCGTGGCGACGGACACGCCGGCACGTTCGGCGACATCGGCGAGCTTCACACGGGAGAACTGGCTCATGCGGGAATACTAGCGCGTTTCTGCCATAACGTTATCGATAACGTTTGACAAATATCTATGCAGACTGCAAGACTGCCGGTGTTCGACCAAGTCAAAGGAGAGGGAAAGGACCCCAAATGATGGCGAACATTACCCGCGTCGTTGCTGGCGTGGCACTGGCATCCTCAGTGCTGGCGCTCAGTGCCTGCAGCGACTCGACCGAGACAAACCCGTCGGCTTCCGACGCGCCGGTCACTCTCACGTGGTGGCACAACGGCAACAACGACCCGCTCCTCACTTTCTGGGCGGACGTCGCGGAAGAGTTTGAAGCCGCAAACCCGCATGTGACCATTGAGATCGAGGCGATTCAGAACGAGGACCTTCAGCGCACGCGTATTCCCGTTGCGCTTCAGTCCGGGGACGCCCCCGATCTGTTCCAGCAGTGGGGCGGAGGCGAACTTGCCCAGCAGGTCGACGCCGGCCACCTGATGGACCTAACCGATGTTCTTGCTGATGACATCGACCGCCTCGGCGGCGCAGTTGCTCCGTGGAGCTACCAGGACAAGGTCTACGGTCTTCCCTACACCTTCGGTGTGGAGGGGATCTGGTACCGCCCGTCGTTGTTTGAGGCAGCTGGCATCGACTCCGAACCGGCCACCATGGACGAACTCGTGGACGCTGTCGAGGCCCTCAAGGCCGCCGGCATCACCCCGATCGCCGTTGGTGCCTTCGACAACTGGCCTGCCGCTCACTGGTGGTACAACTTTGCCCTGCGTCAGTGCAGCAAGGATGTCCTCCAGGCGTCGGGCATATCCCTCGACTTCTCCGACCCGTGCTTCGTCGAAGCCGGGCAGCAGCTCGAGGACTTCCTGGCCGTCGATCCCTTCAACGAAGGCTTCCTGGCAACGAGCGCCCAGCAGGGCGCGACGAGCTCGGCCGGGCAGCTCGCCACGGGCAATGCGGCCATGGAACTCATGGGTCACTGGAACGTCTTCGTCCTCCGCGGCATCCTTGCCGACGAGGGTATTGACGTTGACGCCCTGAATGCCGACCTGGGATGGTTCCCGATGCCCGCAACAACCGGAGGAAAAGGTGACCCGACCGCCGCACTTGGTGGTGGCGATGGGTTCTCTTGCTATGTGGACGCTCCGGCGGAATGTGCAGAGCTGCTTGCATACATCAGCAGCGATGACGTCCAGCGGCGCTTCGCGGAGGTCGTCGGCGGTCTGCCGGTTGCTCCCAATGCGGCGTCATCCGTGACCGACGCGAACCTCGTGGAGCTTGCGGAGGTCGCCGGAAACGCCGGGTATGTTCAGTTGTGGCTCGACACCACCTATGGGAACAACATCGGAACTGCGATGAACGCCGCGATCGTGGAGATCTTCGCAGGCATTGGCACGGCCCAGGATGTCGTCGATGACATGACCGAGGCGGCGGCCAACCAGTAGGCAGTAGGTATCTCGAAAGCGAGGCTCCCCGTGCAAACGAAGGAAGCCTCGGGCACTCGGCCGGACCCCGCCGACACCATGTCGGCGGGGTCCGACTCCGAGACGAAGCCCGAGAAGAAGACCCGGACACCCGAGCAGGTCCGGCGGCGCGGCACAGCGCGCAAGTGGGGCGAGATCTCGCTCTTCACCGGACCGGCGCTCCTGGTCTTCCTGATCTTCGTGGTGCTTCCCGTCGGCCTCGCGGCCTATTACAGCTTCTACAATTGGAATGGCATCGAGGATCTCGACAATTTCATCGGGCTCGACAACTACAGACGGGCGTTTGGCGACAGCGCTTTCGTCCATGCGCTCAGGAACAACCTCTTCGTCATCGTCATGTCGCTCCTGGTTCAGTTGCCCGTGGCGCTCGCGGTCGCCCTGGTGCTCAACCGAAAGTTCCGGGGTCGGAGCTTCATGCGCATGGTGATCTTCGCCCCCTACATCCTCTCGGAAGTCATCACCGCGGTCCTCTGGCTCCTCATCCTCCAGCCCCACGGGCCCCTGGACGCCTGGATGGAGAACCTGGGATTGGGCGGCCTGCGCGAACTGTGGCTGGCCGACCTGAATCTCGTCATGTGGACGGTCTTCTTCGTCGTCTCATGGAAGTACATCGGGCTGGCCATCATCCTGTTTTTGGCCGGGCTCTCCGGCGTACCGAAGGACCTGCAGGAGGCCGCGGCCATCGACGGCGCGAGTTGGTGGCAGATTCAGAGGCGCATCAACATCCCCCTCATCGCCCCGACGATCCGCGTGTGGATGTTCCTGTCGATCATCGGATCGATCCAACTCTTCGACATGGTCTGGGTGCTCACCCGTGGCGGACCGGCGGGTGCCTCGAACACGATCGCGACCTACATGTTCCAATACGGATTCATGCGCAGCCAGTACGGCTACGGAAGCGCCGTCGCCGTCATCCTGTTCTTCCTATCCCTGATCGCGGCACTCCTGTACATGGTCTTCGTGCTCCGCCGCGACAACATCGACGAAGGCAAGAGGAGGTGACGGGATGAGCGCCGTGACAGAGCAGACCGAGCAGCAAGAGAAGGATGGAGTCGATGCGGACTACGGCCGTTCGGGTTTCGATTACGGCAAGCTCCTGGCCATCACCGTAGGGCTGAGCGCCGTGGCCGTGACCCTCGTGCCCATCCTCTACGTCGTGCTTGGAGGGTTCCGGACCACTGGGCAGTTGGCGGAAAACCCGGCCGGGCTTCCGGACCCGTGGGTCTTCTTCAAGTATCGGGACGTGCTGACCTCGTCGATCTTCTGGCATCAGATGCTCAACAGCATCATCGTCGCAGCGGGCACGACCGTGGGTGTCGTCCTGCTGGGGACCATGGCCGCCTATCCCATCGCGCGGTACAACTTCAAGTTCAAGGGCGTGCTCTACGTGATCTTCACGCTTGGCCTCATGTTCCCGATCGGGGTCGCGGCCCTGCCTCTCTACCTCCTGCTGAGGGACTTCGGACTCATCGGAAGCGTCTGGGGGGTGATCATCCCGCAGGTCGCGTTCCAGCTCCCGATCACCATCATCATCATGCGTCCGTTCCTCAAGGCCCTGCCCAAGGAGGTCGAGGAGGCCGCGGAGATGGACGGCCTCACCCGAGTGGGATTCTTCTGGCGCATCCTCCTCCCCCTGGCCAAGCCGGCGATCATCACCGTCGGGGTGCTCGCCTTCGTGGCAAGCTGGAACGCCTATCTGCTGCCCCTGCTCGTCCTCCAGGGCGATGCGGCCGGACACACCCTGCCCCTCGGGGTCCAGCAGTTCCAGACCCGCTATTCTTCCGATACGGCCGCCATTCTGGCTTACACCTCGTTGGCCATGCTGCCCGCCCTGGCGTTCTTCACCGTGATGGAGCGGCGGATCGTCGACGGCCTGACCGGAGCGGTGAAGGGATAGGCGGCCCCATGAGCGAGAAGCATTCGACCCGAGTCCGAGACATCCTCGCCACCTTGACCCTCGAGGAGAAGCTCGCCCAACTCGTCGGCTTCTGGCAGGACGAGGACGGGGATGTTGTGGCCCCGCTCCAGGGAGAGGTCAGCCCGCACGGTCGCCTGGATGTGGCGAGCAAGGATGGCCTCGGCCACCTGACCCGAGTGTATGGCACAGCGCCATACGATCCCGAGGAGAGGGCCGCGTGGCTGTGGTCCGAGCAACGGCGCCTGATCTCCGAGACCCGACCGGGGATTCCCGCCATCGTCCATGAGGAATGCCTGACGGGGTTGGCGGCCTGGACCGCGGCCACCTTCCCCACTCCTTTGGCCTGGGGGGCGTCCTTCGATCCCGACACGGTCGAGCGGATGGCGGCCCTCATCGGCCGGGACATGCACGCGCTGGGGATACATCAGGGCCTGGCCCCGGTGCTCGACGTCGTCCGCGACCCTCGGTGGGGGAGGGTCGACGAGTGCATTTCCGAGGACCCCTACCTCATCGGCGTGATCGGCACAGGATTCGTGCGCGGCCTGCAGTCCTCCGGCGTTCACGCCACGGTCAAGCATTTCGCCGGTTACTCGGGGAGCAAAGCTGGACGGAACTTCGCTCCGGTGAGCGTCGGCCCGCGGGAATTCACCGACGTCTATCTCCTGCCCTTTGAGATGGCGATCCATGACGGTGGCGCCAAGAGCGTGCTCCATTCCTATACGGACGTCGACGGCGTGGCCATCGCCGGGGATCGGTCGTTGCTCAACGACCTGCTTCGGGATCAGTGGGGTTTCGACGGCGTCGTGGTCGCGGACTACTTCGGTGTCGCATTCCTCCACCTTTTGCACGAGGTCGCCAAGGACAGGCGTGAGGCCGCAGCCCTGGCGATCAATGCGGGAATCGACGTCGAGCTTCCCTCGGGTGACGCCTACCTCGGTCCCCTGGTCGAGGCCATCGAGGTGGGAGAGGTCTCGCTGGAGACGGTCGACCGCTCCGTCTTGCGCGTGCTCACCCAGAAGGAGGAACTCGGCCTCCTCGATGCGGACTTTGCCGGAGACCCCCCGACAGGAATCGATCTCGACTCGCCCGAGCATCGGGCCCTCGCCCTCGAGATGGCGGGGAAGAGCGTCATTCTATTGTCGAACAATGGAATCCTCCCGCTGGCTCCGAAGGCCACGGGGCGGAGTATTGCGGCCATCGGGCCCAACATGGACCGGCCCGCCTCCATGTTCGGCTGCTATTCCTACGTCAACCATGTGCTCGCCCAACGACCGGGGACGCCTCTCGGCTTCGAGGTGCCATCGGTCGTGGATGCCATCCGCGAGGAGTTCGACGGAACCGTCACGATGGCGGACGGCTGCGACATCGACAGCGACGACGTTTCCCGGATCGCCGAGGCCGTGGCCGCGGCGAAGGAGGCGGATGTCGCCATCATCGCCGCGGGGGATCGGGCGGGACTGTTTGGGCGCGGCACCGTGGGGGAGGGATGTGATCGGGATTCCCTCGAGCTGCCCGGAGTGCAACGGCGCCTCATCGAGGAGGTGCTCGACACCGGCACCCCCGTCGTGCTCGTCCTCCTCACGGGTCGGCCCTATGCCATCGGCTGGGCGCTGGAGCGGTGTGCGGCGGTGCTCCAGGCCTTCTTCCCCGGGGAGGAAGGGGCGCGAGCCTTGGCCCGCATAATGTCGGGCGCGATCAATCCCTCGGGTTGTCTCCCCGTATCCATGCCGACATCGGTCGGCGCCCAGCCGTATTCGTATCTCCACCCGCCGCTCGGCATCGGGGATGCTGTCACGGTCTTAGACGGCACGCCGACCCTGCCCTTCGGTTTCGGCCTGGGCTACTCCACCTTCGCCTACTCCGGCCTCGAGGTTCCGGACAGGGCCCCGACCGATGGGGCCATACAGGCGTCGGTCAAGGTCGCCAACACCGGGGCGGCGGCGGGGGAACACGTCGTCCAGGTCTACGGCCGTGTCCGCTACGCCTCGGTCACTCGCCCTATCGCGCAGCTCTTGGGCTTCACGCGCGTTTCCCTGGGACCGGGGGCGTCGGCGACGGTCTCCTTCGAGATCCCGACCGCGCGCCTGGCGTACTCCAATCCCGATTTCGCCCGAGTGGTCGAGCCCCGAACGGTTGAGGTCTGGGTGGGGACGAGCGCGGAGCGCTCAGTCGAGGCTTCGGTGGTACTCGTGGGCGACGTTCACGTCATCGGCCGGGACTCGCCCCGGCTGACGACGGCGATGGTGTCCTAGTCGGGTGCCGGGTGCGTTGGAGTAGCGGGTAGCATCACGCGTCAGGAATCGCGTTGCTGATTCCGCCTGGTTGACAGCTTTGGATGACCACATCGAAACCCCAACCGGTCATCAGCCAGTAGTCGCCCGGGGGGAGGGCCAGGAAGGTCCACTGCCCTTCGTAGGTGCGACTCTCGGCGAAGACGTCTCCGAGCACTCCACCCGTCTGCTCGTCATAGGTGGGCAGACTGGAGGCCGGTCCGACCCAGACCTCACCCCGGCCCTCCTTGGGGTCCAGCACTCCGCCCTCGAGGTATTTCCGTGCGGTGACCCATATACCGCTCCCGTCGGTGGTGAAGGTCGCGTACCGGCCCGAGACGCGAAGGGGGTCGCCGAGTTCGGCCGTGACCCCCTCTCCGGGTCGGCAGGGGTCGTTCGGGGCGGTGACTACTCCGGCAGAAGGGTTCGGATCCACCGCGCAAGATGCATCCATGACCAGTAGCACGGCAACCGCCAGGACTCGTGTGAAGGCCGCAATCGGAATTGGAACCATAGGTCGTGTCTACCACCATTGTCGATGACAACTGAGAATGTTCGGCAGGTTCCGGTGTAACCCGGGTCTGTCTTCCAGCTGGCCTGCCACCAGCCGCCGCCCTTGTACTTCAAGCCTGAATGGCGGGGGTGCTCTGCCGGCTCCATGCCTCCGAGGTCGGCACCGGTCTGGCAATCGATGGAATAACTCCGCAGGGAGAGGACCGACGGGTCATCAACGGGTTGGCCCTGCCCGTCGAGTACCTGGAAGGTCACCTTGACGGTCTGGCCCGCCTTGGAGGTGTTCCATGCAGGCGGCGCCGATGTAGAACCGCCCCAAGCGGCAAGCCTGAGGTCGTCGGGGTTGTCGATGACGAGAATTCGCTCGACCGACTTCCCGGTCAACTGGCTCACCGCCGTCACCGTGACGACACCGCTGTTGTCGGGAACGGGCAGGTCGAGGAAGATGCCTCCCTCTTCGTCGGGAATGGTCGTGAAGTGTATCCCGAGGTAAGTCACGTCAATGTACTCGATGACGCCGTCGGCATAGCTGTCGACGTTGAATCCCTCTAGGTACACGCCATAGCTGCCACCGGGTTCCGGATAGCCGGGAATCTCGAGCTTGATCTCGTTGACGACCTGGACTCCACCCGTCCCGATGCCAGACATCTGAAGGATGTGCACGCCCGGGGAGGTGTCGGGAACCAGTATGGCCAACTCCACCTGACCGCTGGAGTCGGCCACGTGTTCCCCGAGATCGACCGGGTCGGATTTCAGCGTGATTTCGACGAGGGAGCCGGGTGAGAATCCGCTCGCCACGATCTCGAGCTCCTCGCCGACCGGTGCGATGAGAGGATTGAGCCGAGTGGGGACGCCGTCGACGGTGCTGGCAGGATCGTCCACGCCCGGACCCGGGTCGGCGAGACAGTCAACGGGAGGCTCCCCTTTGTATGCCGCGAGAAGGTAGCAGGCGATGACTGATTGGGCTGCGGCGTTGGGGTGGAAGAGGCCCCTCGTCCGATCGAAACGCAAAGCATCGGATTCGGCTTCAGGGCCAGGCTCCTGAATCACGTTGGCGAAGATGGTGGTCAGCATCTCCTCGGATCCGAGGTACGCCATGAGGTCGTCGGCGGCGTCTGAGACTTCGCTCGTCTCCAGATCCCAGTCGCAGTCGCCATCGAAAGGGTTGAGCTTGTTCCCGACACAAGCCCGCACGTCCAGGTACTGGCGGACGAGCACATCGAGCTTCGTCCTGGCAGAGGCGTCGCCGTTGCCGTCGAGATTGAGGAGCCGAGCGAGTTCGGCCTCGATGTTGGCTTCTGACAGTGCTACCGCATAAGCCTGCTGGTCGCCTCCCGGGCACAACGCGTTTGGTCCGAGGGCGCTTTCGAGATCGACGAGCTCCAGCCTTGACGAGCCGGTCGCGATGATGCTGGCGTTGATGGCATCCTCAATCCTCGCAATCTTCGATCGGGCGAAGTCCAGGTCTTCCCGGCGGAAACCCCCGCACCAGGCCGGCGCGGTACTGCCGACGGGGAGGATGTCGGGGTAGTTCACCTGCAGGATTCGGGCGTTCGGGAACGCCTCAAGCAGTTGTTCTTGAGCCCACTCCTCCTTGGGTTGAAGCGCCTCGATCGCCGGGTCAGTCTTCGCGATGAGTTTGTCGTAGTTGGCGCAACTTGCCACCAGTCCGGTGAGAAATTCGATTTCCCCGGGCGAGTCGGGGTACGCGTAGACGAGTCTGCGCAACAGGTTCGGGACAAGGCAGGTTTTGATGATTTCACCGAATTCGGCGTCGTTGCCGCCCATCCCCACCGTCACCAGGTCGACATCGGCTGGATCCAACCCCGCGGCTTCGAGACGGGTGATCGCTTGGCGCACCTGGCTGTCGGACGACACCCCTATTCCGACGACGCCGACGATCGGAGGTTTACCGCCGCCGGTGGGCTCGATGCTGGAACCACTGCACGTCACATCGATGAGCGTGACCGGGGCCCCGGGCTCGAGCAGGTTTGCGTTGAGCTTGGCATAGTTGTTCAGGGCTCGATGGCAGCCGTTCCCGTCTTCCGATACCTGGGGTGTGTAGGTGTTCTCCTGCGGACCCACGCGGAGCGGATAGTTGAGTCCGTTCTCGTATGCAGACCAGAGATAGGCGGAAGCACTGTCGATGGAGTTCCCGACTCCCTCCCCCGACTGGTACGAATCGCCCAAGGCCACATAGACGAATTCCTCCGGTTCGGAGATCGGGATGTTGGGGTTGCCCGGCGGGAGATACATCGGCGCTCGGATGCCGCTTTCGCAATAGCCGGGTGACCCGAGGGCGAGGCTGTTGACCGCGCATCCGAGCCCCTCCTCCCCGACTATGGTGACGGAGGCGATGCGGGTTGTGCCGATGGCGGGCTTCGTCGTCCCCCAGGCGGCCTCGTGGTAGAAGCGCATGTCACCGCTGTTGCCGTTCGTGGGCGGGGCCACGCCGACCGCCTTGCCCGATGTGCCAAGCATCCGGTAGCCGGTCGAGTTGATCAGCGTCTCCCCGCCCAGCCAGGTGTATCGAACGGTGAAGGTCCCGGTCTCGCCGTACTGAGGAGTCTCGAGAATCTCGACCAATACCAGGTGTGTGGAACTGCCGGTGACATTCCCATAGACGAAGTACCCGCCGAGGTTGTCGAATGAGGCATCGGCGCCCTCCAGGCTCTGGAGGGCTTCGGCCACGATGGGTACGGGTTCAACCGTGGGACTGGGAGAGGGGTCGGTCGGAGTGGGGGAGGGGTCAACTGTTGCGGTGGCCGGGACGCTCGTGCCCAACACCAAGGCGAACGCGGCGCCGATGGCGACCAGGCTCGCGATCCGTCGTGGTTGTGTGGTGGGACTCGACTCGAAATCGGGTGCCTGTCGGAATGCGATCATGGTCCGTTTCCCCTCCGTGATACTCACCAAGCGCATCTAGGGCGAACGTATCACCGAGGAGGCGTCCTGTCTCAGCGAGAACGAAGATACGTCCGATACGTACCCGTTTGCTCCAACCCAGCATGCGGCCGAGGGCCTTGGCCAGGCCTCCTGGACCTAATCGGGTTTCGGGAGGAAGTGGGGCTTGGGGGCTCGCTTGGTCTGGGGTTCGCGCCACCGATTCACGGCCCACCATGCCACGACCACGACGTCCACGAGGAACATCAGGACGAAGGAGGCGTCGCCCCATGCTCCGAGGGCGTCCCAGGAGGGGAGGCGTTCGATTTCGATCTCAGGGGTGGTGACGAAGTTGAGGAAGGGCACGATGGCCGCCGTGGCATAGGCCAGGCAGATCGCCCCGCCCCCCACAAGCGCGGCCCGTCCCCGCCAGTCCTCGACGTAGGGCGCCAGGTATCCGCGTTCCGCTACGAGGATCCATCCCACGCCCGCAAGGGCCGCCAACACGGCCATGATGAACTCCACCGGAGCCCCCCTGGATGACCAGTCCACGAAGGGGGCGAGTTCCCCGAACTCGGCCTCCAACGCCTCGTCAATGTGTCGGGACCACGTGGCCGCTCCCCAGATGAGCACCGCGGCATGAAAGAGGGAGATCGCCGCTAGTTCCCACCCGAGGAACCTCCGGGTCCGGCGTCCGATCGTCATCATCTGCCTGCTCCTTCCGCCTCTAGGCATCACCGTAGCGGAGAAGTGCCCATTTCGTCCCCCCCCGGAATGGGCAATATCACATCGCGTCAGCGGGGGATCACGGTTTGGCGACGCCAGGTCACGGTTTGGTTGCACGACACGCGGCGCTGGGTTTCGGGACGCTAGGGTCGGGTTTAGGAGGCAACGATGCACTGGAGTGAGGCAGCCGAGGGCCGGGACGCACTCCGGGGGGCGCTGGCATGGCTCGCCCATCCGGTTTGCGTTGCCGGGCTCGTGATCTTGCTCCTCAATGATCACGTCCTCAAGGCCGAGTTTGGGTCGTGGTGGACGGGGAAGTTGTCCGATGTCGCGGGGCTGGTGTTCGCTCCCGCGCTGGTGGCCGTAGTGGTGGCTGCGCTCGCCCCGCGTCTGCGGCCGGGTGTGGTGGCAGCGGCCAGCCTCGCGACGGTCGGTCTTCTCTTCACCCTTGTCAAGGCGACCGCCATCGGGGCGACGACCGCGTCGGCCGTGTGGACGGCGGTGGCCGGACCCAGCGTCGTCCGCCAAGACGCGACCGACCTGCTGGCCCTGCCCGTCCTCGTCCTCGCCTGGTGGGCATTCACCCACGCCCGCGCCGTCACCCACGCCCGAACCCTCGCCCGGGCCCGAGCCCTCATCCTCGTCCCCCTCGCCACCCTCGCCGTCGCCGCGACAAGCAGCCCGAGTGGCCAGAGCGTCTTCCAAGTGGCCGAGTGGGATGGCCAGGTCTACGTCGGCGTCACCATGGGGGAAGAATACGAGGGTGCCGGTGACGATGAGATCCGCTGGGCATCATCGTCCGACGGTCGCCATTTTCGGTGGCTCACCCCGGCCGAAAACGAGAGTTTTCCTCCCCCCGGGCTGATCACCCGCGCAACCGAGGATTGTGTCGCGGATGATCCAAACGTCTGCTACCGAAACTCCGCGGTCGTCTGGGGGGTGGACCAGACGCTCGACGGTGGTGAGACGTGGTACGTCGTCTGGCCCGAGAAGGGGACAGTCCCCATCACCCCCGATTCCAGGTTGCCCTATCTGGGAGAAGGTGAGAATGCTTCGGATGGGGCCCTCGTCGTCTTCGAGTCCGACGATGGATACTTCGTCGTCGTAGGGAACGGGACGAACAGCCTGGTGGCCCGTTTCCCCGATGAGACCTGGCACGAGGCGCAGAGTTGGCTGCATGACACGCCAGAGAGCATTCCCCCTCCCAAGGGAGCCATTCCGACGCCGGTTCCCCAGGGGATCGTGTGGGGGGTGTTCCTAGCCCTGATGTCGTTCCTCTCCCTTGCGGTCGTGCCGCCTCATGGGATTAAAAGGCATAGTCCTGCATGGTTCAGCGGGACGGCCACCGCTGCGCTTGGGGTGGCCTTCTTTTTCTGGATGGTGATCTACCCCTTCACCGGAAAGGACTTCGGCTGGGACGTGTTCGCGATCGAGAACACGGCGGTAGAGAATCGGCCCTTTGCCCTCGGATTCCTGGTGGCGGGATCGGCCTTCCTGGGGTACGGCGCGTCCTTGCTCTCACGCCTTCCCGATCGATACATCGGGAAGGCCATTGCGTGGTCATGCCTCGGGGGCCTGGCCGCAGGGGTGATCGCCACCGTGCTCTATCGGTCGGAGTGGAGCCCGTGGGTTCCCGCCGTGGCGGGGGTTGTGACGGCGGTGGTGGTCATCGTGATCGCTCGGCGCAGAATGGCCACGTCGGCGGCCAAGGCGGCTGTGGACAACCCACATCCCTTTCCCGAGTCCGGCTAGCATCGTGGGGTGAACCTCGACTCCCTCGCCATCCGGCTCAAGGCCGCCGGCCTTCCCAAGGTCGACGAGATCCTCGGCCACGCCAAGCCCGCCACCCTCCTCAAGCCCACCACCGAAACCGATCCGGCATCGGCGTCGTCCAGGCTCGGGGGGCGTCCGATCCTCGCCCCCGGCGTCGAGTGGCCGCGCAAGGACGGAACCCCGCTATCGCTAGTCGCCCAGATCCGGCTCGACCCGCTTCACGGGGCCACCACCGTGCTCGGGCTTCCGGCGACGGGTCTCCTCTCGTTTTTCTACGACATCGAGGGTCAGGCATGGGGCTTCGATCCGACGGACCGAGGCTCCTTTGCCGTCGTCTACACGGAGGACCCCGAGGCCTCCATCGCGGCCGACTTCCCCGCCGACCTCGCCGACGAGTGGCGTCTTCCCGCCGTTGCCCTCAACACCGAGCCCACCGTCACCCTTCCGTCGCCCATGGCCATGGACTTCCCGTCGCGTAACCTGACCGATCAAGAGGACGAGGAGTGGGGCGAGGCCCTCATCGATCTGGCCAACGAGTTGGGGTGGGCTGAGAGGAGCCTTCTCGGCGGGCATCCGGACCTCATCCAGGGTGACATGGCCCTCGAATGCGAGATCGTCGCGCACGCGGGCGTGCCTGCGGGCGACGCCCAGGCCTACCGGGACCCGCGCCTCGAGGAGTGGAAGGCCGGGGCGGGGGAGTGGGTCCACCTCTTGCAGGTCGCCTCGGAGGAGGATGCCGGGCTGATGTGGGGGGATTCCGGCTGCCTCTACTTCTGGATGTGCCGGGACGATATCGAGGCGGGGCGGTTCGACCGGGCCTGGATGATCCTCCAGTGCTACTAGGGGGGGTAGGTGATAGGACTATATGGGCGCGTGCACGACGAGCCCGAGGGAGCGGGCGGCGTCGGCTTGACGTGTGTCGTAGGTGACGAGGGCGCGGAGGGAGGGTCCGAGCGCGAGGGCGGTGGCCAGGTGGATGGCGTCGAGGCTCCGGACGGTGGGCGGTGGCAGCCTTCCCGCGGAGATGAAGACGTCGGGAGTGGTGGGAAGGGCGACGACATCGCGCGCTCCGGCCCTCAAGGCGAGCCCGCCCAGTTGGGCAATCCGCTCTGCCGCCTCGGGGTGACCGTAGCGCAGGACGGCTCGGGAGACTTCGGTAATGGAGATCTGGCTGGTGACGAGTTCGGAGCTTGCGTCCGCAAGCCACGCGTTGAGGGCTTCCGTTTGCGGCTCCGGTGTGTGAGGCGTGCGATTTCGACGCCATCGCGCGTGACGATGAGCCCCCGCGGAGCGTCGGCGAGTTGCTCCAAGACCGCCGAGGGGGCGTGGCTCTCACCCGCGCCCCTCCCGCGCTACTTCGTGGAGGTCGCGGTCTTGCTCCTCGTGGTCTTGACGGACGACACGTCCCGGGTGGGGGCGATGTAGGTCATGAGGTCTCCGCCGATCGACGCCATGAGGGCAAGCGCGATGCCGCCGATGAGGGCGACGAGCTTCACCGTCAGGTCGAGCGTTCCGGCGCGGAGCAAGTCGATCACCAGGAGCGTGCCGAGGGTGGTGGCCGCGACCGCCGAGTACGCAGCGAGGGTGCGGCGACCCAGACGGGCGAACACGAGCACTCCGATGCCGGCCACGAAGAGCAAGAGGTTCTCCGTGAAATTGAGGGCCTTCGTGTCGAATTCGGCGCCCTCTGCGGTCAGGAAGACCGAGAGCATGATGAGAATGCCTCCGGTGATCCCGAAGTATGTCCTACGTGTCAGATTCATCCGCCACTCCCTAGAGTTCGAGTTCTCGCCGTGCGGAGCCCTCACCCCTTTGCGGCATTTGTGCCCTCAGACTACGTGGGTGCCCCGACGATGGGAAGCCCGACTTGCGGGGTCGGTTCCCCGGCCCTAGTTCGCGGGGCCGATGCGGAAGGCGCGGAAGGAGTTGGGGTACAGGTCGAGGGGGATACGGGTCTCGCCCGGGCCGCCATCCACTCCGCCGCCCGTCGACGCCCCGGTCAGGACCTTCCCCGACGCGAGGTCGGTGAGCGTGGCGTCGACCCGGTGGACGACGACCTCGGCCCGCGTCCGGTGCGGCAGGAAGGACTCGACGACGCACGTGTCGTTGTCGTACACGAACACCCCGACCTTGGGTGCGCCCGCGACGTGGAGCGGCAGCCCCGTGGACAAGACCCGCCGAAGGTGGGTGACGATCTCGCGGGGGAGGTGGTAGAGGTCGGTCGGGACGTCGGGGACGGCGAGCACGTAGAGCAGCCCGGGGCCGACGATCGCGCGGAGGAGGAGCGGGAAGCCGTTCTCGCCCTTGAGGCAGGTCAGTTCCTCGCTGATCCCATTGGTGGCCGGCGAGATCTGCGGCATCAGGATGGGCTCGGCCGAGCGGTAGACGTCGGCGAAGTCGGTGAAGGTGTCCGTCAGCACCTTCCTGTCGGTGCAGTCGAACGCGGCGATCCGGTCGAGCCTCTTGCCTGCTTGCCCCCGACCCTGAAGCGCCCGCGCCAGGCCGGACGTCACGACCACCCGTCCGCCCGCCGCGAGCCGAGCCTCGATCTTCGCCACTAGGTCGTCGTCGGCCGCCGCCCCCTCCGTCAGCAGGACAACCGGAGCGTCCGTCGGGAACTCGGGCGTCATCTCGACCGGCACCCCAACCGTGCCGAGGTACTGGTGGAGCAGGGGCTCGCCCTTGGCGCGCAGGGGGCGGTAGGCGGCGACGCCGACGGGCGTGCCGAGCTCGCCGAGCACGGCGTCGCACGTGTCAAAGACGGTCCCGGCGACGGGAACGAACGCGCCGGCGGACGTGGGGGAGTCGTCGAACTCGGTGCTCCAGTCGACGATCACGCCGAGGCAGAACAGGGTGATCTCCTCCGCCCCGCCGAGCAGGGTGAGACGGAGCTGCTGCCCGTACCGGTCGAGGTTGCCCGCCTGGAACGGGTCCACCCAGCCGCCGCCGTTGCGCCCGGGGTGGATGTTTTCGTAATAGCGCAGGATGCCGTGGCCGAGGTAGGGCGGAAGGTGCTGGGCGGTGTAGACGGCGTCGCGGGTCTCGGTCCCGGTGTAGACGCCGTCGAAGACGGTGCGCCCGGAGTCGAGGTTGTATCCGGCGCCGTCGAAGTGCTCGTACCAGTTGGGGTACTTGACGACGACGCGGCAGGCGGGATTGACCTCCTTGGCCGGTTCGACGACGAGGGCGCGGGCGACCTCGTCCATCTGGGCGAGCCGGAACTCTGCCCAGGTCTGGTCCCCCCGGGCGTCGACGCAGGCGGCGCATGTGCAGTTGGTGAAGAAGAAGTCGTCAAGGATGATCTCGTCGAAGACGGACGCGGTGAGCGCGGCGACGTCGCGGAGGATGGTGCGGTGTTCTTCGCGGGAGTAGCAGAGGGAGAGGAAGTCCCATTCGGGGGTAGTGGCGAGGCTCGTGGTGATGCCTCCGGCGACCTCGATGCCCTCCGAGACGAAGAAGTCTCGGGCCTCGATGAGGGTCTCCCGGCTCGCCGTCTCCATCGACCGGAACGACTCGAGGTAGACCTTGTCGACGTGGAGGGAGCGCCGGAGGTGGGTGAGGGCCCGGTCGCGCCAGGAGTGGTCCTCCATGTGGAGGACGTCGCCGACGGTGCAGTAGACCGCGGTCCGGAAGTGGCGGTAGGGGGTAGTAGGGGTGGCGGTCATGAAGCGAGCGTAACCACGGAGCGTCGGATCGCGAAAGCGCGGCTACGGTGCGGGGCAGCCGGACGACGCCACGTAGGTGCCGCTGGGTCCGTTCACGACCGTCATGTTGGGGCCTGCGACGCCCTCCGAGTCGTCGCCGCTCCACATGCCGGGCAGGTCGAGGACGAACGACCGTCCGTCGCCGCTCAGCGTGGCCTGCCACGTGCCGTTCAGGACGAGGCCGCCACCCACCACCGAGTACGGCCCGGTTCCTGGCTCGAAGAAGTCACATGTTCCCGGTTCCCAGTAGGCGTAGTAGGTGGCGAGGCCGGTTGCGGGGTCGAAGTACCACGCGCTCCCCAGGGAGGGATCGACGAGGTCCTGCCGGGTGAAGTAGCCCTCGATGGTGGCGTTTCCCCCGGGGTTGCCGGAGTCGCCGGGGTTGACGGAGTCGTCCGATCGGAACAGGTCGGTTGCGAAATAGAGCGCCGCGACGATTACGGCGAGGGCGGCGATCGATGCGAGGCCAGCCATCGTCAGCAACTTCCACGGGAACCCGCCAGCGCTTGCGCCAACACGACCGGGCATTTCGGGACCGCTCACAGCGCACCCCCTTTCGAATGTTCAACTGAAATGTACTGCAACGGAGGGAGGTGCGGGGGCTCAAGGGTCTTGGTTGACGGAGTCCCGCTTGTTACGGTTCCCCAATGACCTCACACACCCCCATAGCCCCACACGCCCCGAGGCGCCTCGCCCGCCGAGCGTCGTCCGCCCTCCTACTCGTCGCCGGGGCACTGGCGCTCGTGGGATGTTCCTCGACGCCCCCGCCCGTCTCGGTCATCGACCAGGGCGACGGGACGCGGGAGGCCGGCATCGAGATCGATCTCGAAGGGCCGGTCGACGTCGCCTTCCGAAAGGTCATCATCCAGCCGGGCGAAGGCACGGGGCCCCACTGTCACGACGGCAACCTCATCGCCGTCGTCACGCAGGGCACCCTCACGCACTACGCGCCCATCTACGCCTCGGGGGTCCACGAGTACGGGGTGGGCGACGCGATCCTCGAGGGTGCGGGATACGTGCACGAGGGCAAGAACGAGGGCACCGAGCCCGTGATCCTCGAGGTCACCTACCTCATTGAAGACGGCTCCCCGCTCGCAGAGACCGACCTCAGCAAGTGCGACCCCGAGGCATAGATCGGCGCGTAGACCGCTATCACGAGCGGGATGCCGACGAACGTGTCTGCACTGATGTCCACGGTCACTACACGCCAAGGTTCCATCCACCATTCGCGGGTGGTCGACGGCGACTCATGCCTATCTCACGTACAGTCGCGAGCGTGCCGCTTGTCATGCCGCACAACGTGCCGCACAATTGATGCATGCCCACCGTTGACGACACCGCTCCACGTTCGCCCCTCCGAGAGAAGAGGCTTTCCATGCCGGTGACCCGCAAGGACCTTGAGGATCTTGCCCTGCTCCGGAAGTCGCCCGAGACCCTTCGCGCCCTGCCCGGCGCCCCGGCCGCCGACGCCTCGGAGGCTCGGCTCGCCCGTGCGGTGTTCGAGGCGGGGCTCGAACGCGTCAGGGAGCTCTCCGATGTCGCCGGCTACGCGACCCTAGCGGAGGACGAGGACTACCGCGCCTACCACGACGCGCGCCGCGGGGCGGCGCCCCGGCACTCCAGGGACTAGCCGGTGAGCACGATCTCGTTCATCCGCGGACAGGTGTACTTCGCCATGCTGCCCGGACTGGAGAGCGAGAAGCCCTACCTGATCGTGTCCAACAACGCCCGCAACGGAGCTCTCGGGACGTCGCTCGCGGTGCGCATCACGACGTCGGACAAGCAGCACGTGCGCACGGCGATCCGTATCCCCGACGGCGAGTGCTGCGTCGGGTACGTCCTCTGCGATGACATCGAGCCCCTCTACCCCGAGGATGTCCACCGCCTCGCGGGCGCCCTGTCGCCTTCGGTGATGCTCAAGGTTGCCGACGGGCTCCGCGCGGCGCTGGCCTTGAGCTAGGCGGGGCCGATCGCTAGGCGCCAATCTCCTCCTATAGAGCGCGAAACCTGGAGGGCTCACACCGGCACGTGGTGGACAGGCAATCTCGCCCACGTCGCAGGCTACGAGGGTGCGTGGACGACGAGTCCGAGGGCGCGGGCGGCGTCGGCCTGGCGCGTGTCGTAGGTGACGAGGGCGCGGAGGGCGGGCCCGAGCGCGAGGGCGGTGGCGAGGTGGATGGCGTCGAGGCTTCGTAGGGTGGGCGGCGCCAGTCTCCCCGCGGCGGTGAACACGTCCGCCGTGGCGGGGAGGGCGCGGATTTCGCGCGATCCGGCACGCAACGCGAGCCCGCCGATGTGAGCGACGCGTTCCGCCGTGTCGGGTTGGCCAGCGCGCACGATGGCGCGGGCGACCTCGGTGATGGAGAGTTGGCTGGTGACGAGGTCGTCGCCGACATCGGTGAGCCATGCGTCGAGCGCGGACGTGCGGGTTTCAGGCGCGACGAGGGCGACGAGGGCACTCGCATCGAGGTAGATCATGTCGGCTACCGCTCGTCGTCGCGCTGGTCGGCGAGCAGTTGGGACAGGGAGGGACGGCCGTCGTCGGGGGCGAGTTCGAGTGGCTCGCCCGTGACTCCCGTGAACGCGTCGGGGTCGTGGCCGGCGTCCCGCATGGCGTCGCGCCAGGCCCGTTCGATCGGGCTGAGAGGCGTGATGCGCGCGATCTCGATGCCGTCCCGCGTGACGATGAGCCCGCGGGGGGCGTGGGCGAGTTGCTCCAAGACCGCAGCGGGTTCGCGCGAGAGGCGGCGCATGGTGACGTGTTCGATCATGTCAGTCAGTATAGTCACGATGTCTGACATCGTGCTGGCGGGGCATGATCGTCAAGATCCGGAACTTGGCCGAGAAAGCGCGAAGCCTGGCGGGCCCACCGTCCGGAAGGCTGCCAGGCTCACTTCTCGGGGCTACTGCCCCTCGCACCTGCCATTCTACGCAACCCGCGGCAAGGGTCTAAGAGGGTGTCGACATCGAATCCCTCGCGCATCTCGCAAAGGGTAAGATATATTACCAGTTATGAGAGTCCCACCCCTGCTCCCCTTGCTCCGCTCCCAACTCCAGGGACGGCTACTCGCCCGGCTCTACCTCCACCCGGAATCCGAGCACAGCCTCACGGACCTCGCCCACGCCCTCGGCACGAGCGTCAAGACCGTGCACCACGAGGCCAACCGTCTCACCGAGGCGGGCCTCCTCGCCGAACGTCGGGTAGGCAACGTTCGACTCCTCCGCGCCGACACGAGTCACCGGCTCGCCGCCCCCCTCGCCAACCTGCTCGCGGCCACATACGGCCCAGAGCCGGTCCTTGCCGACCTTCTTGCCGCGGTGCCCGATGTGGCCGAGGCGTACATCTACGGGTCGTGGGCGGCGCGCTTCGTTGGGCGTGCCGGCAGGGTTCCGGCGGATGTCGACGTTCTGGTGGTCGGCGACGCGTCGAGGGACGATCTGGATGGGGTCGAGGCCGCGGCTCAGGCGGCTCTGATGTCCGACGTCACCATTCACCAGGTCTCTGTCCACAGCTGGAGGGCGGCGGACGACGATCCGTTCCTCTCCCACGTACGGTCGGGGCCACTGGTAAGCCTGACGACCGAACGGGACGACGATGCTGCGCTGGGAGCAGGGGAGGCCGACGATCGAACGCCTGATCGCCGACGGTCGTCTTGAGATTGTCCCGGCAAACCGGAAACACGCAGACTCGCTCATCGCCCAGGCTCGAGGTTTCGTCGCGTCGGCTCGTGTCGCCCACGGATCCGACTGCGGCGTTCGTCCTCGTCTATGACGCTGGCCGACGAGCGCTGACGGCGGTCCTGGAGAACCAGGGCCTTCGGCCGACGAGTCGTGGTGGGCACATCGCCGTCATCGAGGCCGTCGCCGCACAGCTTGATCCGCCCCTCGGGCCAGACATTCGCCGACTCAATCGCCTGCGTTCGCGTCGCAATCGGCTCGAATATCCGAGCGCGGACGAGCATCCGGTCACCATTGAGGAGATCGCGGAAGCCCTCACAGTGGTCGAGGAACTGGTCATGGTCGCCAACACTGTGCTCGACGCCATGCCGCCATGGAGTTCACGGTGATCCAGGTTTCGGCCGGTATCGGTCGGCATCGACCGCCCCGGGTCGCTACCCACCCGCCCCCGCGACCGTGAGGAACGTGACCGCCGCCTCAACCGCGACGAGCGCCCACACTAGCCGGCGATGCCGCCCCATCTCGCCCCGCACGATCCACAAGGGGAAGAACGTCAGGGGCGCATAGACCGCGATCGCGAGCGGGATGCCGACGAACAGGAGCGGCACGCTCGTGAGCCACGGGTTACCCGTGAAGATCACCTCGACGACGACGATCTCGACGAGGGTGGCGACGATCAGGCCTCGGGTGCCCACCCGCCGCCGGAACACCAGGTACGTGAAGACCGCGGGACAGCCGAGGTAGAAGACGAGCAGGGCCGGCATGTAGGAGGCGAAGTAGGAGGGGCGGAATCCGCCCGCGGTGCCCCAGTCGACGACGACCCACAGGGCGACGCCGAGGAGGAAGAAGGTCAGGGGCTGCCGACGCCGGGTCATGGGAGGGGAGTCTAGCTTCCTTGCCGACGGGCTCCGCGCGGCACTGGCCTTGAACCAGGCGGGCTCGGGAGGCCCCCGGGAAAGCGCGAAGCCTGGCAAGTCGTCCGTCCGGACGCCAGCCAGGCTCACTTCGCTGGGCGATTGCTCGACGCAACAATATTGTCGCACGCCCATCCCAGTGAGGCTATGGCCAGGGCAAGAGAAAACCCGACGCCAGAGGCGCCGGGTGGTGTGGTGCCAGGATACCTGACAGAGACGGTCCCGGGTAAGACCTGTGGATCACCAAGGTTGCGGTTTGGTGTACTTGCCGACGGTGGAGGGCAACTGGTGGCTCCTGAAGTCGGATCTGGACAGCTGGCACCACCAGTGGTCGACGTCATTAGTCGCGGGGCTTTAGGGCCCCAGCCGCAAGCAGTACCTTCATCGACACGATCACGGGGTTGTCGCGATACTGCCTCTGGTCGGCGAGCGGTCGTACGGCGTCGACGACCTCATCTGCGCTGAACACCTTGATCGAACTGGCACCTACGACTTGGGTCGCGCACCACTCCCGAATCGCCCGCTGGTGCTCGACACCACCGAACTTGCCCGCGTAGAGCCTAAGTTCGACTTGGTCGACGCGGTACCCGAGATGGTGGGTGGCCTGCGAGACGATCTCGTCTCGCATCGATACGTCGTTCAGCATGCGGTACCAAGATGCGTTCTTCCCAGTGCCGATGACGTCGGCGGCCTTCACCCCTCCGGATCCGAAGAAGGATTTGACGGTGGCGAGGACGAGGCGGTCGGAGCGGGCCCCGACGAGATCGACTTCATACCCGTGAGTCTGAGACTCGTCGTAGGCCTGCTTCGCGGTTCGCTTCGTCACCCTGAACTTGTGCGGTCCAGAAACGACAAATCCCTCGGTCTCGATGGCGAGGGCGACGAACTGTTCGAATGCTTCCATGATGGAACCATCTTCGTCCTGTGGGGGAAAAGACGCAACTGGAGAACCTAATGGAGCCGACAACACAGGCGAGTGCCTGAGCCATTGTGACCCCTTCCCGCTAGGCTCGGAAGCAGCCATGCGGGTCGCGAGACGACAAGGCGGTCGCAGGAAGGGGTGCTTGGTGACCAGAGAGCAGCAACGCGCCGAACTCCACAAGACGATCTGGCGCATCGCGAACGACCTGCGCGGAAGCGTGGACGGCTGGGACTTCAAGACGTATGTGCTCGGCATGCTCTTCTACCGCTTCATCTCCGAGAATCTCGCCCTCTACATCAACGCGGAGGAGCGCAGGGCGGGCAAGGCCGAATTCGAGTACGCACGCCTGACCGACGCCGACGCCGAGTTCGGCCGCGCGGAGACCGTGGCGGAGAAGGGTTTCTACATCCTGCCGAGCGAGTTGTTCGTGAACGTCCGCCAGCGGGCGCGGTCGGACAGCAACCTCAACGAAACGCTCGCACGCGTCTTCACGAACATCGAGGCCTCGGCGGTAGGGACCGAGAGCGAGAGCGACCTCAAGGGCCTCTTCGACGACCTGGACGTCAACAGCAACAAGCTCGGCCCCACGGTCATCAAGCGCAACGAACGACTCGCCAAGTTGCTCGACGCGATCGGCGACCTCAACCTCGGTGAGTTCTCGAGCAACACCATCGACGCGTTTGGCGACGCCTACGAGTACCTCATGGCCATGTACGCGTCGAGCGCGGGTAAGTCCGGCGGCGAGTACTACACGCCGCAGGAGGTCTCCGAGCTGCTGGCCCGCATCACGGTGGTGGGCAAGACCGAGGTCAACAAGGTCTACGACCCGGCGTGCGGCTCCGGTGGCCTGCTCCTTCAGTTCGCCAAGGTGCTCGGACGGGACAACGTCCGTCAGGGTTTCTTCGGTCAAGAGATCAACCTGACCACCTACAACCTGTGCCGCATCAACATGTTCCTGCACGACATCAACTTCGCGAAGTTCAACATCGCGCACGGTGACACTCTCCTCGAACCGGCCCACATGGACGACGAGCCCTTCGAGGCTATCGTGTCGAACCCGCCGTACTCCACCAACTGGGAGGGCGATAGCAACACACTGCTCATCAACGACGAGCGCTTCTCGCCAGCCGGGGTACTCGCACCCAAGAGCAAGGCGGACCTCGCCTTCACCATGCACATGCTCAGTTGGCTCGCGGTCAACGGCACGGCGGCCATCGTCGAGTTCCCCGGCGTGTTGTACCGCGGCGGCGCGGAACAGAAGATCCGCAAGTACCTGATCGACAACAACTATGTGGACGCGGTCATCCAGTTGCCGCCCGACCTGTTCTTCGGCACCACCATCGCCACGTGCATCATCGTGCTCAAGAAGTCGAAGACGGACAACAATATCCTGTTCATTGACGCCTCGGCCGAGTTCGTGCGCGGGGGGAACAAGAACAAGTTGACGGACGCGAACCGCCAGCGGATTCTCGACGCCTTCATGGCGCGCGAGGATGCGCAGCACTTCGCGCGGCTGGTGGGCCATAGCGACATCGCGGCGAACGGCTACAACATCGCGGTGTCATCGTACGTCGAGCAGGAGGACACCCGCGAGGCCGTGGACATCACCGCGCTGAACGCGAGGATCGCGCAGATCGTCGCTCGCCAGCAGGAACTCCGAACCCAGATCGATGCGATCGTTGCCGACCTCGAAGGGGTGAAGGAATGAAGGGGTTGCCCAGTTGGGACGAGTTCATGATCCCCATGCTTCAGGTGCTGAGCGATGGCAGTACTCGCTCGTTTCGCGAACTTCGTCGGGACGTGGCAGACGTCTCCGTCCTCACCCCTGAGCAGCGAGCCGAGACCCTGCCTTCGGGGCAGTTGAAGTCGGAAAACCGCATCGGTTGGGCGGCGTCGTACCTCACGCGAGTCGGTGCGTTGACTCGCCCGCAGCGAGGCTTGTACACCATCACCGAGATGGGACGGGGGCTCCTCGCGAAACACCCGCTGGGAATCACTGAACTCGAGCTGCGATCGTTCGCCAAGCCCGGCGACGAGTGGTGGATGACGAAAGCACCGGGAGGTGACGGAGACAAGAGGATCGAGACGCCCACTGCCGCGGAGCAACTCGACCCGACGGAGCAAGTCGAGCAGGGCGTTGCACGCATTCACGCCGATGTGGCCGCCGACCTCCTCACTCGACTACACGGCCAAGAGCCCGAGTTCTTTGAGAGGGCCGTCGTGGACTTGCTCCTCGCCATGGGCTATGGCGGCGCGCATGGGTCCGGCGCCCCAACTCGATTAGCGCGTGACGGGGGCATCGACGGAATCATCGATCAAGATGCCCTCGGTGTGAACAAGCTCTATGTGCAAGCCAAGCGATACGCCCTAGATACAGCCGTGGGGGCGCCTGAAGTGCAGGCCTTCGTCGGAGCCATCAGTGGCAAGGCCGACGGCGGAATCTTCATCACGACGGGGCGCTTCACCTCCGATGCGAAGAGGTATTCGGCGACGGCACACGCGCGGGTCATTCTCATCGACGGCCAGAGACTCGCCGAACTCATGATCCGCCACGAGGTTGGGGTTCAGGTCAAGCAGACCCACCGCATAGTCGAGGTCGACGAGGACTTCTTCTCATGAGTCGGATCGATGATCTGATCGCGGAACTGTGCCCCGATGGAGTGGAGTTCAAGACCATTGGCGACCTTGGCACTCTCTACTCGGGGCTCTCCGGCAAGACGAAGTCGCACTTCGCTGCCGGGAATGCGCGGTTCGTTTCGTACGTGAACGTTTACTGGAACTCCGCGGTCAACGTCATGCCCGATGACCTCGTGACTTTCGAAGAGGGAGAAAGGCAGAACCGAGTCAGGTACGGCGATGTGCTCTTCACGACGTCGTCTGAAACCAGGGACGAGTGTGGAATGTCAGCGGCCGTCACTGGCGAACCCCCAGAAGCTCTCTACCTGAACAGTTTCTGCTTCGGGTTTCGTCCTGCCGACGTGGCTCTGCTCCATCCTGATTACTCCAAACATCTGTTTCGGTCGCCGTCGCTCCGAAGGCAAATCAATCTGACCGCGAACGGCGTGACGAGGTTCAACATCTCGAAGGCGAAGTTCCTCCAGGTTCGAGTCCCGGTGCCGCCACTTGAGGTGCAGCGTGAGATTGTGGCAATACTGGACCGCTTCACCGAGCTGGAGGCGGAGCTGGAGGCGGAGCTGGAGGCG
>JAFGBM010000015.1 GCA_016933155.1 Demequinaceae bacterium | reverse complement strand
TCTTACCCATGATGATCATCCTTCCCCGCCTAACGGCGGATGTCAGGACTCTCACACAAGGTTGACCAGTCTCAGGGGTTCACGCCAGGTCATGGTACAGAATGCATAGTGGGGAAGGGGTGTGCTGGTATTGCGAAAGATGTGGCGTGGATGGCTGCGGGGGGAGTCGTAGGTAAAGCTGGCGGAATTCTGATTAAGAGTGTTAAGGGATCCACGAAAGCAAAAGTCGCGACAGGTGGGGTAGGTGATCTTACCTCTTCGACCCGGTACACTCTCACCAGATGGGGGCCAGCACGAAACTACAGGCAAAGCGGGTTTCAGACAGCCGAACAACACATTGCCTCAAGGCACTTCCACGGAGGTTCGAATTCTTCGGGAAATAGTCTGTTCAATCCGGGAACGACAATCGACGACGTTGGCGGAATGATTGATGAAGCATTCATGCGCGGTTCATATTCGGGGAACGGAATCGTGTATGACCTAGGTACCAATATTGGAACTACCAGTACCCGCGCTCCGACTTCAGTTCTGCAAGTCTGGTTCAACCCAGATGGGACTGTGGCTAGTGCCTATCCCATAGGAGGATGATCATACATGGACGGCGATCAGCTCGAACGCGTGCTCGGTGCGGAGTGTCATGGGGGACCTGAATACGAAGGAAGATGGCTTAGGGGTTATGAGTATGTTCTTGCAAGTATACTTGTTCACTTGAGGACTGAAAATGGCCCCGTACGTTTAGGCCTGAATGTCACGACAGTCGACGTTGATCGTGAGAAGAAGACGGTATGCATAGGCTCCGACGTCTACCCCGATGATGAAGACATCGAAATGCCCATAGAGGAATTCGTTCGGGAAGTGAAGGCCCGGCTATATCAAACCCTTGATAACTCCAATCGGAGTGCGAAAGGGAAGATCTCCGTCAGAAAGAAAGCGTCTGGGTCCAGTCAAGTAGGCCCTAGAGGTGTGGTCAAGGATATGGGCCGCGTTATTGGAACAGATCAATACGGTGCACCAACAAGCGTATTGCAGGTGTGGCTCAATCCAGATGATTCGGTTGCATCGGCATATCCTGTGGGAGCTGACGGATAATGGGTACATACACGCTTGAGGTGTTCCTGGACATGGAGTGTCCCGGTGGTCCCGACCGGAAGGGTAGACAACTCGAGGTCTATGAGGCAGTCCTTGCAGACTCGCTGAAGTTCGCACGTTTCCATGGGAGTACTGAACCAAAGTCGTTCAACACCGCTCTGCTTCACGTTGACCATCAGAAGGATACCGTTGAAATGGTATGTGATATTTACCCACAAATGGAATTCAAGATGCCCATTGAGGACTTCGTCGACAAGATCAAACGCTATCTCTGCGGAACCCTTTAGCGTCACACTTGGATCTCGAACGGAGAAGATCTCAGTCGGGGCTGGTGAACGAACCGGTGACATTTCTGGAAATCACTCGCATCTTCTGGCCCTTGGACGTCCACACCGGCCTCACCGACCCCACCATCCCCACCTTCGAATACCAAGAAATCCTGCCAACTACTTGACGCGGGACAGAGCCACCAAACCTAGGGGTGCACGTCAGTTGACGAACGGAGCCAACTCTCGGCATGATCAGAACACTGACCCGCACGGTGAAGAGAAATTCCACCACTCAGCGGGACATCACCGAAATCAGCAAGGGGTTGAGTTGGCTGGGAGGTTGTAATGGATCCTGTGCAATCTGATGACGCAGGCGATCCACCAGACCCGTTGGATCAATGGGGATGGGACGTTGATACGTGGGAAGACTTCCTCAAAGCCAATTCCTGGAATGTATCGATGGTCGACGGTTCAAGAATATGGGTGTTGGCAACAGGAGCATGCCGTTACAAGGGGTTCCTGGTTTTCGAAATCCTGCTAGTGGATTCAATTCCCGTTCGTTCGGTTCCGATTCTGCGTATCCCGGAATCGAGTGTTGATCCGGAGTACCTAAAGGGGATCGCCAGGAATGAAGTCTCTGAGGATAGTGGCCCTGGCGTGAACCCCTGAAACTGGTCAACTCTGTGTGAGAGTCCAGACATCCGCCGTGAGGCGGGGAAGGATGATCATCATGGGTAAGAGGACGGTTCGGCATGTCCCGCGTCAGACTTCTTAGCAGACCGGTTGTGAGGGCATGATCGGCGTTGGCGGTATCGAGGCGTCCATCAAGAGGCGTCGGAGTGTCGGGGCAGAATTCCGCTGAGGAGTTCTTCGATGATGAAGCGGCTTCGGGCATCGAGGAGGTCGCCGTATTCCGCGTGGGCGATGTCGAAGACCTCCTGGATCGAGTCCGCCCCGACGAGTGTGGTGAGGGTGAGGATGTCGTCGGTGTCGCGTTCGATGCGGGCGGCGGCGACCTTCATGGCCAGGAGCCGTTTGGGGGAGGCGACCTGGACGGATATGCCTGTGTTGGAGTAGATGACCTGGGGTTTCCCGGGGTCGGGTCCTTGAAGGAATCCCTTGACGGCGTCGTTGAGCCAGTTCGGGTCCAGCAATTCCTTCTCTCGAGCCATCGCTAGCGCCTCGTCATATACCGCCATCTTCGGTTCGAAAACAGCGTCGATGTCCCTGGTCATCTAGTTGCGTCCGTAGGCGAGGAGCATCGCGGCACCGCCGACCACATAGAGGAGGGCCTCGATGCCCTTGGCTGCGAGTCGGGTCCCCAGCTCGGACAGGAGGTCGAGTATCGCTTCTCGGTCGAGCTCGCGAATCACACCGACTCCAGGTCTCGGGGGTCGAGGAAGACACCACGGCATTCGAACTCGGGTGGGGTCTGGCTCATGGCCCAGGCCTTGAGGCCATCCGTGGGCGCGAGGAACCAGGAGGGGAATAGGTCATACCGTTCGCTTGTCGCCCAGGCTGGGGTTTCGATACCCGCCCGGCGCGCCTCGTAGTCGGCTAAGCCGGCGATCAGGCAGTCGATGCGTCGGTCCCCGGTCGGTTCCGGAGTCCCGAGCGCCACCCGGCGGTCTGTCGGATCGCCGAGGCGTCGGAAGTCGGCCGAGAATTGGGCGCAGGCGCGGATGATCGTGTTGTCAGATTCCCGTTTCTTGTCACGGAGGTAGCCGGCGAGGACCGGAACCGTCCAGTACGGGCCGATGGTGCGGTTGCGGCGACGGTGGAGCATTTGGGACACGGCCGGTTGCGATACTCCGAGGCTGGCCGCCACCTCGGATTGGGAGGCCCCGTCCAAGAGGGCTTCGACGGCAAGGTCCTCAAGCTCCATGGCCAGCGTTTGGCTGCGGACGGCCGCGTCGTGGATCCGATCAAGAGTCACCGACATATAAGTTAACTTATATGACGTCACCTTTGATGTCCACCGGGACCACCCGTCTGTGGTGTCGACGGCGATCATGAGGTCCTCTGGGGTTGCGTTGTTGTACTCGCCCACGGCCAGCACATACGTACCAGCGGGGAGGTTGGTGTCGAGGCGGGGGTCGTAGTCCTCGAAGTCGCTCGCCAACAGGTCGTCGTCGACCCAGGCGAACTGGAACGGCGTCCGGTCGTCCGTGAAGCTGATGACCTCCAATGTCAGGTCCTGCCCGGCGAACGAGATGGCCTTGAGGGTCAGCCGTTGGGTCTCCTCGACCCGCAGGCAGGTGACCGGCTCGTCCGCCGAATATCCGACCCAGTCGCCTGAAACGGTAGCTGTCCAGACTCACACCCGACGGATGGTGCAGGATGGAAGCAATATGAACAGAACCGAGTGTTCCAGACGGCAGGTCTTTGGGTCACGTCCCGCTGAGTGGTGGAATTTCTCTTCACCGTGCGGGTCAGTGTTCTGATCATGCCGAGAGTTGGCTCCGTTCGTCAACCTCCGGGGTTGGGGTCGTCGTGGCCAGTTGGGTCATGGAGGTTTCGGACAGGTAGCGGCGGTCGATCGCAGCCCATTCGTCGTGTTGTTCGACGAGGACGGCGCCGGCGAGGCGGAGCAGGGCGGCACTGTTGGGGAACACTCCGACGACGTCGGTGCGGCGCTTGATTTCCTTATTCAGCCTCTCCAAGGGGTTGGTGGATCAGATCTTCTTCCAATGCTGGGTAGGGAATCCGGTGAAGGCGAGCAAGTCGTCTTTGGCGTGGTGCATCATCGCTTCGACCTTGGGGTTCGAACGGCCCAGCATCGAGGCGATCACGTCGAACTGTTCGGTGACATGGTCGGCGTCGGGTTGGGCGAAAACAGTGCGGATCGCCGCGGCGACCATCTCCTGGTTGCCTTTGGGGACCTGAGCGAGGATGTTGCGCATGAAGTGGACGCGGCATCGTTGCCACGTGGTGCCGATGAGGACGGAACCGATCGCGGTTTTGAGGCCTTCGTGGGCGTCGGAGACGACCAACTGGACCCCGGTGAGGCCCCGGGCCTTCAGAGAACGCAGGAACGCGGTCCAGAAGGCCCCGTTCTCGCTGTCGCCGATGTCGAACCCCAATACTTCCCGATGCCCGTCTAAACGGACCCCGGTGGCGATCACGACCGCCTGCGAGATGACCTTAGAGGCGACTCGGGCTTTGCAGTAGGTGGCATCCACGAACATGTAAGGGAAGGAGGCATCCGCCAGGGACCGGTCACGGAACGCACCGACCTGTTCATCCAAACCGGCGCAGATCCGAGACACCTCGGATTTCGAGATCCCCGTGTCCGCCCCCAACGCCTTCACCAGGTCGTCGACCTTACGGGTCGACACCCCATGGAGATAAGCCTCCATGACGACGGCGAACAAGGCCTGGTCCACCCGACGCCGTCGCTCCAGAAGGCTCGGGAAGAACGACCCCGTGCGCAACTTCGGGATCCTCAAATCGAGATCCCCTGTCGTGGTCGTCAACGTCCGAGCCCTGGACCCATTCCGTTGAGCCGTGCGCCCCTCCACACGCTCCCACCGATCCGCGCCAATCACTTGGGAGGCTTCAGCGTCGATCAACTCCTGATACAACCGTTCGGTCGCAACCCGAATCCGATCGGACACGTCCGTGTCCTTCAATGCGGCAAGCAGGTCAAGCAAGGCAGACTGGTCTATAGCCATCGTGCGATGTGTCCTTTCGTGAGTTCCTTCAATCGGTCTCACTGACCATCGCACGATGGCCTTCCCCATCGCGATCACCACGACGAGAAGACCCGAGAAACTACACCACCTCCCGGGACGTCACCGGTCTTTGTCCGAGGTTTCACAACGCTCGTTGCTGTGCTCGCGCTTTCAGGGTGTCAGATTGAACGGGAGCTTGAGGTGACGAACGAATGCGACGTGAGCCTCAGTATGAGCCTGAGTTATTCAAGTATCTCCGCAATCGAAAACCTGCAGTTTCTCGACTGGGAATACGAAGTCGTGGGGCCTGGGCAAACGCATACCTTCTACTGGGATGTGTATTGGGATCGTGCCTACGTTTTTGCGAAGGTGGAAGAAGGATCATGGGGTTTCGAGTTGCCGTTAGCCTACGACGGAGGCGACAAGCGTGCCCCAGTGAAGGTCCCGATCACCGGAGACATGTGCGTGACATTGAAGGGGAATGCACCACCCAATCCGGAACCCTCTCCCTCAGTCGATCCCAGCCCCTAGTTTCAGGAGCCACCTAGGTTCTCGAATGGATTAGCCCAGGAGCCGAACCCGGGGGACAGGTCAATGGGGGCTGCTATCGGTTTGGCTGGCTCGGTGACCTACCCGCGGAACAGGGTGGTCTGGTGCATGAAGGGGCTACGGCCTGTCACCGAAACGTGCATCAGACCCGTCCTGGCCGAGGAGCCCTCGTCGCCGTCGTCCGCTAGACCCCCTCGGGTAGCATCGCGGCCCGCACCCGGAGCTCCGCGCTCGCCCTGGACCTCCGCAGACTGTCGACCGAGACGATGACGAGCGCCACCCACACCAAACCGAACCCCGCCCACCTCAGCCCGGACATCGTCTCCCCGAAATAGGTCACCGCAAGGATGAAGGTGATGGTCGGGGTGAGGTACTGCATGAGGCCCGTGACGTAGAGCGGGAGGCGGGCTGTTCCCGCCGCGAAGACGATGAGCGCCCCCGCCGTCCAGAGCCCGGTGCTTCCGAGCCACAGGTCATGACCCAGCCCGTGGTCGCCCCACGTCGTGCGCCCGGTCGCAACCAGAAGCCACACAAGCAGGGCGGCCACGGGCGTGAGTGCGACAGTCTCAATCGTCATGCCCGTCAGCGCATCGACGGAGAGGCCCACGCGCTTCTTGAGGAGCGTGTAGAGCGCGAAGGTGACGGCGAGTGCGGGGGCAATCCAAGGGATTCCGCCCATGTCGATCCCCACGACCGCGACCGCGACACAGGCGAGCGCGATCGCCGCCTTCTGCGCCCGATGGAGCCGCTCTCCGAGTAGGACCACCCCCAGGGCGACCGTGATGAGGGGGTTGATGTAGTACCCGAGCGACGAGCTCGACACCCGGTTCGACAAAACAGAGAAGATGAAGATCCCCCAGTTGACGGCCAGGAAGCAGGCGGCAAGGGCGAGGGTCGCGACGGCCCGACGGTTGCGGAGGGCGGCGAACAGGGGCCTCCACCGCCGGGCGAGGGCGATGAAGAGGAGGCACCAGGCGAGGGACCAGAGGGCTCGATGGGCGACGATCTCGAGGGCGCCGGCAGGCCGGAGCTCGTCCATGAAGATCGGAAACAGGCCCCAGAACCCGAAGGCACCCGCGGCGCAGGCGAGCCCCGTACGGTTCAGGGGCTCGGTCACGGAGCCATTCTTCCATCTTCCCGAGGATGTCCGGTCTATACTCGGGGCCGGACACCGACCTCGACCAGATCCCATACCCAAGGAGACCCGTGAGCCCGAACCGCCCCCTCCGCGTCGCCATCGTCGGCTCGGGTCCGTCGGGAATCTATGCCGCTGACCTCCTCTCCAAGGCCGAGGTTCCTGCCTCCGTCGACGTCTTCGAGAGGCTACCCGCACCCTTCGGCCTCGTCCGGTACGGCGTCGCCCCCGATCACCCGAACATCAAGCAGATCATGACCACCCTCGCGGGCATTCTCGGACGGGACGGGATCCGGCTCTTGGCCAACGTCGACGTCGGCACCGACATCACCCTCGACGAGTTGCGTGCGTGCTACGACGCCGTCGTCCTCGCGACGGGTTCGCCCCACGACGCCCCCCTCGGCATCCCGGGAGAGAACCTTGAGGGATCGTACGGGTCGGCGGACTTCGTCGCGTGGTACGACGGGCACCCCGACGGCCCCCGTTCCTGGCCGATGACGGCCAAAGAGGTCGCGATCGTGGGGGCCGGCAACGTCGCCCTCGACCTCGCTCGGATCCTCGCGAAGCGGCCTGAGGACCTTGCCTGGACGGACATCCCCGACCACGTGCTCGCCGCCCTCCAGGCCTCGCCGCTCACGGACATCCGCATCTTCGCGAGGCGCGGCCCAGCCGAGGTCAAGTTCTCGCCGCTGGAATTGCGCGAGATCGGCAAGGTTTCGGGTGTGGATGTTGTCGTCGATGACGCGGATCTCCAGTTCGACGAGGCCTCGATTGCGGCGATCGAATCCAACCGCCAGACGAAGCAAGTGGTCGAGACGCTCACGTCGTGGGCGTCGCGGGAGGCGACGGGTGCGGCGAGGCGCATCCACCTCCACCTGCTCCAGCGGCCCGTCGCTCTCCTGGACGACGGTGCCGGAGGTGTCGCGGGGATCCGGACGGAACGGATGCGCCTCACGGGGGACGGCTCGGTCGAGGGGACGGGCGAGACCCGGGAGTACCCCGTCCAGGCCGTCTACCGGGCGATCGGGTATCGGGGGGTCCCGGTCGAGGGGCTGCCCTTCGACGACGCGCGGGGGGTGGTCCGGAACGACGCCGGCCGGGTCGTCGACGAGACAGGGGCGCCCGTGACCGGCGTCTACGCGACGGGATGGATCAAGCGGGGGCCATCGGGGCTGATCGGGCACTCCAAGAAGGACTCCCAGGAGACCGTCGACCGGATACTCGAGGACGCCCCCAACTTGATCGAGGCCAAGGGCGACCTGTCCGCGGACGGGTTGGGGCCGATGCTCGACGACCGGGGCGTACGCGTGATCGGATGGAGCGACTGGCTGGCCCTGGACGCCCACGAGCGGGCCCTGGGCGAAGCGCAGGGGCGTGAGCGGGTCAAGGTGGTGTCCAGGTTCGAGATGACGGACATCGCACTCCGACGGGCCTAGGCCGCCGCCCGGCTGGCTCCTGGCCGCCCCGAGGTCGGCGACGTACGATACTGGAACGACGTCGCATCGCGGGGCGTTTGAGATGTGGAGGGATGATGTCAGGGAAGTACTTCAACGGAGTGAAGACCTTCGGCCTGTTCGTGGGGTTGTGGGTGGTCATGCTGGGATTCGGGGCCGTCATCGGCGGGGGAAGGTACCTTCCGATCTTCGGGGCCGTGAGCCTCCTCATGACCGGGATCGGGTACTGGAACTCCGACAAACTCGCGATCCGGGCCATGGCCGCCCGTCCCGTGACCGAGGTCGAGCAGCCGGCGATGTACCGGATCGTGCGCCAACTTTCGGCCGAGGCCAACCAGCCCATGCCGAGGCTATATGTGTCCCCCACCGAGGCACCCAACGCCTTCGCGACGGGCCGGAGCCCGAAGAAAGCCGCCGTCTGCTGCACGGAGGGGATCCTCGGACTGCTGAGCGAGCGGGAACTCCGGGGGGTCCTGGGTCACGAGTTGATGCACGTCTACAACCGGGACATCCTCATCGGGTCGGTCGCGGCCGCCTTCGCGGGCATGATCACCATGGCTGCCCAGATGATGTACTTCTTCGGGGGGATGTCCGGGGGGAACCGTCGGGATGCCAACCCGTTCGTGCTGATCGCGATGCTCATCCTCGCGCCGATCGCGGCCACGTTGATCCGTCTCGCCATTTCCCGGACCCGGGAGTACGACGCCGACGAGGACGGGGCCCGGCTGACGGGGGACCCCCTCTCCCTCGCACAAGCCCTGCGGAAACTCGACGAAGGAGTCTCCGCCCGGCCCCTCCAGCCCACCAATGAACTGGAGAACGTGTCCCACCTCATGATCGCCAACCCGTTCAGGGGCGGCGAGCTGTCGCGCCTGTTCTCGACCCACCCGCCCATGGAGGACCGGATCTCCCGGCTCGAAGACATGGCCAGGAGCCACGGGATCGCCCGCTGACGAGAGTGGGCTCCCGCTCGTGAGCAGGAGCTCCCCTCAGCGGTAGTTGACGAACTGGAGGGCCACCTCGACGTCCGCGCCCTTGAGGAGGGCGATGGTGTCCTGAAGGTCGTCCCTGCTCTTGCTCGTGACCCTGAGCTCGTCCCCCTGGATCAGGGCCCGCACGGACTTGGGGCCGCGATCGCGGACGAGGGCCGTGAGTTTCTTCGCCACGTCCTGGGGGATGCCCTCCTCGATCGTCGCGGTGATCCGGAACTCCTTGCCGGAGGCCTGAGGGGGCTCGTGTTTGAGGGCCTTCATGCTGATCTCCCTCCGGGCGAGCTTCGAGATGAACACGTCGAGGACCGCTTTCACCCGCTCCTCGGTGCTGGCCCGCATCAGGACGCCCTCGCCGGACCATTCGATCGATGCCCCGACCCCCTTGAAGTCATACCTCTGATTGATCTCCTTCGCCGCCTGGTTGAGGGCGTTGTCGACCTCCTGCCGGTCCACCTTGCTGACGACATCGAATGACGAGTCCCCGGCCATGATTCCTCCTTCCCGGGATCCCCTTGGCGGAGAGGTCCCGTTTGTTGCTATCCTTCCATGGCGATACACGCACGGCAGGTTTCCCGAGTGGCCAAAGGGAGCTGACTGTAAATCAGTTGCGCAAGCTTCGGGGGTTCGAATCCCTCACCTGCCACCACCGGCCCGGCCTAGAGCCGGGTCTTGGCGTCAACGGCCCGACGGAGGTCCGGGGCGAGGGTTCCCCGCTCCCGGACGACGATGTCCTCGAGGTCGAGCCAGTCTGCGACGAGCCTGAGTTCGGTCGCCAGGGCGAGGGAAACGTCGCCGTCCGACCGGCGCCGGGCACCCGGGGCGGGCGCCTCCTCCCTCCACGCGGATTGGACGAGCAGCACCCTCCCCTTGCGATCGGCCTTGAGGTCGACGCGGGCGACGATCTGGTCCCCGAGGAGGAAGGGGTGGCAGTAGTAGCCGAACTGCCGCTTGTGCTCCGGGGTGTAGATCTCGATGCGGTAGTGAACCCCGAACATTCTCAGGAGTCGGTCGCGGTACCAGCACACCGGGTCGAAGGGTGAGAGGAGGGCGGCGCCCGTCGCCCGACCGGGATCCCGGGCCCCAGCCGCGAGCAGGGCGGGCGTCCTCCATCCCTCCACCGTCACCCAATCGGCTAATCCCTGCTCGACTGCCGACAAGGCGAGGCCTGCAGCCTCGCTCTTCGGAAGCCGGAAGTGATCGGCGATCTCCTCCGGGGTTCCGACCCCGACCGCCCCGAGGGCATGGTCGAAAAGCGCCTGACGGGCCTCAGCGGCGGGAAGCCCGGGCCGGACGGCGTCCCCGCTCCACACCCGGGCCGGAGCGTCGTACGTCCGGACGAAACTCGGCCGTGCACCCACGGCCGCCTGGCCTGTGATGAAGAGGTACTCGAGGGCCTGCTTGGCGTGGCTTCGATCCCACCAGGGACCGCCGGTGGCGTGGGCGTGGGCGAAGTCGGCCGCGACGAGCGGGCCGCGTTCCTCGATCTCCCTCCGGACCTCGTCGAGGAATCCGGGCCGCTCCCTCTCAAGCCGGTCGCGGGCCCAGGCCATCCAGGAGGTCGGCTCGTCCATCCGGTGTCTCAGGTGGGGGAGGAGGAAACGGGGCATGACGGACGCCTCATGTCCCCAATGTTCGAACGTCTCGCCGGAACCCCAGAGATACCCGTCCAGCCCAGCCTGATCGTAGGCGCCGTAGCGGGAGAAGAGCGGAAGGTAATGCGCGCGGGCGAGCACGTTGACGGAATCGAGTTGAAGCACCCCCTGGCGCGCGAGGTATTCGCGGAACTGGCGGACCCCTGTCCGGCCGGCGGGACGGCGGCGCGCCAAGCCCTGGGCCGCCAAGAAAACGCGACGGGCCTCGGCAGGCGTCAAGGTCTCCGTCATGCGCCCACCCTAGCCGCGTCACCCCACACCTCGCCCGTGTCGGGGACGGCTGCCGGATTTCCCCAGGGTCCTCGGGGGCCGGTATGCTATTTCGGCTTGCCCCGATAGCTCAGTCGGCAGAGCGTCTCCATGGTAAGGAGAAGGTCCAGGGTTCGATTCCCTGTCGGGGCTCGGAGGCGATCCATGGCATTGTTGGATTGCGTCCCCCGGCGGGGTAGCTCAGGTGGTTAGAGCACACGACTCATAATCGTGGGGTCGCGGGTTCGAGTCCCGCCCTCGCTACGGATGATCGACAGGCGCATCGGGCGCCCGCGGAGGAGATGACAGTGGCCAGCAAGACGGCGGACATCCGCCCCAAGATCACGCTCGCATGCACGAAGTGCAAGGAGCGGAACTACATCACGAAGAAGAACCGTCGGAACGACCCCGACCGGCTCGAACTCAACAAGTTCTGCCCCCGTTGCGGCAAGCAGACCCAGCACCGAGAGACCCGCTAGCGGGAATCATGCCGGTCAACGCCGACGCCGTGGGTCGGGCCTATGGCCCCTACGAGAGTTACGAGGTTTCTCGGGTCAAGATCCGGGAGTTCGCCGATGCGGTCGATGCGCGTGCGGCCGAGCACCGGGACGCCGAGGCCGCAGCGGCAGCGGGATATGCCGACCTCGTCGCCCCGACGACCTTCGCCGTCGCCGTCGCCCAGCGTGCCGAGTTCCGGGCGATCGACGACCCCGACCTCGGGGTGGACTTCTCCCGCGTCGTCCATGCGGATCAGCGATTCACCCACCACCGGCCCATCGTCGCGGGAGATGTCCTCAAGGCGACGGTCCACATCGAATCCGTGGTCGCACGAGCGGGAATCTCGATGCTGACCTCGCGCACCGAACTGGCGACTCCCGACGGGGAGCCCGTCTCGACCGTGTTCTCCACCCTCGCCGTGAGGGAGGACGCCTGATGGCCACACCCCGCCCCTCCTTCTCCGGCCTCTCCATCGGCGGGGAAGTCGCCACCAGGGACGTGCGCGTCACCCGGGACAGCCTCGTCCGCTACGCCGGAGCGTCCGGGGACTTCAATCCCATCCACTACAACGACACCTTCGCCGTTTCTGTCGGCCTTCCGGGAGTCATCGCCCACGGCATGTTCACCATGGGCCAGGCGGCGTCCGTGGTCGAGGAGTGGGCGGGGGCCGGGAACATCGTCGACTACCAGGTGCGCTTCACCCGGCCCGTCGAGGTGCCCACCCCCGGGGAGGCCGTGATCCGGGTGGTGGCAACGGTCGGGGCACTCGACGCGGAGGCGAAGACCGCCCGCGTCGACCTCACGGTGGAATGCGACGGGCAGAAGGTCTTGGGCAAGGCCCAGGCCGTCGTCGCCTGCGCCTGAGCCGACCGCCCTACTTGGGGGGATGGGTCGTCGTCGTCCCGATGCGCAGGCTCACGGGCAGGTCGATGGGCGCGGGGGTGTCCCCGTCGAGCAAGGCCTGCACCTCTTTGGCGAGCAATTGGCCCTTGTAGAGTGCGTCCTGCACGACGGTCGTGAGTTCGTGCGGCGCCAGCCAGGGAAGGTCGAGCCCATCGAATCCGGTGACGCTGACATCCTGGGGAACGCGAAGCTCGAGCTCGCGGGCGGCCAGGACGACCCCGGCAGCGAGGAGGTCGGACTGACACACGATCGCCGTCGGCTTCGAAGGGTGGGCGAGGGCAAGGTGACCGGCCGCCAGCCCCTCATCGACCATGGACGCTCGAGCCTCGACCACCACACAGGGTTCGATGCCGGCTCGCTTGAAAGCGGTCAGACGGTTCCGGGTGGGATTCCAGGCGGCTTTCTCCAGGTCCTCAGGGGCAATCACCCTGGTGTCGCTGTGGAGGTCAAAGGGCAGGGTGACGGTCGCGATGCGTGTGTGGCCGAGGCCCACGAGATGGGTGATGAGCTCCGCGGTCGCCTTCTCGTCATCGATCGTGACGATGCCCGCCCCCGTGGGCGCGGGCCCCTCCATGACGACGGCTGGGATTCCCCTTCGTCGGAGAATCTCCATGCTCGGGTCATCGTGATCGAAGACGCGCATCACGATGGCGGCGTCGATGGGCGCGGTGTCGAGCAGGGGGGAGTCGTCCTCGTCAGAAGGCGACGGGATGAGGAGGACGCCGAGGCCGAGGTTGCCCAGGGTCGTGACGATGCCGTTCATCGTCTGCAGGGCGCACGGGTCGCGGAAGCTGTTCCCGAGGTCGTCGTAGAGGACGAGCCCGACGATGTGGGTACTGCCCGAGCGGAGCGAGCGACCCAGGGCGGAGGGCCCCAGGTATCCGATCTCGGCGGCGGCCTTCTCGACGCGAGCCTTGGTGTCGTCGGTGATGGGTCCGGCACCGGAGTAGGTCAGGGACACCGTCGACAGGGAGACGCCGGCCCGTTCGGCGACGTCTGCCATGGTGGGGCGACCTTTGTGACCCAATCGAAACCTCCGCTGATTGACGCTGGGGCTAGCGTACCGGGAGAATCGAGTCACGGGGTCGAAACGTTACGAACTCCACTTGTCGACCTCACCCAAGACGATGATGCCGGTTTGCTCCTGCCTGGGTGCGGCCGCATCCGGGACGGAAGGACACGATGGCCGCCGCGTTCCGTTACAGCCCGACGACCGCCCCCGACCCGGCCCGGATCGCCCGCGCACGCCTCGGCATTTTCGTGCTCTTCCTGTCCATGGGGGTCATGTTGGCCACCCTGCTGTCCCGCCTCCCTACCATTCGCGATGACCTCGGGGTGGACAAGGGGCGGCTCGCCACCCTGCTGATCTTCGGCGCCGGGGGGGCCTTCTTCGCCCTCCTCGTGACGGGATGGGCGGCCGCTCGATTCGGCACCAGGGCCCTGCTCGTCTGGTCGACCTTCGGGTATACCGCAACCTTCCTCGTCATCGGGTATGCCTCGTTCGCGGGGCTCCCCGCACTGTTCGCCGCGGGCCAGTTCTTCGCCGCCTTCAGCTTCTCGTTCACCAACGTCTCCATGAACGCCGAGGCGGCCTCCGTCGAGCGGTACATGAACCGCAAGGTCATGCCGCAATTCCACGCGGCCTTCTCCGTAGGGATGGCCGTGGGCCTTGCGATCGGCTCCCTCTTCTCCCATTTCGATGTCGAGGTGATCTGGCACTTCTCCGTCATCTGCCTCATCCTCATGGTCGTCAGGCTTGCCGTCATCCCCATGTCCACGATCGATGGCCGGCCGACCGAGCCGGAGGGGGCCGGACTGGGTGGCCCCTTCGCGACGGCCAAAGCCGAGTTCCGTGACCACCGGGTCGTCATGATCGGGTTCATCGTCTTCGCGGCCTCCATGACGGAGAACGCCGCCGCCCAATGGGTGGCAATATCGGGCGTCGACGACTTCGGCAAGCGAGAGAGCATCGGCGACGCGATGTACTGGCTCTTCGTGGTGTCCATGGTGGCGGTGAGATTCCTCGGGACGGGTCTGCTCGAGAGGTTCGGGAGGGTGGCGATGCTCCGGGCATCGGCGGTCTCCACCAGCCTGGGGGTTGTCGTCTTCGCCTTCACACCGACGTTCTGGCTCGTTCCCCTCGCCCTCGTTCTCTGGGGAGTGGGGGCGGCCCTCGGGGTGCCCATCGGATTCTCGGCCGCAGCAGACGAGCCCAAGCGGGCGGCCGCGCGTGTGGCCGCCGTGTCCTCCTTCGCCACCATCGCCGGCGTTGCGATCCCCCCGATCATCGGCTACCTCGCGGACGCCACCTCCACCCGGCATGCCCTGCTCGTCGTCATCCTCGGCTCCCTGGTCACATTGACGCTTGCCCGGACGGTTCGGAGGGACGAGGTACTCTTCCAGCGTCTCCGACGTCATCTGACGCGCCGTCGTGAGGTCGAGATCGATGCGGAGATGGCGGCCTCCATCTCCCCGACGGACACCGGCACTACTCTGGTGTGATGCGACCCGGCCCGACCTTCGCCGACCTGACGACCCTGCGCGTCGGCGGCCGGGTGGGCGTCCTGGTGGATGCCGCGACGGAGGAGGACGTCGTCGATGCCGTCCGGGGGGCGGACGACCTGGGTGCTTCTCTCCTTGTCCTCGGCGGGGGCTCGAATGTCGTCGTCTCGGACGCGGGATTCCCCGGGGCGGTCGTTCGGGACACCCGGACGGACATCGCGGCGGACCGAGACGCGGACGACACGGTGAGGGTGACGGTCGCCGCCGGGACACCCTGGGACGGGCTCGTCGAGCGGACGGTTGCGGAGGGATGGGCCGGGATCGAGGCCATGTCGGGGATCCCCGGATCGACGGGTGCGACCCCCGTACAGAACGTGGGGGCCTACGGGCGCGAGGTCGCAGAGGTCATCTCATCCGTTAAGGTGTGGGACCGGGCCGATGGCCGATTGCGGACCCTGTCCCGAGAGGAATGCGATTTCTCCTATCGGGATTCGCTCCTCAAGCGGTCGATGCGGGGAGAGGCGGAGGACGGCCGGCACTGGAGGCCGACCCCCAGGTTCGTCGTTCTCGAGGTCGTCTTCCGTCTCGAGGAGGCGCCCCTGTCCGCCCCGATCGCGTATGCCGAGCTGGCGAAGACCCTCGGGGTCCCCGTGGGCAAACGGGTGCCGCTTGCCGATGCCCGCGAGGCCGTTCTCGCCCTCCGGCGAACCAAGGGGATGCTCCTCGATCCAAGGGATCACGACACCTGGAGCGTCGGTTCGTTCTTCACCAATCCCATTCTTTCGGCCGATGACGCCGACCGGCTCCCCGAGGAAGCCCCCCGCTATCCCGTGGAGGGGGCGGACGGGTCCGTCAAGACGAGCGCCGCCTGGTTGATCACGAGGGCCGGCTTCGGCCGGGGCTTCGCCCTCGCCCCCGGCGCGCCCGTCTCCCTCTCGACCAAGCACACCCTCGCGCTCACCAACCGAGGGGGGGCGACGGCGGCCGACATCCTGGCCCTGGCCCGGCACATCCGCGATGGGGTGCGCGAGGACTTCGGGGTAACCCTCGAGCCCGAACCCGTCCTCGTCGGCCTCTCGCTCTAGGAGCCGCGTAGCCGCTCGACCCTACTCCGTCGTGATCGCCTTGAGAATGTCGAGGTTCGCCGCCCGTCGAGCCGGAACGATAGCCGCGAGGATTCCCGCGACCACCGCGATGGCGGTGTAGATCGCGAGGCTCACCCAGGGGATGGTGACGCCCGCGTCCTCGAACATGTCGAAGGACAGGACCAGGGCGGCGCCCGTCGTCACCCCGAGGAGGAAGCCGAAGAAAGCCCCGAGGAGCGACATGAAGACCGACTCGAGTGTGATGATCCTCCGGACGGACTTGCGGCTCAATCCCACGGCCCGAAGGAGCCCGATCTCTCGGGTTCGTTCCGCGACGCTCAGGAAGAGGGTATTCGCCACCCCGAAGATGCCGATGACGAGAGCCATGCCCAGCAGAGCCATGAGGGACGCGAGAATCCCATCGAGCATGGAGTTCATGGCTTGCGAGTACTCGTCGACTGTCCCCACGTCCAGGCGAGGGTTGTCCTCAAGCACGGCCTCGATGTCCACTCGGATAGCCTCCGCGTCGGCCCCATCCTCGATCGTGATCCATGCCCATATGGGCGCGATTCCCTCGTGGAGGATCCTCCCGTCAGACCATGACACCCAGTAACTGGGATCCCCCTCCTGGAGGTAGGTGCCCACGATGACGAGGTCGAGTTCCCCGTCGACCCCCGTCAGGGTGATGGTGTCTCCCATCCGGTAACCCTCGTCGAGGACGGCCTCGCTGACGAAGATCTCGCCCGGATCCAGGGTGGAGAACGAGGGTTCCACGTTGTACTCGTATGCCGCGTCGGCCGTCTTGGCGTCGATCGGGACGATGTCGACCCACTTCCCGTCGACCTCGGCCGAATCCATGCCGTAGAAGTGCACATCCGTTACGCCATCGATCTCCCCGATGGAGGCAAGCTCCGGGTCGCTGATGGGGGCGAAGGTATCCGTCATCATGTCCCCGCTCACGATGAAGGTCGCCGAGGAGGTTCCCACCATCATCTCGTTGATTACGGACTTGATGGACGACGTCACGGTGGTCATCATCGCGAGCAGCATGACGCTGAAGACGAGGGCGCCGGCCGTGTTGGCCATCCGTCGGGGCTCGCGCTTCGAGTTGTTCATTGCGAGCGTTCCGTTGATTCCGAACACCTTGGCGAACGCCGGCCGTATCCAGGTGGCCAGAGGGCCGATGAGGTCGGCGATGAGAAGGATGGTGCCGATCAGGGCGAGGCCCGCGGTGATGCCAACCCAGGAGGCCTTGGGCCACATAGGTGGAGAGAACGCGCAGAGCGTCGTGACGAGGGCGGCCGCAAAGAAACCCGAGCCCACGATGGTGCGGGTAGTTAGCCCCCGGCGCTTCTGCGTCGCCTCCTCCCGCATGGCCTCCATCGGAGAGATCCGTGAGGCCCGGATGGCGGGCAACATGGCGGCGACGGTGGTGGTGCCGATGCCCGTGGCAAAGCCCCAGATCAGGGCCGGTATCGGGACGGTCAGGGCTCCGAGATTGGCGCCCACCCCGGCGAAACTCGCCAACAGGAACTTGATGACCGAGGCCATGCCGTACCCCAGGGTGAGGCCGATGACCGAGCCGATGAGGCCGATGATGATCGCCTCGAGCAGGATCATCGTGCGGATCTGCCGGGGCGTTCCGGCGATCGCCCGGAGAAGCCCGAGCTCCCGTGTCCGTTGGGTGACGAGGGTCTGGAAGGTGTTCGTGATGAGCAGGGCCCCGACGATGACGGCGATGAAGGCGAACACCAGGACGAAGATGTTGATGACGTTGATGAACGAGGCGACCTCCTCGTTCATCTCCTTGATGACGTCGATGGCGAGTTCGGCCCGGATGTCCGGGGGGAGGATCTCCCTGATGGAGTCGCGGACCGCAACCGGGTCGTAGCCGTCCTCGACCACGATCGAGATGTTGGTGACTTCTCCCTCCTGCCGCACGAGGACCTGGGCCTCGTCATAACTCAGGTAGGCCAGCATCATGCCGTTCATGGAGTTGGATTGACCGAACTCCACGAGTCCGACGAGGGTGTACTCAAATGTCTCCGCCTCCATGAGGCGCTGCAACTCGATCCGGTCGCCGATCTCGTAGCCCTCGTTCTCGGCCGAGGCCGAGTCGAGGACGATCTCCGAATCGGTCAGTGGGGCGTGCCCGTCGACGAGTACGACGTTGTCGAGATCTGGGGATCCGTTCCATCCGATGACGATGGTCATCCCGCCCATCATGTTGGGCTTCCCGTCCGAGCCCATGAGGGTCGCCATTCCGCTGACGACGGGAGCCGCCCTATCGACGCCGTCGACGGCCGCGACCTTGCCCACCCAGGTTTCGTCAAAGGTTGGGATGTTCATGCTCATGAAGGAGTTTTCGTCGTCCTTCGCCGGAAGAACCTGGATATCGGTCTCGCCGTAGATCTCCGCGGACATCGTGTTGAAGGAGTTCTGGATGGCGTTTGTTAGCACAAAGGTTCCGGACACGAACGACGTCGCCAGCACCACGGCAATGGTGGTCAGAATCAGCCGCTTGGGATTGTGGCGGATGGTCTTCCAGGCCAGGCGGAGCATCGTTCTAGTGCCCCATCTTCTTCATGCGGTCGAGGACCTTGTCGGCGGTGGGATTGAGGATCTCGTCGACGATCTGGCCGTCTTCGAGGAAAAGGACTCGGTCCGCGTACGCGCTGGAGGTGGGGTCGTGGGTGACCATGACGATGGTCTGGCCGAACTCCTTCACGGCCCGACGCATGAACCCCAAGAGCTCGGCACTGGACTTCGAG
>JAFGBM010000014.1 GCA_016933155.1 Demequinaceae bacterium | reverse complement strand
GTGATCGTGCCGCCAGCGACCAGGGAATCCGAAGTGGTCTTGGTGAGCGAGATGCTCGGACCCGCGGTGGCCGTCAACGTCACCGCGTCGGTGTCGGTCACATCCGGACCACTGGGTGGGGTGCCAACAACCGAAGCCGAGTTCGTCAACGAACCAGCATCCACATCAGCCTGCGTCGCCGTGTACTCGAACGTGCAGGACGTGGTCGCGGCGGGGGCGAGCGTCACCGGGTCACACGAACCAACAACAGTGGCACCAACCAGGCCTTCGGAGATCTGAACCCCAGTGAGGGTGACGTTCCCCGTGTTCTCAGCCTCAAGGGTGTAGGTGATCGTCCCACCGGCAACCAGGGAATCCGAGGTGGTCTTCGAGATGGCGATGCCTGGGGTAGGCACCTCGATATCAACAGAGTGTGTATCCGTCGCGGTCGGGATCGCCTCGCCGTTCAGATCCGTCCCGTCGATGGACACGGTGTTCACCAGCGGATCCGCATCACCGCCTCCGATGGTGTAGTCCACCGAATACAGCCACGTCTCACCGGATTCGAGGAGCCCATCGCCGTCGTCGCCGCTGTCGTATGTCGCCGCGCCAGCGATGTCGTCAACAACCGTCAACCCAGAGACCGGCGACCCGTCGCTCGAAACGTCATGCGATACAGCGAAGTCGTACGTGACCGTGTCACCCACGAACGCCGTCGCGGGCCCTGCTTTATCCACGATCAGCACAGGCGTCCGGTCGAGTTCGTCGGTGACGGAACTCTCCTTGCCCGTCGTCTCCTGGTCCGAGGTCACGGTCGCGGTGTTGGTGACGTACCGCTGCGTCGCCGATGCGATCGGGTCCGTGACGAGCACCGAGTAAGTGATCGTCATTTCCTCGCCCCCGGCGAGGTCGATTCCGTCCGCAGCCGTCACGAGCGTCGGCGGAACCCCGCTGTCCAGCGTGCCGCCCGTGTCGTTGTCCCGAATGTCGATTGCACCCGGGATCGTCCCGGTGATGCTGACATCGTCGACCTGGTACCACTCGGTGTTCTGAGTAGTGTGCGCGATGAACTGAAGCTGGATGCTGCTGGCGGGAAGGTAGGGGGAGAGATCCTCCGAAATCGTGTAAGGGTTGGGTGACGCCGCCCCGTAGTCCGTACCCAACTGCTGAAAGCCACCGCCGTCAACGCGGATTCCCCACTCGAGGTAGTCCGTGCCCTCGAAGTCCCCCGAGTTCGGCGTGTACAGCTCGAACTCAAGAGACGCGGACGTCGCATCGGTGACGTCGAAGGTGCGTTGGATCCCGTTACCCCCAAACCGCATCCACACGGCCTGTCCGGAGTCCGGGCCGCTCTGCGCGATCTGCACGTCCCCCGACCCGGTATTCCCGTCGTCGCTGATCTCCGTCCAGTTCGTCAACCATCCCGAGCCTCCGGTGTAGTTGCCGGAGGAGAAGTCGTCGGTCGCGGGAACGAAGGCCGAAGCCCCGGGCGCCTCCACCACGGTCGAGCCCGGCACGTACTCCATGCCCGCCGGAAGCGCGTCGGTTACGACGACATTCGTGTGGCTGGATGTCGTGGGGCTCTGGATGAGGATCGTGTATTCGATGGTCTGGCCCGCGTCGACGAGCACTCCACCGGTGTCCGACGTCTTCGTCACGACGAACGAGGGGGGCTCGATCGTGTTGACGTCGTCGCTCTCGAGGATGTCGGGGTAGTTGTTGCCGTAGGCGTCCACGTAGTCGCCGACCGCAGTGTTCACGATGGTGCCGTAGTGCCAGTAGTCGACGGTCACATCGAGGCCGAGGTCGACATCCTCACCGGCGTACAACCCGTCGGCGAGCGTCCAGGTGACGACCCCCCCGGACTCCGAGCACGACCCCGCGGCCCCACCCATCGAACAGGACACATACGTCAATCCCGCCGGGATGGCGTCGGTCACGACAACGTCGTAGGCCTTCCCAGGGGTTGCGCCGGCATCCGAGACGTTGTCGACGGTGATGGTGTAGTTGAGGGTGTCGCCCCACTCGGCCGTGGCGACCCCGTCATCCTTGGAGATCGTGAGCTCGGGCGCACTCGGAATGGAGTCCATATATATGGGGTATCTCTGCAGTTGTTCGAACACGTACAGGTTGTTCGAGCTGAAGCAGAAGGTGGTGTGCCACCAACCCGCCTGGCCTGGAGCGACGGTGACGGTGTCATACGCCCAGGTTCCGTTGGTCGAGACCGTCCCGGCGACAGACGACCCGTCGGCCCTCGTGTGGGTGACCGAGGTGTTGCCATCCATGTCGAAGTTGCGCATGTCTACCTGGGTGACGCCCTCCTCCACGAAGTAGTAGAAGGTGTTGCACGCCCCCGCCGCGACATCGTGCTGGTAGCCGGCACGCACAGGATTCAACTCGAGCTCGTCGCCGGTCCCCTCGATCCCATCCGGGTTGTCGGTCTCATTCCCGTTGTCGAGCTGTGCGGCGGAGCAGGTGTTGGTTCCGACGGCGCAGTCCGGGTCGTAGACGGCCCGCACCCGCCAGCCGTTGTCGTCATCGTTGAGGGCTGTCGCGTGAAACTGGTAGGTCTCGTCGGCGGTTGGAATGAAGGTGACGAGATGGTCCCAGACGCCGTGGGTGGTCGAGTCGCCGCCGAGATAGGTCTCCGTCGCGAGGACAGTTCCCAGGCTGTCCTCCAGCCAGTATGTGGAATCGTCCGGCCCGGTCCCATAGACCTCATCACCCGCGGACAGGGTCGCGCCGGATCCGGTCCCGTACATCTCCGGGTCGAAGATCGAGATCGTGATCGGGGTTCCCGCCGGCCAGTCGCGGGGAATAAGGAACTGCACCATGTGGTCGGTGCCGCCACCGGGGGGAGTGCCCGTGGGGGAGCCCGCGTACCAGTCACCTCGGGTGATGGGGGCATTGGGGCCGCTGGTCTGGACGTAGACCGCGTCCACGGGTGTGGGAACATCGGCCGCAGAGGCGATTGCTGCCGGATACACCAGCGTCGTGGAGAGGACGACCGCCGCTGTTGCCACAGACACCACAGCACGTGCGGAACGAGCGCGCACGGCACGATGGGCGTAGGCGGCCGAGTTCACGGCAGAAGGCTCCTCAGTCTTATGGTGTCGCGAACGGGTCGCAGAACACCGGCGTCCGCCGATCAGTATAGGTTCACCTAACCGGGATTGTGAAGTAGATCACATGAACTCGTGATGACATCGCTGAAGTCCAAGGACGATAATGAGAGTTTGGTCCGCTTCGTCCGCCACCCAAAAACAAGCATCACGGAAATCCCTCAAAAAAGGGAAATGTCCCTCGACGCCCCCGGGGACGGTGCCCGGCGGGTGCTCCAGGCCCTAAAACTGCGTATTGGCGCGCGCCACCCATTCGCGGCGCCTCCGCGCCTTGTACAGCCACTCGTACCAGGAGGCGAGGGGAAACAGGGCGATTCCCGTCCCGGCGCACGCTAGCGGATACACGGCATGACCGAGCCCAGTGAGGAACACAGACCCGACAATGAGGGTGCCTCCCAGAAGCCGGAGGGTGAGTGCGCCGCGACTCGGAGCGATCCATGGGGCCTCGATCGTTTTCACTCCATCGAGGGAAGCCCGGGACATGCCTCTCGTCGCACCGCCCTTGCGGGTCATATACCCGGGTACAAGCGCGGCAAGTTCGGCGAGGAGGTCGAGCTGAGCCTCAAGGCGTGTCCACCTCTTTGAAAGCCCATGCTGGACCACCATCACGGCGTTGCTGTCCCAGGCGATGGGGAAGCCTCCTGCATCTGGCGAGGTCAGGCGATCGATCACCCGCGGGCTGAGGATCGCGTGCGAGCCGCGCTCATCGGTGCCGACCACGCGCCATCGGCGGTTGAAGGCCGCGCTCTCGACATCGATGTCTTGAAATCCCACAAGTGACTTGAGTTGGGAGGCTCGCCTCTGTGGGTACACGATAGTGATCGGGAAATCCGCGTCGGCCCCGATCGCGACGATCGTGAAATCCACGGCCAGGGAGTCGGGGCCTTCGTTCTCCTTGACGGTGTAGTAAACCACCATCGCATCGCGTCCGCGATGCCGTCCCCCAACCGCCGCAAGCGTCGTGTGTTCGCCGCCCATGTTGAAGGGAAACCCCCTTGCCGGAAGCGTCCTGTCTCCCTTCAGCACGTCGATGCTCCAACCATGTGCCCTCCCCCAGCGGTTAAGGGTGAGGGCCCGTTTCATGCGTCGCCCTGAATACCCCCATCTTGGGGCCAGAACATCCCTGCCCAGGACGAATATGGCAAGTCCTAGGGGGATCGCGAGGAGGCCGACGATCGCCATCACCCACTCCGCGTCCGTACCAACCACCACCCGCGAGAGCCCGAAAATCAGGGCGGCCACGAGGGCGAAGGAGATGAAGATCCAGGCAAAGGCAAGCACCGCTTCGAAGGTTCTGCCGACGGCCTTCCACAACCAACGTCCCAGCATCTGTACCACCCCCGCTCGTTGAAGCCAGACTAGCCATTCCGTTCAGCCCACAAGCAACCGACCCAGATGAGCCCTAGAGCCAATCCGTGTCATCCTCGCACGACGGCAGTCGGGAGTCTCCTCGGGGCGAACCGTCATACGTCCACCGCATGGTGGGGAGGGGATGACGCCGCAGAGCGGATAGCGGATGATGGAGAAACCGCCCGATTGCTCGGAGGATCCGATACTGATGGGGAAAGGAATCGGGGATCAGCCACGCGAGGAGATATCCCAGCATTGCCTCGCCCCCGATCTGCAGGGGCCAGATGAGGAAAATTCCGAAACTCTGAATCCCGCCCTCATACACGAATTCAGGGTCGAAGAAAGCGACGGCCAGCATGACGGGCATGAAGACCGCTATTCCCGCCGTATAACACGCGAACGTCGCCGGCTGACCCCAACGCGAACACAGGTGATCCACGACCAGTCCGGCCGTGAATGCGTACGCCAGCACGGGTCCTCCGTACCAGAGCGTCCGCTCCATATAGAAGGCCCAGGGATTCTCGCCGGCCGGGGCGTCATAGGTCAGGGCGATCTGGCCCATCCACGCAATATAGGCGGCGAGGATGACCCCGGCCCGGGCGAGGGTGACCCCCTTCCGCCTGCGCCAACTTGGAACGAGCCCAACCCGGAGACGGCTAGCGCCTTCCCTCAGCCTGACGCGCAAGGAGGCCTTCTCGGCCTTGGCTCGACAATCAGCGTTGACGGCCATGGCCTCATGTTCCCACGACCATCGTCCTCCTTGGGCAGGGTCTACCGGACCAAGAGTCCGCGCGAGCGGAACTGGTCACGGACCCGCTCGATCAGTTCCTCGTCCGGTGGCGCCGTATCACCCAGCAGGTACCGCTCCCCCGCGGCATCCCACTTGGCCCGCCCCATCTGATGGAACGGCAACACCTCGACCCGTTCCACCCCCCGGAGCCCGGCCGCAAAATCGGCCACGGCGTCGACGTTCTCCACCGCGTCGGTCAGCCCGGGCACGAGGACGAACCGGACCCACATCGTCCGCCCGAGAGCCGAGAGCCGCCGGGCGAAGTCGAGGGTCGGCTCCAGTTCCCGCCCGGTCACGAGCCGATAGGTGTCGGGGAGTCCGGACTTGATGTCGAGGAGGACGAGGTCGACGTCCTCGAGCTCCCGGTCGGATAGGCGGTCCCCGAGGAGGCCCGACGTGTCGAGGGCGGTGTGGACGCCGATGGACTTGGCGCGGGCGAAGACGGCGGCGACAAACCGGTCCTGCTGGAGCGGCTCACCCCCGGAGATCGTCAGGCCACCCCCCGTGACCTCCATGACCTTCCGATACCTCGCCACCCGGGAGATGACCTCGTCGACCGTGTGGCGCTTGCCGTCCTTCATCCGCCAGGTGTCGGGGTTCTGGCAGTACTGGCAGCGGAGGGGACAGCCGGAGAGGAAGAGGGACATGCGGGAACCCGGGCCGTCGACACCCGTGGAGAGGTCCCATGAATGGACCCACCCTGACTTGCCCGAAGCGTCAACCGCGTCGCTCATCCCACCATCGTCCACCACGGGGACAGGAGTCGCGACTACAGACCCGCGTGGAAGGTCCGGCTGAGCACGTCGAGCTGCTGCTCCCGCGTGAGCTTGACGAAGTTGACCGCATACCCGGACACCCGGATGGTCAACTGGGGATACTTCTCCGGGTTAGCCATGGCGTCCTCGAGCGTCTCGCAGTTGAGGACGTTCACGTTCATGTGGAAGCCGCCCTCGACGTTGTAGGCATCGAGGATGCCGACGAGGTTCGCCACCTGCTCCGCCTTTTCCCGTCCGAGGCTCGAGGGCACGACGGTCGCGGTGAGCGAGATTCCGTCCTGCGCTTCTTCATAGGGGAGTTTGGCGACGGACAGGGCGCTCGCGAGCATCCCATGGTTGTCGCGCCCGTTCATGGGGTTCGCCCCGGGGGCGAAGGGCTCACCGTGTCGTCGGCCGTCGGGGGTGTTTCCCGTGTGCTTGCCGTAGACGACGTTGGAGGTGATGGTCAGGACCGACTGGGTGTGGAGCGAGTTGCGGTAGGTCGGCTGCTGGCGGATCTTGCCCATGAATCGGGCGACCAGGTCGGCTGCGATCTCGTCGACCCGGTCGTCGTCGTTGCCGAAGGCCGGATACTCGCCCTCGATCAGGTAGTCGACAATCAGGCCGGTCTCGTCCCGCACCGGGGAAACCTGCGCATACTTGATCGCGGAGAGGGAATCCGCCACGACACTGAGCCCGGCGATTCCGCACGCCATGGTCCGGAGGACCTCCCGGTCGTGGAGCGCCATCTCGAGCCGCTCATATGCGTACTTGTCGTGCATGTAGTGGACGCAGTTGAGGGCGTCGACGTAGGTTTCCGCGAGCCAGTCGAGCAGGTGATCGAAGCGGCCAAGCACATCGTCGAAGTCGAGGACATCACCCTCGACGGGCTGGGTCTCGGGCGCGACCTGCTTGCCGTTGACCTCGTCGCGTCCACCGTTGATGGCGTAGAGGAGGGCCTTGGCCAGGTTGACCCGCGCACCGAAGAACTGCATCTGCTTGCCGACCTTCATGGCGGAGACGCAGCAGGCGATCGCGGCGTCGTCCCCCCAGGCCGGGCGGATCAGGTCGTCGGACTCGTACTGGATGGCCGACGTGTCGATCGAGACCTGAGCGCAGAACTCCTTGAATCCCCGGGGAAGTTCGTCGCTCCACAGGACGGTGAGGTTCGGCTCGGGGGCCGGCCCCAGGTTGTAGAGCGTCTGGAGGAACCGGAACGACGTCTTGGTGACGAGAGGGCGTCCGTCCTCCCCCAGCCCACCGATGGACTCGGTCACCCAGGTCGGGTCGCCGCTGAAGAGGGCGTCGTATTCGGGAGTCCGGAGGAACCGGACGATCCTGAGCTTGATGACGAAGTCGTCGATGAGCTCCTGCGCCTCGGACTCGGTGAGGGTTCCCTCGGCGAGGTCCCGCTCGAAGTAGATGTCGAGGAAGGTCGAGGTGCGGCCGAGGGACATCGCGGCGCCGTTCTGTTCTTTCACGGCACCGAGGTAGGCGAAGTAGAGCCACTGGACGGCCTCGCGGGCGTTCGTGGCGGGGCCGGAGATGTCGAAGCCGTAGGAGGCCGCCATCGTCTTGAGTTCGGTGAGGGCACGGATCTGCTCGGCGTTCTCCTCGCGTTCGCGGATCACGTCCTCGGTCGACCGCTCCATGTCCATCAGGGAGTGGTCATGTTTCTTGGCCTCGATCAGGGCGTCGACGCCGTAGAGGGCGACGCGGCGGTAGTCGCCGATGATTCGACCACGGCCGTAGGCGTCGGGCAGGCCTGTGATGATGTGGCTGGAGCGTGCGGCCCGGACGTTCGGGGGGTACACGTCGAAGACGCCGTCATTGTGGGTCTTGCGGTACTCGCTGAAGGTCCGCTCGAGTTCGGGGTCGACGGGGTAGCCGTACGTCTCGAGGGCCTTGGCCACCATACGCCAGCCCCCGTACGGCATGATCGCGCGCTTGAGGGGGGCGTCCGTCTGGAGGCCGACGATGATCTCGTCGTCCTTATATATGTAGCCAGGGCCGTGGGCGGTGATGGACGACGGGGTGGCCCAGTCGACGTCGTAGACGCCGCGCTCATGCTCCTCGGGGAACATGGCGGAGAGCCGATCCCAGATTCGGGTGGTCCGGGGAGCGGGGCCAGCGAGGAATCCGCCGTCGCCCTCAAAGGGCTCATAGTTGTGCTGGATGAAATCCCTGACATCGATGTCGTCCTGCCAGGGGCCGAAATGGAATCCGCGCCAGGCCCGGGACTCGGGATCTAGGACTACATCCGCTGGATCGGCGGTTACGGTGGTCATCGCCTATTCACTCCTTGGGTCCGCCCTTGTGGGGCGAGTTAATGTCGGTCGGACAGTGATTCCACGGTACGGTCCGGGCGGCCTCGACCGATGGGACTTCTTACCCCGGGACCTATGGCCCCGGGACCATCGACCCTTGGCAGACCCACCTCATCCAGCCGGAAGAACTCCGTGGTTCTGTCAGCCGTTCCGGCCTCGAATCGCAAACCTTTTGTGATCCCTTCGTGGTGTGGGTTTGGGTCCACGCGGATAGCGTTGAGGTGTGCCTCGGCGACGATGCGCAGTATCCACCGAGGAGGATGCACCGATGGGGTGGAACAGAAAGAGCACGGCAAGGATCCTTGCCGCCGGTACCGCCGTGGCGATCGCGCTGTCGGGCTGTGAATCCGCTCCCGAGCTCTCGGGCATCCACACGGACGGCCCGCTGGTCATCACGATTGGCGCCTGGGAAGGCACGGGCATCGCGGGGGACGAGGCGGGAGCGTGGCTGGAGTCCGAGTACGAGAGCACCCATCCGTGGATCGATATACAGGTGGTATCCGGCGACTTCTTCGAACAGCACGATATGCTCCAGCAGGCGCTCATCGATGGCTCGGGTGCGTACTCGATTGCGATAGTCGACGACGGATACATCGCCGGATTCGTCGCGCAGTCGGACCGGTTCGTCAACCTGCTCGACCTTGGTGCCGGCGAGTATGAGGACGACTACCTGGCGTGGAAGTGGGGCCAGGCTGCCACCGCTGACGGCTCCGCCGTTATCGGCCTCGGCAACGACGTGGGAGGCCTGGCCCTCTGCTACCGGAGCGACCTGTTCGAGGCCGCCGGGCTCCCCTCGGACCGCGACGATGTATCGGCCGCCCTCGGCGACAGTTGGGACGACTTCATCGCCTTCGGCGAGGGATACGTGGCCGCAACGGGAAAGCACTTCATCGACAACGCGACGAACGTCATGAACCCCGCGGTCATGCAACTCGGCACCGGGCACGCGTATTACGACCGCAACGATCAACTGGACATGCGCAACGTTAAACCCGCCTTCGACACCGCCCTAGATGTTATTGAGGCTGGCCTCTCCTCTTATACCTACTGGCGCGGCCATGAGGCACCAAACCAGGCAGCCTGGAACACCGCCCTTTCGAGCGATGACTTTGCCGTCGTCCTGTGCCCGTCATCGATGCTCGCAGAAATCGAGAGCCAGGTTCCGGCCGACTTCGAGGGTCAATGGGATATCGCCGACATCCCGGGGCCTGGCGGCAACTGGGGCGGCTCGTTCTTCACGATCCCCAAGCAGGGAACCGCGTACGAACAGCAGGAGGCCTACAGCTTCCTCGAATGGCTCATCCAACCCGAGCAACAGATCGCCATCATGGAGAACACGGGACGGCTCCCCTCCCTGATCTCGATCCTCGAAGGCCGCGAAATCAGCTCCCTCACGAACGAGTTCTTCAACGACGCCCCCTACGGGGAGGTCTACGCCAAGGCCGTCCTCGACGTCCCCGCCCCCGTCTACCACAGCCGGTGCGAGGCCGACGTCCGAGCCGCAGTCGAGGACTACTTCAACAGGCTCCAAGCCGGCAACGTCATATTGATTGATCCGTGGGACGTGGTCTTGTCCGAGACCGAAAGAGCGGACCAGTGCTGAAGCGACTAGCGGCTAGGCCTGGCGGCGACGCCACCGCAACCCGGCGTCGATGAAGTCTTCTATCTCGCCGTCGAAGACGGCCTGGGGGTTGCTGGACTCGTGCTCCGTCCGGAGGTCCTTCACCATCTGATAGGGGTGGATGACGTACGACCTCATCTGGTCGCCCCACGAGGCCTTGATGTCGCCGGCGAGTTCCTTGCGTTGGGCCGCCTCCTCCGCCCTCCTCTGGACGAGCAGCCGGGACTGGAGCACCCGAAGGGCGGCGGCCCGGTTCTGGATCTGCGACTTCTCGTCCTGCATCGAGACGACGATCCCGGTGGGGATGTGGGTGAGCCGGACTGCGGAGTCGGTCGTGTTGACAGACTGGCCTCCGGGCCCGGTCGAGCGGAAGACGTCCACCTTGATCTCGGACTCCGGAATCTCGATGTGGTCCGTCTGCTCGATGAGGGGGATGACCTCGACGGCCGCGAATCCCGTCTGCCGCCTTCCCTGGTTGTCGAAGGGCGAGATCCGGACGAGCCGGTGGGTGCCGGCTTCGACGGAAAGCCGGCCATAGGCATACGGCGCATCGACCTCGAAGGTCGCGGACTTGATGCCCGCCTCCTCCGCGTAGGAGGTGTCGAGGACCCTGGCCGGGTAGCCGTGCCTCTCGGCCCAGCGCAAATACATGCGGAGGAGCATCTCCGCGAAGTCCGCGGCATCGACGCCACCCGCCCCCGATCGGATCGTCACCACGGCGGCCCGCTCGTCCCACTCCCCGTTCATGAGGGTGCGGATCTCCGCGGCCGCGAGCTCCGTTCGCAGGGACTCCAGTTCCGTCTCCGCCTCGCTGAGCGTCGCCGCGTCGTCCCCCTCGACCCCGAGTTGGACGAGTACCTCGAGGTCGTCGATGGCCGCCGTGATCCGAGTCAGGCGTTCCAGGTCCGCCTGGGCCTGGGAGAGGGAACTCGTCACCCGCTGCGCCCGTTCGGGGTCGTTCCAGAGGTCGGGGTCGCCCGTTTCGCCGGTCAACCGATCGACGGTGGCCCGAAGGGACTCGGGATCGAGGGCGGTCGTGATGGTCTCGAGGGTCGCCCGGAGCTCCGCGATCTCCGCTGCAAAATCGATGCCTGCCACGGCGGACAGCCTACGCGGGACGGGCGACGACCGGGTAAAGCAGGATCCAAAACCCCCGCAAAACGATTGAACCGGCCCCCTGATGAGCCCTCCATTGCGTGCCTAGCGGGGGGTTCCAAGCGGAGATCAGATCGTAACCATTCCGTTACCAACCGGGGGTTCCCACTTCCTGCCCCACGGATACAGTGAGAGGTGCATCCCAACGATGGGGTGCCATTACCAGAACAAAGGGGAATGAAAATATGAAGTGGACACGTACCCGCGCGGCGAGCGCTCTCGCCGTCGGAACCGCGTCGGCTCTTGTACTCTCCGCTTGTGGTGACGGTGGCGAATCGCCGTCCGTCTCCCACGAGCCTGTGACGATTACCGTTGCTTACTGGGGAAACTTCGGTTTCACCGAGGAGGCAGAGGGTGCGTCGCTTGAGTCCGTCTACGAGGCAGCCCACCCGTGGGTCACCCTGGAGATGAACACCGGTGAGTATGGCGCCCAGCACGATGCCCTTACCCAGGCCCTCATTGCGGGCTCGGGTGCAGCGACTGTTTCCGCTGTCGACGAGGGTTACATCACCGGGTTCGTTGCGCAGGCTGAGAACTTCGTCAACCTGCTCGACCTCGGCGCTGGGCAGTACAAGGAGAACTACCTCGGCTGGAAGTGGGACCAGGCTGCTAACGCTGACGGCACTGTCGTCATCGGTCTGGGCTCCGACGTCGGTGGTATGGCCATGTGCTACCGGGCGGACCTGTTCGAGAACGCCGGGCTTGACAACGACCGCGACGCCGTTTCGGCTGCGATCGGTGCAAGCTGGGATGACTTCATTTCCGTAGGTGAGGAGTACGTCGCTGCGACCGGCAAGTTCTTTGTCGACAACGCGACCAACATCCTCAACCCGGCGCTGACTCAGCTCGGCACCGGATACGCCTACTACGACCGCAACAACGATCTGGACATGAACTCGGTCAAGCCTGCCTTCGATATCGCCATTGACGTTATCGACGCTGGCCTGTCCGCGGGCATTGGCGCCTGGTCGCCCGAGTGGAACGCTGGCTTCGCGAATGGTGACTTCGCCGTTCTCGCCTGCCCCGCGTGGATGCTCGGTTACATCCAGGGTCAGATCTCTGCCGAAGAGTTCACTGGCCAGTGGGACATTGCTGACATCCCTGGTGATGGCGGCAACTGGGGTGGTTCGTTCTACACCATTCCGAAGCAGGGCACTGCGAACCTTCAGCAGGAGGCCTATGACTTCATCGAGTGGATCATCCAGCCCGACCAGCAGCTCAAGATCATGAAGGAGACGGGTAACCTTCCGTCCCAGAAGTCGATCCTTGAGTCTGATGCAGTGAGCGAGTTCACTAACGAGTTCTTCAACAACGCGCCTTACGGCGAGATCTTCGCGAAGACCGTTATTGACATCCCTGCTGCGATCTACTACGCCCCCAACAACGGGGCCATCCGTACCGCGGTGGAGACCGTTCTGAACGACGTTCAGGCCGGCAACACCCCGCTCGCGGACGCGTGGGACGCAGCTGTCGAAGCCGCTCAGGCTGCCGACGCGTAGTCACTCGCGATAGCATCTGAACGGGGGCGGGCCGCAGGGTCTGCCCCCGTTCAGTGCGAGTCGGGCTAGTATCGTCCCACGAGTGTTCTTGATCCAACGGAGGTTTCAATGTCCGCCAAGAGTGTGACGGCCAAGGCAGCCGCCACGACAGATGCCGGCGACGACGCGAAGGCGGTCCAATCGACCCTATGGGCGCGATTCGATCACGTCGTCGTCCCCTACATCCTTGTGTCGCCGTTCTTCTTGCTTTTCTTCGTCTTCGGTATCTTCCCGATCGTCTATAGCGGGCTCATTGCTTTCAAGACTTTCAGAAACGAGAATCCCGCGCACCGCGACGGTTCTTCCATCAACGTCATCACGAGGGACCGATGGATCGGGTTTGAGAACTTCGACAATGTTCTCCACGATGACTTCTTCTGGCAGGCCCTGCTGAATACCTTCGGGATCTTCCTGCTTTCGACGATCCCCCAACTCTTCCTCGCCTTGCTGCTGGCCTCGCTCCTCAACCGCAAGTTGCGGGCGACCCTGTTCTACCGCGTCGGGATCCTGCTCCCCTACGTCACCCCGATCGTCGCGTCCTCCATCGTCTTCGTGACCTTCTTCAGCCGCGATTACGGCCAGGCCAACTGGTTGCTGAGCCTCTTCGGGGTGGAGTCGACCTACGGGGCCGATCAACGCATCATCGACGGCCTCGACTGGCAGAGTTCCTGGTGGACCTCCTGGCTGGCGATCTCCATCATGGTCAACTGGAAGTGGACGGCCTACAACGCCCTCCTCTACCTCTCCGCCATGCAGTCCATCCCCAAGGACGTGTATGAGGCGGCCGCGCTCGATGGCGCGTCGCCCTGGCGCCAGTTGTGGAGCATCACGGTGCCCATGATCCGCCCGATGGTGATCTTCACGGTGGTGCTGTCCACGATCGGAGGCCTCCAACTCTTCGCCGAACCGGTCCAATTCGATACGAACCCGGCCACGGGAAACGGGGGCAACCAACATCAATGGAGAACCGTGTCCCAACTGATCTGGAAGTACGGCTGGATCGATGACCGGTTCGGGCATTCGGGAGCCATGTCCTGGGTGCTCTTCATCATCGTCGTCATGTTCGCGGCCCTGAACGCGTTCCTTACTAGCAAGCTGGGAGGTGGCAAGCGATGAGTGCCGTGGAAATGGATGAACTCAAAGAGGTCGCGCCTCGGCCGAATAGGAATAGGGCCTCCTTCCTCGGCCGCTCGCCCCAGGACACGCCTGCAGGCTGGTACAACTACGTCCTGCTGTCCATCGCCGTGTTCATCAGCGCCTGGCCGCTCTACTGGATGGGAATCGTCTCGACCCTGGACGAATCGGCGATCACCCAGTTCGGGATCCCCAAGGTCGTCCCGGGTGACCGATTCATGTTCAACTACGACCTCATCATGGGGAACACGACGGCGGTCGGTTATCCGTCCTATGACTCGGTGAACTTCATGCGATCGATGATCAACTCGTTCATCGTGGTCACCATCGTGGCGGCCGGCCAATTGTTCTTCTGCTCGCTGGCCGGCTTCGCGTTCGCCAAGTTGAAGTTCGTGGGCCGGGACCCGTTGTTCGTCTTCATCGTCCTCACCCTGACGATCCCCGCCCAGCTCGGCATCGTCGGCGCCTACCTCATCTGGGAGGCGATCGGCGGCATCGGCACCTTATTCGCGGTGACGGTCCCAGCCTTGGTGTCGGCGTTCGGGGTGTTCTATATGAGGCAATTCATCGAGGACTCCATCCCAGACGAGATCATCGAGTCCGCACGCGTGGATGGCGCCTCGACGTTCCGCGTCTACTGGAACATCGTGGTGCCGGTCATCCGGCCCGCGTTGGGCGTCCTCGGCCTCATCGTCATCATCGGGGCGTGGAACGAGTACATTTGGGCCCTGGTCGCCGTCAACAACTCACCAGCCCAAACCATCGGTCCCGCGCTCCACAACCTCCGAGCGGGAAACACCCCGAAGTACTCGATCATCCTGACGGGATCGTTCATCGCAACGTTGCCGCTGGTCATACTCCTGGTCGCCACGGGCAAGCAGATTGTCCAGGGCATCATGGAGGGGGCCGTCAAGACCTGATCGACAGATCCTCCGGAAGGGGCGGGCCGCGCAAGCGGCCCGCCCCTTCTCTTGCTCGGGCTGACCTGTGCTAGTGGACCCTCGCCGACGCCGTGGCGGTCAGGGTGATATCACCGAGGGGAAGCCACCCCGAGGAACCGAACAACGGATGCACGACGACCGTCACGGTCACGGTCACGGTGTGACCGTCGAGGGACGTCACCTCGACAAGCGTCACTCCGTCCATCCCGTACTGGGCCTCGAGTCCAGGCAGGCGCGACGACGCCACCCTGCCGGCGTTCACCACCGAAACGGCGATCCCGGCCTCGCTCGTCGGTCGAGGGGCGAGACCCGTGTAGTAGGCGCCCGTGTCCATGGCATCCGCCGCATCAAGGGCGAGCTCGTCGGCTATATGTTGGAGACGGGTCCGATCGAGGTGCACCCCGGTGACCGCCGCGCCCACAAGAATCAGAAGGATCGCGAAGACGGCAAATCCAAGCGAGAGCAGGGTGATGTTCCCCCGATCGGATTGAGGCGGGAACGCGTGCGTCATCGACCCCCCGCAAACTCATCGACAGGAGAGGCCGCCTCGGCGCTCACGGTGACACTCAGGGGAAGCCAGGAGCGGACGAAGCCAGGAACCCCCGGAAAGCCGACCTCGATTTCGACGGAGGCCACGATATCCGAACCCGGCTGGAAGCAGGGCGATGGAGAACAAGACAGGGCGAGATCTCCATCCGAGGAGTCGAATCCGAAATCCTCCAGAGTCAGTCCGACAACCGTTTCGGCACGGCGACCGGCGGCCGTCATGGCCTGGGACCGGTTGGCCCCGTTGTCGAGTGCCGCGACCCCGGTCACAGCCGCCCCGCGGGCGGCCTCCCGAGCCGCGATCTCTGCGGCATACGCACCCGCCTGAATCCTTGCGAACCCGACGACGACATACACCAATGGCACGAGAAGGAGAAGAGCCATCCCGATGAACTCGACGATGGCCCCGCCCCCGTCCCCTCCGCGCCTACCCACGATCGATCTCCTTGATAGCCCGCGCCTGAACACTCATGGACCCGAAGCCCCACAATCCCACGACGGGAGTGGGGGCCGTCAGGCTGACGACGACAACCGGGGCTCCGTCGACCATCGTCATGCTCGCATCTGCTTGGACCGGGTATCCGCCCAGGGAGGCCTCTGCCAGGAATTCGGCCCGTACCTCGCCCTCGGCGAGAGACCGGTCTTCCGAGGCCGCCAGTCGAGCGCCCTCCGCCGCACACGAGATGAGGGTGTTGCGGACATGCAGGGCCAAGGCCAGCTGCATGAGCGCTCCCACCAGGATGACCAGCAGGACCGACACCAGGGTGAACTCGACGACTTCGCTCCCAGAGTCGCGGCCTGCCCCCGAGGTGCCCCCGCTAGCCGCCCGTGACACTGTCGATGGCCGAGTCGAAGAGATCGACGAGGGCCGGGCCAGCCACCGCCCATATCGCGGCCACGAGTCCGGCCGTCATCAGGGTGATGAGAACCCATCCGGGTACATCCCCCCGATCGGTCCGACCCTCTTCCCAGAGCCGAGTGATGATTGCTTTCATTGACTTCTCCTCTCTATTGTCGATTCCTGGACATCCACCTCAAAGATGAATCGCGACGATCCCCGGGAAGATCGCGAACACAACGGTCACGGGCAGCAGAAGGAAGACGACCGGGACCATCATGGCGATCTCCCGCTTCCCACCCTCCTCGATCAGGCGTCGACGCCCGGCCTCCCGGACATCGAGCGCCTGCGAATGGAGAACGTCGGCGAGGGGCGTGCCCCTCTCCACCGCGATCCCCACGCCGGTCGCAAACCGTGAAAGCGCGGCTACCCCTGTCCTGTCGGCAAGGGCATGCAACGAATCGGCAAGCGAGGTCCCCGTCCTGACCTCCCCAAGCGTCCAACGCAACTCCTCAACGAGAACACCGGAAGCTGTCCGAACCACCCTCTCGATCGCACCAAGCGCTCCTTCCCCCGCCGATACGGCGAGGGCGAGAAGGTCGGCCACGGTCGGAAGCTCCGCGTGAATCCTCTCCTCACGGCCGCGAATGGCCCGGGTGAGAAACCAGTCTCGGATGACTCCGCCGGCAATCCCCGCGCAGGCGACCATCGCCACGAGCGGCATGGGCGAGGCGCCCTGGGCCGCCATCCCTCCAGCCAGGACCAAGCCGACTACCACCCCAGTCATCGCCCACATGACCTGTTCGGCACGAAACTGCGTCACCGAAAGCGGACTCCCGGCTCGCCGCAACCGTATGGCGAGGTCTGCCGTCGACGAACCCCATCTTTCGGCCAGTCGGACGGAGTCCTTGATGAGGAGGGACACCATCCCCCCGAGGACACCCCCGACGGCGGGCCGCTCGCCCTCCCGGAGGCCTCGGGGATCGCCAACCGATCGAAGGCGCGGCGCGACCCGGCCGATCAGGGTCGGCGTCCTCGATCGCCACCAGCCGATGACGAGCGTCAGACCCAGCCCGAGCGTGAGGCCCAGGAACACCGCCCATCGCGTCATCGCAACACTCGCTCTTCGACGGGCAGGCGTCCGACTCTGGTCATGAGTCGATAGGCGATGACCGTGCACGCGGCCCCGCCGACAAGGACCGTCATTCCCATGGGCGAGCCATAGGCGGCAGCCGTCTCGGGCCGAGAAGCGAGAAGGAGGAGAACGGCCCAGGGGGCGACCACCGCAAGCCTCGCTCCGTTGACGGTCCAACTCTGGCGTGCCTCGAGTTCCCCCCTTGTCCGGGCGTCCTCGCGGAGGAAGGCCGCCAGTGTTCTGAGGACCCTGCCAAGATCGGAACCCCCGACGTCCCTTGTCACCCGAAGCGACTCGATGATCCGATCGGCGACGGGATCCGCCAGCCGGTTTTTAAGGGCCCCCAAGCAATCGTCGAATCGACCAGAGGCTCGGAAATCCTCGGCAAAAGCGGCAAAGGCCAAGCGGACCTGCTCAGGGCCACGCTCACCGAGTTGACCAATGGCTTCCGGCAGGGACAACCCCGCTCGTATCGCGGAGACCAGATTGTCGACCGCCTCAGGCCAGGCTTCCCGCATGAGAGCCCGTCGTCGACGGGCCCTCGAGTACACCAAGGCGAAAGGCGCCCGAGAGGCCAACGCACCGAGGACGAGACCGATCATGGGAGCCCGGGTTAGCCCCATGGACAACAGTCCGGCGAGCACGCCGATCCCCATCCCCGCCCCGATGAGCCGGAAGGGAGTGGCGTTCTTCAGGCCGGCCAAGACGATGTCGTCTTGCATCCGGACCGACCATCTGCATTCTCGGCGAGGACGCCCCAACCCCGCCCAGAAGGACCACCAGACGCAGAACGCCCCCGTTCCCCCTGTGAGCCCCAGAATCATTCCCATGCCGCCGCCTAGGATTCGTCCTTGGAGCGAAGCAGGGAAACAAGATCGGTCCCCCGTCGGGCGTAACGCTCCTCATGGGGAGGCACTCCGGCTCCCCGAACGAGCATCGAACCCTCCGAGTGGAAGAGATCCGAGGTCTCGACGATTCCTCCCTCCGCCCGTCCGGGCAGGCCGAGGATTTCCCGGACCCTCCTCCGTCCGTTGGAATTCAGTTCGAGGTGCACCACCAAGTCGAGGGCGGAGGCAACGGTAGGAACGACGAAGCGGTCGGACACGTTCTCTCCCGCGAGTAGGGGCAGCGTGCACATCTTCGTGATGGCGTCACGTGCGGAGTTGGCGTGAATCGTGCACATTCCCGGAATCCCGGCGTTGAGCGCGACGAGGAGGTCCAGCGCCTCCGCCTCCCTCACCTCTCCGATGATGATGCGGCTGGGTCTCATCCGAAGGGCTTCCTTGATGAGCCGACGGAGGGGAATCTCCCCAGTCCCCTCCAGGCTGGGTTGCCGGCACTGCATGGAGACGACGTCTCGAACGGGGATCTTGAGTTCGAAGACCTCCTCACATGTGATCACCCTCTCGCGCGGCGGTATGCATCCCGCGAGGGCATTGAGCGCCGTCGTCTTTCCCGCCTGCGTTGCCCCAGAAACGAGGACGTTGAGGCCCGCTGCGACGGAGGCCGAGAGGAAGTCTGCCGCATGCCGAGTCAGGGTGCCGAGGCTCACCAGATCGTCGACATGACTCGCGCGGACGACGTATTTCCGTATGTTGACAGCCCAGTGTTCCCTCGTGACGTCTGGGATGACGACGTGGAGGCGTTCACCCCCTGGAAGGCAGGCATCGACGAATGGGCTGGAAAGATCCAACCGGCGTCCTGAGATCTTGAGCATCTGCTCGACGAGGTCACGTACCTGACGGGCATCGAGGATGGTGGTCGTCAACTCCGGCTCCCCGTCCCTGGCTACAAACACCTGTGCGGGATCGTTGATCCAGATCTCCTCCACCTTCGGATCCTCGAGGTACTTCTGGAGCGGCCCGAATCCGGCCACGGAATCCAGGACGGATTTTGCCGCCGCTCCCCTGTCTGCGACGGGAGCGACGTCGCCCACTATCGCCCTCTCCTCCCACGCTCTGAGAGCCTCGTCAACAAGGGTCTGAACCGCCTCCAGGTCTTTCAGCGGGTCGACGCCCCGCTTCCTGATGAGGTCGCGAACCTCGTCCTCGATCGCTGACACCGCCTCGGCACTCATGAAACGGAATCTAGAACCACACCCGGGCAGCCCGCTGGCTGGGTGTGGATAACTCCATTGCGCTCATGCCCCTGGGAACCGGTGTGCAGACTGAACATTTGTACAGTACGCTGTACATGTGTTCAACGATCCCGATCAAACCGCCCGAGCCAACATCCGCACCTCCGCCCTCGAACTCTTCGCCGCCAAAGGACCAGACGCCGTCACCATCCGCGAGATCGCGGCGGCCGCGGGGGTGTCTCCGGGACTCGTGCTCCACCACTACGGGAGCAAACAAGGCCTCCGGAATGCCGTCGACGAATACGTCGCCGCCCTCTTCGAGGTCCTCACCAAGGGCTCCATGGCGGACATGGCGGCGCCCGGGGCGGACACACCAGGGGTCGCCTCAGGGTTCGCCGAACTCCTCATCGGCCACCTCCCCCCCCATTCCCCCATCCCCGCCTACCTCCGTCGACTCCTCCTCGCCGACGATCCGGCGGGCCGGCAAATCTTCCGGACCTGGTACAACCTCACCCTCGCCCTGACGAAGCAGGGAATCGCCTCGGGCGCCATGAGGCCGAGCGCCGACCCCGAGGTCCGAGCCGCCTTCCTCATGATCAACGACCTCGCCACCATGCTGCTTCACAAGAACCTCGCCGCCGTCGTCGGGGTCGACCCCCTCACCCCCGACGGCATCGCCCGCTGGGCCGCCGACGCCATCGACGCCTACTCCACCGGCGTCTTCCGATTGGAGAACGAATGAGCACGACCACCACCGCCGTCGCCCAGAGGGGCATCTCCCTCAAGGGCCTCACCAAGACCTTCGGCCAGGGAAGCGCCGCCGTCGAGGCCCTCAAGGGCGTCGACCTCGACATCGAACCCGGCGAACTCGTCGTCATCCTGGGACCGTCCGGCTCGGGCAAGACCACCCTCATCAACATCATCGGCGGCATCGAATCGGCCTCCTCCGGTGAGGTGACCGTCGCGGGCGAAAACCTCGGTGGCCGGAATCCCGCCGATCTCTCCGGCTTCCGACGCGACCACGTCGGCTTCGTCTTCCAGTTCTTCAACCTGATCCCAACGCTCACCGCCAGGGAAAACGTCGAGGTCATCGTGGAGCTGACGGGCAAGGGGGACAAGGCCGCGATTCCCGGCCTCCTCGACGAGGTCGGCCTTTCCGACCGCGGGGAAAACTTCCCCTCGCAACTGTCGGGCGGGGAACAACAACGGGTCTCCCTCGCCCGCGCCCTGGCCACCGCCCCCGACATCCTGCTTGCCGATGAACCGACCGGAGCCCTCGACCTCGCAACGGGACGCCAGATCCTCCAATTGCTCCAGCGGCTCAACAAGGAGGGCCGGACCATCGTCATCGTCACCCACAACGCGTCGATCGCCCAGATCGCCAACCGCGTCGTCACCGTCGTCGACGGACGCATCGACTCCGTCAAACGCAACGCCAAACCCGCGGACGCCGCGAAAGTGATGTGGTGACAGATGCGGGCCACCACCCACAAATCCATCCGGGACCTCCTCCGTCAACGCGCTCAGGTCGTCGCCGTCGGCATCACGATCATGCTCGGGGTCACGCTGTATGTCGGGTCCGCGAGCGCCTTCCAGAACCTCACCGTTTCGTACGCATACACGTACGACCGCCTGAGCCTCGCTGACCTGACCTCGACCGGTGGGGACGGGGATGCGATCGCCGCGGCCGCCCTCGCCGCCGGGGCCGAAGAAGCGATCGCCCGCATCCAGGTCGACCCCCCCGTCCTCATCGACGACACCAAACTCGTCGGCCGCGTCGTCGGCCTCCCGACGAATGCCCACCCCACCGTCAATGATGTCGAGGTGCTCACAGGCTCGTACTTCGACCCCGGAGCGACGGGCCAGGTCCTCCTCGAGCGTCACGCCGCAGAAACCTTCGGACTCGGAGTCGGCGACACCGTCGAGGTGTTCGCCGGAGGGTCATGGCACTCTCTCACCGTCCAGGGCACGGTCGGCTCGGCCGAATACGTCTGGCCATCGCGGTCCCGCCAGGAGATCCTCGCGGACTCCCGCTCCTTCGCGATCCTGTACGTGCCTGAGGAGGCCGCCGAGGACTGGCTCGGGGCCCCGAACCAGTCGGCCGTCCTGCTCCCCGCCGACGCGTCACCCGCCCTTGAGGACCAGGTCACCCGGGCCATGCGCGCAGCCGGGGCCGTCGACGTCACGACCCAGGAGGACCAGCCGTCCAACGCCGCCCTTCACGAAGACCTCAAGGGATTCGACGAGATCTCCGTCACCCTCCCCCTCCTGTTCCTGTCGGCGGCATCGGTGGCAGCCTACGTCATGCTCTCGCGGCGGATCCTGCAGGAACGCCCCGTCATCGGAACCCTCATGGCCTCCGGCGCCCGCCGGGGACGTATCCTCCGCCATTACCTCGCCCAAGGAATCGCCATCGGACTCATCGGCTCGGTCGTCGGAACCGTCGCCGGCGGATTCCTCAACGGGGCCATCACCCGCGCCTACACGTCCGCGATCGGGATCCCCGACACCCTCGTCAGCAATCACCCGTCCATCCTCATCACCGGGATGTCCTTCGGATTCGTGGTCGGCGCCCTCGGAGCCCTCGCCCCAGCGTTGAAGGCCTCTCGCACGGCGCCCGCCGAGGCCATGCGGAGCTCCTCCCCCCTCCACGGCCCCGGGCCCTGGGGCCGCCTCGTCGCCCGCCTCGGCCGCCTGCCCGTCACCACCCGGATGGCCCTCCGCGACATCGGCCGGAGCCGCCGCCGCACCATCGCGACCATGATCGGCACGACGCTTTCGCTCATCATCGTGCTGGCCTCCGTCGGCCTCATGACGAGCATGACGAAGATGCTCGACGTCCAGTTCGCCGAGGTCCAGCGCGAAGACGCCACCGTCATGGTCGACGCGACCCAGTCGGGCTTCCCCCAATCCCTCGACGACCTCGCCGACGTGACGGCCGTGGAGCCAATCGTCGCGGGTCCGGTGACCGCGATAGCGAACGGCCGGAGTTACGTCACGAGCGTCACGGGCTTCGATCTCGGAACCGCCATGCACGGCTTCCGGACATCCGGAGGGCGACCCATCGACCTGCCCGCAGACGGAGTCCTGGCGGGCGTCGAGACGGCCTCCCTCCTCGACGTCGAGACGGGGGACACGATCGTGCTCGCGACGGCATCGGGGGAGATCTCGGTGACACTCGCAGGATTCGTCGACGAGCCTTTCGGGACCCTGGTCTACGGCTCGCGGTCCCTCATCGCCCCGGTGCTGCCCGACACGGGGGTCGACACCTACCTCGTCTCCTTTGCCGACGGTGTCGACCGCGATGCCCTCCGGCAAACCATCACCCAGATGCCCGGGATTGTCTCCTACGCCGATTCCCAGGCCTTGGTCGCATCGGCGACGGCCTACCTCGGACTCTTCTGGGCCTTCGTCGGCGTCTTCATCGTCCTCGGCGTCATCCTCGCCTTCGCCCTCGTCTACGTGACGATGGCGGTGAGCGTCGTGGAACGCACCAACGAACTCGCGACCCTTCGCGCGGCCGGCGTTCCGACGCGTCGAGTCGCCTGGACCATCGCCACCGAGAACCTCGCCGCGACCGCCCTCGGCCTGCCCTTCGGCCTCGTCCTGGGCGTGATAACGGCGGCGGCCCTCAATTCCAGCTTCTCGAGCGACCTTTTCCGCCTCGACCTCGTCCTCGGATGGTGGCCGCTGCCCGCCGCAGCCCTCGGTGTCCTCGTCGCGGCGGCACTGTCCCAGTGGCCTGCGGCGCGCGCGGTCCGGAGGATCGACGTCGCCCGCATCGTCCGCGAGCGCGCCATCTAGACCGTCGGCTCGGAAGCCTCGACCTCGGCCCGACGGTCGTGGCACGCTGGGGGCATGTGCGGGCGCTACGTCAACTTCCTTCGTGAACGGGAGACCATCGAGGCCTTCGCCATCGCCGAGGTGACGGAGGCTGCCCGGCTCCTCCCGCCGTCCTGGAACGTCGCACCGATGCACCACGCCCCGGTTGCCATCGTCTCCCCGGAGACGGACGCCAGATGCCTGGTCACCGCCCGATGGGGCCTCCTTCCCTCATGGGCGAAGGAACCCTCCATCGGCGCGAAGATGTTCAACGCCCGCTCGGAGACGGTGGACGTCAAGCCCGCTTTTCGGTCGGCGTTCGTCAAGCGCCGCTGCCTGGTCCCCGCCAACGGCTACTACGAATGGCAGGCCACCCCCGAGGGGAAAATGCCCCACTTCATCCACCCCGCCGATGATTCCCCGGCAGCCTTTGCGGGCCTGTGGGAGATCTGGGGCCAGGATCGTCTCCTCACGTTCACCATCCTGACGACCGCCACCCAGGGCGATCTCGCCCGGATCCACGACCGACAACCCGTCATGCTCACCCCCGAGGCGAGGGACGCCTGGATGGACCCGAGGACGACACCTGACGAACTACGCGCCGTGATCGCCTCGAAGATGCCTCCGGTCGAGGCCCGGCCCGTCGGGCGCGATGTCGGAAACGTGCACAACAATCACTCGGGGCTGATCGAACCCCTCCCCAACCGCGGGGAGCCCGGCTAAAGCCCCTGCCCCGAGCCCCTGGCCACATACAGGCCCAGGAGAAAGAACACGACGATGACCGGCGGGAGGAAGGCCACGGCGGCCACGATGCGGGTCAGACGCTGGGATCGGATCACACTGTCGATGAAGAAGCGGGTGAAGGTCGTCGCCAGGAGCACCGGAAGGCCGAAGAGCCAGATGGCCGGCCCGAGGGCGGCCCCTGCCGGCTCGGACGCCGCCAGGATGAGAACCGGCGGAGCCGCGAGGACGAGGCCGAGCCCGGCGAACGCGACGACGGCGTCATCACGGCTCCAGGCCTCCGTCCGGTGCTCCAGAAGGTAGCCGACGGTGTGAGCAGCCACGGGCGCCCCGACGAGCGAGATCAGGAAATACAGGATGGCGACGGCGGTCGCGTACCCTTCGCCCGATCCCTCGACCCTGGGCTCGAGCGTGCCCAGGCGCGCCGCGACCATGAGCCAGAACAGCGCCGTGAAGAGCGCCATCGAGAGGACGACCGCCATCCAGACCCGCTGAGTGCGGACGTTGACCACCTTGGCGGCCAGGGTCCTGGTGCTGTCGACGATGCGCAACCCGGTCTCCTATTCGACTCGAAGCTGGACGTCGCCGGCCAGCACCGTCTCCACCCAACCGGCGCCCATCTCGACGATCAGCCCGCCCTCGGGGGACAGCCCCTTCGCCACCCCGGACAGGTGGGATCCTCCTGGCCGATCGACCTCCACGGCCCTGCCGATCGTGTCACACGCCGAGACGACCTCGGCAGGCACCGACCCCTCCCCGCCTTCGGACTCCCACAGCGAGAGGAGGGACCCCAATTCCGTGGCGATGCCCGCCAGGAGGCTGGCCCGGTCGAGATTCGTCGATTGGGCAAGGGCCAACGAGATGGCATGGGGAACCGGCAACTCCTGCTCCTCCTGCGACACGTTGAGCCCGATGCCCACGACGATCGCCTCCCCGACGGCCTCGCACAGGATCCCGGCGACCTTCCGGGCTGGCCCCCATCCGGAGAGCCGACGTTTGAGCGGGTCCATGACGAGCACGTCATTCGGCCACTTCAGGCTGGCCTCCAACCCATCGTGCTTGAGGGTTCGGACGACGGCGAGCCCCGCGATGAGCGGCACCCAGCCGAGCCTGTCGTTGGGGATACCCCGAGGGCGGACGACGAAACTGACCGTCAGAGCCGTTCCCTTCGGCGTCTCCCACGACCGCCCACTCCGTCCGTGCCCCGCCGTCTGCCATTCTGCGACGAGGGCGGACAAGTGCGGCCACTGGGCGCCCTCTTTCAAGCCCTCCACGAGATCGGCGTTCGTCGACGGGCTCGCCTTCACGACCGTCACCTTGGGGAGCGGGCCGACGGGCGCGGTGAGGGTGCGGGTGAGGTGGGCGATGTCGAGCGGACGCCGAGATTCCCCAATGAACGACTCGTCGGTGGCACCCACACGACTAGGCTATGTGCAGCACGAGGAGGTTGCCTACTGTGACACAGAAAAAGCCCGATACATCGGCGGCGGCGAAGGACCCCAAGCCACCCGTCAAGACGACCAAGGGTGCGATTGACGCGCTCACGTCGCGCCTCTCCGAGGCCGTCACCGACCCGGAACCGGACAAGCAGAAGAAGCAGCATGGCCGGGGCAAGAAGACCGCCCGTGAGCGCATCGACCTCCTCCTCGATCCCGGCTCGTTCACGGAGATCGACGCCCTGGCCCGGCACCGCTCGCGCAATTTCGGCCTCGAGAAGAAACGCCCGTACGGCGACGGGGTCGTCACCGGGTACGGCACCATCGACGGCCGCCAGGTCGCGGTGTACTCCCAGGACTTCACCGTCTTCGGGGGCTCCCTCGGGGAGGTTCACGGCCAGAAGATCGCCAAGGTCCAGGACTTCGCCCTCCGGACCGGGGTGCCGATCATCGGCCTCCTCGACGGAGGGGGCGCGCGCATCCAGGAGGGGGTTGCCGCCCTCACCCAGTTCGCCGAGATCTTCCGCCGCAACGTGGCCGCCTCTGGCGTCATCCCCCAGATCTCCATCATCCTCGGCCCCAGTGCCGGGGGTGCCGTCTACTCCCCCGCCCTGACCGATTTCGTCATCATGGCCGCCGAAACCTCCCAGATGTTCATCACGGGACCGGACGTCATCAAGGCGGTCACCAACGAGGAGGTCACATTCGAGGAGCTCGGCGGCGGGCAGACACACAACGTCAAGTCCGGGGTCGCCCACTACCTGGCGTCCGACGAGGACGATGCGATCGACTACGCCAAACACCTGCTTCAGTACCTTCCGGAGAACAACCTGACCGATCCCCCATCCTGGGACATGGAAGCCGATCTCGAAGCCTCGGACACGGACCTCGCGCTCGACTCCCTCGTCCCCGACAGCGACAACCAGCCGTACGACATGAAGACCGTCGTCGGGGCCGTCCTCGACGAGGGCGAATTCTTCGAGGTCCAGCCCCTGTATGCCCCGAACGTCCTCGTCGGCTTCGGGCACGTCGAGGGGCACTCCGTCGGCATCGTCGCCAACCAGCCGCTTTCCATGGCCGGGACGCTCGACATTGCGGCCGCCGAGAAGGCCGCCCGCTTCGTCCGGACCTGCGACGCCTTCAACATTCCCGTCCTGACCTTCGTCGACGTCCCGGGGTTCCTGCCCGGAACCGGCCAGGAGTGGCAGGGCATCATCCGTCGGGGTGCCAAACTCATCTACGCGTATGCGGAGGCGACCGTCCCGCTCGTCACCGTCATCACCCGCAAGGCCTATGGCGGGGCCTACATCGTCATGGCGTCCAAGCAGTTGGGGGCCGACGTCAACCTCGCCTGGCCGACGGCACAGATTGCCGTCATGGGGGCGTCGGGGGCGGTCAACATCCTTCAGCGGAAGACCCTCAAGAAGGTCGAGGAGGACGGGGGCGACGTCGAGGCCGAACGCGCCAGACTCGTGGCCGAATACGAGGAGGAGCTCCTCAACCCCTACGACGCCGCCGACCGCGGATACGTCGACGCGGTGATCGCACCGAGTGAGACCCGCGCCCAGGTAGTACGGGCCCTTCGGGCCCTCCGGACCAAGCGCGCGGCCCTGCCGCCCAAGAAGCACGGGAACATCCCGTTGTGACGAGGCCGCGGCAGGGGTCGCCGGACGCGGGGGAACTCGCCGCCGGACTCAGGATCGTGCGCGGATCCGTCGACGAGGAGGAGCTGGCTGCGCTGGTTGCCGGCATGGTCGCCATGGTCGCGGCCCGGGGGGCGAGCGAGGAGGCCGCCTCCCCGACGTCGGCCTGGATGGACCGGAGCCGCACGTTGCGGGGACGGCGGACGGGTGTACTCGCCCGCGGCGACGCAGCCTGGCGGCACTCGCTCCGGTAGAACCGGCTCGATGAACCCGCCAGGGATCATCCTCCAGGTGGATTCCCTCCGCGAGACGAGGTGCAAGGATGCGACCATGCGCCTCCTTACTCGTCGCAACCCACGTTCCGTCGGCTTCACCAGTATCGGGCTCGGCACCACGTCGGCATCCTCCAGGCCGGGAAACCTCGAACGGGTCTACCCTCGGTTGATCGCGGCCTCGAGTATTCCCAAGGGCCAAACCGGGAGCCTCCGGTATGCCACGCCCTGGGGCGACCAGGCGCTGGAGGCCTTCGTCCAGATGACACCCGAGGGCGCCGTCGTCCTCACGGACGGGGATCTCGCCCGTCTTGGTGCGGCTGAACTCCGCACGGCGGCTATCGCGAATCTCCGCCGCGATCCCGTCGAGGACCGGATCGTCACCGATCCGGGCGACGGCGGGACGATCCACACCGTCTTCGGGACGACCTCGCACACCGCGAGCAGGGCCTGCATTCTCGAGGACGAACTCGACCTCGTCGGCAAGCACCCCGACGGGGCTCTCGTCGCGATCCCCAACCCGAACAACCTCCTGTTTCACGTACTCACCGATCGGTATGCCACGACAGGGTTTCGCTCGCTCGCCCTCGCCGCCCGGGTGGCCTTCAAGAACGGGTCGCCCCCGATATCCCCCCAGGTGTACTGGTGGAGGAAGGGCAAGGTCACGCAGGTGACGAGAACCGACGGCAGGCATCTCCGTCCCGACATCCCGTCCGAGTTGGCGGTTGTGTTCGACCGGCTTGCTGCGAAGAAGTGACCTCGGGGACCCCGCCTTTCCCTTTCCGGGTTGGGCGACCTCCCTCCGACAGCCCGCCCGGTAGGCTCGACTCGTGCTCGGCCCCACCCGCATCCGCCGTAGGTATCGGTGGCTCGTCGCGCTCGTCGTCCTCATCCCGACGGTCGTCGCAGGGCCTTGGCTAGTCCTGGGGATCGCGACGATGGGAGACGTCTACGGCCCCGGGGAGACGCCACGTTCTGCCGACGCGGCCATCGTCCTGGGAACGCTCGTGAACGCGGATGGCAGCCTGTCGCCTCGACTGGAGCAACGCGTCGAAGCCGGTGCTGAACTTTTTTGTGGCGGCGTGGTCGATACTTTGATCATGTCGGGGACGGACAGCAGCACTACGGGTCAGAACGAAACCACCGTCATGCGCGACTACGCGATTACCCTGGGTGTCCCCGCGTCGGCCATCGTCCTCGATCCTCTCGGTGTCGACACCTTCACATCATGTCAACGCGCCGACGAGGTCTACCACGCCCAGTCCGTCATCGTCGTCTCGCAGCAGTATCACGTCGCCCGCGCGACATGGCTCTGCCAACGAGCCGGCCTAGAAACCCAGGGGTACTACCCGGCTCCGTCGCCCACCTGGTGGACCCTCCGAGGAATCGCTCGAGAGGTCGGAGCCAGTTGGAAGGCTCTCGCCGACGTCCTGGGCGGGAGGGGCGAGTGATCCACGTGCGCTCGCTATCCCCGACCAGGATCCGCCGCCGGTACCGGTGGCTCGTCGCCGCCGTCGTCCTCGTGCCGGCCGTCGTCGCGGGCCCCTGGCTCTATGTCAGGTTCGCCACGGTCGGGGACATCTACGCCTCCGACGAGACCCCCCACCACGCCGACGCCGCCCTCGTCCTCGGCGCGAAGGTCGGGGACGACGGGCTGCCGAGCGTCTTCCTCCAGGAGCGGGTCGACCTCGGCGTGGACCTCTACGAGCGGGGCCTCGTCGACGTCATCGTCATGACCGGCGCGACCCGACCCGACGGCTACGACGAGCCCGCGACCATGCGGGACCTCGCCCTGGCGCAGGGCGTCCCGGAGGAAGCCATCATCCTCGACCGCGAGGGCGTCGACACCTTCGCCTCGTGCGCGAACGCCGCCGGGCCGCTCGGCCTCGATTCCGTCGTCGTCGTCACTCAGGAGTTCCACGTGGCCCGGGCCACCTGGCTGTGTCAGCAGGCGGGCCTCGACGCCGAGGGGACCTTCCCCCCGATCACCATGCGGGCCGGGACCACGACGGGCAACATCCGCGAACTCGGCGCAGATTGGAAGGCCGTCCTCAACGTGTGGACCGGCCGAGGCAATGAGTCTGGAGGCTCTTCATGAGCGATGTGATCGCCGGTTCCCTTCTTGTCGCACTTGCCCTGGCCCACTCAGCGTTGGGCGAGGCACTGGTCGTCAAGCCCCTCCTGCAAAATCGCGACTGGAGGATCAAGGTTCCCCGCCGGATGGCCAACCATCTTCTTCGCTTCGCCTGGCACGCCGTCTCCGTGGCCTGGCTTGGCCTCGCCGCGGCTCTGTTGGGAGTGCCGGTGGGGGCGGCGGTCGGGGCCGTGGCCCTCCTCACGGGCGCGGCGATGCTGGTCACCCTCCGCGGCCACTTCGCCTGGCCGCTCTTCCTCACCGCCGGACTGTACGCCCTCGACTCCGCCGACGCCCTGCCCCGGGTGGTGCTCTTCGGGATCGTGGCCCTTGGCGTCGCGGTCGCGGCAGGAGGCGCGGTGCTTCACCTCATGTGGGCTCTCGGCTCGGACAAGCTCAGGGCCCACACCTACCCGGAGGATCCCGCAACCCTCAAACCCCTCGCGGAGCCTGGGTCTTTTGCCTGCCTGATCCCCGCGGGTGCCGCAGGAACGCTTGGCGCTCTTTTGGCAACCATGGCGTGGTTCTCGCCGCCCGCCTTGGTCTGGTGGGCCACCGCCATGGCCCTCATCGTCGCGAGCCTCCGGTCAGTCGGCGACTTCAAACACATCGGGTTCTTCAAGACCGTCACCACCACACCGTTCGCGGTGGGCGATACCCGGCTCTACACCCCCCTGTTCGTCTCGCTCGTCGCCGCAGCAGGAGCAGCCCTCACCCTCGCTGGACTTCCGGAATAGGCAGAAACGCCGAAGCGAGACCCCGGCGCGGCAGAAACGTTACCCAGTCGCAATCCGAAATGGCGCTTTCACGTCAGACGGCGGCGATAGCCTGAAAACCCGATGCGCGACGATACTCCCGAACCCCGCCCCTCCCTCCGCGACCGCCTGACCACCTACTGGGACGCCGCGGTGATGGCCCGCGTCAGGATCATCAAGATCCTCCCCCTGGCGGGCTGGCCCTCCCTCATCGGGATCACCGTCATCAACCTCATCCTCGGCGCCCTGCCCATCGCCTTCATGGTCGCGACGGCCGAGATGATCGGCCGGGTGCCCGCCGCCGTGGACGCCGGGATCGGATCGACGGCCTGGGACCGGCTCGTCCAACTCTTCCTCGTCGCCGCGGCCGCCTTCATGGCCCAGCAGATCCTCGCCCCCGTCCAGGCGATGCTCGGGCTCCGCATCCAACGCCGGGTCGACGGGCTGGTCCGGGACCAGGCCGTCGATGCGATCACGTCCTCGATCGGCATCGGCCCCCTCGAGGACCCCGAAACGCTGGGGAAATTCTCGGAGGCCCGGGTCCGATTCGAGAACAACTGGCACACCCCCGGGTTCGCCGCCGCCGGACTCCTGTACCTGACCGCGCGATACCTCCAACTGGTCAGCCTGCTCGTCATCGTCTGGCTCATCTTCGGCTCCTGGATCGCCTTGGCCATGACGGCCGCGGTTATCATCCTCCGCACGGGAAACCGCGGCGGACTCCGGCGATACTCGGCGATCTGGCGCAAGAACAGCGGGATCCGCCGTCGGCTGCTCTACCTCCGTGACGTCACCATCGGCTCCACGGCAGCCAAGGAGATCCGGGTCTTCGGCTCGAACAAGTGGCTGGAGGAGCGCCACAGGGAGACCCACTCCGCCTTCAACGACCCGGTCGACAAAGAACGCCGCCGCATCTACTTCAAGCCCTACCTCGTGTACACGGCCATCGCCCTGGGCGTGGTGATCTGGGGCCTGACGTCGCTTGCCGACCGTGCCGCCGGGGGCGAACTCGTCGCGGGCGACATGAGCCTCAAGGACCTCACCCTCGGACTCCAGGCCCTCGTCGGCGCCCTGCTCCTCGCCCGCGACTATCCCGAATCCGACCCTCCGACCCAGTTCGGGATGAACGCCCTGACGGCACTCCGTGAGGTTGCGACGACCGTCCGCCGGGACGATACCGCGCCTCGGGGTACGCTTCCCGTCCCGGAGGGCGCGCCACAGCACTCCATCGAGTTCCGCGACCTCGACTTCCACTACCCCGGGGCCGACGAGCAGATCTTCGCCGGGCTCAACCTCACGCTCGAGGCCGGAAAGACGACGGCCATCGTCGGGGTCAACGGGGCCGGCAAGACGACGCTCATGAAGCTCCTCGCCCGGCTGTACGAACCGACGGCGGGAGGCATCTACGTCGACGGCGTCAACATCTCCGACATCGACGCCCGCGAGTGGAGACGGACGCTCTCGGTGGTCTTCCAGGACTTCGTGCGATTCGAGTTCAGCGCGGCCGACAATATCGCGACGGGCGCGGCCTTCGATCCCGTCGACCGCGCGGCTGTGGTCGAGGCCGCCCGCAAGGCCGGCATCCACGAGGCTCTCGAGGATGCCCCCGACGGGCTCGACACCATGCTCTCCCGCGGGTACGAGAGGGGCATCGACCTGAGCGGCGGGCAGTGGCAGCGCATCGCCATCGCCCGGTCCCTCTACGCCCTCGCCAAGGGCGCCCGGTTGCTCGTGCTCGACGAACCCACTGCCGCCCTCGACGTCCGGGCCGAGGCCGCCTTCTTCGACCAGTTCGTCGACCTCACCCGGGGCGCCACGAGCGTCCTCATCTCCCACCGGTTCTCGTCCGTGCGTCGAGCCGACACCGTCGTCGTCATCGACCAGGGCAGGGTCATCGAATCCGGCTCCCACGACGAACTCATGTCGTGCGATACCAACTACCGGCGTCTCTTCGAACTCCAGGCACGACGCTTCCGCGAGGGCCTCGACGTCGAAGGCGACGAGGACGAACTGGCGGTGACCCCATGAAAGAACTCTGGCGGGGCATGAAGGACGCCCTCGCGATCTCGTGGGAGGCCGGACGGTTCAACTTCATCGTCGGCTTCACCCTCATGCTCGTTCAACCCGTCGCCCTTCCCGTCGCGGCCCTCACCCTCCGGGACATCGTCGACGAGTCGATCGCGGGGAATGCCTCCACGGCCGTCGCGGCGGCCGTCTTCACGGCCGTGCTCGTCATCGCGTCCCTCACCGCCGAACACTTCGCCCACATCTTCTACTTCAAGACGGCCGAGGACTGCAATGGGATCCTCGACCGGAGGGTCGCGAGACTCACGAACGGCTCGACCGGACTCGAGCACCACGAGCGCGCCGACCACGCCGACCGCCTCGCCGTCATCCGCCGCGAAATCGACCGCGCCGCCTGGGGCACGACTCTCAACTCCTACGGCACCATCTCCATCCTCCTGGCCATGGCCGTGACGGGATTCCTGCTCGCCCAGATGACGCCGTGGCTTCTGTTCCTTCCCATTGCCGCGATCCCGCCCCTCCTGCTGGGCCGCCGGGCGGAAAGCCTCGCCGCGGCCGCCCGAAGGACGGCTGCCCCCGACACCCGTCAGGCCAACCACATGTTCGCCCTCCTCAGCGACGCCGGCCCCATCAAGGAGGTCCGCACCTGCGGACTCGAGGTCCAGGTGCGGGAACGCCAACGTCGGGCATGGGACCGCGCCTCCGAGATCGAGGTCAAGGCCGAGATGAGGGCGACCCTGCTCAGGGCAGCGGGCCAGATCTTCTTCGCCATCGCCTATGTCGGGGCGACGCTCTTGGTGGTTCGCGACGCGGTCCGCGGCTCCGCCTCCGTGGGCGAGGTTCTAATGGTCGTCACCCTCGCGGGTCAGGTCAACGTCCAGGTGAGCTCAGCCGTCCGCTTCCTCCAGGGGCTCCAGAGGACCTCCTCGCTTTTCGCCGAGATCCGCTGGATTGCCTCCGTCGTCGAGCATGCCCCGGCCGTCGCTGAGGACGCCTCCGTGCCCGAGTCCCTCAAGGAAGGCATCGTGTTCAAGGACGTCGCCTTCGCCTACCCCGGGACCGAAACCCCCGTGCTGGAGAACGTCGACCTCATCATTCCCGCCGGTTCCACCGTCGCCATCGTCGGCGAGAACGGCGCCGGGAAGTCCACGCTCATCAAACTGCTGTGCCGGTTCTACGAGCCGACCGCCGGCGTCGTCGAGGTTGACGGCACGGATCTCCGGCGCATCCCCATCGACAAGTGGCGGGAGAGGATCGCCGCGGGGTTCCAGGACTTCGCCAGGTACGAATTCGCGGCCCAGCACACCGTCGGGATCGGCTCCCGGCGGGACATCGACGATCCGGACGCCGTCCGGGCCGCGCTCGACCGTGCCAGGGCCGAAGACGTCCTCCGGCGCCTGCCCGACGGGCTTGAGACCTTTGTGGGGAAATCGTTCGACACCGGGACCGACCTGAGCGGGGGACAGTGGCAGAAGCTCGCCCTCGGCCGCGCCATGATGCGAGTCTCCCCCCTCCTGCTCCTCCTCGACGAGCCGACGTCCGCCCTCGATGCCCAGGCCGAGCACAACCTCTTCGAGCAGTACGCCCTCGGGGCGCGTCGCGTCGCCCAGGCCACCGGGGCCATCACGGTGCTCGTCTCCCACCGCTTCTCGACCGTCCGCATGGCGGACTTCATCCTGGTCGTCGGCGACGGCCGTATCGTCGAGGCCGGAACCCACAACGAGCTCATGGCCCTCGACGGCCTCTACGCGGACCTCTACGGGCTCCAGGCCCGTCAGTACGCCTAGGACGCCCTGCTACGCTCACCCAGGAACGGAGGACGACGGTGACGGACGACTCCCCCGACGCCTCTGCGTCCACACGAGGCGATTCGTTCCCTGGACACTCCACCCACTTCGGATACAGCGAAGTCGGGGAGGACGAGAAGGCGGGCAAGGTCGCCGAAGTCTTCGACCGCGTCGCCCGTCGCTACGACCTTATGAACGACCTCATGACCTGGGGGATGCACCGCCTGTGGAAGCGCCGAGCCGTGGGGATAGCCGGCGTGCGGGAAGGGGACAGCGTCCTCGACCTCGCCGGGGGGACAGGGGACATCGCGATCCTGCTGGCAAAGAGAGTCGGGCCGACGGGCCGGGTCACGCTCGCCGATATCAATCCCTCGATGCTGGCCGAGGCGGAGCGAAGGCTGTCCGGCCATCCTCTTCGGGACCGGGTCTTTCTCAGGGAGGCCGACGCCGAGGCCCTGCCCTTCGAGGACGGCGCCTTCGACGTCGTCACCATCGGATTCGGGCTCCGAAACGTCACACGGCAAGCCGTGGCCCTCTCCGAGATGCTCCGGGTTCTGGGGTCCGGGGGCCGGATGATCGTCCTCGAGTTCTCCCGACCGGTCAGGTGGTTCGTCCGGCCGTTCTACCACGCCTACTCCTTCGTCGTCATTCCAACACTGGGAAGGCTCATCCTTCGAGACCCCGCGAGCTATAGGTACCTGGCCGAGTCCATTCGCATGCACCCCGACCGTGACACCTTGCTGCGGATGCTCGAGACCGCTCGTTTCGAGAACTGCGGTGTTCGGAAGCTGTTCTTCGGCATCGTTGCGATCCACCACGGGACCAAGAATCAGAAACGCTCTTGATATCGAACACGTAACGCGAGAGTACCGATTCGATAACAGTCGAAATTCGCCCCTTGCCGTGTCAGCCGTCATCCCTATACTCGGTCCGTGCCTACCCCCACCTCCACGTCAAGGCGATCGCGCCTGCGTTCCTCCTGGGACCTGTGGGTCGAACGGACGATCATCTCCCGAGTCGAGATCATCCGCATGGTTCCCCGGGTCGGATGGCCGCTCGCCGGGTCTCTCATCCTGCTCAATCTCGTCGCCGGCGCCCTGCCCGTCTTCTTCGTCGTGGCCACCTCCATCGTCATCGGCCGCGTTCCCGCGGCGGTCGAGGGGGGCGTCGCTTCGGACGCCTGGGACGGCCTTGTTCTGGCGTTCGTCCTGGCGGCCGTTGCCTTTCTCTTCGCCCGGATCGTCGCACCCGTCGTCACGGCCCTGGCCTCGCGGGTCAGGCGCCGGATCGATGGCCAGCTCCGGCAGGAGATCCTGTCCCTCACGACCCGGACGACCTCCATCGCCCCGTTGGAGGATCAAGACGTCCTCAACGAACTGGCCGAGTCCGTCCGATCGTTCGACGACGATTGGAACACCCCCGGCCAGGCGGTCTCGGGGATACTCGCCCTCATCGCCCGCTATGGCGCTCTCTTATCCTTCTGCGTCTTGCTGAGCATCGCCTCGTTCTGGTGGGCGGGTCCCGTCGTCTTCTGCGTCACCATGATGTTCCGCTACGGCAACCGAGGTGGGCTTCGCAAGTTCTCAGCGGTTTGGCGCACGGTCATGCCCGAAGACCGCAAGCGCGACTATCTCCGAGAGCTCTCCATGAGCGACGTCGCCTCGAAGGAGACCCGGGTCTTCCGGACGAATGAGTGGCTCTCGGAGCGTTACAACCGTGCCTACTGGGATCTTTTCGGCCCGGTTGGGCGGGCGCGGAGGCGCATCTACTTCTACCCCTACATCTTCATCACCACGGTCGGTCTCGTGGTGCTGGCCTGGGTCGTCTACCGGATCGGGCAGGGGGCGGTCGAGAATGACCTGTCACTCACGGCCCTCGCCCTATCCCTCCAGGCGCTGATGGGGGCCATCGCCCTCGGCGGGGCCTACGAGGAGGCAGACGTCCCCACCCAGTTCGGGATGCGTGCTGTGGAGGCTATGCGAGCGCTCCGAACTCAGATCGAACGGGCCGAGGCGCGGGAAAGGGAGCAGACCGCGACAAACGCCGCGCGTGTGGCGGTCGGTGTTGCCGATCCCGCCACCGTCGCCGTTCGGTCACTGCCGAACGCGTCCCTCCACTTCCACCACCTCGAGTTCTCGTATCCCGGGGCGAACGAGCGGGTCCTCCACGACCTCGACCTGGAGATCCCTGCCGGTCGATCGACGGCGATCGTCGGCGTCAACGGCGCCGGAAAGACAACGCTCGTCAAGCTCCTCACCCGGCTCTACGAGCCGACCTCGGGCGCGATCCTCGCAGACGGGGTGAACATCGGCCTCCTCGATCCGGTCGAGTGGCGTCGACAGATAAGCGTCATCTTCCAGGACTTCATCAAGTACGAGTTCACCGCGGCGGACAACATCGCAATTGGCGCGATCCACGTTCCGAGGGACGAGGGCTGCGTTCGGGAGGCCGCCCGCCGGGCGGGCATCCTCGACGCCTTCGGCGACCATCCCCTCGGACTCGACACCCCCTTGGCCCGCGCTTACCAGGACGGCATCGACCTGAGCGGAGGCCAGTGGCAGCGCATCGCGATCGCCCGGTCGCTGTATGCTCTGCAGAACGGCGCCAAGGTTCTCGTCCTCGACGAACCGACCTCGGCCCTCGATGTGCGAGCCGAGGTCGCCTTCTTCGATCGTTTCGTCGAACTCACCAAGGGTGTGACCTCGATCCTCATCTCCCACCGCTTCTCCTCCGTCCGTCGGGCTGACCACATCGTCGTCATCGACGAGGGCCGGATCTCGGAACAGGGAACCCACGCCCAGTTGATGAAGAACGGCGGCCACTACCAGCGGTTGTTCACCCTCCAAGCCGAGCGCTTCGCCAAGGGGCTCGATGCCGAGGGCGACACCATCGAGGCACCGGTGGATCCCGACGCCCCGATCGACCTCGAGGAGGCCCTCCCATGATCGAATCCCTCCGGGGGGCCAAGACCCTCGCCCACATCGCCTGGAACGAGAGCAGGGGGCGAGTGGTCTTGTCGTTCCTTCTCATGACCCTGCAGTTCGTCGCGATGCCGCTCGCCGCCCCCGCGCTCGCGGCCCTCACCAACGCCGCTATCCGTCACGATGCCTCTGCCGTCACCGGGGCCGCCCTCGCCGTCGCGGCGCTGACGATGGCCAGCCTTGTCGCCGGGCACTTCGGCCACATCTTCTACTTCGAATTGGGGGAGATGGTCCAACTCGCGATCGAGCGCGACCTCATCGACATCAGCAACGGCTCGGCCGGGCTGGAACACCACGAGCGGCCGGATTACGCGGACAAGCTCCGGGTCATCCGCCAGGAGGTCAACTGGGCCGGCTGGATGGTCATGAGCATCCTGTTCAGTTCCATCGGGTTGGCGATGGGCATGCTCATCACCATCTTCCTGCTCTCGACCCTCAACCCGTGGCTCCTCCTCCTGCCCGTCTTCGCCATCCCATCCCTCATCCTCGGTCGGATGGGAGAGGTCGGCATGGGGAAGGCCCGTGAGGCCGCGGCACCCCACACCCGCAAGGTCCGGCACGTCTTCCACCTCGTCACGGATGCGGGGCCGGCCAAGGAGATTCGGGTCTGCGGTCTCGGGGAGGAGATGCACGATCGCCAGAAGGCCTCATGGAAGGATGCCACGGACATCCTCGTCAAGGGAGAGGACCGCTCCGCGTTCCTTCAGGTCATCGGGCAGTTGCTTTTCGCCGTCGCCTACATCGGGGCGACGCTCCTCGTCATCCGGAACGTCGTGGCCGACCAGGGTACGGTCGGGGATGTCGTCCTGGTCATCTCGTTGGCCAGCCAGGTGAACGCCCAAGTCACCCAGGCGGTGTTCCTCCTCGTCGGCCTTCAGCGCGTCTCCCGCACCCTCGCCAACCTGGCCTGGATGCGGGCGTTGGTCGAAAAGGACCTCCCCACGCCCGATCTACCCCTCCCCAAGACGATCAGGAAGGGGATCACCCTCCGCGACGTTTCGTTCGCCTACCCGGGTACCGAACGGAAGGTTCTCGGTGGGGTCAATCTCGAGCTTCCGGCAGGAACCACCGTCGCCATCGTCGGCGAGAACGGAGCCGGCAAGACGACCCTCGTCAAACTGCTCTGCCGGTTCTACGAGCAGACGTCGGGCGCGATCGAGATGGATGGGGTCGACATGAGGCGCTTCCCCCTCGACGAATGGCGGGGACGCATCGCGGCGGGGTTCCAAGACTTCGCGCGCTTCGAATTCATCGCACGTGAGGTCGTCGGGATCGGGGATCTGCCGAAGATCGAGAGCACCCCCGCCGTCAAGAAAGCCCTCCATCGGGCCCGGGGCGACGACCTGCTGACTCGCCTCGAGGATGGGCTCGAGACCCAGATCGGAAAGTCCTATGCCGACGGCACCGAACTGAGCGGAGGGCAGTGGCAGAAGCTCGCCCTGGGTCGGGCGATGATGCGGGAGACCCCGCTCCTGCTCGTTCTGGACGAACCGACGAGTGCCCTCGACGCCCAGGCCGAGCACAACCTCTTCGAGGAGTATGCCGCCTCCGCAAAACGCGTTGCTAAGAAGACCGGAGCCATCACCATCCTCGTCTCCCACCGCTTCTCGACCGTGCGCATGGCGGACCTCATCCTCGTCGTCAACGACGGCCGGATCCAGGAAGCCGGATCACACCAGGAACTGATGAAACTCGGCGGGCTGTACGCCGACCTCTACTCCATGCAGGCAAAGGCGTACTCGTAGCGGGCTAGGCTGACGCCATGCCCGTTTCCCTCGTCCTGGCTTCCGCCTCGCCCGCGCGGTTGTCGACCCTGCGCTCGGCTGGCATCGAACCGACGGTAATCGTTGCCGACATCGACGAGGACGGCCTTCTTGCGAACGCCCGCGACCTGTTCTCGGAGCACCACTCAGCCGGACTCGGGCCGGAACTGCTCCTCAGAGACCAGCCTTTCATCGTGGCGAGCGCCAAGGCCGAGTGGGTGCAGGAGCACCACGATCCGGACGCCCTCATCCTCGGCTGCGATTCCATGCTGGAGTTCCGGGGAGAGTTGCTGGGCAAGCCGCACACCCCCGAGGTTGCGCGCGAACGCTGGCGAGAGGTTCGCGGCCAATCCGCCATCCTCCACACCGCACATGCCCTCATCGACAACCGGATTGAAAGCCCGGACAGCGACGCGATCGGAGGGCGGGCCGGTGACACCTCCTCGACGATCGTACGTTTCGCCGATCTGACCGACGCGGAAATCGACGCCTACGTCGCGACGGGGGAGCCTCTCGGCGTCGCTGGAGGATTCACCATCGACGGCCTGGGCGGGCCCTTCGTCGAGGGCATCGATGGTGATCATCACGGCGTCGTCGGACTGAGCCTCCCCCTGCTCAGGCATCTTCTCATTCGCCTTGGGCTGAGTATCACCGACCTGTGGTCCTGAGGCAGGAACGGAATACGAACAAGCCGTTTTGTCGAGTCAGAACAACCTACGGGGGCGTAACCTCGCGAATCGCCCCCTTTCGTTGTGCCTTTTCTACAAACGTCAAGCCGGGAGGTTAGCGCCCGCCCCAAAGTTGCCCCCCGACCTGTCCCCGGGGTCGAAACGCCTCCCATGATCACGCTACGTTGGCCTGGTGCCGTCATTCGACTCCGTTCTGATAGCCAACAGGGGCGAGATCGCGGTTCGCATCATCCGGGCTGCGAGAGACGCGGGAATTCGTTCCGTTGCCGTCTACGCCGACCCCGATCGCGATGCCCCATTCGTCTCCCTTGCGGATGACGCCTACGCCCTTGGGGGAGCGACCGCGACGGACACCTACCTCAACATCGACAAGATCCTCGACGCCGCGGCACGCTCCGGAGCCGCCGCGATCCACCCCGGGTACGGCTTCCTCGCAGAAAACGCCCACTTCGCCCGCGCCGTCATCGGGGCCGGGCTGATCTGGATCGGTCCACCCCCCGAGGCGATCGAGGCGTTGGGGGACAAGGTCTCCGCCCGCCGCATCGCCGAGAAGGTCGGGGCCCCCCTCGTCCACGGAACCCCCGACCCCGTCGCCGACGCCGAGGAGATCCTCGCTTTCGCCGACGAACACGGCCTTCCTCTGGCGATCAAGGCTGCCCACGGCGGAGGCGGTCGCGGCCTCAAGGTGGCCCGCACCCGCGAGGACATCGCGCAGCTCTTCGAATCGGCCGTTCGGGAGGCTACCTCCGCCTTCGGCCGAGGCGAGTGCTTCGTCGAGCGTTTCCTTGACAAGCCCCGTCACGTCGAGACGCAATGCCTCGCGGACTCGCACGGCAATGTCGTCGTGGTCTCCACCCGCGACTGCTCGCTTCAGCGTCGCCACCAGAAACTCGTCGAGGAGGCCCCCGCGCCTTTCCTGACCCCCGAGCAGGAGGCGGTCATCGTCGAGGGCAGCCGGGCGATCCTCAAGGAGGCGCACTACCTGGGCGCTGGCACCTGCGAGTTCCTCGTCGGTGCGGATGGAACGGTCTCCTTCCTGGAGGTCAACACCCGGCTCCAGGTGGAGCACCCCGTCTCCGAAGAGGTGACGGGAATGGACCTCGTGAAGGAGCAGTTCCGCATCGCGGCGGGCGAACCCATCTCCGTCTTGGAGCCGATCGTCCGCGGACACTCGATCGAGTTCCGCATCAACGGCGAGGACCCGGGAGCCGGTTTCCTTCCGACACCTGGAAGGGTGACCGGATTGAGGCTCCCCTCCGGCCCGGGGGTCCGGGTCGACGCGGGAATCGTCCAAGGCAGCGTCGTCTCCGGGGCGTTCGATTCGCTCCTGGCGAAGGTCATCGTCACGGGTGCAACCAGGGATGAGGCCATCGCCCGCGCCCGCCGAGCCTTTTCGGAAATGGCCATCGAGGGTATTCCCACCGTCATTCCGTTCCATCGAGCCGTCCTCGACGCCCCCGAATTCACGGCCCCCGATGGACATCTGGGCGTCTTCACCACCTGGATCGAGACGGGCTTCGCCGAGACTGTCGCCTCTCTCGGCAAGGCAGGAACCCCTGACTCGGAGCATCGGGAGGCCGAGGAAACCTCCCGGGTCATCGTCGAGGTCAGCGGGAAGCGACTGGAGGTGGTCCTACCAGCAAGCCTCGCGGCCGCCGGGAGGGCAAGCGCCCGAGCGGTCGGCCCCCGGAGGGCTGCACGCGCCAACGGAGCCGTCCGGCTGACGAGCGGAAAAACCCTGTCCTCACCCATGCAAGGAACAATCGTCAAGGTCGCGGTAGAGGATGGTGCGATGGTGGCGGAAGGGGACCTCGTCGTGGTCCTCGAAGCCATGAAGATGGAGCAGCCTCTCGTGGCCCACAGGAACGGGAAGATCACGAATCTCGCGGCAACGGTCGGGGTGACCGTGAGTGCGGGAACGGCCATCTGCGACATCGATGGGGACGCCGACTAGACTCCCACAGCGGTTTCGGCTGGCCCTATTCGGTGAAAAGCTTGGCTCCGTTGACGGCGACCTGAGCCACCCCGTAGACGATTCCGACGGAAACGACTACCCACAGCACATAGGCGAGAGGGTTGTGCACTTCCTTCTTCATTTCGCTCCAATGAGGGCTGGGGAGTTCTTCACGCCGGCTTTGCCCTTGACGACAGGCTTGTCGTGGTCGGGAAGGTCGTCCTCGTGGACGTGATGCTTCGAATCCACCGGACGAACGAGCAGGTTCGCCACGAACCCGATCATCAGGATGCCGACCATGACCAGGAGTGACGGGCGGTAGAGGTCCGCGCCCTCGTATCCACGCGCTTCGAGAGCGTCGAGGATGCTGTTGATGATCAGCGGCCCGGCGACGCCCGCGGCCGACCACGCGGTCAGCAAACGACCGTGGATCGCGCCGACCTCGAATTCGCCGAAGACATCCTTGAGGTAAGCCGGAATGGTCGCAAATCCGCCGCCGTAGAAACTGAGGATCACGATCATGAGCAGCACGAACAGGACGATAGAGTCCGGGCCGAAGAAGGCAACCGACGTGTACAGAAGTGCGCCGACTCCCAAATACTTGACGTAGGTCAGCTTTCGACCGATGGTGTCCGAGAGGCTCGACCAACCGAGGCGTCCGAGCATGTTGGCAAGGGAGAGGATGCTGACAAAGCCCGCGGCTGCCGCTGCGGTGACCTGCGGGTAGTAGTCCTGGATCATCGGCTTGGCATTCTCCAGGATGCCGATACCCGCGGTGACGTTGCAGAACAGCACCAGCCAGAGGAAGTAGAACGACGGGGTCTTGATCGCGTTCCTGGCGTTCACTTGGCCGCCGCTCGATAGTCTCTGGCCGTGCTCCTTGGGGACCCAACCTGCGGGCTTCCAGCCTGGCTTCGGGACACGGACGACGATGGCGCCGAGGAGCATCAAGACGAGATAGACGCCGCCGAGCGCGAGCCAAGAAGGGACGAGGGCGGCCGCGTGTCCGGCCACCTCCAGGGTGTCCGGATCCGTCACCCCTTCAAGTCCGTACTGGTTGATCGCGGCCTCAGTGTTGGCGAACCGGTCGAGCAACCATTTCGAGAGCGGCGAGGCGAGCATCGCTCCCCCGCCGAAGCCCATGATGGCAAGACCCGTGGCCAGGCCCGGGCGGTCGGGGAACCACTTGATGAGCGTCGAGACCGGGGAGATGTATCCCATACCCAGCCCGATACCGCCGAGAACGCCATAGCCGAGGTAGACGAGCCAGAGTTGCTCGGTGAAGAGGCCCAGCGAACCGACCGCGAAGCCTCCTGCCCAGCAGGTGGCGGCAAGCGCCATGGCCTTCCGCGGGCCGTTGCGCTCCATCCAGCGACCGCCGATCGCGGCCGAAAGGCCCAGCATGACGATAGCAATGGAGAAAATGACGCCGATGGACGTGTGGCTGGCCTCCATCCATACCGGATCGACCCCGGAGGCGGGCACGCACGCACCGTCAATCACATTGCCCTCACACCACTCGCCGAAGCGCCAGCGGAGCGCATCCTTGAAAACGCTGAGCGCGTATACCTGTCCGATGGAGAGGTGGACGGCAAGAGCAGCCGGCGGGATGAGCCAGCGGTTGTAGCCCTTGGGAGCAACGGTGTGCGCCTTGTCGAGGATATTCATGAACCGACCTTTCGGAGTGCCCCCACATCCTCCGGGCTGGAGCCCGCCCAACTGCGGGACCTAGGTCACGCCGGCCTTGCCCCCGGATAGGGTGAAGGCCTGCCGGATCGCATTTACGCAACGTATGTGTTTCCTATTTTTGACAGAGAGATCCTTGAGCGCCTAGCCTGCACTCATCTAGGTTAGGTCACCCTTACTACCCTTTGGAGGGGCGCTTGTGATCGCCAACTATGTCCTGGGTCTCCGCGAGGGCCTCGAAGCCGCCCTCATCATCGGTGTCCTGATCGCATACCTGCTCCGCACCAACATGAGCACCCTCCTCGCGGCGGTATGGGGCGGACTCGGGGCTGCCGTCGGCTTCTCTCTCGCCGTCGGCGTCATCCTCACCTTCGGTCAACAGCGGCTTCCCGCGGAGGCCACCGAAGCCGTCGCCGGAGTCGCCGGCCTTGCGGCGACGGCGTTGATGACATGGATGGTGTTCTGGATGGCCCGAACCTCACGGTCGCTAAGGGGACGCCTCGAGGATTCTCTCGGCCGTGCTGTTGGTCTCGGACGTTGGGCGGTGTTCAGCCTGGCGTTCTTGGCCGTCGGGAGGGAAGGGCTGGAGATCGCGCTCTTCCTATGGACGCAGGTCAGTGCCGCGAGATCAGCTCCAGCCGCCCTTGGCGGGGCCGTGCTGGGAATTTTCACGGCGGTCGCTCTCGGATGGGCCATCTACCGCGGGGCCGTGAGGATCAATCTGGCGAGATTCTTCACGTGGACGGGGCTCTTCCTGATACTGCTGGCAGCCGGGGTGTTGGCGCACGCAATTCACGAGTTGCAGGAATCGGGCATTGTCCGAGGCTTCGAATCCGTGGCCTTCGACGTGTCTGCCCAGGTTCCGGAGTCCTCCTGGCATGGCGCAGTGCTCAAGGGAATATTCGGTTTCCTGCCTGCGCCCTCAGTTCTCGAGTTCCTGGCATGGCTGGCCTACCTTGCGATCACGCTGACCGCCTTCGTCCGGGTCTTCCGCCGCGGCGCCTCGAACCAGGCTAGAAGGCTCGAGACCCTCTCCCCCGTCAGCCACCATCGGCGCGGTACCGTGTGAGCATGACCGGACCCCAAGGACGCGTCCTCGGACTCCTGGTCGGCGTCACCTGGCTCACCCTCGACCTGATCCGAGCCTCCGGGCCCCTGCTCTCCCACCTCCTCGACTTCCCCGCCCCCATCCTCGCCCTCGCGGCTTTCGGCCCCTACCTCGCGACCGGGATCCTCGCCCATCTCGCCGCCGTACTCGGGCGACGGATAGGGATCGCCCGGGTCGCCCTTTTCACCGCCGTCCTCCTCGTTCTCCTCCGCCTCTCCTTCCCCTTTGCCTCGGGGATCACCCTCGTCGCAATCGGACTGACCGCCCTCGCCGTGTCCCTCACCCTCCTGCTCCTGGTCATCCGAAGAAGCCTCGCCGTCGGAGGGGGTGCGGCCGTGCTCGCGGCGGGCGCCATCGGGGGATGCGTCTCGGTCCTCGAACAGGGGCTCCTTCACACCTGGGACGCCGCCTGGCGCTCGGATGGATGGGGATGGTCGGCGACAGCGCTCGTCTGCCTCATTGTGCTCGGTGGGGCCTGGCGCTCCCGTAGAGATACCTCCGAGAAGCCCGCAAAGGGCCTCTGGGCCTTCGGAATCTGGCTTTCCCTCCTGGCCTTCGCCCTTGCCAATCTCGGCTACATCTCGAGCCAGGGAGGGATTCATCTCGCCCCCGCGATCGTCCTTGCCGTCGTGGGGCTCGCGGGTGGAGCGGTCCTGGCGTCGCTCCGCCCCAACGGTGGGGGAATCCCCACCGCCATCGTCGGCGCCGTCGCGCTCGGTTCAACCCACAGTTTCGTCATCCTCGGGGGGATCTCCGTCGTTGTCGCCCTCCCCCTCGCCTCCCTTTGCCTCACCTACCTGGCCAGCCGTGCCCTCTCGGTCAGGCCCGGGGATCCCCCTTCCGGCCTCCGGTCCCTGGGATCCGCCACCGCCTTCGGCCTAGCGATCCTCGCCCCCTTCCTCGCGGTTCAACTGGACTACGACAAGCCGTTGGGCTTTCCCCACCTCCTCGTGATGGTCGGTGCCTCCGCCCTTCTCGTCGTCGGCGGGGTCTTCGGAGCGATGCGACCCCGGGGAGGAATGGCGCGAGCCCTGACGGGATCCCGCCGCCGGGCCGCCTTGGTCTTCGTCGCCGCGATCCTGATCGCTCTTCCCGCATCGATGTCCTTCAACCAAGGGGCCTCCCCGACCGATGACCTCCCATCCCAACTTCGAATCGTCTCCTGGAACCTCCACTACGGGGTCATCCCTCCGGCCGGGGGAGGCCCGGGCGTGGATCCCTCGGGCCTAGTGGACGCGATCAAGGCCCAGGACGCGGACGTCGTCCTCCTTCAGGAGGTCGATCGGGGGTGGATCCTGGGAGGCGGTGCGGACCTGCTTCAACTCGTCGCCGATGGCCTCGACATGAACTACGTCTTCCTCGGAACCCATGATCAACAGTTCGGGAACGCCATCCTCTCGCGGTATTCCATCGACGATGTCCTCGCGATTCCCCTTCCCTTCGGAGCCGGGCCTCAGCGGCGCGCCGCGATCGCTGCGACGATCGAGACCGCCGACGGTCCGATCAGAGTCGTCTCCGTTCACCTGCAGCACAAGGACGACGAGGCCACCAGGGTCGCTGAGGTCGAGACCCTTCTCGCGGGGCTTCCGGACGACGGCACTCCGACGGTCGTCGGGGGCGACTTCAATGCCACTCCGGAGAGCGCAACCGTCTCTCGGATGACCGATGCCGAATTCCTCAGTGCGCAGGATCAACTCTGGCAACCCGCCGACACCTACCTTGGAGACGACTTCCACGCTCGTCTCGACTACCTGTTCGGTCTGGGTGTCTCGTTCTCCGAATTCACCCTCGGGGACTCCCCCCTTTCCGACCATCTGAGCCTTGCCATCACGGTGGCTGTGGCTTCGTCAGGCGAGGAGGACTGAGGTGGGGGACATGGACGAGGCTTTGAGGCTGGCCGCGGAGGCCGCCCGGGTCCTGGCCGACCGCACTGGGGTTCTGACGCACGACGTCGCCCTCGTGCTCGGGTCGGGCTGGGCGGGGGCGGCCGATTCCCTCGGCCAGGAAGTCGCGTCGGTTACGGCCGGTGAGATCCCGGGGTTCTCCGCCTCCTCGGTGGAGGGCCACGGCTCGACCCTCTCCTCCGTTGTCACGTCAACCGGCTTGCACGTCCTCATCCTGGGCGCCCGTCACCATTTCTACGAATCCCGGGACGCGGTCGCCGTCGGCCATCCCATCCGGGTCGCGGCCGCTGCCGGCTGCCGCATCGTCATCCTGACGAACGGCTGCGGCTCGACCCGACCCGAGGTCGGCCCCGGCGCCCCCGTCCTCATCTCGGACCACATCAACCTCACGGGGGCGAGCCCGCTCGTCGGCCCCGCCTTCGTCGACCTCACCGACCTGTACTCGACCCGCCTGCGGGCCGTCGCCCGGGAGTCGGATCCCTCCCTTGAGGAAGGGGTCTACGCCCAGTTCCCCGGCCCCCAGTACGAGACCCCCGCCGAGATCCGGATGGCGACGGCCCTGGGGGCGAGCCTCATCGGGATGTCGACCGCCCTCGAGGCCATCGCCGCGCGGGCGGCCGGGCTCGAGGTCCTGGGGCTTTCCCTGGTGACCAATCTGGCGGCCGGGATCTCCGACGCGGCCCCGAGCCACGACGAGGTGCTCGCCGCCGGCAGGGAAGCGGGCCCTCGGATCTCCCGCCTGCTCGGCGACATCGTCGGCCGCCTCTAGGGGATCGTCTCGTGCCCCTCACCTTCGGGACCGCCGGGATCCGCGGAGCCCTCGGACCCGGCCCAGACCGCATGAACATCGACACGGTGCGACGCGTCTCGTCCGGACTAGCCGGATTCCTCTCGGATCGGCTCGGGGGAAGGCCCGCGACGGTCGTCGTGGGGTACGACGCCCGGCACGAGTCGGACACCTTCGCCCTTGAGGTGACGGGGATCCTGTCCGCGACGGGGCATAGGGCTCGTCTGCTTCCCCGGCCGCTTCCGACCCCCGTCCTAGCTTTCGCGGTCCGCTTCCTCGATGCCGACGCCGGGGTCATGGTGACCGCCAGCCACAACCCCGCATCGGACAACGGCCTCAAGCTCTACCTCGGGGGACGGCTGACGGACGACGTCGGACGGGGGGCACAGATCGCCTCCCCCACCGATGCGGAGATCCAGGGGTGGATCGACAGGGTCGGCGATCGGGCGGCGGGCCCCGCAGGCGCCTGGACCGTCCTGGGCGACGAAGTCGAGGAGGGCTACATCCGGGCCGTATCCGGACTCATTCCCCCGTCCACGGGCGAGGTCGCGAACCGGAGAGCCTCCCTCGGGATAGCCCTGACGCCCCTCCACGGGGTCGGCGGGGCCACTGCGCTCGCGGTGTTGGAGGCTGCGGGGTTCACTCGGGTCCATCCTGTCGATGCGCAGTTCGATCCCGATCCCGATTTTCCCACGGTGCCCTTTCCCAACCCCGAGGAGCCGGGCGCTATGGATCTCGTCCTCAATCTGGCTCGGGAGGCTGGCGCGACGTTGGCCGTCGCCCTCGATCCCGATGCCGACCGGTGCGCCTGGGGAGTTCCGATCGATGGCACCTGGAGGACGTTGACCGGAGACGAGAGCGGAGGGCTCTTGGGCGAATGGATCGCCGGGCGGCTCCAGGCGGGGGAGTCGCTTCCGGGGGTCGTCCACGACGCCGACACCCTCGCCTCCACGGTCGTCTCGTCGCGGAGGCTCTCGGCCATCGCCCGCCGCCACGGGCTGGGCTCAACCACGACCCTCACGGGATTCAAGTGGCTCTCTCGAGTGCCTGGCCTGGCCTTCGCCTACGAGGAGGCGTTGGGCTACTGCCTGGCCCCGGACATCGTCCGCGACAAGGACGGGATCTCGGCCGCCCTCGCCGGAGCCGAATACGCATCGATTCTGGGGGCTTCGGGTCGCACCCTCGGTGAGGCCCTCGACGACCTAGACCGCACCTATGGCGTTCATCTCACACGGCTCGTGGCCGTCCGGACCCCCACCCCCGCCGAAGCCGCCCGGGCCGTCGCCCGGATCCTGGCTTCACCACCTGCTTCCCTCGGGGGATCCCCCGTGGCATCCGTCGAAGACGCGTCGGCGGGCCTCGACGGCCTTTCCTCCGCCAACGGTGTCCGGATCTTCACCGACGCAGGGACTCGAGTGGTGGTCAGGCCATCCGGTACGGAGGCGAAGATCAAGGCCTACGTGGAAGTCATCCGGCCGATTGTCGACGATCTTGTTCTCGATCGACAGATGGCCAGGGCAACCATGGGCGACGTTGAGGCCGAGGTGAGGGCCATCCTGCCCCGCTAAACCTCGGCAGCCCAGCCTTCGAGGATGTCCCTCGTCCTCGAGGTGCCGAGTCGCGTCGCCCCCGCCCGGAGCAGGGCGACGGCCTCGTCCGCGGTCCTGATCCCGCCCGAAGCCTTGACTCCCAGGCGGCCCCCCACGTACTTGTGGAGGAGCCGGACGGTCTCGACCGTCGCCCCCCCGGCCTTGTGGAATCCGGTCGAGGTCTTGACGAAGTCCGCCCCGCCTCGCGCGACTGTCCGCGCGGCGTTTCCGACGGCGGTCATGTCCAAGGCGGCGGTCTCAAGGATGACCTTGAGAATGCCTCCTGGAGCGACATCATCGATGGCGACCCGAACCATCGCCACCTCCCTCTCGAGGCGCTCCCACTCCCCCAGGCGGATGGCCTCCAGATCGGCAACCATATCCACCTCGTCGGCGCCGAGCGACGCCGCCATGGCAGCCTCCTCGGCCTTGACCCCCATCCCCGCCTCTCCCGTGGGAAAGCCGCAGACCGTGACAACCTTGAGGCCCGTCCCCCAGGCCATTTCGACGACATCTTCGACCCATCGGCCTTCGACGCAGACGGCATACACCCCTAGGTCGACGGCTTCGCCCACACAGGCCTCGATCTCGGGCAGGGTCGCGTCCGGGCGAAGGAGTGTGTGATCGATGAGTCGTGCGGCCTCTGTCCTGGTAATCACGGCTCGACGCCCTCGAATCCCTTGAAGACGGCCTCGGCGATTTCCTGTCGGACATCGAGGGGCTGGAAGGCCGCCCTCGCTGCGTCCAGGCTCGCGAGTTCGAGGTCGGCCACCCCCCAGCCGGCTTCCTCGACGAGAAGACCCATCTCCCGGGACGTCGTGGTCCCGCACATCAGGCGGTTGTCGGGATTGATGGTCACGGTGAACCCCAGGTCACGAAGCACGGTCACGGGATGACGGGCGATCGACGACGCGGCGCCCGTCTGTACGTTCGACGTCGGACAGATTTCGAGAGGGATGCGATTGTCGCGGACGAAGGCCGCCACCTTCCCGAAGCGGGGCTCCCCGATCGGATCCTCGATGTCGTCGAGGATCCTGAGGCCGTGGCCGAGACGACGGGCCGCACCGATGGACACCGCCTCGGAGATGCTGTCCGGGCCGGCGGCCTCTCCCGCGTGAATGGTGACGGGAACGAGGGCATCCCGAAGCAGGGTGAATGCTTCCGCATGCCCGGACGGGGGAAACCCGGCCTCGGGACCCGCGATGTCGAACCCCACACACATGTCGGGGTTCGCAAGCGCAAGAGCGGCTACCTCGGCGCTCCGATCCGCCTGCCGCATGGCCGTCAGCAGCGCGGCGGCCCGGATCGAATATCCCTCTCGACGCGCCTCCGCGATCCCCTCGTCGAGGCCGGCCGCCACCGCCTCGACGGCCTCCTGCATCGTCAACCCCCCGGCGACGTGCAACTCCGGCGCATAGCGGATCTCGACGTAGACCACCCCGTCTCGGGCGTGATCCACGACCGCCTCGCGCGCCGCCCGCGCCAAGGCGTCCCGGCTCTGCAGGCAGGCGACGGTATGGGCGAAGGTCTCGAGGAAGGCCGGAAGGGAGCCCGCGGAGGCCTGATCGACGAACCACCTCCCGAGCGCGTCCGGATCGGCGGTCGGCAACCGGTGACCAGCCGCCTGGGCCAGGTCGAGCATGGTCTCCGGCCGGAGCCCCCCGTCCAGGTGATCGTGAAGCACCACCTTGGGAAAAGCGTGGATCTCCTCAGCCGACGGCCCGCATCCCTTCGTCGTCACGCGTTCGGCTTTGCCTTCGGAAGGACCATCCACGAGATGTGCGACCAATGACCCAAGGCGTCGAGGCCCTTACCCCCCTCGCGCAACTGCCTCTCCGAGACGAAGTGCTGGGCCGCGCTTGCCGGCTCGTACGCGAGGAATCCTCCGTCAAGGATGTGGGTCAGTAGTACCACATGCCTCGGCACAACCGTGTCGAGCCCCCGAGAGGAGTCCCCGGAGGCGTAGATCGGCACGGGGATGCCGTCGATGAGGGCCGCCGTCGCCCGCGTGATCATCGCGTCGAGGTCGGTCTCGTCCGTGTCGTCCACGATCCCGCCATGGAACCTCAGGCCGAGGAAGCGAGTGTGGTTGTCCACCCGCCAGGGCGGGGTTCCGAGGGACTTGGGCCAGGGGACGAGAAGGAGGAAACCCCGTCGAACGGTGTCGACGTGAATCGACTTCTGGAGGCCTTCCCATCGCTCCTGGGGGGTCATCATCCACGCCCGACGGGGGATGCGCGCCACCTCCGGGGGCAGGTAGTGGAAGAACGACCGCCCACTCGCGACCCATATCCCGACGAAGGGGTCCCCGACCATGAGCATGATCGCCATCGCAGCTGCGCCGCAGGTGGTGTCGTCCATCTGACGTGCGGGGGCGCCCGCCAGGACGACCGGGCCTTCCTTGGCCTCACGGACGGGACCCAAGGCGAGTTCCCGCTCGGCGTCGGTAAGGTCCTTCCACGCCCGGATGAGGCCGAAAACGGCGCTCGACGGAGCCCCGGAGGCGAGGCCCCGTTGGGCCACGTCGAGTGCGGAGGGGTCAAGGTCGACGGTGAGTTTGGTAAACCTGAATCGATCCTCCTCGTTGAGGGCGGCCAACGCGCGTTCGTACGCCCGGAACCAGGCGGCCGGCATCTCCCCTTCGGAGGCCCTCTGGGCGAGCCTCATCGCCCGCCGGATGGATGAGGAATCGCGCCATTTCCGGCGCAGTCCCACGGCCTTCCCGAGCCGAGCGAGGATGGTCGTTGCCTGCCATTTCATCGTTTGCGGGTCCCCTCCATCGCTTGCTTCACCTTCTGCGCCGAGTCCCTGCCGAGGACGAGGATGGCGTCGGGGGCATCGACGACCGTGACGTCGCCTACCCCGACTAGAACCACCGGTCGTTCACCTCCCACAACCATCGCACCCGGGGCGTCAATCGTCGTGACCCCTGCCTCCCTCTGTAGGAGGCGAACCCCGTCGGGGCCCGGTTCCATCATGGAGGCGAGCACGGCGAAGTCGCCGATGTCATACCAGTCTAGATCGCCGGGGACGACCGCGACCCCGCCCTCGGCTGCGACCGGCTCCGCGATGGCGTGATCGATGGCGATGCAGGTCAGATCCGGCCAGATCCGATCGAGTTCCGCCGCCCTGCGGGGGCCGTCCCATGCCTCCGCGAGTTCCCTGACCCCCTGCTCCAGGCTCGGATGGGTCCGTGAGAGGTGGCCGAGCAGCACATCCGTTCTGGTGACGTACATGCCGGCGTTCCAGTAGTGGGATCCCGCGGCGAGCATGGCCTCCGCCGTCGAAGCATCCGGCTTCTCCGTGAAGGCCTCCACCTGGCGCACGCCCTCCATCCCCTCGATCGGGGCCTCCGCCTTGATGTAGCCGAAGGCCGTCGAAGGCCCCCTCGGTTCGATGCCGATGACGACGACCTTCCCGGCCTCCGCTGCCGCTCTGGCGATTCGAACAGCCTCCCGAAAGGCCTCCGGCTTCCGGATGACGTGGTCGGCGGAGAATGCCCCCATGGAATGGGGCCCGTGGCGCCTCTCGAGGACGGCGGCCGCGAGGGCGATGGCGGGCATGGAGTCGTGAGGGCTGGGTTCGGCGATGACGTCGTCATCGCCGAGACACGGAAGCTGGCCCCGGACGGAAGAAACATGTGCAGCCCCGGTGACGATCATGATCCGGTCCGAGACGGGGGCCACGCGGGCTACCGTGTCCTGAAGGAGGCTGGCGCCGGAGCCCAGCAGGTCCAGGAGGAACTTCGGATGATCCGGGGTGGAGAGGGGCCATAGCCTGCTACCTACGCCTCCGGCGGGTATGACGGCCGAGAAGCCTGCGTCTGGACTCACGAGGACAAGACTAGACGGCTCATCCCCCCTGTCCCTAGTCGCCCGACCGTCACCCCCCCCGAACCCGCACCCTGACCGTGCTCCGCCGAGGACCCTATTCGGCGGCAATGTCCGATTGCTCGGCGTATCGAATCCAGACTCCCGTCGAGGCCGCCGAACCGGTCGGAGCCGTCCAAGCCAGCTGGATGTCCGGGAAGATGATGCTGGCGTTGCCCACCACCGGCCCTATCCCCTGCGCCAGGATGAATGGCTCCGACACCTCCGTGACGGTTCCGTCCTCCGCGAAGATCGCTACCACCGCCTCGACCGAGATTCTCTTCCCCGCTGTCGTTGTCGCCTGGGCTTCGAACACCAAGCACTCCTGTCCCTTGCCTGGAGCGAGGGCAGCCACATCGGCCCCGTCTTCTCCGACCCCTTTTCCACAGTCCGGGTCCGAGGTCGGCCCGCTGAACCGCTGCCCGCCGCGCCAGTCGACGTTCGTGTGGTTCCATGCGGGGGCGACCCTCAGGTCGTCGGCCTCAAAACCGGCTGGCAGGGCAATCTCGAATGGCGCGGATTCGCCCATCCGGATGACGACCGGCACCGAGTATCGGGCAAGGCCCACCTCGATGACGACCCCGACGGCTCCCGTTGTCTCCCGTTGGACGAGGCTCGTCTGCGCATCGTCGCCCTCCCCGGTCTCCCCTGCCGGGACTTCGACCGGTTTCTCGCCCCCATACTGGACGAGCCCTCGGGCCACTCCCCCGGTGACTGATACCGTGTCGAAGAGGATGTGCACCCCGTAGGTGTCCTGGAGCCGGGGCAGCTCCGGGCCGTAGTACCCGTCCACCGTCGAGGACCCCCCTCCATAGACCTCATCAGGACGGACGAGCCGGGGGGGAAGCGATTGAAGAAGGAGCGCCAGGGAATCCGGCACGACGACCCCGCCATAGTGCGACTCCGGATCGAAGTCCGATCCGATGATCCAGACCTGGCTGATCCCATCGGCCGGAAGCCCATTGACGCACGGTTCGGCCTCACCCGACGGCCCGACGATGACGAGCCGAAGAGGAAAGTCCCCCGTCTCGTAGTCGAAGTAGCAGCCCAGGTTCAGGCCTGCGACCCGCGGAGCCCCGCGGTCGGTCGTCGGCGACTCGGAGCTCCCCCAATAGCGGGCCCCTGCGGCGAGCAATTCGCGGTGGACGTATCCCAAGGCCTCGCGACCCTCCCGTATCCCCATCCAATTGTCGGGCGCGTAGCACCGGGCGACGGGAGCGTCGAAGAGGAAGCACGGCTGCGCCCGAAGCCCGAGGGAGGCGAGGTTGACGCTCTCCAAGATCTCCTCCGCCGATGGGGCCGGGCCGAGATCCCTATAGGGGTTCTCGAGATTGTCAAAGGAACAACCCGAAGCGACCATCGCCACGACGACGGCCAGGCTGGCAACCTTCATAGTCCGACGGTACGGTTTCCACGCCGCAAGCGCATCCCCCCTCTCGGCGGAACGACCCCGGGCGAGAACGTCTCCCATGGCTATCCGTGACGAGCCAGAAGCCCGACCCTGTCGTAAACCCGTTCGAGGGTCGCCTGGGCGATGGCGGACGCCCGTGCCGCGCCATCGAACAGAACCGCGTCGAGCCGATCCTCGGACTCCATCCAATCCAACGCAGACTCCCGAATGGGGGTGAGATAGGCGACGACGACCTCGGCGAGATCGCCCTTGAGGTCCCCGTATCCCTTCCCCCCATACTCTTCGACGATGCTCTCGACGGGGCGGCCCGAGAGCGCCGAGAAGATCGTGAGCAGGTTCGACACCCCGGGCTTGGCCTCCGGGTCGAATCGAATGTCTCGATCGGTGTCGGTCACGGCCGACTTGATGCGCTTGGCGACCGCCTTCGGATCGTCGAGAAGCTCGATGATACCCTGGGGGCTCCCTGTTTTCGACATCTTCGATGTCGGGTCCTGGAGATCGAAGATCTTGGCCGTCGCCTTGACGATGTGAGGCTCGGGGACCGTGAGCGTCGGGCCGTATCGCGAGTTGATCCGCTGGGCGAGATCGCGGGAAAGTTCGAGGTGCTGACGCTGGTCCTCCCCCACCGGGACCGAATTGGCCTCATACAAGAGGATGTCGGCCGCCATGAGAACCGGATAGGTGAAGAGGCCGACGTTCGTGCCCGCCTCCCCCCGTTTCGCAGCCTTGTCCTTGAACTGGGTCATGCGCCCCGCCTCGCCGAAGCCGGTCAGGCACCCCAACACCCAAGCGAGCTCGGCGTGCTGGGGTACGTGGGACTGGACGAAGAGGATCGAGCGCCGGGGATCGACCCCGGCGGCCAGGAACTGGGCCACCGTCCGTCGGGTCCGGTCCCTCAAGCCAGCGGGGTCGGGAAGGACCGTCAAGGCGTGGAGATCGACGACGGAATAGACGGCATCGTGGGTCTCCTGGAGCTCAACCCACTGGGTTAGGGCCCCCAGGTAGTTCCCCAGATGGAGGGAATCTGCCGTTGGCTGCATGGCGGAGAAGGCACGCGGAGTCATGGCGCCATTCTTCCCTACATTGGCCCGCCTTCGGGCCGATCCCATGCGGGCTGAACCTCCGTCAGCCTCCGGTGACGGCGTCGGCGACCGCTCCCACGCCGTCCCCCAGCCGCGTCAGGATCCCGGGGGAGCTCTCCTCGGGAAAGGAGTCGACGATCCCCACCAAGACGTCGAGCGTGCAATCACAACCCACGGTGATCACACTGTCGCCGGATTCGAACAGGATGCCCGAGCCTTCCTCGTCGAGCAGGAAAACCTCTCGCTCCCCTTGGTCGGACCGTTCCAGGTGTTCCCCGACATCCCTGGGGAGGCGACCCTGACGCTCGGTCACGGTCAGGCAGTTCTCCCCGAAGAGGACGGTGGTCTGCGAAACCCGTGCGCCGTCGTCCTCTCCGACGATCGTCCCCAACGGCGTCATGTCCTCGGCCAGCCAGGCGGGGGTCTCGTAGGCGACCACCTGATCCCTCGCACCCAGGTTGCTGTCGGCGAGGGTCGAGACCGTCGGTCCGTAGATGGTGTTCCCCGGGAGGAGACGGCTCAGGGGGATCTCCTTGGGCTCACCGAGGATGTACAGGATGGTCAAGACGGAGATGACTCCCGATGCCACCAGGACGGTCGCCTTGAGGACGTGGGGCCGCACCCCGGTCGCGGCCTTGGCCAGCCGACGGGGCTCCGCCTGGGCGAGCACGGCGATGCGCTCTCGCTCGAGCAGTTTGCGGGCGGAACGCATGTCGATGCCGGAACCCGAGGTCTGAAGGGCCTCTCGGTCGCGCCGAAGAGCTTCCCATTCGGCCGTGCAGCGTTCACAGCGCTCCAGGTGCGCCATCGCCTTGAGGGCATCCTCCCGCTCCAGCCTGCCGTCGATCAGCAGGTTGAGTTGCCGGATCACGTGGCGGTTCAGCACGCCGAGTCCGTTGTAGGGGCACGATGGGCGAGGGCCTCCCGGAGGCGGGCACGAGCGCGAGACAGCCTGGAGCGCACGGTGCCGAGTTTGATGCCCAGGGTGGCCGCGATCTCCTCATACGAGAGTCCCTCGATGTCCGACAGGACGACGGCCACCCGATACTCGGGAGGAAGGGCCGCGAGGGCCTCGATGATATCGGCATCGAGGTTGACCATGTCGAAGGCGTCTTCCGGTTGGCCGCTCCGTTCGTGACGGTCAAAACTATCCGAGGTGGCGATCGTGCCGTCCTCGTCACCCATCCAATCGAATCGGATCCTCTTGCGTCTCCGCACCCGATCGAGGAAGAGGTTGGTCGTGATGCGGTGAAGCCACCCCTCAAAAGTGCCCGGCTGGTAACTGGACAGGGAATTGAAGACGCGGACGAACACATCCTGGGTCAGGTCCTCGGCGTCGTGGGGATTTCCCGTCAGGTGGAGGGCGAGCCGATAAACCCTGGTGGAGTGGTCGCGGACGATTCCCTCCCACGACAAATCGGTGACGGAGGGAGCGACGAGGGTCTCGGGCGCATGCGAAGGAGCAGGGACGTACGTCATCGCGTCTCCTCCACATCTCCCAAACGAGTTCGGACACGACAATGTTCCCACGACCTGGATCCGGACGCATCACGCCCACGCTTGGGGCTGGATCGATACGATGGTGGGGCGCAAGGAGGACGATGACGAGCGAGGCACTCGCGAACTGGACGTACTGTGAGGGCTTCGTGCCCGAGGACGATATCCTCCTGGACGCGCGGGATGCCGCTGCGGAGTACGGATGCACCCCCGTCCTCCCTGGTTCGGGTGCGCTCCTAACCGTCCTCGCCCGGATCCTCGATGCCCGCTCCATCGTCGAGATCGGAACGGGCGTGGGCGTCTCGTCCCTCTACCTCGTCCGGGGGATGAACCCGTCCGGCGTGCTCACCACCATTGACATCGAGCCCGAGCACCACCGGATCGCCCGTGAGACGATGAAGGCTGCGGGAGTCGGATCCGAACGCGTCCGGATGATCGCCGGCGGCGCCCTGACGATCATCCCGCGGCTCACCGATGGTGGCTACGACTTGGTCTTCGTCGATGCCGTCAAGTCCGAGTACCCGGCCTACGTCGAACATGCGGTGAGGCTGCTTCGGGCCGGAGGGGTGCTGGCCATCGACAACACCCTGTGGCACTCTCGGGTTCCCGATCCCGCTCAACGAGACCACAACACCACGGCGATCCGCGAAACGCTCAAAGCCGTGAAGGCGCGCGACGACCTGTTATCGGTTCTTGTGCCGTCCGGGGACGGGCTCCTCGTCGCCGTGAGACTCTGAAACGCCTACGAGACCGCCTTCTGGAGGGTATCGCCGAGCTGCTTGACCTCGTCGGCATTCATTTCCACGACGAGACGACCGCCACCCTCAAGCGGCAGGCGCATCACGTAACCGCGGCCCTCCTTGACGACCTCCATCGGGCCGTCACCGGTCCTGGGCTTCATTGCAGCCATGTGCGGGTCTTCTCCTTGGGTGACCGCGCAGTGCGCGCGGGACTAATACATTCTACCCATCCTCAGAATCGGCGTTCGCCTCTCTCGTGTACTGCTCCACGATCGCGACCGCCTCGACCGGATCGTCCGTCACCCGCACGAGGTCGAGATCGGCAGGGCGGATCTTGCCTCCCCCCGCGACCTCGCGCTTCAGCCACTCGATGAGGCCCCCCCAGTATTCCTGGCCCACCAGCACGATCGGGAAATGCCGAACCGTATTGGTCTGGACGAGGGTGAGGGACTCGAACAGTTCGTCGAGGGTCCCGAAGCCGCCGGGCAGGACGATGAAGCCCTGGGCGTATTTCACGAACATGGTCTTGCGTGCGAAGAAGTACCTGAAGTTGATGCCCAGGTTGACGTACTCGTTGACCCCCTGCTCCTCCGGAAGCTCGATCCCGAGTCCGATGGAGATGCCTCCGGCCTCGGTCGCCCCCTTGTTCGCGGCTTCCATGGTGCCCGGTCCCCCGCCGGTGATGACGGCGTATCCCGCCTCCACCAGCAGACGGCCGATGCTTTCGGCCCACCGGTATTCCTCAGAATCGCGGGGGGTCCTCGCCGAACCGAAGACCGAGATGGCGGGGCCGATCTCCGCGAGCGCGCCGAAGCCCTCGACGAAGTCGCTCTGGATCCTGAGGACCCGCCAGGGGTCCAGGTCCAGCCAATCCGTCGAACGCTCGGTCTCCAGGAACTCCGCCGAGCTGCTGGCCGTGGGAACCTGGTTCCCCCTGAGAAGGATGGGGCCCCTGCGGTAGCCTCCCCCGCCGTTCGTCACTTTTCTAGCCATGCCTGAAGCCCCTTCCTGACCGTCTCGATCTCCGCGATGCTGACCCGTTCGTCGTCCGCATGGGCCAGATTGGGGTCCCCGGGGCCGTAGTTCACGGCCGGGATGCCCAGGCTGCCGAACCTGGCGACATCCGTCCACGCGACCTTCGCCTGAGGCTTCCCGGCCCCCGTCTCGACGAGGGCGTCGACGAAGTTCTGGGCGACGGGCAAGTCGAGGCCGGGGCGGCAGGAGACCCCGTGATCGACGACGGAGACATCGAGACCCGAAACTCCGGATCCGCCGAGCACCTCGTGCACGTGGGCGATGGCCTGCTCGCCTGTCTTGTCCGGAGCATAGCGGTAGTTGACGGTGATGGTGCACCGGTCGGGGATGATGTTTCCCGCCAGCCCTGCCTCTACGGCCACAGCGTTCAGGCCTTCCCGGTAGTCCAGTCCGTCGACCGTGACCGTCTGGGGAACGTACCGCGCGAGGACCTCGAGCACGGGGGCGGATTCGTGGATCGCGTTCACGCCCTTCCAGGCCCGAGCGGAATGGGCGGCCTTGCCAGGCACCCGAACCTTGAATCGGAGGGTCCCGTTGCACCCGCCCTCGATGCGACCCGCCGTCGGCTCCGCGAGGACAGCGAAGTCCACCTCGAGGAGGTCGGGGCGGTTCCTCGAGATGCGTCCCAAACCGTTGAGTTCGTCCTCGACCTCCTCGTGGTCGTACAGGATCCAGGTCACGTCGCGGCTGGGTTCGATGATCGACGCAGCGAGCGACAGGATGACGGCTACCCCGCCCTTCATGTCGACAGAGCCCCGCCCCCACAGGGTGTCGCCGTCGATTCGAACGTTGAGACCGCCGGCGAGCGGCACCGTGTCGAGGTGGCCGGCGATCGCCACCCTCTCGTCCCGGCCGAGGCGGGTACGGGCGATGATCGCGTCCCCGTCGCGGATGACCTCGAGATGAGGCAACGCCCGAAGGGCCTTCTCGACCATGTCCGCCAGGGGCCCTTCGTTCCCGCTGACGGATTCCACCTCGAGGATGGATCGCGTGAGGTCGCCGAGGGGCTGGTTCAGATCAAGGGCCATGGCACCAGCCTAGTCATCGGCGTCGTCGTCGGGTTCAGGGGCCGTCCACCCGGAAGTCCATGGGATCCCGCTCGTTTGCCCACTGCCATGTCTTCACCACCACCACAGCCGCAATCAGGAGGCAGGCGGTCTCGATGATGGCGTAGGGCATTCCGGCAGCTCGTGCCGTGGGACAACTCACCGACATCAGTTGGACGATCTCGATGGCCAACCAGACGATGACACCCAGGCCTGAGACGGTCACCGCAAGGGCGATCACCCGTCGTCTGGCCCGCCATTCCGGGATGAGTGAAACCGGCCCGAAGGAGGTCGACTCCGGTGTGAGATCGGAGAAATGGGCCTCTGGGACCTGATCCCGACGCGGGACGGGAACGGGTTTGTCATCGTCGCCCTGCTGCCACCACTCCGTCATTCAGCCGGACTCCCCCCTGGGGCTTCGGCCGGATTCGACCGTTTGAGCGGGATGCCGCTGCGTCGGCGTCCTGCCCATCTCCACACCCACAGGACCGTGGTGAACCCGGCCGCGACGGCGCCGATGATGGCGAAATAGGCTGCGATTCCCTTCGCATCCGTCGCGTTCGCCGTCAGGGCGACCACGAACGCGATCCCGACGAAGACTCCAGCCGTCACCGCCGCCGCGATGACGTAGCGGCCGGGCCGAGCGCGAGGAAGGAAGCGTGTGAGTTCGGGCTCGACCGGAGCTCCGTCGGCACCCAGGACGGGCGCCTTGGCCTCGGGGAAGCCGACCGGGCCGGTGTCGACGGGCGGCGGCGAATGCAGCGCCTCCCAGTGAAGGAGCTCCCCCGGGGACGGCAACACTGCGGGCTCGTAGTTCTCGTCACGCTCGAGGAAGTCACTCATCCTCCAAGGTTACGCGGTCCCGGTCTCGTCGCGTGAAACCGTAGGCTTGAGGCATGAATCATTCCGCCCACGGATACGGCCTGGCCACCATCGCGGCAGATGGCGCCGTCCTGGACACCTGGTACCCCTCCCCCGGCCTTGGCCAACCCCCTTCCGATTCGATTCCGGCCGACCTGAAGGCCGCCGAACGACACGATGAGTTGCGGTCGGTCGATATCGAGGCCGTCTCGACGGCAATCGATTGCGACGCGCCCCCCGCGACGGTCCCCGACGCCTACCTTCGGCTCCACCTCCTCAGCCATCGCCTCATCCAGCCCAACGGGATCAACCTCGACGGCCTGTACGCCATCCTCCCGAACGTCGTGTGGACGGGACACGGACCGGCCTCTCTCGCCACGATCGAGGACACCCGCGCCCGCTTCCGGGCTGCGGGCCTCCACCTTTTCATCCATGGGATCGACAAGTTCCCTCGGATGGTGGACTACATCGTGCCCCCAGGTGTCAGGATCGCCGATGCGGACCGGGTGCGCCTCGGGGCTCATCTCGCCGAGGGAACCACGGTCATGCACGAAGGCTTCATCAACTTCAACGCGGGGACGCTCGGCGTCAGCATGATCGAAGGCCGGTTGGCCCAGGGGGTCGTCGTGGGCGACGGCTCCGACGTCGGCGGTGGGGCCTCGACGATGGGGACACTCTCGGGCGGCGGGAAGGAAAGGGTTGCCCTCGGTCGTCGATCGCTGCTGGGTGCGAATGCCGGTCTCGGTATCGCGCTCGGGGACGACTGCATCGTCGAGTCCGGCCTTTACCTCACGGCTGGCTCCAAGGTCCTCGTCCTCAACGATCTCGATGACGACGGCAAGCCCAGGGTCGTCAAGGCGCGCGAACTCTCGGGATGCGATGGAGTGCTCTTCCGGAGGAACTCCCTCACGGGAGCCATCGAGGCAGTTCATCGTGAGGGTCCCGGCGTCACCCTGAACGCACCCCTCCACGGGAACTGATGGCTCGCCGCATCCGATGGGCGGCCGCGGCCGTTGCCGTCCTCGCCGCCGTTGGCGCGGGCCTCGCCTGGGGCCCGGACCTGTGGCACCGGTACGGAGACCGGCTCTTCTCCACGGAGTCCTGCACCGCTACCGTCGACGGAGAATCGAGCAGTCTGACGGCGGAACAGGCCGACAATGCCGCGTTGATCGTCGCGATAGGGACAAGCCGAGGCCTTCCCGAACGCGCGAAGACCATCGCCCTCGCCACCGCTCTGCAGGAGTCCGATCTCCGCAATCTCGAGCTCGGGGATCGAGACTCCCTCGGTCTCTTCCAGCAGCGGCCCTCCCAGGGATGGGGGACACCCGAGCAGATCCTGAATCCCGAGTACGCGGCCAACGCCTTCTACGATGCCCTGCTCAGAGTCGAGGGTTGGGAATCGATGAGCGTGACGCAGGCCGCCCAAGCCGTGCAACGTTCGGGCTTTCCCGATGCCTACGCCCGACACGAGGCGAGGGCTGAGATCTGGGCGACGGCCTTGTCCGGCCAGGCCGGGACCGCCGCGGTGTCGTGCTCGCTGGGCGACGTCGAGCCTTCCTCCACCGCGGTCGAGGCCCTGCGGGAACGTCTGGGCGTCGATTTCGGATCCCTGGTCGAGGTCCAGGCGGGCGTCACGTCCGATGGACACGTCGGGGTGACGCTCGGCATCGACCCCTCACTCAGGGACGCGGTCATGGTGTGGACCATCGCGGTGGCGTCCACCCAGTCCATCGAGGGGGTGGGATGGTGCGGATCCGACTGGATCCGCGACGATGGGAACCCGGAATCGATCCTCAATGCCTACAGATCACCGGCCTGCCTGCCGGATGAGATCCTGGTCGTCCTCGCAGTCGGCTAGGCGGAAGCCTTCGCGTACGCCTCCACCCTCTGGCCTCGCGAGAGTGAGTGCCGCCGCTGGAGGAAGACGCTGCCCGTCAGGAGCCTCGTCACACCCTGCATGAAGTCGGGGGCCCCGTCCGCCCCGCTCGTCTTTCCGATGACGCGGTTGTGGGTTGCATGCACGCACCGGTTGTAGCGCATCTGAAGGGTCACCGTCTGGATGCTCCTCGTCGGAGGAACATGCTCCATGCCGTCCTCGGGGATGGGGAACAACTCGGCCGTCCAGAGGCTCCCCTCCTCGGAGCGGTCCGTCAGGCAGATCGCCCCCCCAATCCCCCGTCCACCCGGGTCGCTGATGGTCATGACCCTTTCCCCGCAGGTGAAGACGCCCCCAAGGACGTGGGTCTCCACCTCGATCGCCTCACCGAACGATTCACGCAGCCGTTCCGCCTCGGCATGCACCCAATCGATCTGGTATTCGCGTCGGAAGTCGGGTCTCATATCACCTCCCCGTGATTGGCGCCCTCTCCGTCAGGGTAATTCCGTCCGCGGGCGCACGCCAGGGGAATGGGTGAGAGATGAATCACACGGAGCCGGCCGGGCTAGGCCGTGAATCGACGCTTGGCTTCCCGAATAGTCGTCAGCCACTCCTCGATGGTCTTGTCCGCCTGGGGGTCCCGCGTGTTCATGTTGAGGGCGGCGACCTGATGCTTCCATCCGCCCTTGTGCTCGATCATGACACCGAGGAAGCTCAGCCCAATGGCGCCCTTGTCCTCCGTACGGCGCACCCGCACCACGTCGTCCCAGGGCGTGACAACCGTCGGCCTGAAGGGGGCGGGCTCGTTCACCCCATCCTCATCGAGGACGACCCTGAGGGTTATGAGACGGAGAGTGGCGTAACCGGTGAGCAGGCCGAAGGGGAGCAGGGCGAGGAGCCACCATTTCGGGGGAGCGTCGACTGCGAACGCGATGGCGGGGACAGCAAGGAGCAGGAGTGCGAAGGCACCGAAGAGCATCGCCTGATTCAGGGCGTCGCGGTGACGGAGGACGATGGGGGTCTCGTCCATTATCGGCGTTCTTCGATCGGGACGTACGAGCGCTCAGCCTCCCCGATATACACCTGACGGGGTCGTCCGATCTTCGTCGTCGGATCTCCCACCATTTCGCGCCAGTGGGCGATCCAACCGGGGATGCGCCCGAGGGCGAAGAGGGGGGTGAACATCGGGGTGGGGAAGCCCATCGCCTTGTAGATGAGACCCGAGTAGAAGTCGACATTCGGGTAGAGTTTGCGCTCGATGAAGTACTCGTCGTGGAGGGCGATCTCCTCGAGCCTCTTCGCCATGTCGAAGACCTCGCTCGAGAGGCCGAGGGCGGTCAGCACCTGATCCGTCGCCTGTTTGACGACGGTGCACCGGGGATCGAAGTTCTTGTACACCCGATGACCGAAGCCCATCAGGCGTGCCCCGTCGGACTTGCTCTTCACCTTCTCGACAAATCGCTCGATCGTGTCCCCGGAGGCGATGATGTCATCGAACATCCGCAAGGTCGCCTCGTTCGCCCCCCCGTGGAGGGGCCCAGAGAGGGCGCCGACCCCCGCCGCGATGGACGCATAGATGCTCGCCTGAGACGAGCCGACCATGCGGACCGTGGAGGTCGAGCAGTTCTGCTCGTGATCGGCGTGGAGGACGAGGAGGAGGTCCATCGCCTGGCGGACAGCGGGGTCGAGGTCGCAGTGTCCGTCCGAGTCTGCGAAGGTCAAACGGAGGAACTCCTCGACATAGTCGGTGCCCCCCTTCTTCGGCTCGATCAGGTCTAGCCCCATCGCCCGTCGTTGAAGATAGGCGATGACCGTCGCCGTCTTGGCCAGGAGGAGGACCGTGGCCAATTCGATTTCGTTCTCTTCGTGGCCGATGCTCTCGGGGTAGAAGGCCCCGAGCGCGGACACCGCCCCCGACAGAACGGACATGGGGTGGGCGTCCCTGGGGAAGGCGTTGAGGAAGGCCTTGATCCCGTCATGGACCTGGATGTGGCGGGCGACCCTGTTCTCGAGGGAGTTCAGCAGGTCCCTGGTCGGCAACTCACCGTAGATGAGGAGATGGGCCGTCTCGAGGAAGGTCGAGCGGGCGGCCAACTCCTCGATGGGGTAGCCCCGATACATGAGGATGCCCTCATCGCCGTCGATGAAGGTGATGGCCGATGTGCAGGACGCGGTGTTCATGAATCCGGGGTCGACGTTCACCAATCCGGTCTTCTTAAGCAGCGTCTCCATCGACAGGCCGTCGTTGCCCAAGCGTGCCTCGACGAATGACACCGGGACCTCGGTGCCGTCGACGATCAGCCGCGCATCCACTGCTTTTCCCATCTTCCGCTCCCAAGATTTGGTGATCCCCGCCTGCTCGACAGTCTAGCGGGGGTCGGCGAGGCGGCTGGCCGCGGCCTCGATGCGGGCATCGGTCGCGGTCAAGGCGATGCGCACATGATGCGCCCCATCGGCCCCGTAGAGGTCCCCGGGAGCCACGACGATCCCCCTCTCGGCGAACCACTCGACCGTGTCCCAACACCCCTCGCCCCGGGTCGCCCACAGATAGAGCCCGGCCTCGGAATGGTCGATGGAGAAGCCCGCCGATGCGAGCGCTTGCCTCAGGACCGCCCGCCTCCTCCCGTATGCCTCACGCTGAACCTCAACGTGGGCATGGTCGCCCAGGGCGGCCGTCGCGGCCTTCTGAATCGGTGCGGGCATCATCATGCCGAGGTGTTTCCGGGTTGTGAGGAGACTCGCGAGGAGTCCCGGGTCCCCCGCTGCGAATGCGGCCCTATACCCCGCTAGGTTCGACCTCTTCGACAGCGAGGACAGGGCCAATAGCCCTTCGTGGCTTCCCCCGCACACCGCCTTGTCCAACACCGACGGAACGCCTTCGCCCGCCCACGGCTCTTCCCAAGGGAACTCCGCGTAACACTCGTCCGATGCCACGATGGCGCCTATGCCCCGGGCTGCCTCGACCACCTCGGCCAGGGCCTTTCGGCCGAGGACCTCACCCGTGGGATTCGACGGGGAATTCACCCACACCAGGCGCACATCCCCGCGCTTGTCCCAGGCGCCGACATCGTCCGTGGCGAGGATCGTCGCCCCTGTGAGCGTCGCCCCGACCCCGTAGGTGGGGTAGGCGATGCGAGGCTGCACCACGACGTCCCCCGAGCCCAGGCCGAGGAGGCCCGGAAGGCCTCCGATGAACTCCTTCGATCCCAAGGTCGGCAACACCGCGGTGGGGGAGAGTCCCTCCACTCCCCTGCCCTCGAACCATGCGACGACGGCTTCGCGCAGGGCGAGAGCGCCATGGGTGGTCGGGTAGGCCGGGGCATCGGATGCTGCGGCAAGGGCCTCTCGGACGATCGGTGGCGTCGGATCGACAGGGGTCCCGACGGCCAGGACAATCGCTCCGTCCGGGTGGGCGGCCGCCCGAGCACGATATGGCTCGAGGGAGTCCCATGGGAAGGCCGGAAGGGCCTCGGGAAAAAGGGCCATGGCTACCGGGCCAGTCGGTGCTGCACGTCCCCTACTCCGCGACCTGAGGGGGAAGGGCCCGGACGATCTCATGGTCGTGATGGATGAGCCCCATCTTCGCCGCACCCCCCGGTGAGCCGATCTCGGAGAAGAACTCGGTGTTGGCCCGGTAGTAATCAGACCATTTGTCCGGCAGGTCGTCCTCGTAGAAGATGGCCTCGACCGGGCACACGGGCTCGCAGGCGCCGCAGTCGACACATTCGTCAGGGTGGATGTACAGCATGCGGTCGCCCTCGTAGATGCAGTCGACCGGACACTCCTCGATGCATGCCTTGTCCTTGATGTCGACACAGGGAAATGCGATGACGTAGGTCACGGATTCTCCTCGGGCTCGATCGGATGAGCCCATCCTACCGAGCCGTCCTCGGGCCCTACACGCATTTGGTGCCCGAGACGGCTCGATACACGGATACCCGATCCTCCGACCTGACGAGTTCGCCGTCGAGGTAGACCTTCCGGGTGTCCGTGATGGTGAAGCCGTTCTTCGGGTAGGAGGGGTAGCACGGGGTCTCGGTCTCGGTTCGGTATCCACCACCCGTGATGTTGTACTTACCCGACGTGCTGGCCTCGACCGTGTAGTACGGGGTGGACCAGATGTCGACCCTGAGCCCCGCATTCTCAACGTAGGCGTTGAACATCATCGCGTAGGGGGTGTCGTTCCTGAATCTCATGTCGATCCCCTCGGCGATCGCGGCGTCCCTTCCTGCGGGGTATCGGGAGAACCATTCCGTGTGGCCTCGACGTTCGACGATCTCGAATCCGGCGAGGTAGGCGGCGACGTAGCTCGTCGTGGCGATCTGGCAGAGCCCCCCGCCGATCCCGCTGGTGTGCACCCCTCCGACGATGACGCCGGCACTGACATACCCATTCGCGCCTGTGATGGGTCCGATCGCGTCAGTGATGCTGAACACCTCGCCTGGCTCGACGACCATTCCGACGATCTTCGAGGCTGCGTTGGCGATGTTGCGCTCCCTCGAAGGTTCCCTCGGCGTGAATTCGGTGTAGTACGTGGCGACGATTTCTTGATAGTCGGAACTCTCCAGGTCCTCGGTGGTGACGGCGGGAGCGGTCTCGACGAGAGGAATCTCGCCCGCCCTGCTGGCACTCATGACCGCGTGGACGACCACGTCGTCCAGCGCCTCGACGTCGAGCGTCCGGGCCGGAACCCCGGGCCTGACGTACAACTGATGCTGGGAATCGAACCCGAAACGAGCATTGACAGCGGCGTTCTCCACCCGAGGGAGCCTCTCCAGGATGAGTTCCCCCAGGGTGTCCTGGTTCATGGCCAAGCCGAACTGGGGGCCATCCGAGACGATCATTCCGTGGGTGACAACATCCTCCGGAGTGAGGGTCACCGACCCGTTCGGGCTTGACAGGACCACGGGCGAGCCGAGCACGATACCGTTGACGGCCCGGGCGAATCGCTGCGCCTCCCCTGTATCACGGGTAGCCGGAGTGACTTCGACCGGGACCGCAATGGGGGAATCCGACGGCCAGGCTTCGAGAACCGCGCGGGCGATGTCGCCCGCGTCGACATCGACTCCGTCTTGACCCGCCTGGACCGAGGCGCCGGCCGGCCCGAGAGCGACCTCGGCTTCCCGCACCTCCTGGCTGAGCGTCGTGGCTGCCCTGTCCATGGCTTGGGTGAACACGGCCTCGTCGATCACCACCACGGGCTCGATCGGGCCCGCTCCCACCGCATGCTGCCACAGCGCCGACGGGGACCACGAGAACCCCGAAAGGGAATCGAGGGTGGACTCGACATCGATGCTGAGCCCGAGTTCTTCGGGATCCATGAGCACGACCCGACCGTGGGCCGAGATGGACACCATCTCTGAGGAAACCTCGGTGAGCTGCTCTTCGAGGAGACTCTGGGCCTCCTCAATGGGGATACCGCCCACATCAACACCCAGCACCGTCGTATCCGGGGCCACCCGAGACGCCACAGACGCCTGGGCCAGGACATAACTGACGATGATGACGAGGCCCGCCCCTATCGAGGTCCAGAGGCGCGGACGCGGCGGACGGGTGGCCCAAGCCCTCCGAGCACGACGGAGCCGTCGCCCGATGGCATCTCCCAGCCGATCAAGCGCTCGGCCTGCCCTCTCGAAGCCGGCGCCCCCGATCGATCCGAGGGAACGTCCAAAACGACCTAGGGCCCGTCCAACCCCACGACCGGTGGCGATGATTCCCGTTCCGAGGGCTGCACCCGCGGGACCCAGGGCCTTTCCGAATCGGGCCAGCCCCGTCCCCACCGCCCGGCCGCCTGCGACGACACCCCGCTTGATCGCAGTTCCTGCGGGGGCCACGGCCTTCGCGGCCTTCGTCGCCGTTCGTCGTGTCCCCTCGGCCGCGGCGCCGATCATTCCGACAATCCGGCCGGACAGAATCCGGACGCGATTCCCCGCCGAGAGCGTAGGAACCGGCTCACGCTCGGGCTCGGGCTCGGGCTCAGGCTCAGGCTCGGGCTCCGGCTCCGGCTCCGGCTCGGGCTCCGGCTCCGGCTCTGCCTCGGGCTCTGCCTCAGCCTCGGGCTCAAGCTCAGGCTCGGGCTCAAGCTCAGGCTCGGGCTCGGGCTCGGGCTCTGCTTCAGGCTCTGTCGGGGCCTCAGCCTTTCCCACCGCGACGATCGGCCTCGGCGCGACCGGCGCGCCCAACTCCAACGCCCGAAGCCTCGCGGCCTCGCGGGCGGCCTCGATCCGGGTCTCCGCCCGTTGCGCCCTCCCAGCGGTCAAGCCACTCCATCCCCGCGCCGCCACGGCCCCCACGCCTCTCCCGAAGGCTCGGACCCCCTTCACGGCAGCGGCGATCCCCGAACCGGCGCCCTCGACCAGGGCCCGACCGGCGCGCCGAGAAGCCTGAACGGGTCCGTCCGTTGTCGCGGACCCGTCTTCCTCGGGCGTCATCGTTTCATCGTCCATGGCGTGTGCCGTCCGTTACGAACCGTCGAGGGATGAAGGCGGGAACGACTGCCGCTATCGAACCTCCGAACATCCAGATCTTTCCGAGGTTGTCGCCGAGGAGAACGATCGATTCGCCAGGACCCCGAACGAAGTAGACGAGCAAAACGACTCCGATCCAGGCCTCGGCATACACCAGAAGCCCCGTCCATGACATCCACGTCCTCGCAAAGGTCCCGGCGGTGACAACCAAGAGCAAGACGCAAGCGGGGCCCAAGGGGGGCTCGTAGCGATGCCCGCCAGTTCCGACCACCGCCACGAGGATCCCGAGAAATGCCAAGGCTCCGTAGGGCATCACCATACGCAGCATGTCCACCACAATAAGGCCTATTCCGAGGAGGTCAGTGCTAGACGAAGAGGGTGAGATACCACAGCAGCATCCCCAACACGAAAGCGATGGGGATCGACGCCAGCATTCCGTATCCGAGATATCGGAGATCGCGGCGCTTGGTCAGGACGAGCGGCGTCCCGAGGGCGACGGCGGGGATCGGAAGGATCAACGCAAGGCCGCCATCCGTGAAGTACCACAGGGCCATCATCGAGGCGATTCCCATGAGCACCCCGAGAATGACCTCAAACCAAGCCATTCCAACCACGCTCAGGGAGTCGTCAACCTCAACCTCATTCGAATCCTCAGAATGCAGGGCGGATTGGCGGAGGCTCTCCGGCGAGATCTCATCCCACGACACCGCTGGCTTCGCCCCCGGCTCGTCCGAGTCCTCCGGCATCCAGGAGTCGGTACCTTGACCCATACATCGAGCGTATTAGACCAGAGCCGAACCGGGAAGTAGGGGGACCCGTGGAGTTCGTCACGCGCCGTTTGAGCCCTATGTGTTGAATCGGAACTCTACGACATCCCCATCGGCCATGACATAGTCCTTGCCCTCCATTCGGACCCACCCCCGTGCGCGGGCCTCGGCGACGGACCCGGCCTCGACGAGGTGCCCGTAGGAGACGATCTCGGCCTTGATGAATCCCCGTTCGAAGTCGGTGTGGATGACCCCGGCGGCCTGGGGCGCCGTCCACCCCTTGCGGATGGTCCAGGCACGCGACTCCTTCGGGCCCGCGGTCAGGAAGGTCTGGAGACCCAGGGTGTCGAATCCCACCGTCGCCAATTGGTCGAGTCCCGATTCGGACTGTCCGGAGGCCTCGAGCATCTCGCGCGCCTCGTCCGGGGTGAGGTCGACGAGTTCGGATTCGAACTTCGCGTCGAGGACGATCGCCTTCGCCGGGGCGACGGCCCCCTCCAGGATCGCCCTGCGGGATGCGTCGGCCAGGGTGGCCTCGTCGGCATTGAAGACATATATGAAGGGTTTGGCGGTCAGCAGCGTCAGTTCGCGGATGAGGGCGGCGTCGAGGGCCGGCTCTGCGGCCGAGATGGTGGTGCCCGAGGAGAGAACCTCCTCCGCGCGTTGGCATTCCTTGAGAAACTCCGGGGAGGCCTTCCTGTTGCGGACATCCTTCTCGACCCTGGCGATGACCTTCTCCATGGTCTGGAGGTCGGCGAGTATCAGCTCCGTGATGATGGTCTCGATGTCGGAAGCGACGTCGATCCGACCTTCGACGTGAACCACGTCGGGATCCTCGAAGGCCCGCGTGACCAAGCAGATGGCGTCCGCCTCCCTGATGTGGGAGAGGAAGGCATTCCCCAGGCCTTCCCCCTCGGATGCGCCCTTGACGATCCCGGCGATATCCACGAAACTCACCGTCGCGGGGACGATTCTCTCGGAATGGAAGAGGCCCGACAGAACGGAAAGACGCGGGTCGGGAAGGGGCACCACCCCAATATTGGGCTCGATCGTCGCGAAGGGATAGTTGGCCGCGAGAACGCTCGCGCGCGTCAAGGCATTGAAGAGGGTTGACTTGCCGACGTTCGGCAGGCCGACGATTCCGATGGTGAGAGCCACGCGGCGAGTCTACCGGCGCGAAGGTCGTAGGCGATTGCTCTCGGACCTCAGAGGAGTCCGCCCCCGTGTCACAGGACCATGCCAGAGTGGATCCATGACTCAAGCACTTTTCGCGGTTGGGGGCTTCCTCATCGGGGCCGTCGTCGCCTATGCGGTTGCCGTGGCCCGCTCGTCCGCACGGACGGAAGCCGTAGCGGAACGACGAGCCGCGGAACGCGAGGCCCGGGTCCGAATGGAGGCCGACCAGCGGATCGCCGACATCAAGGAATCCCACCTCGCCCTCAAGGATGAACTCAAGGCCCTTTCCGCCGATGTGCTGGCCCAGAACACCCGACAATTCCTCGATATGGCCGACGAACGGTTCAAGCGCACCGCCGTCCAGCATGATGCGGAGCTCGCGAAGCGGGAGGAGGCCGTCAAGCAGATGGTCGAACCCGTCTCCAAAGCCCTCGACGAGGTGCGCCGCCAGACGACCGAGGCCGAGCGCCTGCGCACCGAGGGCCAGGCCGCCCTTCGGGAACAGGTCATCCAGATGATCACGGCTTCGGAGAAGCTCGACAAGAAGACGACGGACTTCATCAACACCCTCCGACGCTCGGATGTGCGGGGCAACTGGGGAGAGGTCCAGCTTCGGCGCATCGTCGAACTCGCCGGAATGGTCAAGTTCGTCGACTTCGACGAGCAAGAGAACGTCAAGGACGCCGACGGAAAGAACCTCCGGCCGGACCTCACGGTCAAGCTGGCGGGTGGGAAGACGATCGTGGTCGATTCCAAGGTTGCTCTCGCCGCCCTTATCGAGGCGTTCGAGACCGACGACGAGAAGGTTCGAGCCGAGCGGCTTGTCGCCCACGCCCGTCACGTGAAGAAGCACATCGACGACCTTGCGGGAAAGAAGTACTGGGAGCAGTTCAGTGCCGCCCCGGAGTTCGTCGTCATGTTCGTCCCCTCCGAGGCGTTCTATCAGGCCGCCATCGAGCAAGATCCCGCGCTCCAGGAATATGCCTTTTCCAAGAACGTCGTTATCGCGACCCCCACGACCCTGGTCGCGATGCTTCGCACCGTCGCCCACGCCTGGAGGGAGGACGCCCTCGCCAAGAACGCCCAGGCCGTCCTCACGACCGGTCGTGACCTCTACGATCGGCTCCGAACCATGGGCGACCATCTGGCGAGGGTCGGGAAGGCCATCGAGGGGGCGGGCAACGCCTACAACGACACCGTCGCCTCGTTCGAGAAGCGGGTGCTGGTCTCGGCGCGCAGGTTCGGGGAACTCCAAGAGGTTGCCGTCGAACTCCCTGAGGCGAATCCGGCCGCGGTCCAGATCCGTCAGATCGTCGCGCCGGACGTCGAGGTCAGCGACGCGACCGAACCCCGGGAAGACGGCCCCAAGGATTAGCCCTCCGTAACCTCCTCCTTGGCCCGGATGTCTGCTCGGATCTCGTGGGGCAGGGAGAACATGAGGTCCTCCGTTGCGGTTCGGACCTCCTCGACCTCGCCGTAGCCACGCTTCGCAAGGGCCTCGAGAAGGTCTCGCACGAGGATCTCGGGAACCGAGGCTCCCGAGGTCACCCCCACCGTCGCGACACCGTCGAACCAGACATCCTCGAGCTCCGTCGCATGGTCGATCCTGTGGGCGGCCCCCGCCCCGGCCTGGAGAGCGACCTCCACCAGCCTGACCGAGTTTGAAGAGTTGGCGCTTCCCACGACGATCACGAGGCCGCATTCGGAAGCGATCTTCTTCACCGCGACCTGTCGGTTCTGGGTGGCGTAGCAGATGTCGTCGCTCGGCGGATCCTGAAGATGGGGAAAGCGATCCCTGAGCCGCCGGACAGTCTCGAGGGTCTCATCGACGGAGAGGGTGGTCTGGGAGAGCCAGACGACCTGGTCGGGATCGGGGACCTCGACGGTCATGGCCTCCTCCGGCGAATTCACAACGATGGTGTTCCCGGGTGCCTCCCCCGCCGTTCCTTCGACCTCCTCGTGCCCCTCATGGCCGATGAGGAGGATCGTCTGATCCGCCCGCGCGAAACGGATGGCCTCCTTGTGGACCTTGGCCACCAGAGGACAGGTCGCATCGATGGTGAGGAGCCCCCGAGAAACCGCCGCCTCCCGCACCGCAGGCGACACCCCATGGGCCGAAAAGACGACCCTCGCCCCCTCGGGAACATCGTCGGTGTCCGGAACGAAGACGGCACCCCTCGTGCTCAGGGACTCGACCACGTACTTGTTGTGGACGATTTCCTTCCGCACGTACACCGGCGGCCCGTGGATCTCCAAGGCCTTCTCGACCGCCATGACGGCACGGTCGACCCCCGCGCAGTATCCGCGGGGAGCGGCGAGCAGCACGCGCTTGCTGGGGGTGGGCACCCCCTCATCCTACGTGGCACGCTGGGGGGGTGAACCTGCCAGAAACCGCGGCCGATACCTCCTCCGAACATCCCTGGCCGGTGCGACACCTCTCCCAGAAGATCAAGGACCACGTAGAGCGCATGCCTGCCGTCTGGGTCGAGGGCCAGGTCCTCAACCTCAAGAGATGGCGCCACCTGTTCTTCCTTTCCATCCGAGACACAGAGGAGGACGCCTCCCTCTCGGCGACCCTTCCCGCGGCGGCTGTCGAGGCACTCGCCGAACCACTGTCCGACGGATCCCGGATCGTCCTCCACGCGAAACCCGCCTGGTGGCTGAAGAGCGGCAGCCTCCAACTCGACGCCAGGGAGGTGCGTTCGGTCGGCTTCGGGGAACTCCTCACGCGGCTCGAGGAACTCCGTGAGCGCCTGGCCGCGGAAGGCCTCTTCTCAGACGACCGCAAGGTGCCCCTGCCCTTCGCTCCCCGGCTCGTCGGCCTCATCTGCGCCAATCAAGGAGACGCCGAACACGACGTGGTCGCCAATGCCACGGCACGTTGGCCCACTGTTCGATTCGAGATCCGCAGGGTCACCGTTCAGGGGAGCAAGTGCGTCCCGGAGACGTCGGCCGCCATCCGCGAACTCGATGCGCACCCGGACGTGGACGTCATCGTCGTCGCCCGTGGGGGCGGATCGTTCGAGGACCTCCTCCCCTTCAGTTCTGAGTCTTTGATCCGGGTCGCGGCCGCATGCGTCACCCCGCTCGTGAGCGCGATCGGTCACGAGAAGGACGCCCCCCTCCTCGACCTCGTCGCGGATCTTCGAGCCTCGACCCCGACAGACGCCGGGCGGCGCATCGTCCCCGACGCCGCCGAAGAACGTCGGACCGTCACGAAAGCTCTAGCGGGCATCAGGACCGCCATCGATGCCCGACTGGATCGGGAAGCCCAGATCCTCCTTTCCGCGACCTCTCGACCCGTCCTGGTCCATCCCGAGCGGCTGATCGAACCCCACGCCCTCGATGTCGCACGGTTGGCCGCATCGGGCTGGCGGGCATTCCTGGGCGTCCTAGGCGACCTGCGAGCCTCCCTCGACGGAATGGTCGCGAGCCTTCGCACCCTCTCCCCCCAGTCGACCCTGGACCGGGGCTACGCGGTCGTCCGTAGTCCGGCCGGAGGAGTCGTGAGGGACGCATCTTCCCTCCGGGAAGGGACCGGAGTGTCGATGCGGTTTGCGATCGGCTCAGCCGAGGCCCAGGTCACCGCCGTCCATCCCTGACCCGGTCCAGACGAAGTGGGGGGCGACCACCCCCGATCAGGTGGTCGCCCCACTTCACGCCCCGGCCAGTCCGGGATCGCCTCTCCCTCAGCTGGAGGCGAACCCGACCTGCCCGAACGCCGGCTGCGCTCCGCCGGAAGTCTTGCGCATCTTCATCCGCTCCTTTGCGGTTGAAGCAACATCCTTGGCCCCAGACTTGGCGAGCCTTGCGAGAACGCTGTCCGGGAGTGTCGGGCACTTGAGGAGCCCGAACTGAACGTCGATGCTCTTGTCGCGTGCGAGGGTCTCCCTCACCTCCACCGGAAGATCCGCGCGAGGGTTCCGAGCGACACCGGCACGAACGGCCGGTACCGCATCCGAAGCGAGGATGAGGAGAGTGGTGAGGGGAGTCTGCGGGGCCTCGGCCACCGCAGCACGGATCTTGGCTTCGTGGGACCGGGCCAGAAAGGCTAGATCGGCGTCACCATTGACGGATGCCATTGCCTTCTGGACACTTCCCAGTGCGGTCGTTTCACGCACATAGTCTTCGCTGTACATGTCGTTTCACCCCATTGTGAGACGCAGTTTTTATTTGGTGACCTATGAGAGCCGGCACGAGGGCGATCATGACGCCCTGGCAGCCCAATGTGAGAAAGACCCCATCCCGGCCCGATCGTCGACCCCCTCCCTGTGGAGTAGCCTCGGGATGTGGCGACGGAGAAGAACCCCGGTGAACTCACCTACGAACAAGCTCGTGACGAACTGATCGGCATCGTCGCCAAACTCGAGGCCGGGTCGGTATCCCTCGACGATTCGCTCGCCCTCTGGGAGCGGGGTGAGGCCCTCGCCGTCAGGTGTCAGGGTCTCCTCGAGGACGCCCGCAAGCGAGTCGACAAGGCACGAGGCGACCAAGGCGTCCCGGCACCCGTCGAGGAGGGCGCGTGAGCGGACACGCCCTCGTCATCGGGGAAGCCCTCATCGATGTCGTCCGGCGATCCGATGGAAGCGAGACCTCGCATCCGGGGGGATCGCCTGCAAACGTTGCGCTCGCCCTCGGGAGACTCCATCGGCAGGTCGAACTGTTGACCTGGATCGCCCTCGACGATCACGGACGGCTGATCCGTGAACACTTGGAAGCCTCCGGGGTGTCCCTCGTCCGGGGTTCGGAATCCGCCATCCACACACCCGTTGCCCGAGCCTTCATCGACGAGTCGGGGGGCGCCCAATACGACTTCGATCTTTCCTGGGCCATCAACCCGGGAGCCGCCCCAACGCGAAAACCCCTCATCGTCCACACGGGCTCCCTCGGGGCGATCCTGCCCCCCGGAGCCGCAACCGTTCGTTCCCTCATCGAAAGCCATAGCGCGACGGCGACCATCACCTACGATCCGAACGTCCGTCCGGCCCTCATGGGAAACCGGATCACGGCCATGAAACAGATCGAGCAGTTGGTTGAACTCGCGGACATCGTCAAGGTGAGCGACGAAGACCTCGAGTGGCTCGACCCCGAACAACCTCCTAACGGGCTGGCGAGGCAATGGCTCGAAATGGGGCCATCGATCATCGTCGTGACCCGGGGCTCGAAGGGGGCCACCGCGTTCATCGCCGACGGGCGGAAGATCGACGCGACCGCGCCTCAGGTTCCTGTGGCCGACACGGTCGGTGCCGGGGACTCCTTCATGGCAGGCCTCATCGACGGCCTCTGGTCACAGGGCTACATGGGGGCCGAGAACCGCGTCATGCTCCCGGCCGTGACGACGGATGTCATCACGTACGTCCTCAACCGCTGCGTCGGCATCGCGGCGATCACCGTCTCGCGGGAAGGGGCAGATCCTCCGACCAAGGAGGATTTGGGCGAGGCCTAGGAGAGCCGCGCCTCGGCGTAGGAACGAGCGGCCTTGGGTCCGTCAGCGGCAATCTTCTCGATGGCTTCGTGAGGCACGGCCGGATTGTCGATCAGGGCGCGGACGACGTCGATGCTCTTGTCGTCTGCCAGCCGGGCGATGACGGTCGTGGTCCGTCCGATCCCGGGATTGGATGCGACCGCCACCCGGACTTCGGATTTGGCGTCCTGGGTGAAGGCGATGAGGGCTCCTAGCGGGGCGTCTGCACGACCGGCTGCGGCCACCCGGGCCGCAACATCCTTGGATCGGACCAAATCCATGTATTCGTCGCCGGTCAGTTCGCCTGAAGCCGCGCGCGATTCAGGGCTGTCCGTGACGGTGCTTCTGCCGATGATCGCCATGAAGGTGCGTCTCCTTATGCTCTCAAGCGAGACGCACGGCGGGACGTGCGCCCGCCGTTGTGGCTGCTACCTAATGAGATGATACCTCACCCCGATTATGACGCGCATCCCGAGAATCGATCCGATAGCCCCTCCGGCGGCAGCCTCCTGCCACAATGGGCCCATGGCAGAAAGCCCGGAGAACCGCACCGAACACGACACGATGGGCGAGATCGACGTCCCGAAAGACGCCCTCTGGGGCGCCCAGACCCAACGGGCGGTGGAAAACTTCCCCGTCTCAGGACTCAAGCTCGAGCGATCCCACATTGAGGCCCTCGCTCGCATCAAGAAGGCCGCCGCCCAGGCCAATGCGGAGTTCGGGGTGCTGGACGGCGACGTCGCCGAGGCCATCGTCGCCGCCTCCGAGGCCATCGTCGCCGGTCGGCACGACGGCGAGTTCCCCGTCGATGTCTTCCAGACCGGCTCGGGGACCTCCTCCAATATGAATGCCAACGAGGTGATCGCGACCCTCGCTTCCTCCCTCCTCGGCCGGACCGTGCTCCCCAACGACCACGTCAACGCCTCTCAGTCGTCCAATGACGTCTTCCCCACCTCGGTGCATTTGGCCGCCGCCTCGGGCGTCGAGCGAGACCTCGTCCCGGCCCTCGACCGACTCGCCGCTCAGCTTGAGGCCAAGGCCGCCGCACTTTCCAACGTCGTCAAGCCCGGTCGCACCCACCTCATGGATGCCACACCGGTGACCCTCGGCCAGGAATTCGGGGGATTCGCAGCGGCTATGCGCCTCGGAATCGAACGACTGGAGGCCGCCCTCGTCCGGGTCGTCGAGGTCCCTCTAGGGGGGACCGCCGTCGGGACGGGCATCAATGCCCCTCCTGGATTCGCGGCCAGGGTCATCGCCCTCCTCAACGAGGACACCGGCCTCGGCCTCAGGGAGGCGCGGGATCACTTCGAGGCGCAATCCTCCCGGGATGCCCTCGTCGAATTAAGCGGGGCGCTTCGGACGATCGCCGTCAGCCTGACGAAGACCTGCAACGACCTGAGGTGGATGGGGTCGGGCCCCAGCACAGGCCTGGCCGAGATCAGGCTCCCCGCCCTCCAGCCGGGGTCCTCGATCATGCCGGGCAAGGTCAACCCGGTCGTTCCCGAGGCCGTCCTCATGGTCTGCTCCAGGGTCATTGGAAACGACGCGACCATCGCCTGGGCGGGAGCCTCCGGGAACTTCGAACTCAACGTCCAGGTCCCCGTCATGGCCCTCGCCCTCCTGGAATCGATCCGACTCCTGTCGACCGCTTCACGCCTTTTAGCCGACAGGGCCATCGAAGGGATCGAGCCCAACCCCGCACACGCGAGGAAGCTTGCGGAGGCCTCTCCGAGCATCGTGACGCCCCTCAGCCCCATCCTCGGGTACGAGAACGCAGCAGCCGTGGTCAAGCACGCCGTGCATGAGGGCCTGACGGTGCGGGAGTCCGTGATCGCCCTGGGTTTCGTCTCCCGGGGCGAGGTTTCGGAGGCCCAACTCGATGAACTCCTCGACGTCGCGAAGATGACGGGCGAACGCTAAGGGACCTTCAGCAGGATCGTTTCTGATCGTGGGGATCGAACTCACTGAGCGCCGTCCGCTCCGACAGCACATGGTCGAGGGTGATCATCGCGGCGGAGAGCACCGCGAAGCAGGACATGTACACCACCAGCCGCCAGGCCACCCCACCGACCCCGTGGAGGGTGACATCGAGGAACGGGTAGGGGGCGGAATAGGAGTCGACACCGGCGATCACCGTGAAGATGACGACGAGGTAGGCGACCAAGTACACGAGCCAGATCCACACGAACCGCCAAGGAATCCGCCGATGCTCGTCGAAGACGATCCAGATCGCCATCGCCGCGATAGGGGTGACGACGTGGGTGAGCGTGGAATTCGAGAGGCCGAAGAGGACATCGGGAGACGATCCCGGGGACTCCGGCCTGAGCACGAAGTTGTACACGATCCCCGTGATGGCGAGATAGAAGACCGAACTCCCGGACAGCCACTCCGGGGGCGTGTGTTTCCGCCAAACCAGAGTATGCGCCGTCCAGAGGAAGGAGACGGCCATCATGGCATTGGACTGGACGGTGAAGGTCAAGAGGACCTTCGGACCCCCGTCGACGAGCACGATGATTCCCGAAACGAGGGCGATTCCGGCGACGATGACGCGCAGAACAGCCGAGACGATGTTGGTCGTCTTCATGTGACATCCCCCCGCTAGAGATCCAGTCGTTCGAGCATATCGGTGACGAGGGCCGCGACAGCGGATCTCTCCGACCGTTCGAGCGTGACGTGGGCGAAGAGGGGGTGCCCCTTGAGGGCCTCGACGACGGCCGCGACTCCGTCATGACGCCCGACCCTGAGGTTGTCCCGCTGGCCGACATCGTGGGTGAGGACCACGCGCGATCCCTGACCGATCCGGCTCAGCATCGTGAGTAGGACATTGCGCTCGAGCGATTGGGCCTCGTCGACGATGACGAAGGCGTCGTGGATGGAGCGGCCGCGGATGTGGGTCAGGGGAAGGACCTCCAGCATCCCCCTGGCCAGGACCTCCTCGATGACCGGCGTCGACACCACCGCCCCGAGGGTGTCGAAGACGGCTTGGGCCCAGGGATTCATCTTCTCGGACTCGCTGCCGGGGAGGTACCCCAACTCCTGCCCTCCGACGGCGTACAGGGGCCGGAACACGATGATCTTCTTGTGCTGGCGCCTCTCCATGACGGCCTCGAGGCCGGCGCACAGGGCGAGGGCGCTCTTACCGGTGCCCGCGCGGCCCCCGAGAGACACGATCCCGATGGACTCGTCGAGCAAGAGGTCGATGGCGATGCGCTGTTCGGCGCTCCGCCCATGGATGCCGAACGCCTCGAGGTCCCCCCGCACCAGGCCGATCGAGCCGCCCTCGCCGACCCGCCCGAGGGCTGAGCCCCGCGGCGAGTGAAGGACGAGTCCCGTATGGATGGGAAGCGCCGCCAGGTCCTCGCCGGCCTCCTCCTCCGGGGGTGCGGGAATCCTCTCCGCCTCGTAGAGCTCGGACATCTGCGCCTCGGACAACTGAATGGCGCGCATCCCAGTCCAGCCGGAATCGACGGCCAACTCCGCCCGGTATTCCTCCGCATCCATTCCCAGGGCGGCCGCCTTGACCCGCATGGGCAGATCCTTCGAAATCAGGGTGACGGCATGACCCTCGGACCTGAGGTTGGCCGCCACGGCGAGGATGCGGGAATCGTTGTCCCCCAGGCGGAAGCCGCTGGGAAGCACCTCAGGGTCGGCGTGGTTGAGTTCGACCCTGAGGGTGCCGCCGGACGAGTTGATGACGACCGGCTCGTCGAGGTGCCCGTGCTGCACCCTGAGGTCGTCGAGGAGCCGGAGGGCGGATCTGGCGAAATAGCCCAGTTCGGGATGATGCCGCTTCCCCTCCAGTTCGGTGATGACGACGACGGGCAGAACGACGGAATGCTCGGCGAATCGGAGTGCCGCCCTCGGGTCGGACAGGAGGACCGAGGTGTCGAGTACGAAGGTCTTGAGGCCGATGGCCTTCCCGGATGCGGACGGGACTGGGGCCGCTTTCAGAGTGGCGGACACTTGGGCTCCCTGGTGTTCGGTCGCACCCCGGGGCCCACGCGCCCCGGAGGGCGAGGGCTAGGTGGCGGGTCGAACTTCCATGTCACTTTCGACGGTACGCGCGCCCGGGCGTGGCGGGCTGCAACACGCCGAACGGGTGGAATGCCCGCATACTAGGTGACGTTGGCCCATCCGTGAGGGGCATCCGTGCCCCTTCACCGCTACAGACGAGGAGTGGACTTGACCCGCATCAGCACAACCGCTTTCGCCCTCGCCGCGATCCTGGCCCTGTCGGCTTGTTCGGCTGCAACCGAGATCACCGAATCGGAGACCGCCGAACCCGATGCCGCCGCTTGCGGTGCCATCTGCGTCGTGCCCTTCGACGGTTCCCAGGTCGATGTCGATACCTGGGCCGGTGTGGCCTATGAAGAGGGAGTCGTCATCCTGGACGTCCGCACACCCGAGGAATTCGCCGATGGCCACATCGCCGGGGCGACCAACATCAACCTCCTCTCGGGGGTCTTCGCGGACGAGATCGCCCTCCTCAATCCCGAGGCGTCGTACGCGGTCTACTGCCGAAGCGGCAACCGTTCACGGGAGGCGATCGACATCATGGCGGATCTCGGCGTCACCCAGACCCTTGGCCTCGAGGACGGGATCGGCGGATGGGCGGCCGCCGGATACGCGATCGTCACCGACTAGCCTGGTTCTCCGAGCCCTACAGACCACCGCGTCCCGGCACCCTCACGGGGACCGGGACGCGGTGGTTGCGGTCTTGGGCTACTCGAAGTACCCGCCGATGACCTGAAGCAACTCGGACAGGCCCTTCTTGGCGTCCGAGAGGAACATTCCCGTCTTCGGGTTGGTGTAGAGCTCGTTGTCCATGCCGGCGTAGCCGTGCCCGAGCGAGCGCTTGATAACGACGATCGACTTGGAATGGTCGACGTCGAGGATCGGCATGCCCGAGATGGCGTTGCCGGGACGACGGGCGGCCGGGTTGGTCACGTCGTTCGCCCCGATGACGACGGAGACGTCGCACGAGTCGAACTCGCCGTTGACCTCCTCCATCTCCTTGAGCTGGGTGTAGGGCACATCGGCTTCGGCCAGGAGCACGTTCATGTGCCCCGGCATACGGCCCGCGACCGGGTGGATCGCGTAGTAGACGGTGACCCCGTGCTTCTCGAGGAGCGAGCCGAGTTCGCCCGCCTCCCGCTGAGCCTGGGCGGCCGCGAGGCCATACCCCGGGACGATGATGACCTTCTGCGCATACGCGAGCTGGATCGCCACGTCCTCGGCGCCGATGACGTGTACCGTTCCGCCACCGGCGGGTGCGGCAACCGCGCCTCCGCCGTCCCCGGTGCCGTACCCGCCGACCATGATCGACATGATCGACCGGTTCATGGCGTCGGCCATGAGCTTGGTCAGGATCGAACCGGAGGCGCCCACGAGCGCGCCGGCGACGATCAGGATCGTGTTGTCGACCACGAAGCCCGCCATCGCGACCGCAAGGCCGGTGAAGGCGTTGAGGAGCGAGACGACGACCGGCATGTCGGCGCCGCCGATGGGCAGCACCATGAGGATGCCGAAGGCGAAGGCCGCAATCGCGACGACGATGAGGGGGAGCATCCCGGGGTCGACCACGAGCCACACCACACCGCCGATCCCGCCGAGCGCGCTCGCGATGAGCAGGAGGCGCGACCCGAAGAACGTGATCGGGGCTCCGGAGACGATGCCCTGAAGTTTGCCTGCCGCGATGATCGATCCGGAGAACGTCACCGTTCCGATGAGGATGTCGAGGCCGACGGGCACGGTGAACGCCATCTCGAACCCACCCGGGCCCCAGACTCGGTGGACGAAATCGACGACCGCGACGAGCGCGGCCGCACCGCCACCGACGGCATTGAAGATCGACACCAACTGCGGCATGTCCGTCATCTGCACTTTGAGGGCGGAGATGACACCGGCGAGCGAACCGACGAGGGCCCCCGAGCCGACCGCGATCCAACCCCAAGTGGTGACGTCGAAACCGTCCGTGCCGAGGAGCAGGACGACGGTCATGGCGACCGCGAGCGTCATGCCCGCGGCGGAGAGCAGGTTGCCCTTGCGGGCCGTGGCGGGCGACCGCATGAGGTGGAGCCCCATGACGAAGCCGACCGCGGCGAGGAGGTACACGAGTTTGACGATTGTCTCAACCGTGGTGAGGTTGGCGGTGGCCACCTCGGGATCAAGCGCCATGACTAGCATCACTTCCCGCCCTTCGCGTCGGCGCCCTTAGGGCGGGCCTTGAACATTCCGAGCATGCGGTCCGTCACCACGTATCCGCCCACGACATTCATCGCGGCGAAGGCCGCGGCGAAGAACGCGAGGACCAACAGCGTGATGTTCTCCCCTGCCGTCGAGGCGATCAGGATCGCCCCGACGAGCACGACCCCGTGGATCGAGTTGGCCCCGGACATCATGGGCGTGTGCAGCGTCGCCGGGATCTTCGAGATGACCTCGAAGCCGACCAGCAATGCGAGCACGAAGAAACTCAGCGCGGTCAAGAGTTCGGGGCTCATTTCGCTACTCCCTTCAGGGCGGCGGGAATCAGCATCGCCTCAATCACCTCGTCGTCCGGATCGATCACGATCTGACCATCCTTGTAGATCGAATCGAGGACCGCCGTCATGTTCTTGGCGAAGGCGGTAGACGCTGCGGACGGCATCTGCGCGGCGAAGATGTTGCTGCCGATGATGATCACGTTGTTCTTGGTGACGACTCGCTTCTCCGAGACCGAGCCCTCGACGTTGCCGCCCAAGGGGCCCGACGCGGTGTCGACGATGACGGAACCGGGGGCCATGGCCGCCACAGTTTCCTTGGTCACCAGGATCGGGGGCTTCCTGCCGGGAACGTTCGCCGTCGTGATGACGATGTCGAATTTGGCGATCTGGACGGACAGTTCCTTCTGTTGCCGGGCCGTTTCCTCCTTGGTCAGGGCGCGGGCGTATCCGCCCTCCCCGACCGCGGACTCCACCGAGGTTTCCAGGAACTGCGCCCCCATCGAGGCGACTTCCTCGCGGGCGGCTGGCCTGACGTCGTAACCCGAGACCTGAGCGCCCATTCTGCGGGCCGTTCCGATCGCCTGAAGGCCTGCGACCCCGGCTCCGAGGACGAGGACCTTGGCGGGACGGGCGGTCCCGGCCGCGGTCATCATCATGGGGAAATACCGGCTGAAAGCCTCGGCTGCGGCGATGAGGGCTCGGTAGCCGGCAACCGACGCCTGGCTGGAGAGCACGTCCATGGTCTGGGCGCGGGAAACCTGACGAGGAAGGCGGTCGAGGCTGATGACCGTCACGCCCTTGGCGGCCGCGGTCTCAAGATCCTTCGCGTCGACCAGCGAGCGCAGTTGCCCGATGAGGAACTGGCCCTTGGTGAGTTTGGCGACCGTAGCGGTCGGAGGGCGGTTCACGCTGAGGATGATGGTGGCCTTCAAGGCCTCGGCGGCCGACACGACCTTCGCTCCGGCCTTCTTGTAATCACTGTCGGAGAAGAAGGCATGCTCCCCCGCCCCAGATTCGATCATCACCGAGAACCCGTTGGACACGAGTTTGGCGACGACCTCGGGGACCAGGGCGACCCGCTTCTCTCCGGGGGCGCGTTCTACTAGCGCGGCGACACTGACTGGCATCATTGGCCTCCTTCGAGGGCTCCCCCATATAGTGCCCGCTGTTGTGCCTGCCCCGTGCGTGACCTAGGTCCTGCGGCTGGGCCGGGACGTGCCTCTTTTTCGTCAGGCCAGGCCGTGACGGGCCTTGCTGGCCTGCTCCTGGGCCTTGAAGAGGTTGAACCGGGGCAGGAACTTGTCCCAGTCGATGGCGTGAGCGTCGATCTCCGGCCCGTCGATACAGGCGTGCTTGCGCACCAACTTGCCTTCGATGGTCACCGGCACCATGCATGCCCCGCACATGCCGGTGGCGTCGACCATGATCGAGTTCAAGCTCGCCACGCAGGGCACACCATAGGGCTTGGTGAGGTCGCTGACGGCCCTCATCATCAAGGGCGGGCCGATGGCGATGACCTCCGCAATCTTTCGCCCCTCGCCCCGCTTGGCGGCCTCGAGCATGCCCTCCAGAGGCGTGGTGACGAAGCCCTTGACCCCGAAGGTTCCGTCATTCGTCGCGTAGATGACCTCGAGTTGATTGCCGAACTCGGCCTGCAGCCGCCCGACCCGTTCGTCCGGCCGGTCCCAGAACATCAGGTCCTTGGTCCGGAAACCCGAGATCAGGGTCACGTGGTTCCCGATGCGAAGGTGCTCGCGCATGATCGGGTAGACCGGAGGCAGGCCCAGGCCCCCTGCGGTGAAGACCACGGTGGACGTGGAGTCATACTCGTGGACCTTGCTCGGCTGTCCGAGCGGACCGGCGACACCGGTGTAGGCGTCCCCCACCGACATCGCGTTCATCTCGATGCTGGAAGTTCCCATGCCCTGGATCACGAGGCCGATCGTGCCGGCCTTTGCATCCCAGTCGGCGAGGGTCAAGGGGATGAGCTCGCCGTCCTCGCGCGGCAGCACGCGGACGAACTGCCCGGCTTGTGCGGCCTTCGCGATCACGGGGGCATAGACGGTGAACTCCTCGATGCCCTCGCTCAGGTGCGCCTTGCCAAGGAGCCGCGGAATCGCCGCCCCGGTGTCGGAGTACTTCCTGGCGCTCTCAACCATCGCCCGAATCGTCTTCTCCTCGATGTCGACCGCCTTCAGGATCTCCCGGGCGGCACTCTGGCCGTCACCGGCGGCCAGGATGGCCGTCGAGCCCCCGCGAGCGGCGTCCCCACCGGTGAAGATCCCCTCAAGGGTTGTCTCCTGCGAGCCCTCGCGACTGAGGTTGATGGTCCCCCACTTGGAGACCTCGAGCCGGGGCTCGGAGTCCTTGATGATCGGGTTGGCGTCGTTGCCGAGGGCCATGATGACGAGGTCGGCGTGGATGGTCTCGGTCGTGCCGGTCGACACAGGCTTGCGTCGGCCGGAGTCGTCGGGCTCGCCGAGCTCCATGATGTCGAGGGTGGTCGCCTTGACGAAACCGTCGTCCCCGCCGATGAACTCCGACGGCGAACGCAACACCGCGAGGGCGATTCCCTCCTCGAGGGCGTGCTCGAGCTCCTCGACGCGGGCAGGCATCTCCGCCTGTGTCCGTCGATACACGATGGTGACGTTGCCGCCGAGGCGCTGCGAGGTCCGGGCTGCGTCCATGGCGGTGTTGCCGCCTCCGATGACGAGGACCTCCTTGCCCTTGATCTCGGGCAGTGGGGTCTCGTAGTCCTCCCTGAGGCCCTGCATGAGGTTGACGCGGGTCAGGAACTCGTTCGCGGACATGACGTTGAGCAGGTGCTCGCCCGGGATGTTCATGAACCTCGGCAGGCCCGCGCCGGTGCCGACGAAGATCTTCCAGAAGCCGGCGTCGCGCAACTGTTGGAGCGTCGCCGTCTTGCCCACGACGAAGTTCCTGACGAACTTCCCTCCGAGCAGTTCGATCTTCTCGACCACGTCATCGATGAGCTGATTCGGCAGGCGGAACTCGGGGATGCCATATCGGAGCACGCCCCCCAGTGCGTGAAACGCCTCGAATACCGTGACGGGGAACCCGGCGGCCGCGAGCAGGTAGGCATTGATCAGGCCGGAGGGCCCGGAGCCGACGATGGCGACGGGGGGCTTGGCCGCGGCGTCCCAGGGGTCCCGGACTCCCGCGAACCTCTCCTCGTTGCTGTTGGGATTGACGAGCTTCTCCCTCTCGGGCAGGAACCACTCCAACTGCCCGATGGACATGGGGGTCTTGTGGAGGCAGACGCCCTGGCACTGGAGCTCCTGCGGGCACACGCGGCCCGTCACGTTCGGAAGCGGGTTGCAGGACTCGAGCAGTTCGAGCGCCTCGCGGAACCGGCCGGTCCCGATCCTCTCGAACATCTCGGGGATGTTGATCTGGACCGGACAGCCTCCCTTCGGCTCCTTGCAGCCCTCGAGGAAGACCCCCAACACGCACGGGCTGTCGGCACACTGCTTGTCCCGAAGCGCCTCGATCCAGACCAGGAGGTCGACGTCCCGCCTCGTGAAACCCAGGTCCATGTATCCGAGGTAGCCCTTGTTCACGAGTTCGAAATCGTGGGCCCGCTCGTCCGCCTCCCTGATGTATGGGGGGATGGTGTTCCCGGCGGGCCAGTCGTTCGAGAGCCCCTTGAACATGGGGTACCGGTCGGACAGATGCTCGTCTATCCCCTTGATGAAGGCGCGCTTCTTACCCACAGGAAGGTCCCAAATGAAACGCATGAGCAGGACGCTCGCGTCATCGTCCCTGAGCAGCATCGACCAGAGGCGTTCGACGAACTCCTTGCTCAATTCTGCCTGCTGGAACTCCCAGGCCACCGCCTGCATGCCCTCGGTGATGAACACCTCGCGGAAGGCCCGCGGCTCGGCCTCCAGCCGTCGCTTGAGCACCTCGAGTTGCCGATCGAACTCCGCCGGGTCCGGGGCCGGGGAGGCCGAGCCGGGACGTGGCGTCGTGGTCGTGCTCACCGGATGATCTCCGCGTCGCAGTTGGCCTTGACCCGGGCGATGCGCTTCTCCAACTCCGGCGTTATCTCGACGTTATCGGTCGAGCCGGGGATCATGTGGGCGATGATCCTGGCCTCGCCGTCGATGATCTGGGTGGTCTTCTCGAAGAACTGCGGAAGCTCCTGGTAACAAGTCCCGCAATCGTTGCACAGATGCTCGTCGGCGGGATCCAGGTAGACGGGCGGACCCGACGCTCCGCCCGCATCCTCGGCCGAAGCGGCCGCCCCAGTTGAGGCGCTTCCTACGGCCGACGAGCCGAGGGCCAGGGCAACTCCGGCGGGGGCCTTGCTCGAGGTCACCAGCGCAGCCATGGCCTGAGCGATGTCATCGAGGGAACTGTCCCGGAGGGCCACGGCCTCGTCGTACCGGGCGCGAAGCGTCCGGATCTCCTCGGCGTATTCGGCCTTGATCTGCGCCTCACCCACTCCGGCGAGGTACTGGAGGGTCCCCCAGTGGTGACGCCTCTCCTCGACGAGAGCGACGATCGCCGCAGAACAGGCGACCTTGATCAGCCGCTTGTCGTCATCGGTGGCGTAGACGAAGGGCACCTTGCCTGCACGTCCCGACTCGGACAATTCGACGTACTCGGCGATCGGAACGGCGTCAGCCTCGGCCTCGGCCGCGAGCTTGCGGAACTGCTTCTTGAATCGCACCTCTCCCAGCGCGAACTCCGCCGGCGTGAGCGGTGTCGTCATCAGTTTGAGCTGACCCTCGCCGTCGATGTAGTTGAGGGTGCTCGTCGTCCAGGTCTTGTCGGGGTCAGGGTTGCCGTCCAGGCTGAATCGCTCGCTCAGGCTGTCGCCCCGACGCGGATCGTGGACGAATACCGGGCTCATCCGGCTCTCCACGGCGAGCCTCGATCGGGCATTCGACAGGTCCTCGGCGATTCCGTTCTCGGTTCCGCACGGGGTGTAGACGTCCATGACCGCAGCCCCGTCCTTGTATCCGAGGAGGGACATCGTGGTCGAGAGGAAGTGACCGTGGAGGGCCGTGGCGGTGACGCAGGCGAAGACGTTCGGATGGAAGGCCGCGATCAGCCCCAGCTCCTTGCGCCCTTCCGTCTTCCCGCCGTGTGCCCGACCGTAGCGGGCGAGGTCGGCATCCTGGCCGGTGAGGCTCGCGGTCGATGCTTGGCCCCCGGTGTTGGAGTAGGCGCCGGTGTTGAGGACCAGCATCTTGACGGGGGTGCCGCTCGCGAGCACGCGGGACATGGCCCCGAAGCCGATGTCGTAACTCGCGCCGTCCCCACCGATGGACAGGACGATGGGAATGAGGGCGAGTTCGTCGTCGGTGAAGCCCTTCCAGCCCAGGAGGCTGAGTTCCTTGTCGTGGACGGCTGGGTCGTAGGCGTCCTCCAACTCGAGCCGGGCCTGGCGGAGTGCCCGCACCTCGGCCACCATCTGGGCCGAGATCCCCTCGAAGATCCCAGACGCGAGGGGCTGGGCATCCTGGAAGAGGCTGTTGACCCACGGGTCGAGGAACGGGGTGAACGGCAAGGTGGAGGCGTAGACGCTGCTGCATCCCGTGGAGTTGGCGATGACGGTCGGGGCGGGGCCGTTGCCGGTCGGGCCCCCCTCGTACAGGAACAGGCGTCGCTCCAATTCGGCGATGATCGAGGTCAGGCGATCGCGCCGCTCGGCGTCGGCCTTCTCGAGCCCCTCGAGCTTGCCGCTCAGTTGCGAGACAAGGGATTCGAGTTCCTGGATGTGGGCGCGGCGGCGCTCCTCACCGAGGGCTCGGCTCATGGACGTCACGAGCCGGATGGCGGTGACCTCACCGCATCCGCGGCAAGCCCCGTGGCCTCCCACCGTCGCGTAGTAGTTCGCGCGGTCGAGCATGATGCGCTTGATGTCGCCGTCGAGCGAGGTCGACCCCTCCAGGAATCGTTCGGGGGTGGTGGGGAGCTTCGTCACGAACTCGAAGCTCTCCTCCAGGGCGGTCAGGATGTCGGCATCCTGGTCCGCCGCGGTCAGGGCACCGGCCCCGCAGACGTCCACGCACTGGAGGCAGCCCGTGCACTTCCACGGATCGACGACCGCGGAGAACAGGGCTCCCGTCCCCGGGGTCTCGTTTTCGAGGGAGTCGTAGAAGGGGCGGGTGCGGGCGACCGGGAAGGAGGCCAGCGCCGCGACGGCCTTCTCGGACACGGCGGATGAGTCGGCCTTGAGAACCGAGGCGGCCTCGGCTGCGATCTCCGCGAATGCTCGGTTCTTCTTGTCGCCGGCGAAGACCTCGCGGATGCGGTCCGTCCAGGCCGGGACCTGAGCCCGGAGCGCCTCGCGCTGAGCCTCGGGGGCATCCGCCTGGCCGATCCCGGCGAGCAAGAGGTCGGGGATCTCGTGCACGGTGTTCGGGATGGCGGCGTCCGGGCAGGCCAGGGCGCACTCGAGGCAGCCGGTGCATTTGGTGAAATCGAAGACCGGGACCGAGCGTCGGAAGAGGCCCTTGTCCTTGCCGAGCCCGGTGCCGACGGGCATGAAGAGGCCGGAGCCAGGCATAACAGGGGATTCGCCGATGGTGCCCTCGCGGAAGGGCCGGGCGACGAGGTCCTCGTAGTAGCCGGGGTCGAAGAGCCCGCTGGTCCGGGCTTCGGCGGCCATCGGACACATGGATTCGGAGAGGGCGTTGGTCCGGATGGGTTTGATCACCGGTTCGGCGTCGATCGTGGTGAACGACTTCTGGCCGTAGTCGATGAGTTCCGTCGCCTCGATGCCGTCCTGGATGACTGCCATGTTGGCCTCGACGACGGCGTCACCTTTGCTTCCGAACTTCTTGGCGATCTGCGCTCGGACCTTGGTCAGAATCGCCTCGAGGGGAGCCCCCTGGGAGACGCGGTCGACGTGCCCCACGACAGCACCGATGAAGGCGATCCCCATCATGCGGGTCTCGAGCTCCGCGGTGGGGGCATGCTTCTTGGCGACCGTGAAGGCGTCGACGACGAGGAAGCGGATCTTCCGGTCGCGGATGGTCCTCCGGGCGTAAGCGGGCAAGCTGCGCCACGTTTCCTCCGGCGAAACGTCCGACTGGAGGATGAAGGTCCCGCCCTCCACGAGGCCCTTGAGGGGGTTGGCGTGGATGAACACCTTGTGGTCGGGAGAGACCACGACCTCGACGTCCTCGAGTTCGGCGTTGGTGATGAGCACCGTCTCGGGACTCAGGGTCATGTAGTAGTTCGTGGGGGCGCCGCTCTTCTCCGAGCCGTACTTCGGCGTCGATTTGGAGTGCATGCCGAGCACGCCGGCAAGGATGTCCGTCAGCAACTTGCCCGTGGCGACCGTGCCGTAACCGCCGACCGAGTGAAATCGGATCCGGAGGGCCGACGGCGGGAGGAGGGCGGGATTCGGCTCGGTCTCGAGCGCCATCGCCTGGGTCTCGGGATACGCGGCACGAAGCCGGTCCTGGAGTTCCGCCATCGAAGGGGACGGGTCGGGATCGAAGAACTGGGAGCCGAGGTAGATGAGGGGGGTGGTCTTCCCGTCGGCCATGTGCTTGAAGGCCGAGATGATGTGGCGCGGCTGGACGTCGTGGCCGCCGAGTCCGAAGATCGCGGTCGTGAGAGAGGGAATGGCCTCAAGCGCGGGAACACCGGCGTGCTGGTCTCCGCTGGCGTTCGCCCTGGCCTTGAACAGCGCCTGGGTGACCGCCCGGGTCAGGGCCGTGTCGTCGGAGCGCTCCAGGACCGTGACGGCCTTGACCCCTGTGAGGGCCTCGATGAGTTCGGCCTCCGGGAAGGGCTGCAACAACTTGACGGAGATGACGCCGACCTTGATGCCCTTCGACCGGAGGTACGGAAGCACCGCCCGGACGTCGTCGGTGATCGAGCCGAGCCCGATCATCACGTAGTCGGCGTCGGCGCAGTCGTAGGCGTGGATGGGCGAGTACGCGCGACCCGAGAGGACCGAGTACTCCTCCATGGCCTGGCGGACGAGGGCAGGAACCGCGCTCGCGAAGTGGGTGCGGTGGTCCACCGCGCCGGCTTGGAAGTCCGGCTGGTTCTGCACGGGGCCGGTGAGACCGGGGTTGTGGGGGTCCACCAGGGCGGGAACCAGCTGGCGGGTGCCCTTCTCGTAGGCGCCCAGCCACTGACGACGCCACTGCGCCTGAAGATCCTGGGGAATCCAGGCAGTCGTCTTGCCGACGAGGTCGCCGGAGTTGTCCTTCTCGACCTTCTCGGCGTTGGCCTCGAGGTAGGCCCGGATGGCCTTGGCGTCGTCGGCGGGAATGGCGTCGGCGTGACGGTCGAGGTATTGGCCCAACTGGAAGACGCGTCCCTTGGCGCCGAAGAGCATGTCCTGGGCGACCGTCGGGCAGGGGATGCGACCGGCGGGGTCGCCGAGGTACTCCCGGAGGAGTTGGGGCTCCGGCATGAGCGCCTCGCTCATGACGTGGCTCGTGGCGAATCCGTCCATCGCGTTGCACACGGGGACCAGGGACAGGGAGGACGCCCGATAGGAGATGGCGGCGAGGTCGGCGGCTTCCTGGGGGTTGGATCCGAAGAGGACGGTGTACCCGGACGGGAGGAGGGCGTACACGTCGTCGTGCCCGGCCATGACGTTGAGGGAGTGCTTGGAGACGACACGGGCGGCAACCTGGAGGACGAAACCGCCGATCTTCTTGCCGACGGTCACGAAATGCGACTCGATCGCGTACAGGATGCCCTGGCTCGAGGAAGCGTTGGATACGTACTGCCCGCCGGTCAGAGCAGCGCCGAGCGCGCCGCTCTGCGCGGAGTGCTCACCCTCGGTCTCGACGAAGAAGGGGTGACGACCCCAGACGTTGAGGTTCCCCTCGGCGCGGGCCGCCTCGAAGAGTTCGGAGATCTCCGTCGACGGGGTGATGGGATAGCCGATGACACCGTCGCAAACGTGCTTCATGACCTCGGCGACGGCACCGTTCCCGTTGATGACGGTCTCGATGCCGGGGTACTTCGGCTGGTTGCCCGTCGCCGCCTTGGCCGTGTCGGCCTTTGCCGCCTTCGTCTTGGGTGCGTCCGACTTGGTTGCAACACGAGGCGATCCCGAAGCCTGAGTCATGGCGATCCTCACATCCTTGTAGGGCATAGAGCGACGAGCAGCACTTCGACGGCGGTCGACATGCTCTGACCGCCGTGATCATACCGTCGTGCTGGGAACACCAATGTTCACTCTTCTCTGTGCACTTTCCATGCTCACCCCACCCCAGGGGTGGGCGACGGGACGAAGGTCCCCTTCCGAGCCTTGTGGGAGGTTTCGGCCACGCGTAGCGTTGCTGCTGGGGCCCGAATGTGCAGGGAGGCACGATGCGGGAATTGACGGCACGCCTGAACGAGTGGCGGTCGGCCGGACTCATCACCGCCAAGCAGGTCAAGGACATCGCGTCCTACGAGAGGCGCGCCACCGACCAGGGGCCTCCCGCCGAGGGACGCTCCGCCCCCGTGGCGGAGGCCGTCGGCTACGTCGGGGCGGCGATCGCCCTCGCGGCGATGGCCATCCTGCTCGGGGATCGGTGGGGGGATCTCGGTTTCGGCGGCCGACTCACCATCATCGGCCTCCTGACGCTCATCCTCGCCGGTGCCGCCTTCGCGCTGCGTCGCACTACCGCCGCACCGATCCAGAGGCTCGTCAGCGTCCTCGCCGTCTGTTCCGTCGGGGGCGCCGGCTGGCTGACCGCCGTCATCCTCACCGCTCCCACGGGCGCGGACTGGCTCAACGCGGTTCTGCCATTCGAGACAACGAGTCTCCACGTCAGGGACATCGCGCTTTCCGTCGCCCTCGTCATGCTGGCCCTCGCTGCTCCCCTGTACTTCTACAGACGCCGGAGCCTGCCCCAGCTGGCCGCCCTGGCCTGCCTCCTTGTCGTCACCGGAACCGTCTTCGCCCGACCGGCCTTCACGGGTGGCGTGACTTGGGGTGCCATCGTTATCTGGGCCGTCGGCGTGGCCTGGGTGCTCCTCGCCCTCGGCGGCTGGCACAGGCCATCGGAACTGGCGGTGGCCTCGGGATCGCTTGTCGCCCTGATCGGGATGATCACGGCCGCGGCAGGCGACGGCCGTGGCGTGCTGCTGTGGCTCGGTCTCGCGACGGCGGTGGCCCTCATGTGGCGAGGCGTTGTTCTCGACGCCTTCCCCATGGTCGCTTTCGGCGCGATCGGCGTGCTCGTCTTTGTCCCTCAGATCATCCTCGAGTGCTTCCCCCAGGGCTCAGGAGCGGTCATCGCCATGCTCATCACCGGGCTTCTGCTGGTCGTCTTCGCCGTCGGAATCGCTCGCAGGCGACGAGGCGGCAGTACACCACAGGAGGCTCAACCATGACGACGAAAAACAGCCCGACCGCGACCAAACCCACGGCTCTCCCCCGTGGCGACATCCGGTATCTCGTCGCCGCCGCGACATTGGTGGTCGCGGTCATTGGGCTCGCAATGATTTTCGGCATTGTTCGAGCCCCGGCCCTCGACGACCTGACGCAAGACCGGGCGCCCTCCCTTAGCATCGCCTGGACCGAATACAACGAACGGAGCGACTGCACCGACCTCATGGTCGCTCGGCCGACCGGCGTGGTCGAGTCGATCGTCTGCTCCTCTTCTCTGGATCGGGTGATCGGCTGGCCCGAGGACGGCCTCGTGACCATCGCCTATGGACGGGACGGTGACCACCTCGAGGTTCGAGACCCGGTGACCGGCGAGGCGCTCTCCAGCCAGGGTCTCAACACGTACGTGGAGAAGCCCAAAGATGACGGGGGGTTCGCGGCGACCCGGGTGGATGGGCTGCTCGTTGTAGCCGACCAATGGGGCACGCCGATCTGGGAAGTCGAGGCCGACGCCCGCTACGAGATCGGCTCGATCGAGGTTTCGCCCGATGGCCTATGGATCGCGATGTCGGACTCGGCGGAACGGCTCCTCGTACTCCCGTCCGACGGATCCTCCGACCCTGTCATTTGGGCCACCGGCGTCGGTGGGGTATTCATGGTTTCTCCTGTCTGGGAGGACACCGAACCGCCCACAAGCTAGAGCGGGGGCTCCCGGATTCCCCGAGGTGTGACCAAGAGGACACACCGGAAGCGGCGCGGCACCTATCGGGTCCCGAGAGCGGCCACGTACCATGACAGAGGCGCGTGTCGACCCCACGGGCCCCCACCACCGTGATCAATTTCAACGAAGTCAGCAAGGTCTACACCCGTGGAGCGCGACCGGCGCTCGACGAGGTGACCGTCGCCATCGAACGGGGAGACTTCGTCTTCCTCGTGGGGGCCTCGGGCTCGGGCAAATCCACGTTCCTCAAACTCGTCCTGAGGGAGGAACGCCCGACGTCCGGACGGATACACGTGGCCGGAAGGGACCTGGGCCGATTGGCCTCGTGGCGGGTCCCGCTCCTCAGGCGTGAGATCGGGGCCGTCTTCCAGGACTTCCGACTGCTTCCGAACAAGAACGTCTTCCAGAACGTCGCCTTCGCCCTCCAAGTCATCGGAAAGAACCGGCGCTACATCGACTCGAGCGTCCCGGAGATCCTCGACCTCGTCGGGTTGGGCGGCAAGGAGAAGCGCCTGCCCCATGAGCTCTCCGGCGGCGAGCAGCAGCGCGTGGCCATCGCCCGAGCCTTCGTCAACCGCCCACCGATCCTCCTGTGCGACGAGCCGACCGGGAACCTCGACCCCGGCACGAGCGTCGGAATCATGAAACTCCTCGATCGGATCAACCGGACGGGGACGACGGTCCTCATGGCCACCCACGACGACCTCATCGTCGACCAAATGCGCAAGAGGGTCATCGAACTCAGGGAAGGACGCGTCGTGCGAGACCAGTTGCAGGGCGTCTACGGGCTGGAGCCGGCATGAGGCTACGATTCATCATCACCGAGGTGTTCCAGGGGCTCCGCCGGAACACCACGATGGCGTTCTCCGTCATCATCGTCACGCTCGTCTCGCTCGCCTTCGTCGGGGCGGCCGCGCTTCTCCAGACCCAGGTGGGCAAACTCAAGGACGACTGGTACGACAAGGTCGAGGTCTCGATCTTCCTCTGCCCGAACGTGTCCGTCTTCGCCCAGTGCAAGGCCGGACCGGTCACGGACGCTCAGCAGGAGGAGATCATCCGGGTCCTGGAGACCGGAGCGCTCGGGGACATCGTGGAACAGGTCTACCCCGAGTCCAAGGAGGAGGCCTGGGAGAACCTCCTCAAGCGCGACCCCGACGGGTTCTTCGCCCAGCAGTTGACGGCGGACGACATGCAGCCGAGCCTCCGGGTCAAGCTCAAGGATCCGGAGCAGTTCGCCCTGGTGGCCGATGCCGTCGGGGAACTCGACGGCGTCGAGCACGTCTTCGACCAGAGGGAAGTCTTCGACACCCTCTTCCAGATCCTCAACCGGGCGACCCTCCTCGCCGCGGCCCTCGCCGTCGTCATGCTCCTGGCGGCGATGCTCCTCATCACCACGACCATCCGTCTGTCTGCTCTCAGCCGACGGCGGGAGACGACGATCATGCGCATGGTGGGTTCATCCAAGACCCTCATCCAGTTGCCCTTCATGCTCGAGGGCGTTATCGCGGCGACCACGGGGGCCGTCCTGTCCATCATCGGGTTGTGGCTCACCGTCAGATATCTCGTCCAAGACTGGTTGGTGACGAGCAACCTCAACTGGGTCGACTACATCGATCAAGGGGACGTTCTCGCGGTCGCCCCGTGGCTCATCCTCATCGCCCTCGGCCTTTCGGCCGTCTCGTCCCTCGTAACCCTTGGAAGGTATACTTCTGCATGATGACCCGTTCACGTCAGGGCGCAATCGCCGCCGTTGTCGCGGCCGGGTTGCTCATGGGCTTTTCCCTTGGAAACGCCGCCTCCGCTTCCTCCCAGGTCCGCACCGATGACCCGGATTACGCTGAGGCCCTCGCCCAGGTTCAGGCCGAGCGCGACGCCAACGAGCAGCTCCAACTCGAACTCCAGGCCGCTCTGGAGAACACCAATCGGGCGATCGTCGAGGCCGATCGGCGCTTGAGGGACCTCGAGACCCGCCTCCCCGTCGCCGAGGCCGAACTCGCGACCGCCGAGGCCGATCTGCAGGTGGTCATCCAGCACCAGCGGGAGGTCGAGGAACGGCTCGCCGCCGCCGAGGCCGAGGACGCCCGAGTCGCCAAGCAGATCGAGGCCGACAACGCGAAACTCGCCGACCTTCGGGCCATCGTCGCCGAGTTGGCCCGCGCCGCCTACCGAGGGGAGAACTCCGACGCGACTCTCCGCCTGGTTCTCGGGGCGCAGACGTCGGAGGACTTCGTCGACGAATTCACGGCCCAGCAGACCCTGTCCCGGACGCAGGGGAACGCCCTCGCGGAGATGGAGCAGATCTCCGCCATGAACCGCAACCGCGGGGCGCGTCAGGAGGCCGTCCGGGAGTACATCGCCGCGCTCAAGGTCCTCGCCGACCAGTACGTCGATGAGGCCGAGGCGGCTCGGACGCTCGCGGAGGAGAAGAAGAAGGAGATCGAGGACCTGCTGGTGGAGCAGGCCCAATTGAAGAGGTATCTCGAGGAGCAGAAGGACGAATATCTCCGTCAGCAGGATGAGCTCGAGGAGCAGGCCGAGCAGCTCAAGAGGGACCTCATCGCCATCATCCTCGAGAGCCGGGGCCTCGGAATCTCCTACTTCGACGGCACCTGGGGCTACCCGGTCAACAACCCCGTCGTCGTGTCGCCATTCGGCATGCGGTTCCACCCGATCTACCACGTGTGGCGGATGCACAACGGCACGGATTTCCGGGCCTGGTGCGGGGTGCCCATCTACGCCGCGGCCGACGGATTCGTCGAGTGGACGAGGTATCGAGGGGGGTATGGCAACCAGGTCCTCCTCAACCACGGCGAATACGAGGGGACGTCATACATGTCGAGCTACAACCACCTGGCCTCCTTCGCCGTCGCCCCCGAGGACTACGTCGTCCGCGGGGACGTCATCGGATACTCGGGAACGACCGGCGACTCCACGGGGTGCCACCTGCACTTCGAGATCTACGTGAACGGCAGTCCCGTCAACCCCATGTCCTACATGCCCTAGATATAGGCTGGTCCCTCGTCGATGCTTCTTCGAGGAGGTGAGTCATGGCCGAGTTGACGGTGGTCGCCACGAACCGTCGTGCCCGCCACGACTACTTCATCGAGGACACCTTCGAGGCGGGGCTCGTCCTCACCGGCACCGAGGTGAAGTCCCTCCGCCGGGGCCGGGCCTCGCTCGCCGAGGCTTTCGTCTCCGTCGATCGAGGCGAGGCCTGGCTGGAGAACGCCCACATCCCCGAGTACGGAGAGGGGGCCTGGACCAACCACGCCCCCCGGCGGAAACGGAAGCTGCTGCTGCATGCGGAAGAGATCGAGGTCCTGGCGGAGGGCTCACGGGACAAGGGTTCGACGATCATCCCCTTGCGCCTGTACTTCGTCAAAGGCCGCGCGAAGATCGAGATCGGGCTCGCGAAGGGGAAGAAGCTCTACGACAAGCGTCAGTCGCTCAAGGAGAAGCAGGACGCCAGAGAGGCCCAAAGCGCGATGAGCCTGCGCGCCAAGCCGTAGTTCGCGGCATGATGGGGGCATGAAGATCCTGGGTTCCCTCCTCCTGGCCGGGGCGATCGTCCTCGCCCCCTCGGCTGCGTTCTCCGACACCGCCACCGATGCCGGCCTCGCCACCGCGAACGACCACTACGGGTGGTACATCTCCGAGTACACCGCGCAGTACTACATCAACTCCGACGGCTCGGTAGACGCCACCATCGACTTCACCTATGAGTTCAATGGCATTCCCGGCCATGGGCCCTACCTCACCTACCCCATAAGGACGCCCTACGACGAAGACAACGACCGTTTCTATCGCATCTCGAACGTCCACGCCTCGAGTTCGACGGGGGCCCCCGCGGGCGTCAACGTCGAGAAGGAGAAGTACTGGGTGGCCTACAAGATCGGGGACGCCGACAATGGCAACGTATCGGGCACCCATCAGTACCGCCTGACCTATACGGTCGAGGGCATCCTCAACTCGACCTCCTTCCTCGATCTCAACCCCACCGCGACCGTCGAGGAGGACTACCCGCTTTTCGATGAGTTCTACGTCAACGTCATCACCGACTGGACCATCCCCATCGACAACGTGACCATCATCGTCGGCGGCGATGTCGACGCGATTCCCGCCAGCGAGGTGGGGGCCCCCGAGGCTGCGGACGTCGAGTGCTTCACAGGTCAGTACGGGTCTTCCGAGACATGCGACGTCGCCCGACTCGAGGACGGGACGGCGGTCTTCGGGCAGGCCAGCGTCGCCTCTGGAGAAAACGTGACGGTCGCCGTCGCTTTCCCTGCGGGCTCCTACGACACCACCCCCATCATCCGGACCAACAACGACTGGGCCTACGCCTTCAGCCTCAATCGGGGGACGATCACGGGCTTCCTGGTCCTGCTGCTCGGCGGGATCCTGTGGCTCAGCGCCCGGCTCCGCGGGAAGGCCGTCGACGAGCAATACGGGGGGCTCACGCCTGGGGTCGCCCCAGCGGCGACCGACGACTTCCACATCGTCAAGCGCGACTACGACTCCCCCGTCGCCGTGCGCTTCGACCCGCCTCCGGGCCTCAAACCCGGCCAACTCGGCACCCTCATCGACGAGAAGGCGGACGTCAGGGACGTGACCGCCACGATCGTCGACCTCGCCGTGCGAGGGTACATGCGCATCGAGGAAGTCGGGGAGGAGGGGAAGAAGAGGCCGAAGAACCCCGACTACTCCCTCATCAAACTCAGGGACGCGGACGATGCCATGGTCGCGTACGAGAAGACGCTCTTCGCCGCCCTGTTCAAGACGGCCGACACGGTCACCCTGAGCGGCATCAAGACGACCTTCGCGTCATCGCTCGCCAAAGTCCAGACCGACCTCTACAAGAACGTCACCGACCTCGGCTGGTTCCGGGGCAATCCCCGGAACGCCCGAATCGCCTGGGTGGCCTCGGGGTGCGTCATCGCCGCCATCGGCATCGGGCTCACGATCGCATTCGCTGTCGCGGGCTCGTGGGGCCTCGTCCCCATCCCGATCTTCCTCGTCGGCCTCATGACGGTGTTCACCACCAAGGCCGCCCCGGCACGCAAGGCGGAGGGCACCCGCGTCCTGGCGCAGACCCTGGGCTTTCAGAGGTTCCTCGAGACGGCCGACGGGAACAAGTTGCGGTTCGAGGAGGGGAGGGACATCTTCAGCCTGTACCTGCCCTTTGCCATCGCTTTTGGAGTGGCGGACAAGTGGACGGCCACCTTCGCCAAGCTCGCCAAGCAGGGCGTGAGACTCGCGGAACCCACGTGGTACGGGGGCATGTACGGCCCCTTCTGGGTGAATGCGGGCACCTTCGGGCAGAGGCTCGACGGATTCACGGCCCTCGCCAACGTCGCGATGTCGACCCCGACGCCGGGCACAAGCGGCGGGTCCGGTTTCGGGGGTGGCGGCTTCTCCGGTGGAGGAGGCTTCTCCGGAGGCGGCTCGTTCGGTGGTGGCGGCGGAGGCTGGTAAGGGTCACGGATTGGCCACGGTTCCGTCCGGGCCCGAAGGGCCCGCGTAGAATGGAAGGACAACTCCATAGGGGATGATCGGTTTCGACGTGTGTCGTTTCATCAGGTGAAGCGGGCCGAGGACGCGGGGTTATCTCGTCAACGCCCCCCGCAAACCAATAGGTGCCAATTCAAACCGCACCGACTTCGCCCTCGCTGCATAAGCGAGCCTGAAGTCCGTCAGCCCGGGAACGCTTCCGTCCCGGTTCCTGGCGTCATCCAGGAAGCTCGCTAAGCATCGGCGTCACCACGATGCTCGGGACTTTTCGGTGACTGGGCCTATCTCACAGCCTGCCTGATGGTCGTGAGGGGCCGAGAAAACTTCTTCAGGCTGCGCCCGGAGAAGCCCTGACGTTGGACATGCGGACGCGGGTTCGATTCCCGCCATCTCCACGCTGGTGACGTATGGCCGTCCTCGTTCCTTCGCGGTTCGGGGACGGCCGTACAGTTTCCCCTCGGTGGACTTGACCGTCGCGACAAGCACAAAACTCAGGCTCACGAGAAGCGACCAGGAGCCGAGTTTCCCCACGTGAACCAGGCACCAGATGTCCGCCTGGCTGGGATAGCGCCACGCCCCAAGGAAGGTGCCGGAGTTTTCGGCCACCCAGACCATCGATCCGATGAGAATGAAAGCGAGCCACAGGGGCAGTCGGTATCGCCTGTCACCCAGCGTGAAGTAGACCCACGTTCGTCTGAGCTCAAGGAGAAGGGCCCCGGCCAGGAGCCACCTCAGGTCCGGCCAAAAGTGATGGGTGAAGAAGTTCGCATAAAGGGCGAAAGCGAGCACGGTCATGGGAACGGCTCGATAGTTCACGACCCGAAGCTCCATGCGCCTCCAGGCCTGGCAGATGTACGACCCCACGGCCGCGTACATGAACCCCGCATACAGCGGTACACCGGCAACCTTGGTGGCGGCCTCCCCCGGGTACTCCCACGACCCCATACGAACCTTGTAGATCTCCAGCGAAAGCCCCAAGAGATGAAACGCCGAGATCACGCCCACCTCGCGCCCCGTCTCCCACCCCGCCAGGTAGAACGCCAGGGTCAACCCGATGACGTAGATGAGGAGGAGGTCGTACCGGGCGATCGGAAGGGGTAGGTATGCGGTCAGGGCGATGCCGAGAAACAGGCAAACCGCGAAACCGACCGATTTCCCCTGGACGGACAAGAACCGCAGGGCGAAGGTTGTCAACCGCGATGCCCACCCGCGGGTGTCCTTGTCAATCCTCATCGCCACCCCGAATCCTTTCCTCCCCAACGTCCGGAACGACGGATGGGTTTCAGGATTAGGGGCCCTCCCGGTCCGGTAACCTCGGGGCATGGGTCTCGCGATCGTCGAAGTCGTCGTCGGACTCGTCGTGCTCGGCTTGAGCGCCGACCGATTCATCATGGGATCGGCCGCCGTCGCCCGGCACCTGGGACTACCCGCCCTCCTCATCGGCATGGTCATCATCGGTTTCGGCACCTCCGCGCCGGAGATGGTCGTCACGACGTTCGCCTCCGTCGGAGGCAACCCCGAGATCGCCCTGGGGAACGCCTACGGGTCGAACATCTCCAACATCGCCCTGATCCTGGGCATCACGGCCCTCGTCGTGCCGATCGTGGTCCACAAGGGCGTCATCCGCGTCGAGATCCCCATGCTCCTCGGCACCGTCGCGCTTGCCCTCTGGCAGTTCAGGGACCACGAGCTCTCCCGCGTCGACGCCTTCACCCTCCTCGTGGTCTTCGCCGCCTTCCTGACGTGGTCCTTCCTTCACGCCCTCCGCAAACGGGGCGAGCAGATCGAGAGCGACGCCGAGGAGATGGTGGGGGAACTCAGGACCCCTCCGCGAAGAGCCGCCCTCTGGCTCGTCGCCGGTCTGATCCTCCTGGTGGCGTCGTCCTTCGTGCTGGTGGAGGGCGCCAAGGAACTGGCCCATCAGCTCGGGATGAGCGACCTCGTGATCGGTCTGACGGTCGTGGCCGTCGGGACGTCCCTCCCCGAACTCGCCAGCGCCCTTGCGGCGGCCCGACGCCGGGAACACGACCTCGTCATCGGGAACATCATCGGATCGTGCATCTTCAATTCCCTCGGGGTCGTGGGCCTCGCGGGCGTGATCCATCCCGCCTCCGTCGACCCCCTCATCGTCTCAAGAGACCTGCCCGTCTACGGCCTGGTGGTCGTCTTCCTCGGGCTTGCCGCCTTCCGATTCCGGCGCGACCGGCGCATCACCCGGCTTGAAGGGGGTCTTCTCATCGTGACCTTCATCACCTACGTGACCTACCTGCTTGTCACATCGGTGTAGTCGGGTCCTACTCTGGGGGCATGCCCCCCAACGGCACCGCCCTCGCCCTCAGGGGCTTGTACAAGCACTTCGGCTCGACCATCGCCGTCGATGGGATCGACCTCGATGTCCCCACCGGCTCGCTCTACGGCATGGTCGGCCCGAACGGTGCCGGGAAGACCACAACCCTGTCGATGGCGACCGGACTCCTGACGCCCGACGCCGGATCTGTTCTTGTCCACAGCATCGACCTCTGGGCCGAACCCGAGAAGGCCAAGCCGCTCCTCGGCGTGCTTCCGGACGGTCTTCGGACATTCGACCGGCTGACCGGCGCGGAACTCATCTCCTATACGGGTTTGCTCCGGGGGATGGATCCAGCGACGATCGAATCCCGCAGGGACGACCTTCTCGCCGCCCTCGACCTCGAGGTTTACTCCAGGGTGCTCGTCACCGATTTCTCTGCGGGCATGATGAAGAAGGTTTCGCTCGCGTGCGCCCTGGTCCATGCGCCCCGAGTCTTGGTGCTCGACGAGCCCTTCGAAGCCGTCGACCCCGTTTCCGCGGGCGCCATCCGTCGAATCCTGTCCGCCTTCGTGGATTCGGGCGGGACGGTCATCATGTCGAGCCACGTGATGGCCCTCGTCGAACGGGTCTGCGACCATGTCGCCATCGTTGGGAACGGTCGGATTCTCGCCCACGGCTCCCTCGACGAGGTCCGAGGGGGAACGGATCTGGAGGAGCGTTTCGTATCCCTCGTGGGGGATGCCGGAGAACGCAGGGACCTGACGTGGTTGCGACAATCCTGACGCTTCGCCTCACGACGATGGTCCACCAACTGCGTCGGGAATGGTGGCGGGCCCTCGTCCTGATCGCGGGGGCGATCTGGATCATCGCCCTCCTCCCCTCCGTCGCATTCGCGTCAAAGGAGCTGGCGTTTCGCGCTGTCGACGTCCGCATGGACGCCTATACGGCGATCGTCACCGTGTTCATGGTCGGATGGGCGGTTGTCCCGATCCTCGTGGCTGGGCTCGACGACTCCCTGGATCCCTCCCGATTCGCGTCCCTGGGAATCGGCGCTCGTCGCATCATGCCCGGTCTGACGGTGTCTGCCTTCCTGACGATCCCCGCCATCTTCTTCCTCATGACCCTCTTCGCCTTCTCCACGTCCTGGATTCTGGAGGGGGGCGATGTCTTCGCCGTGGCCCTGGCGGGCGGGATGCTCTCGCTCGCGGCCATGATCCTGTCGGCCCGGGTTTCCGTCATGTGGATTGCCCGGCTCCTTCAGTCGCGCCGTTCCAGGGAGATCGCCTTCATCGCTACCCTGATCGGGATCTTCCTGCTCGCCCCCCTCGCCTCGATCGTCGTGGCGGACGGGTTGGAAACCATCCTCGAATACGACGCGACCCCCATCTTGGATTCCATCCGGTTGACCCCGATCGGGGCCCCTATCGGCGCCGCTGGCGCTGCTGCTCTAGGTCATTGGTCGGCCGTGTGGTGGAGGCTCGCGCTGTCCGCCGGATGGGTCGTGCTGCTTTGGCTGGCGTGGAGGGTGAACGTCGAATACGTTCTGGTCCACCCCGTCAGCAGGGGCGGGGGGACGAAGGCCCGCGAGGACTCGATGCTGGCCACAGCCCGCCGGGTCGAACGGAGAGCAGCCCGCCGGGCCCAACGGTGGCCCAGGCGTGAGGGCCCCGCGATGGTTGGGCCCCAAGCGATGCAGGCCTTCAGGGCCGTCACTGCTGTCCGGGCTCGGGCGGTCCGATATTGGTTCAGCGATCCTCGATACCTTGCCGCCATCCTCTCGGTCGCCGTCTTCCCCGTCCTGTTCTTCTTCCTCGTCTACCCGGCCTTCGGCTCTCCCGTCGCCGTCATCCTGGCTGTTCCCGTCATGCTGGCAGGAACCATCGGATGGGGCCGTCACAACGACATCGCCTACGACTCGACCGCGCTCTGGATCGATGTGGTCGCTGGGAAACTCGGACGGGCAGTCATGTGGGGCAAGGCCACCGCGACCATGGTGTGGGCCGTCCCCATCGTCATTGCGGGTGCCGTGGCCGCCATCGCCGTAAGCGGCCGACCCGGCCTAACCCCCGGCGTCATCGGGGCGTGCTTCGGAGTCCTGGGGACGAGCCTTGGGGTTTCCGCTGTGACCTCGGTCGTGCTTCCCTACCGGGCACCGGCCCCGGGTGAGAATCCTTTCTCCGCCCAGGTGGGCTCCGTGGGCGCCGGCCTTCTCGCCCAGCTCATCTCCTCCATGGCCGCCTGGATCGTCGCTGCCCCCGTCGTCCTTCCGCTGGTCGCCGCCCTCCTCTGGAACCCCGCCTGGGGTTGGGTTGGGCTCGTCACGGGAACAGGGACCGGATTCGCCGCCCTCGTCCTCGGTGTGCGGTGGGCCGGTTCCCTCTACGACAGGAAGAGCGGGAGACTCGTGGCCGCGGTTTCCTAGGAGATGCGTCGGTGCCACCAAGTAGCATGTCCCCATGACCGACCAACCCCTTCCCGGTGAGGAAACCAACGGCGGCGCGACGACCATCGAGCGCGAAGAGGTCCGGCAGCTTCAGGAACCGGGCGACTCCGAGCGCTTCGCCCACTACGTCCGCAAAGAGAAGATCCTCGAATCCGCGGTATCGGGAATGCCCGTCATCGCCCTCTGCGGCAAGGTGTGGGTTCCGAACAGGGATCCCAAACGGTTCCCGGTCTGCCCCGCCTGCAAGGAAATCCTCGACAAGGCCTTCGGGCCGGACGAGCCGAACGGCAAGGACTAGAACGACGGGGCCGGCCGTAGGCTTTCAGATGTGGACCCCCGTGAAACGCCGGAGACAGGATCCTCCGTCTCTACCCGTCTGGAGGACGTCTGGGTATGCATCGTGTGGAACGACCCCGTCAACCTCATGGACTACGTGACCCACGTGTTCCAAATCCACTTCGGATGGCCGAGGGCGAAAGCGGAGAAGAAGATGCTGGAGGTTCACGAGCGAGGAAGGTCTGTCGTCTCCAGCGGGAGCCTGGAAAGGACGGAATCCGACGTGCAGGCGATGCACTCTTTTGGCCTATGGGCGACCATGCGAAGGAGCGGCGAGTGAGGGCATTCCAGAGGCGCGGGGAAGAAGCCGTCGCCTGGCTCGACGCGGATGAGCGTGAGGGTCTGGCCACCGTGGTCGCCGGGGTGCGCGCCCTGACGGAGGCCGATCCCTCCCGTCCCGAAGGAACCGAGCCGGAAGACGATGAGACGCTTCGCCTCTTTCCCAACGCGGCGCCGATGGATCAGACGGTGGCACAGGACTTCCGTCAGCTGACCGAGCCCAACCTCCGTGCGCTGAAGACCAGCCGCCTCGACGCGATGCTGGAATACCTCACCCATGATGAGGCCGAATGGATCGTGCTCCTCGACGAGGCACTTTCGATCGCCGCCGCCCTCACGGACGTTCGACTGGTCCTCGCAACCCGGCTCGGATTGAAGACGGACGAGGACGCAGAACTCCTCAGGGGCGAACTTGAGGTTGCCGACACGCTCCTCGAGGGCGGCCTGCCGGAGGGTTTGGACGTCGACCGGGAGCGCGTATGGTTCGTGGCCGTCTATCAGGCGCTCACCTGGCTCCAGCACTCATTGGTAGCCTGCCTCATGGATCAGACAGGCGACGATCAGAGAGGCGGCGGCGATGAATAATGCGGCGATCGGGGTATTCGACTCCGGGGTCGGAGGCCTGACCGTTGCCCGGGCCATCATGGACATCCTGCCGCACGAAGCCCTCCGATACATCGGCGACTCCGCCAACGGCCCCTATGGCCCCCTCTCGATCGCCGAGGTCAGGGCCCACGCCCTCAGGATCATGGACACCCTGGTCGACGACGGGGTCAAGGTGCTGGTCATCGCGTGCAACAGCGCGTCCGCCGCGGTCCTGCGTGACGCCCGGGAGAGATTCAGCAAGGATCGGGGGGTGCCGGTCGTCGAGGTGATCGTTCCGGCCGTCCGTCGGGCGGCCACGACGACCCGCTCGGGCCGCATCGGGGTCATCGGGACCATCGCGACGATCGATTCGGGCGCGTATGACGACGCCTTCGCCGCCGCACCGGGGGTGACGGTGACCAGCCAGGCGTGCCCTCGTTTCGTCGAGATGGTCGAAGCCGGGATCACCACGGGCCCCGAGGTCATGGCCCTCGCCCGGGAGTACCTCGCTCCCCTCCGAGAGGCCGATGTCGACACCGTGATCCTGGGGTGCACCCACTACCCGATGCTGCAGGGCGCCATCGCCTACGTCATGGGCGAAGACGTCGTCCTCGTCGACAGCGCGACCGACACGGCGATGGAGGTGTATCGCATCCTCGTCGAGCAGGACCTCGAACGCAGCCGGGACGTCCCGCCCGTCCACCACTTCGCCACGACTGGCGACACCGCCCTTTTCGAATCCCTGGCTCAACGGTTCCTCGGACCGGTCGTGACCCAGGTCGAGGGCGAGACCCTCCCCTCGATGGATGGCTCGCCCCAGTGAGAATCCGGGTCGTCGGCTGCTCCGGGAGCGTTCCCGGTCCGGCTTCGTCCGGCTCGTGCTACCTCGTCGAGGCCGACGATGCCTCCGGTCGAACCTGGAGGATCGTCCTCGATCTCGGGGCCGGCGCCCTCGGCCCCCTTCAGAGGTGGTGCGACCCACGGGAGGTCGACGCCGTCGCCCTGAGCCACCTACACGCCGATCACTGCGCAGACCTGGCCGCCTTGCACGTCTACCTCTCCTACCATCCGGAAGGGTCGAGGGGGCCCATCGCCGTCTACGGCCCCTTCGGCACGTCATCACGGGTGGAGCAACTTCGGGGGGCGACGGAACCGAGTCCGGTCCTCGACATCCGGGTATGGCAGGCGGGGGGCGAGGTGTCCGTCGGGCCTCTCACGATACGGGCCGAAGCCGTCGAACACCACTCGCCCGCCTATGCGCTTCGGGTGTCGGGACCCCGGGAGGATGGGGGAGGCGGGGCGGTCGTCGCCTACTCGGGAGACTCGGACGAATGCGAAGGGTTGGCCCGGATTGCCGAGGGGGCCGACGTCTTCCTCTGTGAGGCGTCCTACCTCGAGTCCCACATGGCCGCAAGGGGAACCCATCTGACCGGCCGGCGGGCGGGCACCGTTGCCGAGGCTGCTGGGGTCTCGCGGCTGGTGTTGACCCATGTTCCGCCGTGGACGGACCCCAATCTCGCCCTTGCCGAGGCCGAATCGACCTTCTTCGGCTCGATCGATGGGGCCCATCCCGGCTTGAGCATCCTCCTCTGACCCACAATCGTGTGATCCAGAGCCGTGCCCAACGAGGCCCGCTAGGCTTCGGTGCATGACCGAATCCCCCCGCGCGGACGGCCGCGCCCCTTCCGATCTCCGACCCATCTCGTTCGAACGGGGATGGCAGACCCATCCGGAGGGCTCCTGCCTCGTGTCCTTCGGCAACACGAGGGTCCTCTGCGCGGCTTCCTTCACCGAGGGGGTCCCCCGATGGAAATCCGGCAAGGGCGAAGGGTGGGTGACCGCCGAGTACTCGATGCTTCCCAGGGCGACGAACACCCGAAGCGATCGGGAGAGCGTCCGGGGACGCATCGGAGGCCGGACCCACGAGATCTCCCGGCTCGTTGGGCGCTCCCTCCGGGCGATCCTCGATCTCAAGGCCCTCGGCGAGAACACCATCGTCCTCGACTGCGATGTGCTTCAGGCCGATGGGGGGACCCGCACGGCGGCCATCACGGGAGCGTATGTCGCCCTCGCGGATGCCATCGACTGGGCGAAGGACAAGGGCGTCATCCCCGCGACGTCCAGCCCCCTCATCGACTCGATCAGCGCGGTGAGCGTCGGGGTCGTCGACGGTGTCCCGATGCTCGACCTCGCGTACACGGAGGACGTTCGTGCCGATACGGACATGAACGTCGTCATGACGGGCAGGGGCCTTTTCGTGGAGGTCCAGGGGACGGCGGAGGCTGCACCCTTCGACCGCGCCGAGCTCGGACTCCTCCTCGACCTGGCGACCTTCGGGACGGACCGACTGGCCGGGCTCCAGGCGGACATCCTAGCCGGGAAGGGGAGTCCGTGACCTCCGGCCCCGTGACCGTCCCGTTCGACGCCCGGCTGGCCTTCGCGACCCACAACGCCCACAAGGCCGGTGAGGTCCGGGCGATCCTCGTCGCCGCCCTGCCGGGGTTCCGCGCCGAGCACCTCGTCACCTCCGGTGAGGTCGATGCCCCCGAGCCCTGTGAAGACGGCGTGTCCTTCGAGGAGAACGCCCTCATCAAGGCCCGTGCCCTCGCGGCCGGCACCGGACTCGTCGCGATCGCCGACGACTCCGGAATCACGGTGGACGTCATGGGCGGGGCCCCGGGGATCTTCTCCGCCCGCTGGGCTGGCCACCACGGCGATGATGCCGCCAACCTCGATCTTCTTCTCGCCCAACTCGCGGATGTCCGTCCGAACAACCGCGGGGCGGCCTTCGTGTGTGCGGCGGCGGCGGTGCATCCCGACGGCCGGGAGATCGTCAAGGTCGCACGACTTCGGGGGGTCATCGTCGGCGCCCCCCGGGGGGACAACGGTTTCGGCTACGACCCGATCTTCGTCGCGGACGGGCAGACCGTCACGAACGGCGAACTGGACCCGGAAACCAAGAATGCGATATCCCACCGGGGCCAGGCCTTCCGCGCCTTGGCCGAGGACCTGCCCCGCCTCCTCGATCGCCCGTGATGCGCCGCTGGAGAGCAGCTGGCTTCAGTGCTGGGGAAGGGCGCCGATGCTCGCGAGGCCCTTGCGCAGGATGAGGTCCTGGCCGCCGTGCATCTCGCAGCCGATGTCCTCGCTCGCCGCCTCCTCCGGTGTCAGCCAGACGATGTCGAGGGCATCCTGGCTCGCCTCGCATTCACCGTCGACGGGGATCACGTAGGCGAGGGAGATGCAGTGTTGACGGGAGTCGAAGAATGGGCTGATGCCCCGCGTCGGGAAGTACTCGGCGATCATGAAGGGGGTGGGTTGCGGGGGCACTCGCGGAAGGGACAGCGCGCCCAAGTCCTTTTCGAGGTGCCGGACGAGGGCGTCCCTGAGGCGCTCGTGGTACAGCACCCGGCCGGAGACGAGTGCCCGAGACATGGCGTCGTCCACCGCGCGGAGGAGCAAGCCGACCTCCGTCACCTGGCCGGAGTCGGACATGCGCACGGGGACGATGTCGACATAGACCACCGGAAGGTGGGCGCGGATGTAGTCCAGTTCCTTGGCGGGAAGCCACCCCTCGGGCTCTGGCGGCAACTCGGCCATGTCGGTCATGGATCGTTTATACCGCGCGAACACCCCATCCGTCCCCGATTTCCCTGGAATTGCCCCGACGAGTTATACCCCAGGCGGTATTGATCCTGTCGGGAATACGGGGCCGCCAGCCGCTGTTATCCCGCGCGAAGGGCGAATACAGCCCACGAACGAAGGGATGGAGATGGCCACGATCAACCTAACGGCCGAGGTTTTCGAGGAGACCGTCAAGAAGGACGGCATCGTGCTGGTGGACTTCTGGGCGGAATGGTGCCGACCCTGCAAGATGTTCGGCCCGATCTTCGAGGAGTCCTCCGAGGCGAATTCCGATGTGGTCCACGGGAAGATCGACACCGAGGCCGAGCGCGAACTCGGCGCGGCCCTGAACGTGACCGCCATCCCCACCCTCATGGCCTTCCGCGACGGGGTGTTGGTCTTCCGGCAGGCGGGCGCCTTGCCCGGTCCCGCCCTCCAGCAGGTCGTCGACGCCGTCAGGGAGCTCGACATGGACGAAGTCCGCAAGGAGATCGCTGAGCACGAGGGCGCCAAGTAGCCCGGCTTCCTCCCCAGCAAGTCCATTGACCCCGATCGCGCGCCGGCCGCTCCGGTGCGCGAGGGGGGACTTGAACCCCCACGTCCGAGGACACCGGGACCTAAACCCGGCGCGTCTGCCAATTCCGCCACTCGCGCGTCCCCCAAGGATACGCGGGGCGGACCCCGTCCTAAGGCCAGCGTCCAGCCTGATGAGGCTGATTCCCTGCGCCCAGGACGGCCGTGGTCTGCCTCTCCAGTCCAAGCATGCCCTTCGCCTCAGGACGCGTGTTTTATTGAGGACTTCATCCCTAACGCGTACTTCAAGCCGATCAGCCCTTTCAGCTAATTTCGACTAATTCGTCAGATACTCTTGCCCCCCCCCCCCTGAGATTCGAGGCACACTGGGGTCCAGATCGCAATCGCGGTCGTCATTCAATCGGATGACAATACTGTTCGAGGGAGGGAGTTCTAGAGATGAACAGAAGGAAACTGAAGTTGGGCTTGGCTGCGGGAATCGCCGCGCTCGCAGGAATCGCAGTCTCTGCGCTGCCCGCAACGGCGGGAACGTATTACGACGACTACCCGCCTTGCGTTGCCTACGCTCAGTGCGGCACGCCCACAGCCGACTGGGCATACATCTGGGATACAAACAGCAAGTGCAGCTTGATGAGCATCAAACACCAGTTCATCTACATGAGCGGGGGAAACCCCCATACAGCATGGACGAGCCCCGTACTATCCGGGTCCTACGCACAGTCTCCCTATCAGCCCCACTACGTGACCTATTCGGGATGGGGGCTTCCCTAAATTGATCAACCGTCGAGCGTCGCTTGCTCTACTCGCGTCCATCGCCTGTGTTGTGTGCACGGGCTGCTCGACGATCAGTGAGAAGGGCCCGACCCCAACGGTCGGGCCCTTCTACGACATCATCGAGGGCCTGGGACGCGTTTATGGCAACCCCCCGAATGAGCACCAGCTTGGGATCCTCGAGCGTGCCGGGCGGAACGGCCAGGTCACCTTTAATGACGTCATCGAAGCCACGGATTCCACCTTCGCATGCTTCGACAACAACGGAATCGTCAACTGGAGTCAGTGGTGGACCAGGCCAGACGGTCTTCCGATGCTTGTGTACTCCTATGTCCAGCCCGACTCGATGACCACTGAACAATTCGAAGTGGTCGCGGCCAACTGTATGGAGAGCAACAGTCTCTACGTTGAGGGTGTCTACCAACTCCAGCCTGCAGCCGTAGAACTGGAGGAGGCACACTTCGATGAGAGACGCCCCCTCATCCTTGAATGCCTGCGTGAAAACGGGGTTGTGATCGATGACGACGCAACTCAAGACGAAGTGTTTGAAGCCGCATCTAGGCTCATTTTCGGTGATCGCTACGAGGACGTCACCGGAGAGCATGCCGACATCCCGACGCAGACCGACGACACTCCTTTGGGTCCGGACTGCCTGGGGCCGAACCTCGGCTAATCGAGCCCCAGGTCCCTCCGCAGCCTCGCCACGTGGCCAGTCGCCTTCACCCCGTACTGGGCGAGTTCGACCTTGCCGTCGGCGCCGACCACCACGGTCGACCGGATGACCCCATGAGTGAGCTTCCCGTATAGGGACTTGGCCCCGAAAGCCCCGTATGCCTCCAGAACCCGCCTCTCGGGATCCGAGGCCAGGAGGAACGTCAGGTGCTCCTTCTCCCGGAACCGGACCAGGGCCTCCGGCTTGTCGGGGGAGATACCGACAACCGTGAATCCCGCCCGTGCGAGCGAGCCGAGGTTGTCGCGGAAGTCGCAGGCCTGGGTGGTGCATCCCGGGGTCATGGCCTTCGGGTAGAAGTACAGGATCACCCGCGACCCGCGGTGCTCGGACAGGGTGAAGGTCCCCTCGTCGGTGGGGAGGGTGAAATCTGGGGCATTGTCGCCCACGGAGAGTTGTGTCGTCATGACGTGGTCAACCTCCGTATTCGTCCCGCCATTCCCGGGGTGACCGAGGCGCGGCTCCTTTTGATACCATGGTTGACCGCGCGCCTCTAGCTCAACTGGCAGAGCAGCTGACTCTTAATCAGCGGGTTCGGGGTTCGAGTCCCCGGGGGCGTACTAGTCCGAGGTCCGGCGATACCGCCGGGCTTTCGTCGTCTCGGAGTCCTGGCCGTTCCCGTTCCGGACCTTGCCGTTCCCGTTCCGGACCTTGCCGTTCCCGTTCCGGACCTTGCCGTTCCCGTTCCGTGCGACCCGCGCTCGAAGGCGACGGGTCGGGCGGGCGAGCCACCCCCTGAATCCCGCCTCCTTCTCGGCGGCCTCGCGTTCCGCGCGCCACCTTCTCTGCTTCTCCGCCAACCGTTGACGGCGGCGACGGCCGATGGTGACAATCCGATACACCCCGATCCCCATCCCGATGAGCACGGGTAGGACGACGATGGGAAGGATGAGGCTGAAGAGGCAGAGGGTGAGGGCGAGTCCATCCTCGGCAAAGGAGGCCAGGGGTGTCCCCGATCCCCCCGTCGCCGCGCCGATGGCCGTCCGGCTCGCCGCCTTGCACAGATGAACGGTCAGCGCGGTGAGAATGCCTGTGGTCCAGGCCACCCACATCGGGCAGGACCAGGCCTGATCCGTTCCGGAAACGTGGGCGGTGGCCGACGCCGCAAAGGCCAGGGCCCCCGCGGCGGGTCGGATCGGTGTCTGGATGACATCGTTGACCGTGTCGACACCCGGAATCTTGTCGAGGACCAGTTCGATCACCAGAAGACCGAGGGCCGCGATTATCACCGGCCACGAGGAAAGCCAGGAGAACCCGGGAGACAGGTCGATGATGTTCGTGAACCGGGACAGGACCGCCAAGGCGGCGAGGGGGATGAAGGCGTTCAGCCCGGCTGCGGCCGAGAAGCCCAACCCTGTCAGAGCTATCAGCATGGGACACCCCCGTCGGCGGTCGACCCGTCTATTGCGTCCACTGGTCCACCTTAGCCCCCACGAAGAAGACCCCCGGCGTCATTGCCGAGGGCCTTCCGTTGATGGGGTGGCTGACGGGACTTGAACCCGCGACCCCCTGGACCACAACCAGGTGCTCTACCAACTGAGCTACAACCACCATGGGCCCGCTGGGCCAGCCGATAGTGTACCGCGACACGGGTCATCCACCATCAGGTCTCGTCCGGATCCTGCCCCCCTTCCGGGGGTGGCCATCCACTGAGACCCTCCCTCACCGAGGCGACCGCCGCGGAGTCGGGTCCGGGCAGGGACACGAAGACCGTCTCCCGGTAGAAGCGGAGTTCCCTGAGGGAATCCTCGATGTCGCCGAGCGCTCGATGCTCGCCCGTCTTCGGCGGGGCGCCGAAGTACACCCGCGGGTACCACCGTCGCACCAGCTCCTTGATCGACGAGACGTCGACGACGCGGTAGTGAAGCCAGGAGATGAGCCCGGGCATGTCCCGCTCGAGGAAGATCCGATCCATGCCGATGGTGTTTCCCGCGAGCGGCGCCTTGCCCTCGGGCACGTACTCCTTGACGTAGGCGAGGACCCGATCCTCGGCCTCGGCCAAAGACACCCCCTGGTCGAGAAGGGGAAGCAGTCCGGAGGCCTCATGCATCTCCCGGACGAAATCGATCATGCCCTCCAGCGCCTGCCGCGGAGGCTTGATGACGACCTCGACCCCCTCGCCGAGGAGATTGAGTTCCGCATCGGTGACGAGGCAGGCGACTTCCAGGAGTGCGTCGGTCGCAGGGTCGAGGCCGGTCATCTCGCAATCGATCCAGACCAGGCGATCGGGGGGGGCCATGAACCCACTCTAGGGGTGCCCCCGGCAGGATTCGAACCTGCGACCTGCGGATTAGAAGTCCGACGCTCTATCCAGCTGAGCTACGGGGGCGTTGTCCCACGCCCACAAGGGTATCGGTCCCCTGTCGAAAGCCATCCCGCGTGGTGGGTGGGCAACCGGGCGATATAGCGGCACGCTAGTGGCATGAGTATCCGTCCCGTGCGTTCTTGGGGCCATCATGGCACGCTCGTGGACGCCCTCAGGGACACCAGGAAGGCCGTCGAGGCGGTCGAACTCCCCTTCGACTCCGATGCGAGCCAGAAGGCACGCGTTCTCATCCATGACATCCTTCAGCAACTCGACCAACACCTCATTCCCCGGGCCCTCGAAGCCTCCGCCCCCGCCGTCATCGCAGTGGGAGGCTCGACGGGGGCCGGGAAGTCGGCCATCGTCAACGCCCTCGTCGGGGAAGACCTGACTCCGGCCGGGGTTCTCCGCCCGACGACGATGACCCCCCACCTCTTTCACAACCCCGCGGATGCCGACCTCCTCTCCTCGTCGACCAAGCGGGCCATCCTCCACCCGCACCATGCCATCCCCCGCGGCATCACCCTCGTCGACTCCCCCGACCTCGACTCGCTCGTGGGCGACAACAGGGAGATGGCGCGGGAGATGCTCGACGCGGCGGACCTGTGGGTCTTCGTCACCACGGCCGCCCGTTACGGCGACAGCGTGCCGTGGGAGGTCCTCCGGTCCGGGGCCGAGCGGGGGGCGTCCATCGCCATCGTCCTCAACCGGGTGACCGCCGATGTCGCGGCCCACGTGCGACGCGACCTGGTGGAGAGGCTCCGGCGGGAGGGCCTGGAGTCCCTCCCCCTCTTCGTCATTCCCGAGCAGGCGCAGGGGCTCAGAGAACTGCCCGCCGAGATGGTCGATGGGCTTCGACGCTGGCTCGACTCGGTCGCGGCCGCGAGTTCGAAGACGATCATCGAACGCACCCTCGGCGGGGCCTTCGAAGCCTTCAAGGAATGGCTGGAACAACTGGCGGAACTCATGGACGAGCGGGCCATCGACGTGAAGGACGCGCGGGCCACCATCCGCAAGGCCGCCGCCCACGTCGAGCAGGAGGGCGGAGACTACTGGTTTACCGAGATCGCTTCGGGCCCCGTCACGACCCTGTGGGCCAAAGCGGCCAATTCCGGCGGGCCGCTGTTCCGTCTCCGGTCCTCGTCCTTGGCTCGACGCAAGTCCGCCCGGCAGCAACGCGAAGCCGCCCTCACGGCGATCCGCGTCGAACTTCTCGCCTCCGTCGAGAGCACCCTGGCCTTTGCCGTCGCCCAGGCCTCCGAGAGGATGGTCGCCGAACTCGGCCCCACTGAGGACGGACCGGGAGCCTGGCTGATCGCGCAACGGGATGCCGCCCAAGCCACCCAGTCCCGCGCCCGACTCGCGAAGGAAGCCGCCGTCGGGTGGCTGTCCCAATGCGAGTCGCTCGCCTACGCCCTTCCAGGAGCGGCATCGGCCCAGGAACTCGTCGGGAAGGACGGACTCACGACGACCTTCGCCTCGGCCGTGCTCGGCGTTCCCCAGGCGAGGCAGGTCCTGGCGTTGCTCGTCGGCTCCGGCCTCCAGGACTCCTTCGAGCAGGCGCGGGCCTTCCTCACGAATGCCCGCCGCCACGCGATCAACCGCGAGGCCCTCGCGATGATCAGCCCGAGCGACCTCCCGACCCTCGCCCCCGACGAGTCCGCCGGGATCCGACTCCGGCGGGCCGAACTCAGGAGCCTCATGTGAGCGTCTCCTTCACCCATCTCGACCCCCCCAGCGAGACGACCTTCCTGCTGGAGCGGGTGGCCCGCCTCCGAGCCTCCCTCGAGTGGGCGGGCGATGCCATCTCCCCTCGGCTTCGAGTGAAGGTGTCGAAGGCCGTCGCGAGGATCGACGAAAGGCTCCGGCTCGGAGTGGACTCGACGATCGTGGCGCTGGCCGGCGGGACGGGATCGGGCAAGTCGTCGCTTTTCAACGCCATCTCCAGGACGGATTTCGCCATCGTGGGGGTCTCGCGGCCGACGACGGCGCATGTGAGCGCGGTGACCTGGGACGGGAGGGCTGATGCTCTTCTCGACTGGCTGGGGGTCGATCCCGAACGGCGCTTCTCCTCAGGGGATGCCCTCGACGCGAACGAGGCGGCCGCCCTCAAAGGCCTCATCCTCCTCGACCTGCCCGACCACGACTCCGTCGATGCCGCGCACAAACAGATCGTCGACCGCGTCGTCCCCATGGCCGACCTCGTCGCCTGGGTGGTCGATCCTCAGAAGTACGCAGACAATGCCCTCCACTCCCAATACCTGGCGGACATCGCGGCCGTGGGGGCGCCGTCGGCGGTCATCCTCAACCAGATCGACCGGTTGTCGCGGGGGGACGCGGATGCCGTGATGTTCGATATCCGGAGGCTGCTGGCGGAGAAGGGAATCGAGAACGCCCCTGTTCTGCTGACCTCGGTTGTGACGGGGGCGGGGATCGATAGCCTTCGGAGCGTGCTCGCGAGCGTCGTCAAGAAGCGGTCGGTCGCCGCCGAGGCCGTGCGCTCCGATCTCGTCGCCACCGGGCGGGACCTCGCCAAGGCCCTGGCGAAGGGGGCCGAGCCCGCGATCCCCTCGGTCGATGCCTTGGTCGACGACCTGCTTCGGGCCGCCGGGATCCCGGTCTTCGCCGAGGCGGTCGACGCGGTGGCTCTCGGGAAGGGCTCGTCCGCGATCCGGGGACGGCTCACGGCCGCCGCTGTCGAAGCGATCCGGACGGGGTGGATCGAGGCTGCGACCGACGGACTGCCCCGTCCCTGGCGCAAGGTCTTGAACGGGGCTATTCCGCGGTCCCGGGTCCTCGCGGAGACGGTCTCGGCCGCCCTCGATGCGGTCGAGTGGCCGGAGGTTGCGCCCCCCAAGTCGCGGTTCAGGAAGCCGAAGGCCTCGGACCTGGGGGAGCGTTGCCTGGCCCTGGGGCGGGTCGCCGTCGGGGCCGCCATCACCCCGGATGTCGTGGAGCCGACGGAGATGATGCATCAGGCGTATCGGGCGATGGATGAGTTGACCGATCTTGCCATCGGGGAGGACCCAGAAAACGAGGCCGCAGCCGAGTCCCCCTAACGCTGGACGGCAACCGCCCCATGCACTAGCGTGCCCCACAAAGGGCGAAGGCGCCCGTATTGACGACAACGGAGGGTCTCTATGGATACAAAGAAGGCGATGGCGGGCGTCGGCTTGGCCACGGCATTGCTGATCTCGGGGTGTTCTTCGGCGACCGTCGCCACCACTCTCGGAGTTGGGGTCTGCTACAACCTCGATGAGGGGTCAGGCTCCGAGACCCCCGTGATCGTCGCGTGCTCCGAGCCCCACTTCGCGGAGGTCGTCGGCACATTGTCGATGGAGGACATCAACGCGATGGACGAGGAAACCCTCTTCAGCGGCGCGATGTGCGACGATGCGTTCCTCGAGTATGTCGGGATTCCGCAGGAGTGGTCGAAGTACTACGTGTATCTCTACCTTGACGACGAAACCGAGCTCACCGTCTGCTCCGCCGCGTCCGAGGACTTCAGCGACATCGTCGGCAGCGTGAAGGACAGCAAGAAGTAGACGTATACCCAGCTAACCAGGTGGCCTCGAGGAGGATCCTCGTGCGCAGCGTTCCCGAGATGATCGCCAAGAGCGACGTGAAGGGCCTCGTCAAGGCCCTCGCGGACAAGAACCCGCACCTGCGCTACATGGCGGCCGTGGGGCTCGGCCTCCTCGGCGACCGATCCGCCGTCGAGCCCCTCATGGTTGCCCTGTCGGACAAGGATCACTTCGTCCGGAATGCCGTGGCCGAGGCGCTGCTGCGTCTCGGACAATCCGTCACCCCTGACTCCTCTACCGCCGCCCCTCCCATGACGCCTCCGAACGACGAAGCAGCCTCGGATCTCCCCTAGCCCCACTCCGTGGCGTCTGGACGGCGTTTGTATAGGGCGTCTGTCTGGTGCCCTGCTCCGGCATCTGAATGGTCCCCCTTTCCGCAGCCGCCTGGATCCCGCACCGATGTCCCCAGGGCGACCCCCCACCCGCATCACGCACGCCTTCTGTTTCACCCGTCATCGCCCCATCGCGGCACTAGCACCCTGGACGCACGCCGCACCGTGCGGCGGCACCAAAGGCGGGAGCAACGAATTGCGCACATTCGATTAACGGGTGTTGCCAGCACCGGTGTCCAGGGAAACGGCCCTGGTTCCGATCGCGTAGCTCAGAGATCGTGTCCCCACAAGCCAAACACGAGTGAAGCTCCTTTCGCGCTCGGCTAGTCGAACTCCGGATCCACGGCTCCACCGGTTCTCGCTGACTCGTTATTCAGCCGATTCAGCCACTGCTCGATCGAGGAATGGCGACGAACGAGTGAGGCACAAACCTCGTTGGGCCACATGTCCGCTGTACCAACGGCTTCCTCGACCGCTGCTATCGCTTGAAGGTGCTGTTCGTCGGTCGATGCCAGGGTCACCAGCACCTCGGCTAACCTTACGGCGTCATTGACTTCTGCGGTAGGCAGGGCAGTCATGATCGCGGCCGACACCTCATGGCGCTGCTCGTCGGTCGCGCCCACGGTCTCCAACGCCTCGGCCAACAAAGCGACCTCAAACGGGCTTGCAGTGGGAAGGGCGGCCAT
>JAFGBM010000004.1 GCA_016933155.1 Demequinaceae bacterium | reverse complement strand
GATCAGAAGGTTGGGGGTTCGAATCCCTTCGGGCGCGCAAGCAATCCCTATCCGGGACTCGAGGAATCGATCGTCATCCCGGCCTCATTGAGGTCGATGCGTCTCGACTGCCCGCGGCTCTCCACCACTAGTGATGCCGCCACTTCCCTACCCGGCGGGGCCAGACGGATGGTCAGGCGTCCCTCGTCGACGTGCCGCAAGTACTCGGTGATCCGATCCGTGAGAAGCCGCATAGCCGCCTCGGTCGGAAGCCCTCCCCCGCGGTCGTCCAGGAGGGTCACTTCGACCCCGCGCTTCCTGGCCGCCGTCGTCGCCTTGATGATCTCGGGCAGGTGCAGGCCTCGGGCACGGACGCTGTCGCGCAGAGTCGCCTCCGCGAGCAGGTAGTCGAGGCGATCGTCATCCGAGACCATCACCGACCGCGAGATCCGGCCCAGGAGAGGCGTGGCGACCTCGGCGAGTTCGGCGACCCTCTCCTGCCGGATCTCCTGCTCGGCGTCGGCCGTCGCGGCGGCTGCGGCGAGATCGATCGAGCGGAGATTGAGGCTGTTGATCCGGGCTGAGGCCCGGCGGAGGGCCCTGGCGAACAGGGTCCCGACCAGAAGGATGCCCGCATGGGTCTGGAGCATGGTGAGGGGCTCGAAGGCCCCGCGGCCGACGTCTAGAGCCCACACTTCTGTGACGGCCGTCATCCCCAGGAACCCCAGCCAGGCGACCCCCGGCCGCCCCCTGAGGGCGAGGAAGAAGAGCAGCCAGGTGTTCGCCCCGTGATGCCAGGCCTCACGCCCGATTGTCCCCTCGTCGGACAGTTGCCAGGAGATGAGGGCGGTCGCGACCAGAGTGGCGAGCAGAATCCAGGATGACCACCTGAGCGGGAAGGGATCGCTGTGGGGGAGAGCGAGGGGAAGGGCGGCGACGGCGACGACGACGAGGGCGAGGAGGCTGGGCCAGGGGGATTCGACGGCGTCGAGCGTCGTCAGGGTGAAGGCGATCTGCCCGGCGACGAAGAGGCCGAGGATGGCCCACACCCCGGGTTTCCCGATGCCGATGAGGGTGCTGATGTCGGTCGCGGGGGTCTCCTTCAGCCGGTCGGGGGCGCTCATCGGGGCTTCACCCAACCCAGGGTTACCGTCGTCCCACGGCCGGGACGCGATTCGACGTTGGCGCTTCCTCCCGGGAGCAGCCTCATCCTCTCGTAGATGCTGACACGGATCCCGAGTCGACGGTCATTGACCGTGCGCATGTTGAAACCCCGGCCGGAATCCTGAATGGTGGCGCGGATGGCACCGTCGGTGATGTTGACGGTTACGACCCGATGCACGTACTCGCCCTCGGTGCCAGCATGGATGACGCTGTTCCTGACGGCTTCGGCGGTCGCCTCCGTCAGGGCCTCGATCACACGGGCCGGGATGGGAGTCTCTCCAGAACTGGAGTGCCAGAAGTCGACGTTCGGCGCCGTATCGGTCACGGCCGTTCGGAGGGCGGCGATCGCCTCCGCGCGTTCGTAGTCCTGAACCTCGTCGGAGTCGACGGACAGGGTGGCGATACTCGCCAACGCGGATTCGGCTTGTTCCGCAAGCCGACGGCTCGGTTGATCCCTGCTCGCGACCAGCAGAACAGAGATGATGTCGTCGTGCACGATGGCGTTGATTCGCGCCTGCTCGCGTTCCCTCGTCCGTTTGATCGCCTCGATCGACGCTTGCGCCCGGGTGCGGGCGGCGACGAGATCCTGCTGTTCCGAGGCCTGGATCAGGGCGAGGGAAGCTCCGATGAGGATCGTGCAGAAGACGATGGCTCCCACGCCGTCGAGAAGGCTGAGGCGGAGTTCGTTTCCTGTGGCGGCAAAGCCGACGAGGCCGACGATGGGCCCCTGAATGGCGGCGTAGAGGAAGGCGGTGTTCTTGCGGGTGAGGATGGCCACCATGACGGCATGGGTGGCGTTGACTCCCCACATCCAAGGGGCGTCGTGTTTCGCAAGTTCGGTCACGGTCATCGCGGGGAGCCAGAGCAGCTGGAGCAGGACGAATGCCGAGACCGTTCCTGCGGCGATCATGTTGAGGACTCGGAGCGGAAGGGTCCAGGCGAGGATGGTGAAGGAGGCGGGGATGAGGATTCCAACGGCGAAGGCCGACCAACCGAAGAGGGGCTGGACCTCCATCATCTGGTGCGAGATCTTTCCCGCAAGCAGACCCCCGAAGATCATCCCCCCGAATCCGGTCGCCATGTACAGGACCCGCTGGACCCGTTCGCGGGCGCGATGCCTGTCCAGACGTTGGTCGCTCACTCCGGGCCCTCCACGAGGCCGTCCTCCATCGCCCGCCTGTAGAGGTCGACCCTGGACTGGGCCGGTCGACCTGCGGCGGCGTACTTCTTGCGGATGCGGGTGATGTAGTCGGAGATGGTCTCCCGTGACAGGCCGGTGCGCTGGGCCACGGAAACAGCGGTCTCGCCGGAGGCATACAGCCCGAGGATCTCCTGCTCTCTAGGGCTGAGTCTGGCGTCAGCGAGGTTGACGTCCGAATCGATGGCCGCCGCCCAATCGGCTCCGAAGACCTCGCGGCCTTCTGCGGCGGTCCGAATGGCGTCGACGAGAACCGCTGGATCCGCTGACTTCCGAATCAGGCCCAGGGCGCCCGATCGTGCCGCCTGCTGAATGAGTCGTCGGTCCTCGGCTCCCGTGTAGATGAGGACGTAGGCGCCCATCTCGGTGATGGTGGCCACGTTGTCTTCCGGCGATGAGCCATCGTTCAACCTGAGATCGAGAACGACCAGGTCGAGAGGCTCCTCGATTTCGGAGAGCTCGCGGACCGTTCCAACTGTTCCGGCAAGGCGAAGGTCGGGTGTCGTGGCGATGAGATCTCGGAACCCGACGGAAATGAGCGCGTGATCCTCGACGAGAGCGATCGTCCGTTGATCCCCCATCTGGCCTCCCCACAGCACGCTTACTGCCACAAACTTACCAAAACGCGGGGTCCGAAGCCAGGGATAACGGCAACCGCCATCGCCGGGAACCCAGCGAAGGGAACGTCGATGTCGGCCAGTGCTCGCCAACAACCTGGGCCGAGGAGTAGCCTCGGGGCAATGGAATCAGCCTGGAGAGACCGCCTCGACAGGAGCATCGGACTATTGCGATCGGAGAACGGGATGAAGACCCGAGTGTACGTGGGATTGGCTGCGGCGCTGGTGATGACGCTGGCGGGTTGTTCGACGGAGAGCCTGGCGGACCTTCGGGCTGGGGACTGCTTCAACGTCGCTTTGACCGATGAGGAGCAGATATTCTCCCAGGTGCCGACGGTCGACTGCTCGAAGCCGCACACCGCGGAGGTCTACAAGGTTTCCGACATTTCTGCGAGTTACACCTACGACGAAGACGAAGTCTTCAACATGAGCCTGGATCTGTGCTACGACGCCTTTGAGGCCTATGTCGGGGTTGACTACTTCGACCCCCTGGCCGCCGACCTGGACTTCACCTTCTTCTACCCACCCGAGGAGGAATGGGAGGCAGGGGAACGGAGCGTCACCTGTGCCGTCATCAGGCTTGACCCCACCGAGGACCTGACGGGGAGCATGAAGGACGCATTCGCGACGGACTAGTCGACGAAGGCAGCCGTCCCGGCGACGAAGGACCCGATGATGGTGCCGGTGCGATAGACGACGCAGGCACCAGACCGTTCGTCCATGTCCCACGACTGCTCGGTCGGGAGCCAGGCGACCCATCTGAGGCCGTCTTCCCAGTCGCTGGTCTTGAACATCGAATCCGCATCGAAGCCGGGCTGGATGAAGGAGCCGCAATGGTCCAGGACTCTGTCCTCGACAGACGCCCTCCCCGGCCAGTCGTCTCCTGCGAGGCGGTACACAGACACGACCTCTGCCTTATGGGGGACGGTGCAGGGAACGGCGATCACCCGAGAGACCTCACCGTTCTCGGGGATATCGGTCAAGCAGGTTCCGGCCGTCACCTGGATGGCGTTGATGGTCGTGCCATCAGAGTCGGTCACGGAGGCCTCCTCGGTTCCCATGTCCCTCCCAACCGATAGGCCGAGCTGGACGATCCCGACGAGGAGGAGGATAACGGCGAGGAAGCCGAGGATGATGACGAGTCTTCCGCTGCGGGGAGGGGGCGGCTCGGTCCAGTCGCCGGCCCGGTGGGGCTCGGCGTAGAGGCTCTGTCGTTCAATGGGAGGAGGCGTGCTCATGGCTCAACGCTACCGGGGTCGTCCGAGAAATCCACGAGGACGGGGACATGGTCGGAAGCTCCTGCCCCCTTGCGTTCGTCTCGATCGATGGTCACGTCGCCGATTCGGGTCAGCAGCCGGGGAGAAGCGAGAACATAGTCGAGCCGCATGCCCTCACCCTTGGCGAATCGCAGCCGTTGATACTCCCAGAAGGTGTAGCACCCTTCCTCGGGGATGACCAGCCGGGTGGCTTCCTGATAGCCCAGGTCCTGAAAGGCGAAGAAGAGTTCGCGCACGTCGTGGGAGACGTGGGTGGCGACGCTGGGATCCGAGGCATCCCAGGTATCGGTATCGAATGGGGCCACGTTCCAATCGCCGACGATCGCGATGGATGAATCGTCCACGGCCCAGGATCCGGCCGCCTCGTTGAGGGCGGAGAGAAACGAGAGTTTGTAGGCGTAGTGGGGGTCGTCGAGGGCCCTGCCGTTGGGAACGTAGACGCTCCACACGCGGATGCCTCCACAGGTCGCGCCGATCGCCCGCGCTTCGAGGGTCGATTCCTGGCCCGGCTTCCCGAACGAGGGCTGCCCGGGGAACGAGGTTTCGACCTCGGATAGCCCCACCCGTGAGGCGATGGCCACGCCGTTCCATTGATCTAGGCCATGAGCCGCGACCTGGTATCCCGCTTCCTCGAAAAGGTCGACCGGAAATTGGTCCGGCCGGCACTTGGTCTCCTGCATCGCGAGGACATCCGTGCCGGTTCGCTCCAGGAACGCCACAACCCGATCGACCCGGGTGCGGATCGAGTTGACATTCCATGTGGCAAGACGCACGTCTAAACGGTACCCGGTGCCAGTAGCCTGGGCCCATGACAACGGCCATGGTCACGGGCGCCAGCGCAGGTCTGGGTTCGGAATACGTCAAGCAACTCGCCGCGACAGGTTGGGATGTGATCGTGGTGGCGAGAGACGCCGCACGACTCGAGGAGGCTGCCCAACGGGCACGCGGGCAAGGCGTCACGGCGGAGGTATTCCCCGCCGATCTGGGGGTTCGGGCCGATGTGGAGAGGGTCGCGGAGCGACTGAGAGACCCGGCCAGACCGGTGGATCTGCTCGTCAACAACGCCGGCATGGGAACGGGACGTGGCTTTCTCGAATCGGACCTCGAGACTCAGGACCGCAACCTCGAGGTCATGGTTCGCGCCCTCATGGTTCTGACCCATGCCGCTGGAGAAGCGATGGTGGCCAGAGGAAGCGGGTCGATCCTCAACGTGTCATCGATAGCAGCGAGGACTGCCAGCGGCACCTACTCCGCCCACAAGGCCTGGGTCGACACCTTCACTCGAGGCCTGGCCAGGAGGCTTCGAGGTACAGGGGTAACGGCGACGGTGGTGCGCCCGGGACTGGTGAGAACGGAGTTCCACGATCGCGCCGGACTCGACTTCAGCGACAAGCCCTCCTTTGTATGGTTGAAGACCGAAACCGTGGTCCGGTCATCGTTGCGTGCGGCGAAGAAGGGTCGGGTCACGGTTATTCCCAGTCTCCGATACAAACTGGCTTGGGTCATCAGCTCACTGCTCCCTTAGGGAGTACCGCGTCGGCACTCCCGCTAGGCTGGCGACATGACTCAGGCGTCCCCACGGGAGCGGCTCAGGGACCTCATCGTCGACCTCGCCGTCGTTCGAGGACGGGTCATCCTCGCCTCTGGAAGGGAAGCCGACTACTACATCGACCTCCGTCGGGTGACCCTCCACCACGAGGCCGCTCCCCTCGTCGGGCACTGCCTCCTCGACCTCCTCGAGGAGTCGGGTTTCGGTCCCGGCGAGATCGACGCCGTGGGAGGGCTGACGCTGGGGGCCGATCCCGTCGCCGCCGCCCTCCTCCACGCTGCAGCAGCCAGGGGTTTGTCGCTGGATGCGTTCGTCGTCCGCAAAGAGTCCAAGGCGCACGGGCTTCAGCGCCGTATCGAGGGACCCGACGTGGCCGATCGGAGGGTCGTTGCCGTCGAGGACACGTCGACGACGGGGGGATCGGTGCTCACGGCTGTGGAAGCGCTTCGGGAGGCACAGGCAACGGTGGCGGCCGTTGCCGTCATCGTCGATCGCGCCACGGGGGCACGTGAAGTCGTCGAAGCCGAGGGGCTGACCTACCTCAGCCTGTTCGGCCTTGCCGATCTTGGGCTGGCCTAGGGCGAAAGGGGGTCAAGACATGCACTACAGATATCCGCCGAGCCGGATCTTCGCAGGGGTGGCCGGGACCGGAGGGGCAATCGGGTGGTTCGGGCTCCAGATGGACTGGATGTACATCGTCGGGTGGTGGCCGTTCGCGATCATCGGTGGACTATTGCTGCTCGCCGGGGGGTACTGGATGTGGGATGCCTTCGCTCAGGAGCGGCACCACAACGCCATGGCGAAATTCGCCAGGGTGAACAAGTGGGAATTCTCCTTCGAAACCCCCCAATACCGCCGGGTCTTCCGGTCGTACCCTTTCGATCGGGGCATGAACCAACGCGACGTCGCATGCATCAGCGGTACCTACAACGGTCGCCGGTGCTCGAGCTTCACCCACGAATACGAGATCGGGGCAGGAGACGAGAAGAAGCGCACCGATCGATGGCAGATCACCCTCGTCGAACTCGACTATCCCCTCAAGACGGTCGACATCCTTCCCGACGACACGTTGGCGAAGTTGGTGAAATCGATCGGAGGTCAGGACATCGACTTCGAATCGTCGGATTTCAACAAGAAGTGGCGCGTCGTCGCCCGCGATCCGAAGTTTGCGCACGACATCGTTCACCCACGGATGATGGAGCGCCTCCTGAGATCGGATGCCGAGGGAATGGCCATCCGTGTCGAGGGTCCGGCCGTGATCAGTTGGCGGTGGCAACGACGCGGACCCGCCGATCTGGCTCGCCGGCTCGGGGTGTTGACGTCGATCGCCAAGCTCATCCCCGAGTTCGTGCTCCGCGAGTTCGAGTACGAGCACAGGAAGCTCGAGGAGGCCGCCCGCAAGCGCGAGGAGAATGCCCCGGACTGGGCCAACACTCCCTATGCCCTGACCAGCGGGAAGTACACGGGGATCGGTGCGGAGGACTACGCGGAGGAGCCCGCGAACGATGGGGAGGCGAAGCCCGTGCCCAGGGACAACGAGGATAGGGCTTGGTGACGAGCCTCACCGGGGTAAGGAGAGTTCATGGCCGGAGGCTTCAGGTACAGGGTGAGCGGAATGAACGTCATCCTCACGGTGTTGGCCGCCTGCCTCGTGGTGGGAGTGATCGCGTTCTTTCCCAGCGCACCCCTACCCGTGAGGCTTCTCGCGGGTGTGGGTGCTGTGGCCCTCGTCGGGGTGATCTGGCTCATCCTTCGGTGGGGGGTTCACCGGGATCGCTTTCGGCTTTCCATGTATGCGGCCTACCGGGGCTGGACCGTCCATCCCCGGGATCCGGGCCTTGACGATCGATTCAGGGTCTTCCCCTTCGGCAGCGGTTTCGGGGGCCGTGCCGTCAACATTCTTCGAGGTCCCCATCGGTTCCACGATTGCGCGACCTTCACCTACATCGTGAATCGGCCCGCCCCTCAGGTGTATCGGGTCACGATGGTCGAGTTGGGCACGGACGTTCCGTCCTTCCAGTTGCTTCCGGAGGATCTCGTGGCAGCGGTGAAGAAAGCGACCGGCGGACAGGACCATCGCATCGGTCATGCGGGATTCGACTCGACCTGGCGCATCGTCGGAGACGATGAGGCCTTCATCAGGAAGGTGCTCAATCCGGGGCTGATCCACTCCTTCGGGAGGCGGTCGGTCCTGGGCCTGCCCATTGCCGTCGACCATGGGGCGGTCCTCACCTGGGAGGCTGGCGCCGAAGGGGTGCGTCGCCTGTCGCATCGGCTGGATGTCCTCATCGAGGTGGTGGAGGCGATCCCCGAGGAGTATTGGACAGGCCGAAAACCCAGGGCAAGGTAGGCGAACCCGGTGCGGAAAACGCCCGCACCAGATAGCATCGGCTCAGGAACCAATCGGAAGGAGTTCCCGTGGTAGGCCTCTATGTGATTCTCGGTTTGGTCGCCATCATCCTCATGTGGGCGGTGGGGCAGTACAACGCCATGGTCAAGCTTCGCAACTTGGTCCAGGAAGCCTGGCGGCAGATCGATGTCGAGCTTCAGCGTCGACACGACATGATCCCCAACCTCGTGGAGACGGTGAAGGGCTACGCCAAGCACGAGCGTGAGACCTTCGAGGCGGTGACCAAGGCACGAGCGGCAGCAGCGAATCCCGACCTGTCTCCCGGCCAGCATGCCGTACAGGAGAATATGCTGACCCAGGCGCTCGGCAAGTTGTTCGCGGTCGTCGAGAACTACCCACAGTTGAAGGCCGACGCCCTCTTCCAGCAGCTTCAGACCGAGTTGACGAACACGGAGGACCGGATCGCAGCCGGACGCCGGTTCTACAACGCGAACGTCCGGACCATGAACACCAAGGTCGAGACGTTCCCGACGAACATCATCGCCGGCATGTTTGGCTTCCACCGCGAGGAGTACTTCGAGACGGAGGACGAGGCGGCTCGCGTAGCGCCGACCGTCTCCTTCGACAACAAGTAACCCGCCAGTGTTGGGTTGGCTCGGTGTCCGTCACCGCGAGGAATGGTGATGACGGACACCGGCTCTCCCGCCGACTTCATCGCGGGCCTTGTGGGCTTCGTCGTGATCGGCGGTGGGGTCTGGTACCTCGTTGGACTTGCCGAGCGGCGACGTCACGAACGTAACCGTCGGTACGCCGTCCACATGGGGTGGGAGTACCTCGTTTCGGACCCATCGCTCATAGAGGCCTTCGAGTCTCCCCCGTTTGGCCAGGGACGCCGCAAGAAGGCAACGGACGCGATGCGCGGAACCGTCAGGGGCCGGGAGTTCATCGTCTTCGGCTACCGCTACGTCACCGGGAGCGGGAAGAACCAGAAGGTTCACGACGTCCGGGCATGTGTGGTGCGGGTTTCCGGACATATCCCGCTGGTGCGCATCAGCCCCGAACACGTGGGTACGCGCATTCTGGCCGCGTTCGGCGCGGACGATGTCGAGGTGGAGTCGGACGAGTTCAACCGCCGATGGTTCGTCGCATCGAGGGACCAACGGGCCGCTCACGCCCTTCTTTCACCCCGCATGATCGAAAGGTTCCTCGAGTATGACCTCAACGGGAAGACTGCCATATTCGAGCCGGGGAATCTCATCATGTGTGATCGGGGCAGACTCGACCTGCCTGCGACCCCGCTGCCGTTCGACACCCTCTGCGACCTAGCGGAACTCGTCCCCGATTTCCTCGCCCAGGACTACCCCTAGGCCGGGACGGCCCTTCTGTCCGCTCGGCGGTGCCGGAGCGTCTCGATGATGATGGGCGTGATGGACACGAGGACGACGAGCACGAGGGCGATCTCGATGTGCTCGCGGACGATGGCGAATCCCCCAAGCCACGCGCCAAGGAGCGTCACCCCGACTCCCCAGACGAGGGCCCCGATGACGTTGAAGCGGGCAAAGCGCGTCCAGGGCATCTTGCCCACTCCGGCGGCCACAGGAATGTACGTCCTCACGAAAGGGACAAACTGTCCGAGGATGATGGCCCTCCCGCCGTACTTGTCGAAGAAGGCGTGGGTCTTGTCGATGTAGGCCTGTTTGAAGAAGCGGGAGTCGGGTCGGTTGAAGATCCGGGGGCCCACCCCGCGTCCGATCCAGTATCCCGACTGGGGTCCGATGAGCGCGGCGAAACCCAGGATCGTCGCGACGAGCCACACCGGGACGTCAATAGTCCCGCGTCCGGCGAACAGGCCCGCCGTGAAGAGGAGGGAGTCCCCGGGAAGGAAGGGAAACAGTAGCCCGGTCTCGATGATGACCACGATGGCGACCCCGAGCAGCGCCCAGGATCCGAAGGAGTTGATGAGATGCTCAGGGTCCATCCAGGAGGGGCCGAGAAGCGGCAAGGGAGGGTGCATCACGCGGCTAGCCTACGGGGTGCGCTGATAGGGTCGCGACGAAGCGAGTCCTCTGTTCGGACTCCGCCGCGGGCGATAGGGATCGACATGAGCATCGGCACACCTCTGAGTCAGTCTGCGACTCGAGCCCTGCTTCTGGGTTCGGGCGAATTGGGTAAGGAGGTCGCCATCGAGTTGCAGCGGTTGGGGGTCGAGGTTGTCGCGGTCGACCGATACGCCAACGCTCCCGCCATGCAGGTCGCCCATCGGTCCCATGTGATCGACATGCTGGACGGGCAGGCGTTGAGGAAGGTCGTTGAGGAGGAGAGGCCTCATGTCGTCATTCCCGAGATCGAGGCGATCGCAACCGAGGAACTTGCGGCGATCGAGGCCTCGGGGGTTAGGGTCGTACCGACGGCACGGGCGACGCGTCTGACGATGGATCGGGAGGGAATCCGTCGGCTTGCTGCGGAGGAGTTGGGAGTGCCGACGTCGCCCTACCGCTTCGTCGACTCGGAGGGCGAGCTGCGAACCGCGGCAGCCGAACTCGGCTATCCGTGTGTGGTCAAACCCGTCATGTCGTCTTCGGGCAGGGGGCAGTCTTCGGTGAAGAGCGAGGCCGACGTCGCGTCGGCCTGGGAGAGTGCGCAATCCGGAGGGAGGGCGTCCGGACGGGTCGCCAGAGTCATCGTCGAGGGATTCGTCGAGTTTGACTACGAGATCACGCTCCTGACGATCAGGTTTGCCGGGGGGACGACGTTTCTGGAGCCGATCGGACACCTCCAGGTCGATGGCGATTACCGGGAGTCCTGGCAACCCCAGCCGATGAGTGGGGCGGCCCGGGCAGCCGCAGAGGACATCGCGGGAAGGGTGACCGAGGCACTCGGTGGGTGGGGGGTTTTCGGAGTGGAATTGTTCGTCATCGGTGACAAGGTGCTCTTCTCCGAGGTGTCCCCTCGTCCACACGATACGGGCCTGGTCACCCTCGTCTCCCAGGACCAAAGCGAGTTCGCCCTTCATGTCAGGGCCATTCTGGGTTTGCCGATCCCCGCAGTCCTCCAGCGCGGACCGTCGGCGTCCCTGGCGATCGTCGTGGAGGGGAGTGGGGTACCTGTATTCGACGGCGCCGAGGAGGCACTCACGGCACCAGGGGTCGAGCTCAGGCTCTTCGGCAAGCCTCGGGTCGAGGGCCACAGACGGGTGGGGGTGGTGCTGGCTCGACAAGACACCCTTGAGGAGGCGCGCAAGGCCGTTCGAAAGGCCGACGCGCTGATTGCCGTGAGACTGGTCGACTAGACGGGATGCGTCCCGTGGGGGCGATTAGGCGCTAGCATCGCAGCGTGGACGGGCAACTCGCCACGGCGGCGACAATCGTGGCCCACACCCGCGCGTGGCGCGCGGGGCACTCCCCCAAGCCCAAATTCAACGCGCTGGGGGCCTTTCGCTACGCCCGCGACATCCAGATGGATATGCCCGTCGGTCTGGTCATTCCAGGGCGGGAGAAGTACAAGCCCGGAGCGATGAGGCGCTGGCTCGATTGGATGCCTCGGTTCAAGGCGAGGGATCTCAGGCTCGGGGTGGTCGGAGGCGCCGTCAGGGGGGACAACCTGGAGGAACTGGCCCGGATGGCGACATTCTCCCCTCTGGGCTTCACCGTTGTAGACACTCGGCACAGACGAACCGCCTGGTTGGCCGAGCGGGTTCCGGCTCAGGCGGGGATGAAGACCTTCGGCCTATGGGCGGTCAGGCTCCGTCGAATCAAGGACACCTCGCTGCTTCCGGATCTCACAGTCGAGGAGGCGACGGAGAACCTTCGCAAGGTGTTGATCGCCGCGCGGGAACTGACACGGATCGAACCCCTCCTGACCCCGTGGCGCAACCACCTTGGGCAAGCCCTGGACACTTTGGAGTCCGACGAGCGTCCGAAGTCCGAAATGGACATCCTGCCGGTGGAAGGCTACTCGGACGCCGCACATCGATTGGTGTCTTCCGTCCGTCAGGCTTGGATCTTCGGGGACGTCGGGTCGTGGATGGACACGGTTCCCCAGGACAAACGGCTGGTCGGGGCCCACCGGAAGATCTCCTCGAATCTGTATGCCTGCCTGATCGAGGGGGTCGTCTCGGCCGTCAACGACGGGATCGAGGAGTGACGGAGCCGACCGACAGCGATGCCGCGCCCCAGGAGACGACAATCGAGGTCGGTGTAGGGCCTTGGGAGGGGGCGTGGCCCGGGGGTGACCATTGGGATCCCGTGTTGCTACGCGAGGGCGATCGCCGAAACGTCGTCGATCGCTACCGATACTGGACGGTCGAGGCGATCCGAGCCGACCTTGATCTTCGCCGCCACCCGTTCCATGTGGCCATCGAGAACTGGCGGCACGATCTGAACATCGGATCGGTCGTGCGGACGGCGAACGCCTTTCTCGCGAGGGAGGTCCACATCATCGGGAACCGGAGGTGGAATCGGCGGGGGGCAATGGTGACGGATCGATACCAGCATATTCGGCATCATGCGACCCTGGAGGGGTTCGGAGCGTGGGCGTCGGACGAGGGGCTTCCCATCGTTGGGATCGACAACGTACCGGGGTCCGTTCCCCTGGAGACGTATGGGATTCCCCTTCGATGTGTCCTACTCTTCGGGCAGGAAAACGACGGACTCACCCCCGAGGCCCTGAGCCTGGCAGAGGCGACCCTGGCGATTGCCCAGTATGGATCCACTCGCTCGATCAACGCCGCTGCCGCCGCCGCGATCGCCATGCATGCGTGGATCCGCCAGCACGCGGACCTCGACGCTGGCCACGCCCTATAGGTGCAAAGTCCTGGCGCCGGAGGCCTCCGTTTCTGACACAATGGTGGACGGACCAATTCGCTTAGAGGCAGGAGATTCGCATGGCCGTCGCCACCCCAGAGGTGTACAACGAGATGCTCGACCGGGCCAAGAAGGGCAAGTTCGCCTACCCGGCAGTCAACATCACTTCGTCCCAGACCATCAACGCCGCCCTACAGGGGTTTGCGGAGGCCGAGTCTGACGGGATCATCGAATTGTCCGTGGGCGGTGCTGAGTATGCCTCCGGCCCCACCATCAAGGACAGGGTCGCCGGATCGCTGGCCATCGCGGCCTACACGCGCGAGGTCGCGAAGAACTATCCCGTGACTGTCGCGCTCCACACCGATCACTGTGCCAAGCAGAACATCGACTCATGGATCCGCCCCATCTTGGAGATGTCGGCCGAGCGGGCGAAGAAGGGCCTGGAGCCCATCTTCCAGTCTCATATGTGGGACGGCTCGAGTGTGCCGCTTTCGGAGAACCTTGAAATCGCCAAGGAGTTGTTGGAGCTTTCGCAGCGGGCGAACACCATCCTCGAAGTCGAGATTGGTGTCGTCGGTGGCGAGGAGGACGGCCACACGGCCGAGATCAACGAGAAGCTCTACACGACGATCGAGGACGGTCTCGCGACGGTCGAGGCCCTGGGCCTCGGCGAGAAAGGCCGGTATATCACCGCACTCACCTTCGGTAACGTCCACGGCGTCTATAAGCCCGGTGCCGTCAAGCTCCGCCCCGAGCTGCTGGGCGAGATTCAGGAAGGCGTTGGCAAGAAGGTCGGCAAGGACAGCCCGTTCGACCTGGTCTTCCATGGTGGATCCGGTTCGACCGCAGAGGAGATCGCCCTCGCGGTGAGCCACGGGGTCATCAAGATGAACATCGACACCGACACCCAGTACGCCTTCACGCGCCCAGTCGTCGACCACATGCTCAAGAACTACGACGGTGTGCTCCGGATCGACGGGGAGGTGGGGAATAAGAAGATCTATGATCCCCGCGCCTGGGGCAAGCTTGCGGAGGCGGGCCTGGCCGCACGTCTCGTCGAGGCATGTCAACAGTTGGGATCCGCCGGCAAGAAGATGAAGTAGGCCGGACCGCAAGGGTCGGTCGGCTTCGGCTGCGGGGGCTTTCTACGTGTGAGGAGGCGACAATGCCAGCGGTGGTGTTCGTCGGAGCCCAATGGGGCGACGAAGGCAAGGGCAAGGCGACCGACGTCCTCGGCTCCAGGGTCGACTACGTCGTCAAGTTCAACGGCGGGAACAACGCCGGGCACACCGTCGTCATCGGTGACGAGAAATATGCGCTTCACCTGCTGCCATCCGGTATCCTCACACCTGGGTGCACCCCCATCATCGGGAACGGGGTGGTCATCGACCTCGGGGTGCTCTTCGGGGAGATCGACGGCCTGGAGTCGAGGGGTGTCGACACGTCTCGTCTCCTGGTGTCCTCCGCCGCACACGTCATCGCTCCGTACCACCGGACGATCGACAACGTCTCCGAGCGATTCCTCGGCAAGCGCAAGATAGGGACGACGGGCCGCGGCATCGGACCCGCCTACGCCGACAAGATCAGCAGGGTCGGGGTCCGGGTGGGGGATCTCTTCGACGAGGCCATTCTTAGGGAGAAGATCGAAGGGGCGCTCGATCAGAAGAACCACCTCTTGGTGAAGGTGTACAACCGTCGGGCCATCGCCATCGACGAGGTGATCGAGGAACTCCTCACCCATGCCGAGCGGCTTCGCCCCATGGTGACCGATACGGTGCTCGTGCTCAACGAGGCCCTCGACCGCAAGCAGACGGTCGTCCTTGAGGGTGGTCAAGCGACCATGCTCGACATCGACCACGGGACGTATCCCTTCGTGACCTCATCGAGCGCGACGGCCGGCGGGGCTTGCACGGGCTCGGGGATCGGGCCGACCAGGATCGATCGGGTCGTCGGGGTGGCCAAGGCCTACATCACCCGGGTCGGAGAGGGCCCGATGCCGACGGAACTCGTCGATGGCGAGGGCGAGCGCCTCAGGACCGTCGGCGGCGAATACGGGACGACGACGGGGCGGCCCCGTCGCTGCGGATGGTATGACGCCGTCGTCGCCCGCTACTCCTCTCGTGTGAACGGCCTCACGGACATCGTCCTGACCAAACTCGATGTCCTGACGGGGCTGAAGAAGATCCCCGTGTGCGTGGCCTACGACGTCGAGGGAGTCCGGTACCAGGATCTTCCCGTGGATCAGCATGCCTTCGGAGCCGCGGTCCCGGTCTACGAGGAGTTCGATGGCTGGACCGATGACATCACGGGGGCACGGGAATTCGGCGACCTGCCCAGAGCCGCCCAGAAGTACGTGCTGGCCCTGGAGAAGGCTTCCGGCTGCCGGATCTCCGCCATCGGAGTCGGTCCGGGACGAGAAGCCCTCATCGTCCGACACGACCTGCTTAGCTAGATCCCTTGATTCTGGACTCGATCGGAGACGAGGCAACGGATCGGTCACGGTTTCGAGGGTCCCAGATGGGACGCCAGGCGCCCCGGTAGAGTAGCGGCGTGAAGGTTCTCGTCATCGGGAGCGGCGCCCGCGAGCACGCCCTCACCCGTGCCCTCAGCTTCGACCCAGCCGTCTCCGAGCTCCATGCGGCTCCCGGCAACCCGGGCATCGCCCGAGTGGCCGCGCTCCACCCCGTCGACCCGATGGATCCCATCGCCGTTGCCGCTCTCGCGGAAAGCCTCGGGGTGGACCTGGTGGTCGTCGGGCCGGAAGCCCCTCTGGTCGCGGGGGTGGCCGATCCCATCCGGAAGGCTGGGATCGCCTGCTTCGGACCGGGCAAGGCCGCGGCGATGCTCGAGGGTTCAAAGGCGTTCGCCAAGGAGGTCATGAAGGCCGCAGGAGTCCCGACGGCTGGCGCCCGGGTCTGCAGGTCCGGCTCCGACCTCGCGGCCGCGCTCGACGCCTTCGGGGCACCCCACGTCGTCAAGGACGACGGGCTGGCGGCCGGGAAGGGCGTCGTCGTCACCTCGGACCGTGCCACGGCCTTGGCCCACGGGGACGCAATCATCTCCACCGGGGGGACGGTAGTCGTCGAGGAGTACCTCGACGGCCCCGAAGTCTCGGTCTTCTGCCTGAGCGACGGCGAGACCGTCGTCCCCCTCGAGCCTGCGCAGGACTTCAAGCGCGCCTACGACGGTGACAAAGGCCTCAATACCGGGGGCATGGGGGCCTACAGCCCGCTCCCTTGGGCCCCTCGCACGCTCGCCGCCGAAGTTGTCCGCACCGTCGCTCAGCCGACCATCGCCGAGATGGCTCGGCGGGGCACCCCCTTCCAGGGGGTCCTTTACTGTGGCCTTGCCCTGTCATCCAAGGGTGTCAAGGTTATCGAGTTCAACGTCAGGTTCGGTGACCCGGAGGTCCAATCGGTGCTGGCCCGGCTGGAGACTCCGTTGGCCGGCATCCTTCTGGCGGTGGCTGAGGCTCGCCTGGGGAGCCTTCCCAAACTCCGATGGCGCGCCGATGCTGCCGTGACCGTTGTGGTGGCGGCTCACGGATACCCTGGTGACGTCCGTTCGGGGGACGACATCGCCGGGATCGACGCCGCCGAACGTGAGACCGGGGTGCATGTGCTTCACGCGGGAACCAAGGAGAAGGACGGTCGGCTCGTGTCTTCAGGTGGCCGGATTCTGTCCGTCGTGGGTCTGGGCCGCGATCTCACGGCGGCTCGCGAGCGGGCCTATGCCGGGGTTTCACGCATCCAGTTGGAGGGTTCTCACCACAGGAGCGACATCGCTCTGGCCGCTGCGAACATGGAGGTGGAATAATGAGGGAAATCCCGGGTTGGCGTCACCTGTATTCGGGGAAGGTCCGTGACCTGTACGAGCCGGCCTCTCCCCACCCCCGGGGGGACGTGCTCCTGGTGGTGGCCTCCGATCGCATCAGCGCTTTCGACTGGGTCCTGCCCACTGAGATTCCCGGAAAGGGCGAGGTCCTCACTGCCCTCAGCCTGTGGTGGTTCGACCAAGTGAGGGACATCGTTCCCAATCACACGATTGAGGCCGAGGTTCCCGAGGTGGTCAGGGGCCGGGCGATGGTGGTCGAGCGGCTCGACATGTTCCCTGTCGAATGCGTCGCCCGCGGATACCTGACGGGCTCGGGCCTTCAGGAGTACAGGGAAACCGGCACGGTGTGCGGCATTGAGTTGCCCCCGGGTCTTGTGGACGGATCCCAACTCGAGACCCCGATCTTCACCCCGACGACCAAAGCCCCCCAGGGGGAGCATGATGCGGCAATCGACTTCGATGCCGTCATCGAGAAGGTCGGTCGGGAGGATGCGGAGGCCCTTCGAGACCTGACCCTCGCCGTCTACTACCGGGCCCACACCATTGCGGCGCACCGCGGAATCCTTCTCGCCGATACCAAGTTCGAGTTCGGGCGGGGAGCCTCCGGGGGGGTCGTCCTGGGGGATGAGGTGCTCACCCCGGATTCCTCGCGTTTCTGGCCTGCCGACGAGTGGGAGCCCGGTCACGCCCAGCCGAGTTTCGACAAGCAGTTCGTTCGGGATTGGCTGATCTCTCCGGAGTCGGGTTGGGATCGGAAGTCGGGGGATGCTCCTCCCGGATTGCCGCCCGAGATCGTCGAGAAGACCCGGGCCAGGTATCTCGAGGCTTACGACAGACTCGTCGGGGGCTAGTCGGCGCGCATCCTCGCTTTCACCGTCTTGGGGACGTAGCGTCGAGGCATGATCTCCGTCGGAGTTGACCTCGCTTCGCAGTCGAATGACACCGCGGTTGCCGTCATCGAGTGGGCCGACGGATACTCCAAGGCCGTCAAGGTAGTGCTCGGCGCGGACGACGAGATGATCCTCGACGAGGCGAAATCCGCGGACGTCATCGGGATAGGGGCCCCGTTCGGGTGGCCCGAACCCTTCTTCACGTTTGTGTCCCAGAACCGGGTCGGCCTGGTGGACGAGCCCCGCCGCGCCGCATCCGTCAGCGGACGGGACGAGATCATGTATCGCACGACGGAGCGGCGGGTTCGCGACTGGCTCGGGCTCAAGCTCATGCCGTCGACATCGAACATGCTTGGCTCGACCGTCCTGAGGTGCGCCGGGCTTCAGACCCGTCTTGCGCAGGCCGGAGTGCCCGTGACCCGGGGAGAAGGCGGGAGGGTCATCGAGGTGTACGCCCCTGCGAGCCTCATGGCCTGGGGACTCCACGAGCCGTCGTATAAGTCCCAGAGTGCAAGCAGGGTGCGGATTCTGGAGCAGATCGGCAGGCGGCTCTCGCTGGACCTCGGGGAATACCAGGCCCTGTGCGTCGACTCGGACGACGCGACGGACGCCCTGGCGGCGGCGATGACGGCGAGGGCCGTGGCCCTCGGGCTGTGGAGGATGCCCGTCGACGATGAGGAACGTGCGCGCGCGAAGACCGAGGGATGGATTTGTGTCCCGAACGGGACGGTCGAGACCCTGCTCGGGACCCAACCTTCAGAGCCCAGCGAGCGTCAGTAGGGTATGAGAACTCTGTTATCTGGAATTGCGCTGTTGGTCGCCGCAACCATGGCACTCGCCGCATGCACTTCGGTCGGTGATTCGACTTCTCCCGCCGAGACCCCCGGTGGCCCAACCATCGTGGCTGTCTTCGAAGATGTCAACTGGTACCCTCCATGCGCTATCACCCCGATCGAGCTTGGGGGAGATTTGTACTACCCCTTGCCTATGGATGCACCGCCGGTGGACGAGTCCCAGTATCCGACCATCGTCGACCTCGTCACAGGCGATCTGTATCAGGAGGAGTCGGCCGTGACGGCGGGCCTCGACCTGCCTCGCCTGATTCCGCCCGGTCCGGGTGATGATATTGGCACGGTCATCGTGTACTCCGACGGCATGGCGAGGTTTGAGTCTCGTAGCGGCAACGTCGCCTGGCTTACCCGTGAGGTGCAGGAATACGGCTACGTCTGTTAGGCCGTGGGTCATGCCTAGGCCCGTCGGCTCCATCGGTAGACTTGCGTCATGGCCACCATCGTCGTGCATGTAATGCCCAAACCCGACCTCCTCGACCCGCAGGGCAAGGCTGTGGGGGCGGCGCTTCCCCGGCTGGGTTTTACCGGGATTTCCGACGTCCGGCAGGGCAAACGATTCGAATTGACGGTCGAGGGGGACGTCACCGACGAACTTCTCGCCCGGGTGCGCGAGGCCGCGGAAACCCTTCTGAGCAACCCGGTGATCGAGGACGTCGTCGCGATCGAGAAGGTCGAATGCCGCGACGGGGGTGGTCGCGGAGGCGGTCGGTGTTGCGGGGGCCAGGGGTCGTGACGGCCCACATCGGGGTGGTGACGTTCCCCGGCTCGCTCGACGATCGGGACGCCGCCCGCGCTATCGAGATTGCAGGGGCGGATGCCGTTCCTCTCTGGCATGGGGAAGCGGATCTCAGGGGGGTCGATGCCGTCATACTGCCTGGGGGGTTCAGTTATGGGGATTACCTCAGGGCTGGCGCCATCTCACGGTTTGCTCCGGTCATGGGCCGGGTGATCGAGGCGGCGAATTCGGGGATGCCCGTCCTCGGGATATGCAATGGTTTTCAGGTACTGTGCGAATCCCACCTTCTGCCCGGTGCGATGATTCGAAACGCCCACCTGCACTTCGTCTGCCGGGATCAGGGACTGACCGTGGAGAACAGCGGGACGGCGTGGACCCGGGCCTTCACCCAGGGTCAACGGATCACGATTCCGATCAAGAACCAGGACGGCCAGTACATGGCGGACGCCAGGACCCTCGACGAGGTCGAAGCGGAGGGTCGTGTGGTCTTCCGGTACGCCGGTGGCAACCCGAACGGCTCGGCCCGGGACATCGCCGGGGTGACGAACGCCGTCGGCAACGTCGTCGGGCTCATGCCGCATCCCGAGCATGCCGTCGAGCCTGGGTTCGGGCCTGACTCGGTCGAGGGCGGACGGACGGGGACGGACGGGCTCGGGTTCTTCCGCTCGGCCCTCGAGACCCTCATGGCGAAGGCCTAGGCTGTGGCGCCCGGGGGCGCTGAATCCAACCCCGAGGGGGTGACGATGGATCCCGTCGGGCACGTGATCGGGCCTCGGACGGATCCCATCGACGACGGGTGGGGCTCTGTCGAGTCGGTCATCCGGATCGAGGAGCGGTTTCCGCTTGAAGCTTTCCGGGGGCTCAACGAGTTCTCCCACATCGAGGTGGTGTTTGTCTTCGACAAAGCCGATCCAGCCAAGACCTGCACGGGCGTCCGTCACCCCCGCGGGCTGGCCCACCTGCCCGAGGTGGGGATCTTCGCCCAGCGGAACAAGGATCGGCCCAACCACATCGGTGTCTCAAGGTGCGAACTCCTCGGAATCGAGGGGCGCGACCTCCGCGTTCGCGGGCTGGACGCGATCGACGGTTCTCCCGTCCTCGACATCAAGCCCTTCTTCTCCGTCTTCACTCAGCCTCATGGAACCGTGCGCGAACCTGCCTGGGTCGGGGAGATCACGAGGAATTACTTCAAGTAGGCAAGTGGGCTTGGGGACCGGGCCTCGGCCTGTGGGGTTGGACCCATACGTGTTGCCCATTCGGCAATGGGCTCGGTAGAGTGCCGGAAAGCCCACGGCTGAGGAGGCCACGATGACGAGGTTCCGTATTTCTACGGCGATGGCGTTGGCGGTGGCTTTCGTGGCCCCGGTTGCAGGGTGCAGTTCTGATGGTTCGGGTGGAATCGGCAGCATCGAAGATGTTCAGGATGCGACGATCTACATCCTGGCGTCGGGCGTCCAGGAGCTTCCGACGGGGACCTCCGCAAGCGGCGGGAGCGGCTCCGGATTCTTCATCAGCGAGACCGGGTTGGCGATGACGAACTACCACGTTGTCGCGGGAGCCGCGACCCTTGAGGTTTACATCGGTGGGGACACGGACCGCGCCTATCCCGTATCCGTCGTCGGGGCTTCGCAGTGCAACGACCTCGCGCTCGTCCAGGTCCATCTCGACCCGGACGAGACGGTCTCCTACCTCAGGTGGCACGAGGGGGAGCCCACCGTCGGGCTCCCGATCTACGCGGCGGGGTACCCGCTCGGTGACACGGAGTTCACGCTGACCTCCGGCATCGTCTCCAAGGCCCGCGCGGATGGAGAGTCGTCGTGGGCGTCGATCGACTATACGATCGAAATCGACGCCAACATCCACCAGGGGAACTCCGGTGGGCCGGTGGTTGATGAGCAGGGTGCGATCGTGGGGGTCGTATACGCGAATGCCCAGACCATCAGCGGGCAGAACCAGTTCTTCGCGATCGGCGCCCCGCTGGCCCAAGCGGTCGTCGAGCAACTGAAGGACGGCGACTACGAATCGTTCGGGGTGTGGGGGTATCCATTGCAGGCGGACGATGGGTCCTACCTGGGCCTGTGGGTCAATGCCGTCGAAAAGGGCTCGGTCGCGGACGACTCCGGCGTCGCGCCTGGGGATCTGATCACGGAACTCAACGGGCTGCCGGTCGCCACCGACGGCACGCTCTCTACCTATTGCGACGTCATCCGCACCAGTGGCTCCGATCCGATCGCTATCACGGTCGTACGCCTGTCGACGGGGGAAATCCTCGAGGGCGACCTCGGCGGGGAGGGCGGCCTGACCGTCGTTGACACGTTCGATCCGGTCACCGATCCGGGCGGCGACCCGGGCACCGATGACCCCGAGTGGACGGACGAGGATCCGTACGAGTACGTGTCGGTCATCGACGATACGGGACTTATCTATGTGGACCTGCCGGTCGAGTGGTCGGACCTCGTTACTGAATCGGTGGATGCCACCGGTGTCGGTGAGTACCCAGCGATCCATGCCAGCATCGACCTTGAGGCGTTCTTTTCCGACTACAGCGTGCCGGGCCTTCAGTTACTCTGGCTTCCCGGAACCCACTATCAGAACATCGACGACCGAGCGGGCAATGACGGGCACGTTCTGCAGTCCTGTGAGCTCGAGTCAGTTTCCCCCTACCAGTTCACGACTCCCTACACTGGGCGCGAATACACGGGGGAAATGGCAAGTTACATCAACTGCGATGGAACCCTCTCGCAGGTGGTCATCCTGTGGGCCAATCCAACGGATGGATCGGAGCACGTCCTCTACCTCGCCATGGTGATCGCATCTCCCCGCGACTTCGGGGCGTTGACGACCATACTGGAGACCCTGTCGATGTCCGACGCCGGCTAGTTCGGGGTTTGATGCCGGGCGCGGATACGCTGAAGCCATGCTGACCGTTCGCGCCGTTTCCTATGGCGATGCCGACGCGAGTCGCTTGTGGGTCGCGTCGTGGGACGAGTTGCGGGAGCGCTACGGAACCCTCCACGGCCCGTCCGACGTCGGGGCCGAAGGGCTGATCGTCTCGCTCGTCGGGTATTTCGGGGACGAGGCCGTCGGCTCCGTCGTGGTCCGGTTCTCCGAGTTCGACGGGAAGGCCGCCGCGGCGGAGGTCAAGCGGCTCTATGTGGTGCCGGAGCGACGGGGGAACGGGTTTTCGCGGGTCCTGATGGGTGCGGCGGAGGACGCCGCCCGTCGGGCCGGGGCCACCCGCATTATCGTCGAAACCGGAGACAAGCAGCCGGAGGCGGTGCGGCTGTACGAGCGAATCGGATACATCCACACCGCGAAATTCGGGCCTCACAGGACGGACGCCCACTCGATCTGCTTCGAGAAACTTCTTCCCACGCGGGTGCTGGTGATCTCCGGGACGATCGGGGCGGGCAAGACGACCGTCGGGTGGGCCGTGTCCGATGTACTCGCCGAACGCGGGGTGCGTCATGCCATTATCGACGGCGACCGCTTCGCCCAGGCGGAGCCAGCCCCTGGTGAAGATCCCTACAACCAGGAGTTGATGTTCGCCTGCCTGCGGGAGATCGCCCCCCTTTACCGCGACCGGGGATACGGCTGCATCGTCCTTCCCCGCGTGGTCGAGGATGATGCCGACCGGCGACGATACGAGGATGCCTTCGGCGGCCCGGCTGGCGTGGCTCAGGTCAGCGTCGTCCGGGTGACCGCATCGGAGGGGACGCGACGGGAGAGGCTGCGTCGGAGGGAACCCGAGGGGAAATGGCTCGACTGGGCCCTCGACCGCACGGTCGAACTCGAGGCGATCCTGGCCGATGCGCGGATCGAGGATGCGATCGTCGAGAACGACGGTCGCGAACGGCTCGAGGTGGCGACCGAGGTGCTGGAAGCCGTCGGGTGGTAGGGGGCTAGTGCGGCCAGGCCGGTTCGGGGATCCGGGCCTCAGGGAGGATGGGTTCTTCGCCGCGGAGACAAGCGCGCACCCAGTTGAGCCCCTCGAGGTTGTCCCGTAGCCGCGCCTCGGCGTCGTCCATCGTGTGGCAGAGGATCGTGGTGAGGCCGTCCCAACCGGATTCGACGACGACGCGGGCAAGGTCGACGTCGCGTGGGCCGTGACCGTATGGGTGAATCTTCCGCCCGCCCCAGTGCGCCCCCTCGACCATCCCATTCAGCCCGAGGGCGTACAGGTAGGGGGTCATGGTCTTCATCAGGGCGGGCCAGCGGCCGAGGTGGTGGTGGCCGTGGTGCTGCTGATAGACGAGCCCAACGTTGTCGAGGCCACGCCCCCGTAGGGCCTCGACGACCTCAATCTGATTCTCGGGCTCCCCGAACCACCCGAGGTGGTTGTAGAGCCCGACGCGATGCCCGTTCTCGCCGGCGAGCTCGACGAGGGGTTCCAGGTGATCGGCCGTGCGGTTGACGTGGGCTGCCTGCTCTGCCGCGGGCAGGACTTGAACCGGGCCGGGTTGGCCGAACTCGGCGCAGGTCCAGAGGTCGACGGTCAGGCCTCTGGTCGCGAGCTCGACGACGAAGCCCCGGACGGCGGAATGGATCTCGCCGAGGGGACCGGACTCCGGAAGAACGCCTGGGACCCAGATCCCGAACAGGCGGAGGCCCCGCGCTGCAAGGGCATCCAGTTCCTCCGGAAACTGGGAGATGTGTTCGTCCCGCCAGTCCCACGCCTCGCCCGCCAGCTCGAGGGATTGGAGCATGGAGGCGCGCTCATCGGGGCTTCGTTGACGAGAGTCGTAGGGGACGATGCACCAGGCCGCCATCTGTGTCGGGTCGAGTATCGAGAGGTCCATGGGCGCTCCTCCGTCGGGGTTGGAGGCTAGGGCGAGCCGAGCGAGAAGTCGAGCGCGGCCTGGACGTGGAGGGTCAGGGTGTCGAAGTAGGGGAGGTCGACGTCCTCGGCGCGAAGGAGCAGGGGGATCTCCGTGCAGCCGGCGATGACCCCCTCGGCGCCCTTCCCGACGAGGTCGCGCACGATCCGCTGCAGCCGCTTCCGGGATTCGTCGAGGAAGACCCCTTTCGCGAGTTCGTCATAGATGATCGCGTGGATAGCGGCGATGTCCGCTTCGTCGGGGACGAGCGCGGCGATACCGCGGCTGTTGAGGTGGTCACGGTAGAACGGGTCTCGCATGGTGTAGGCCGTGCCCAGCAGGGCGACCGTTTTTGGCCCGGCGGCACTTATGGCGTCGGCTGTCGCGTCGACGATGTGGAGGAACGGAACGGAGACGGCGCTCGACACCCGGTCGGCGACTTTGTGCATGGTGTTGGCGCACAGGAGGATCGCCTCCGCCCCCGCGGATTCGAGAAGGGCCGCATCGGTCGCAAACCGGTCGCCGAGCCCGATCCAATCTCCGGCCGAACTCGCGTCGGCAAGCTCCTGGAAGTCGTAGGAGCGGACGACGAGGTCCGCCGAGTGTGCGCCCCCCAGCCGATCCCGGGTGCCCTCGTTGAGGAGGCGCTCGTAGAGGACCGAGGATTCCCAGGTCATGCCGCCGAGGAGGCCGAGCCTGCGGGGTGAGGATTCCATGAAGCGATGGTAGCCCGTCGCCGTATCCTGGAGGCTATGAGGATCGGCGAACTTGCGGAGCGCGCCGGGGTGAACGCGAAGACCATCCGCTACTACGAGAGCATCGGCCTGATGCAACCGCCCGAGCGGACCTCGTCGAACTACCGCGACTACCCCGAGGACGCGGCCGAGCGACTTCGGTTCATCCGGGACTCCCAGTCGGCGGGCCTGACGCTCGCGGAGATCGGGAGCATCCTCGACATGAAGAGCGAGGGCCGGTCGACCTGCGCCCACACCAGGGACCTGCTTCACCGGCACCTCGACGAGATCGACGACCAGATCGAGGCCCTCAAGGCCGCCAGGGCCGAGCTTGAGGTGCTCGCGAGGCGGGCGGACTCCCTCGACCCGGGAGCTTGCACCGACCCCCACCGCTGCCAGGTCATCGCCGCAGCATCTACCGCCCATGACCCCGGATCCCGCACTCGCCTGACTCTCGCCGATCACCACTAGGTCTCGCTTGACCTTACAGTCGGCTGTAAGGAATACCGTGGTGGTATGGAGAACATCGACCTTGCCGTAGGCGGGATGACCTGCCAGGGCTGCGTGAACACCATAACTAGGGGACTCAGCAAGCTCGACGGGGTGTCCGAGGCCACGGTCAACCTTGCGACAAAGAGGGCCACCGTGCTGCCCGATGGAAGCGTCGACCCCGTGGAACTCGAAGAGGCGATACGGCAGACGATCACCGGCTTCGGATACCAGGTGTTGACCCCGAGCAACTCCGTGGCGGCCGATGCCGGCGACCACGGCCACGAGCACCGGCACGGCCACGGTGACGGGCCCGAAAGCTCCACCGCCAGTCGGGTCGACGAGCACGCCGCCCACCTCGTCTCCGAGACCGGGCGGGCCGACGACCTCCGTCGCCGCTTCGTGCTCGCCGCTGCGTTCGCCGTCCCCCTCCTCGCGCTGTCGATGGTCGAGGCGTGGCAGTTCTCGGGCTGGGAGTGGGTGGCCGCCGCGCTTGCGACCCCGGTCTTCGTGTGGTCGGCCTGGCCGTTCCACCGGTCGGCTCTGAAGACGGCCCGCCACGGTGTGACGAACATGGACACCCTCGTGTCCATCGGCACGACGGCCGCCTGGGTGTGGTCCATGACCGTCCTCATTGGTGGCGCGGCCGGGGTTGGTGCCCTCTCAGAGGCCCACGTCTACTTCGAGACCGGGGCCGTCATCGTCGCCCTCATCCTCTTGGGGAAATGGATCGAGGTGCGCTCGACCACTCGCGCGGGGGACGCCATCCGGGCGCTCTCCCGGATCCAGGTCAACACCGTGCGACTCGAGGACGGGCGCGAGATTCCCCTCGCGGAGCTTGAAGTGGGGATGAGATTCATCGCCCGGCCGGGGGAGTCCGTGGCGACCGACGGACGGGTCGTCGACGGCGAGGCCGCGGTCGACGCGTCGATGGTCACGGGCGAATCGGTCCCCGTCGCCGTGACGGTGGGGGACGAGGTCATCGGTGGGACGATCGCGACGGACGGGGCGCTCGTCATCGAGACGACCAAGGTCGGGAACGACACCCTCCTCGCGCAGATCGCCCGCATGGTCGACGAGGCCCAGTCCCGTAGGGCCTCTATCCAGCGGCTGGCCGACCGCGTCTCGAGTGTCTTCGTTCCCGTCGTCATCCTCCTCGCCATCGCCACCCTCGTCACCTGGCTCGTCGTCACCGGCGACGCCGATCGGGCCTTCACCGCGGCCGTCGCGGTGCTGATCATCTCGTGCCCCTGCGCGCTCGGGCTCGCCACCCCCCTCGCCATCATGGTCGGCACCGGCCGTGGCGCCCAGCTCGGAACCCTCATCCGTGGGGGCCAGGTCCTGGAGGACACGCGCAGGGTCGGGGTGATCGTCCTCGACAAGACGGGCACGGTCACCGAGGGAAGGATGTCGGTATCTACGGTGCACACCCCCGGCCTCAAGGGTCCAGCCCGCGAGGAACTCATCGCGTTGGCGGCGTACGCGGAGAAACGATCCGAGCACCCGGTCGGGCGGGCGATCGCCGCCCTGGTTGAGATACATCGCGGGATCAAGGATTTCCGAAGTGTCGCCGGGCAGGGGGTGAGCGCGATCGTCGAGGGGACCGAAAGCGCGGCTCCCGTCGAGGTCCGGGTCGGGTCGAGGAGGATGTTCGACGAGATTCCGGACGCGTTGACCACGCTGGCCTCCACGGCCGAGTCCACGGGCGCGACCGCCGTGTTCGTGGGCAGGGTTCCGGCGGCCGACCAGGGCAGACTCGTTCCCGTCCGAGTTCCCGCGACCGCGGAGGCCGTGATCGAGGTGAGGGACACCGTCAAGGAGGGTTCCGCCGAGGCGGTCGCCGCGTTCAGGAGGCTCGGCCTCGAGGTCGTGCTCCTGACGGGCGACAACGAACGGTCGGCGCGGGCGGTTGCGGCCGAGGTCGGGATCGACGATGTCCGGGCCGAGGTTCTTCCAGGGGACAAGGCCGACGTCGTTTGCGTGCTTCAGGCGACGGGCCGGAGGGTCGCGATGGTGGGGGATGGGATCAACGACGCCCCGGCCTTGGCCCAGGCGGACCTCGGCATCGCCCTCGGTACGGGCACGGACGTCGCGCGCGAGGCCTCAGACCTGACGATCGTTTCCGGAGACCTCAGGGCGGCCGTCGACGCCATCCGGCTGTCCCGCCGGACCTTCGCGACCATACGGGGCAACCTGTTCTGGGCGTTCGCCTACAACGTCGCCGCCATCCCGCTGGCCGCCCTCGGCGTCCTCAACCCGATGATCGCCTCGGCCGCGATGGGAGGCTCCTCACTGTTCGTCGTCGGCAACTCGATGCGCCTCAGGGGCTTCACGCCCCGGCGGTGATCGACGTCAACGTCCGAGGACGGCGTCCAGCAGCCATTGCTCGGTGACGCCGTCGTTCGGCGTCCAGAAGCCCCAGGTCCCCTGGCAGTCCCAGTAGGACGTCAGGATGTCCCGGGCGTCCGCCTCCCCGACGATCGTCCGGACCCATCGCTCCCGTGACTTCTGGTCTCCCAAGTACGAGGCCCCGTATTCGCCTATGAACAACGGGACGTCGCCATGGGCGGCGGCCCACTCCACCGCGAAATCGAGCGGTTCGACGAGTTCCTCTTCGGCTGTCATGAGGAGTTCCCAGGTGCCCGACGGGGTCGTGAGAGAGATCTCGGTCAGAGTGTAGGAGGTCCCGGCATTCGGTCCCACCATGATGCGGATGTTCTGCAGGTCGCCGTCGAGGCCGCACGAGTCGGTCGAGATGACCTGGGGCGAGTCGGGAACAGTGGTGAAGTGAGCGGGGGTCGACTCCGCTTCCTCGTTGTTCCGACAGTCGACCCAGAGCTCGACCGGTGTGGAAGTGGTCAGGGAGATCTCTGTGACTCCCGGAAATCCGACGACGCTGTGGAGGAACACGCCCGCCCACTCCGCGTCACCGCGGATGCTCCACCCGGACTCGGTGAAGGTCCGGGTGGTGTCCCATGACCAGTCCTCCCAGGCACTCGAGAGTCGCACGGTCGGCTCCGGCCACACGACCCCGACGGGGGGTTGGGGCGTCACCCAGGTCGCGCCCTGGTGGGTGAAGTCGAAGGGGATGTAGTCGTGGAAGGTCACGATGAGGTTGTCGTCCTCCGGGAGTTCGAGATCCCCGAGCGCCCACGGGCTGCCCCAGTGAGCCGGGGTGACGATGACGGCGCGGTCGGGATTGGACTCGCGGATGATGGCGAGGAGGCCGGCCTGGTACTCGTTCCAGTATTCGTCGAGGGCGTCGTGCGGTTCGTTGAGGATCTCGAAGACGACGCCTACCGGCTGGTCGGCGTACCGTGGCGCCACCTGTTCCCAGATCGCCTCGAGTCGGGCTCTCTGGCTTTCGGGATCGTAGAAGAGCAGGTCCCAATCGTCCCGGCCTTCGACCCCCCAGTGGTGGTTGTCGACGATCACGGCCATGCCATGGGACAGGGCCTGATCGATCGCCCAGTCGACCCTATTGAGGTACTGCTCGTCGATGGTGTATGGGGCGGTCAGTTGCTGGTGGGCCGAGAATCGGACCGGCAGCCTGATGGCGGTGAATCCTGCGTAGGCGAGAGCCTCGAACCCGGCCTCCCGGAGGGGATAGCCCCATTCGCCCTCGAAAGGGCTGTGTTCGAGCGAGGAGTAGTTGACCGGGTGGGAGAGTAGATCGACGACGACGTCGAGGTCGCCGAGGATCGGGGAGAACACGCCGGTCGTCAGAATCGGTTCCGGGCTCTCAGCGTTGGACGCCGACGGAGCCGGATCGTCGTTGGAACAACCGGTGAGGGCGAGGGTGACAGCGACAAGGGTCAGGGAGAGGCGACGCACCACGAGTTGCCTCCTGTCGCGTACGGTTTGGCAGGGGCGGGCGCTCCGACCGATTCGACTATCGTATGGCTCCGGATCGTTTCGGGCACTATCCGTTCACCGAGCGCGTGGACCCCTCCTGTGCGACGATTGAAAGTGAAGGAGGGGTCATGGGCCCATCGACGGGTTGGGCGGCGCAGCAGCCGTTGTTCCGACTGGGAATAGTCTCCACAGTGGGCCTTGTGGTCGCGGTTCTGTGTGCCGAACTCGTCGGGATGCTGGGATCCAGCCCCGGGATGGCGCTGATCGCGCCCGTCGTGACGGCTGCGAGCCTCGGGGTCGTTGCAGCCTTCTGTTGGTTCTCCGCAGGCACCGCTCGGTTCACGACGGAGCCGTCCGCGGCCCTTCGCCGGGTACGGGACGCCCTGGCCGGTGGGCTGGGCGTGCTGTTTGCCGTGTCGGTTGCCAGCTCCTTCTCGGGCGAGAGGGTCGGGTTGCCGACCCGTCTCCATGTTCCTTTGGCCATCGTGGTCGCCGTGGTCGCGGTGGCCTTCGCTTGGGTGGCCATCGCATACGTCCGCCGGGATCAGGCGTTTTTCACCCTACGAGGAGAGTCCATCCCCGGGCCGGAGGGTCCGGTTGCGGCGACCCCAGGCCGTCGACCGCTGGAGAGAATGCACATTGCGCACGGTTTGGTGGCCGGAACGGCGGGTGTGGTCACCTTGATGTTGTTCGCCGCCGGCGCGACTCCCTACGTCTTTCCCTTCGCGGGACTGATGTTGGTCCCTTCCGTGTCCACCTGGGCATATGCCACTCTCCGAATGAGCCGATTGGACCGTCGGCCGCTGCCGGAACCCAATCCCGACCGGCCACCCCGACCTTTTCGCACCGCCCGCCTCATCGCGATTGCCGTTCTTACGATGGTGCCAGTCGGCGTCCTCTGGTGGGTGTGGCTGACCATCGATGCCTGGGGCCTGGACGGGGTGGATCTCACCGCCGTGAAGAGCAAGGCCGATCTGGTCTTGTTGGTGTCCGTCATCGCTGGGGTTGTGGCCGCCGTCGTGTATCCCTTCCTGGCTGTCGCCGAGGCGCTGCGAACCCCGATGGAGGAATCGACAGCAGCAGAAGATGACGCGGGTATGGGCTCGGAGCCCGAGCCCCTGCCGGAGTGGACGATCGAGAAGACTAGGCCGTTGCGAGCGCCCGTTCCAGGTCCTCTTTGAGGTCCTCGACGTCCTCGAGCCCGATGCTGAGCCGGATGGTCGCGTCCGATTCGCCGATGGCCGCTCGGCGTTCCTCTCCGAGGCCCCGGTGGAACGTCGTCGCGGGGTGGGTGACGATCGACTTGGCGTCGGCGAAGTTGTTGACGAGCTCGAAAAGCCGGAGCGAATCCATGACCTTGAAGGCCCGCTCCTTGGCGTCCGCTGCCTGGGGGATGGCGAGGTCCAGGGTCACGACGGTTCCACCGATCGTCATCTGCGACAGGGCGAGCTCGTGCTGGGGGTGGGAGGGGAGGAACGGGTAGAGGACTCGGGCGACCTCTGGGCGGGCCTCCAGCCAGGCTGCTATTTCTAGGGCCGAGGCCGTCTGCTGTCGGACGCGCACAGCCATCGTCTCGAGGCCCTTGAGGAGAACCCAGGCGTTGAAGGGCGAGAGCGTCGGACCCGTCTGCCGGAGCATCGTCATGACCGGCCCGTCGATGTAGTCGGCGGCCCCCAGGATCGCCCCGCCCATGACCCGGCCCTGGCCGTCGATGTGCTTGGTCCCGGAGTAGACGACGACGTCGGCACCCAGGTCGAGGGGGCGCTGGCCGATGGGGGTGGCGAAGACGTTGTCGACGACGACGAAGGCCCCGGCGGCATGGGCGAGTTCGGCGACGCGGCGGACGTCGACGATGTCCTGCATGGGGTTGGTCGGGGTCTCGAAGAAGACCGCCTTGGCCGGACGTTTGAGGGCGCCCCCCCATTGCTCCAGGACATGCCCGTCGACGTACTCGACCGTCACTCCCCACTTGGAGAAGTACAGGTCGAAGATCTGGATCGAGGAGCCGAAGAGCGCCCGGGAGGCGACGAGCCGATCGCCGGAGGTGAGGATCGAGGCGAGGGAGGTGAACACCGCCGCCATGCCGGTGGCCGTGGCGAGGCAGGCCTCGGCCCCCTCGATGGCACGTAGCCGTTCCTCGAACGCGGTCACCGTGGGGTTGCCGAACCGGGAGTACATGTACACGTCGAGCTCGCCCGCGAAGGCCGCCTCGGCGTCGGCCGCCCGGTCGTAGACGTAGCCCTGGGTGAGGAAGAGGCCCTCGGACATCTCGAGGTGGTGAGAGCGGTCGATTCCTGCGTGGATGGCGCGGGTGTCGGGGCGGAATCCCGCGGAATCGGGGGCGTCGCTCATGAAATGGAGCCTACTGCTGGTACCAGGGGAGGCCGACGGCGCGCCAGCCGGCGTGACCCCTGTGCCCGTCCTCTCCTAGCTCCCCCTCGAAGCCGTCGAGGACGTTGTAACAGGGGCCGAGGCCAGCCATGGTAGCGGCGATTGCCGCGTCCACGGAGCGGTGACCCGCTCGGCAGATGAATAGGACGGGGACTCCGGCGCTTGAGGTAAGGCCAGCGGCCGCGAGTTGATCGATGAAGTTGGGGTTGGGGACGCCATCGGGGTAGGTAGTACATTCGATGAACTCGACCCGGCCACCGATATCGCCGAGGTCAGGCACGCCGAGGTACCGCCACTCGGCTTCATTGCGGATGTCGACGAGCGTCGCGCTCGGGGTGTTCTTGAGCATCTCCCAGGCCTCCTGGGGAGTGAGGTCTCCGGCGTAGGTCGTCAACGAGCCACTGGCCTCAACTGTCGCGTCGGCCGCGGATCCCTCAGCACCGTGATCGCGGTCGTGACCATCGCAGCCGCACTGGCCATCACAGCCACAGCCGTCAGTGGAGCGTCCGAGGCGGAGCAGGTCAGTTCGTCCTCCCGGAACCTCGGGCTTGGGCATAGCGGCTCCTTGTGGGAAGAACTCGGGGAATGTGTTCCGACAGTCTACGGGAGGGCAAAGCCGATTGCCCTCAGCCGTCGGACCGACCGATTGCGGCGACGGGCGGGGTCGCCACCGCGAGCCGGGATACGAGCAGACCGGTAACGACCGATGCGAAGAGTCCGAGGCCGATAATCGCTCCGGTGGCCGCAAGCCCGTACGCGGCTGAGGTGGCATTCCATTCGAGCGAGTAGACGAGGTCATCGGGGAAGATCGCGGCGCCGACGATCCGCCACGCGAGAGAGAGCGCCCATCCCGCTAGGCCACCGACCACCGTACCCGTTGCCATGACCGCGGCGTCCCTGAGCGCCACTGCCGCCCGTGCGTCCCGGTGGGAGAGTCCGAGGGCGGATCGGGTCGCGTCTTCCTGGGCGGTCGACCTCCGGGACGTCGTGCGAACGATCGTCGCCATGACGACGATGACGGCGAAAGCGACGGCCGCAAAGGTGAGGACGCCTGGGGCGGCAATCCAGGATTGCCACCAGTCGGAGAAGGAGACGTGGGGGAGCTCTCCCCACCCGCGGTAGTCCTCTGACCATTCGAGGCCGTTGAAGGAGTTGGTTGTCGTGTAGGCCGTGAACAGGGACGCTACGACGATCATGGCGAGGGAGGCGAAGGTGGAGGAGCGCCGGTGAGAGAGGAGCCCATCTCCGGCGGCCAGTATCCACGACACGCGAGATCGTGCGAGTTGGCGGCCGACGATTGAGACCAATCCACGCGCGACCTGGACGACGACCGCCGCACCGGCCACCAGCCCCAAGATTTGGCCAAGCCCCGCCCCCAAGTCCCCGATAGGCCCCAAGGAGCCGTCGAGGTTCAATCGCTGGAGCACGACGGAGATGACCACACCAGCGGCCATGATCTGAAAAGGCCACCACGGGTTAACGACGCGGGACAGCGTCGCATCGCGGATGGGAGAGACAGGCTTGAGGGCGGTGACGGGGGCGACTCTCGACGCCCAGAAGGCGGGGACCGCCGCCAGGATCACCGCAATGGCCATGCCCACGAGCACGCCGACGCCGACGAGCACGGACGGGACGCTGATGGCCGACGGAAGGAAACCGTCTGGGTGCGAGAGTCGAAGGTAGACAAGGTGGAGATGGGCGGCAAGGGCCCCCGCCCCGAATCCGACTCCGACCCCGGCCACAGAGACGACGAGCGTCTCGACGACGGACGCCGTGGCGATGGTTCCCCGGGTCGCGCCGAGCACTCGAGCAGTGCCACTCCACCTCGCACGGGACTCCGCGTGAGAACGGCCCATCCCCAGGGCGGCTGTGACGAGGCAGGCGACCGTGATCCCGGCGAGCAGGAGAGCCCACCCGGCGGGACCATTGAGGTAGTTGAACGCATCCGACCAACGGAAACCACCTTCGTACATCCAACCGGAATAGGACTCGTACGGCGAAAGCACGGGGTTGTCCTCGTTCCAGTGGACCTGGGTCGACATCACCGTGGCAACTTCTTCCGTCTCAGGATCGACGAAGACCCACGTCGGGAGGAAGGTTGCTAGGTACTCAAAGTCGTCCCAGGACGCGATTCCACCGGGTACCCATGTCCAGTACGGGTTCACCCCGCCATCGCGGAGGATTCCCGACACCGTCAGCGTCACCGTCGTCGGCACTCGAGGGTCGATGTTCACGAGTGTGATCGGATCGCCGACGGTGATATCGAGGCTTGCGGCCAGCGTCGCGCCGAGGGCGATCTCGCCTGCCTTCGGCAGGGATCCGCGCGAGAGGTATCGTTCGTCGTCGGGGTTTGGCAAGGACAGGGCGATGTCCACCCCCTCGTCCGGGCCGGGGACGCGTCCGTAGGTGCTGGACGTCGCCACGACAGGGCCATGGTTCGCCGCGGACTGGACCAAAGCCTCAACCTCATCGAGACTGACGACATTCTCAAGCTGGGCATCGGAAACTTGGGGAATCGGATCGCCCAAAACCGTGTGGAACTCGGCGACGTGCTCATATCCGTACCTGAAGTCTTCATAGTCGGACTCCTGATGCGCGATCTGGGTCGCCGCCAGAACCATCGCGAAGGTCCCGAACCCGACGGCAAGTGCGAGCGTGGCCGCGATCGAAAGAGTCGATTTCCACGCGGAACGGAACTGGAGCACGACGAGTCGGAGGATCATCGGATGCTCACCTTCCCCTCAGGACGTAGAGCCTCGACCGGGGTGCGCTCCTTGGGAATGCGGGAGGCGAGGATTGAACCCAGCCCGATGATCGCCAGGCCGAGCGCGAGGAACACCAGGCAGGAGAGCGCCGAGTAGCTGAACGCGGGGAGGTAGTCGGAGGGCCGCGTCCGGTGGGAGTAGGGCCAATTGAGGTCGGTGCAGAAGTGGATGAACAGCGCGACGCCGTACCCCGTGAGCGCACCCACCACGAGCCCCACGATCTGGGGCACCGAGTGTTGGGCGAAGGCGGCGGCACGCCCAGCTCGGGTGGACAAGCCCATCGCCTGCTGGGTCGCCCTTTCTGCCGTGGTCACCCGGATCGAACTCAGGGTCACGGCGAGGCAGATCGCCTGGAGGGCGACCAGAAGCCCAATGACAACGCCGAAGGACACGGTGGTCCACCAACCCATCTCGCCTTCGATGAACACGGACCAAGGAACTGTCTGTCCAATCCTCCACTTGAGGAAGTAGTCGCACTGGTAGAACGCCCAGAGGGTCGGGATGACGATGCCTACCAAGCAGCCCATCGCCGAAAGCGTCGCGAGGGTCGAGGCTTGGCGTGGCCGAGCGAGGATGCCGTCGCCCGCAACCATCGCCCATACCCGCCGAGACTTGGCGAGGCGTCTTCCGAGCACGGGGACGAGGCGCCGGAACCCCTCGACGAAGAAGGCAAGGGCGGTCGGGACGGAAAGGATCCCGCCGACACCGAAAAGGACGTCACCCCGTTGGGTGCCGTCCCCTCCCGCGAGGATGAGGAGGACCCCGATAGCGAGGGGGAAGGTCAGCCAGCGGATCGGGACCCTGCGAGACGTCTCCACCGCGGTTAGGTCGGCCGTCGCCTTGAGCGCGGCGACCGGGGGAACCCGCGACGCCCAAAAGGCTGGCACCGCCGACAGCGCGAGGGAGAAGACGAGGCCCGCGGCGCCAACCCCGACGATTACCCACCAGGGAAGCGGGACGGACGTCGGGGCGAGCGGGTAGGGCACCTTGTCTCGCAGGACGGCGAGACGGATCGCGGAGGCGAGGTAGCCCCCGGCGAAGCCAGCGACTGTGGCAACCGCCCCAACCAGTAAGGTCTCGAGAATGCTTGCCATGCGGATCGAACGTCGAGTCGCCCCGAGGGTGCGGGCCGTCCCGATCCATCCGACGCGGGCCTGGCCGAGGGACCGGCCGATGGCGAACGCCCCACCGAGGGTGGTCAGGAGGAGGACGCCCGCCGCAGCCAACGCGAGCGGCACGGCCTCCGGAGGGGTGGTCGAAAAGTCAACGAAATCCGGGTCGACGAATATGCCGAGGGCCGGATCGCCGGTGTCGTAGTCGACCCAGGTGTCCGGGCCGGTCCACATCCGGCGCGATTCTTCGGGGTCGCCGCTCTGCGAGGTCGTGTAGGTGAACAGGCCGAGGGCGTCGTTCGATAGTTTCCAGGAGACGATCGCGTCCGCCTCCCAGGGTGCCCCGACGGTAAGGCCGTCGTTCGAGCGAAGCAGGCCGGAAATCCAAAGGTCGTAAGTGGGATAGTAGATCCCTTGCCCATTCCGGACGCTGACCTCATGCCCGTCCGGCGCGACGGATATGACATCCCCGATGCCGACACCCAACTCCTCGGCGATGGCGGAGCTGAGCGCGATCTGCGTGACGGTTGGGGGGTTGCCTTCCGCTAGGACTAGGTCCCAGTCGAAGTCACCCCTGACGGCGATGACTAACAGGTCGAAGTAGGGACTGTTGGTGTTGAGGTTGTGGTCGTGGAGGTCGAGCGGAACCATTCGCGTGGCCACGACGTCCGAGCCATTGAGCATGGCCTGGGTGAGCGCCTGGTCGATCTCGAGGGTCGAGTGAACTGCCATCGGGTCAGTAGATTCGGGCACGTTCCCGACGACGGTGGTCGCGTATCCGTGGTTCTCCCGGTCCCCGCCATTGGCACGGGCGGTGAGGTCGTCGAACGCCCGCTCGGTGGAGTACATCGTCAGGGCGAATGCGACGAGCCCGGTCGTGGCGGCTAGGAGGGCTGCGGTCCAGAGGGTGTACCGCCTCTGGGAGCGGACCTGTTCGACGGCGAGCCGGAGGATCATCGAGAGCGTCTCTCCGTCCCGCTCCCCGCAGGCTCGGGCCGCAGTGCCTCGACGGGGGTGGCGCGGGAGATGCTTGCTGCCGCTATCGCAGAGATCAGGGCGATAGCCCCGAGAGCGGCGGCTGCAGCGATCCCGAGGGCCGACCATGGGATGCTGTCGAGGTGATCGCCGGACCCCGTCCCGATCGAGTCGTCGGAGGACCCGGCGATGGCGGAGTAGCCGATCACGACGAGACGAACCAGAAGGCCAGCGAGCATGCCGACGATAACCGCGGCCCAGGCACGGAACGTCGACTCGATCGCCATCGCTGTGCGTAGCGTCGATGTGGTCGCGCCGAGGGCGGCGAGGGTACCGTGGTCCCGTCGCCGTTCCGCGACTCCCGCGACCACGAGGGCCGCAAGAGGGACGATGAGGAGGAGGGCGAAGGCCGTCAGGGCAAGCGGAACGGACATGCCTCCGTCGACCACGTTCTCCACCCGCGTCATGCTCACCGGGGCGACGTACTCAAGTCCGAGCCGCTCCGCCACCGTGTCGACGACGATGTCGAGGGATTGCTCGTTGGGGTCTGCGGCGTAGACCAGTAGAGCATTCGGCACAAGCGTGTCATCCTGAGCGGTCACCGTGTTGGCGTCCGCGATGAGGACGATTCCCGAACCGGGCGAGTAGGCGACGGGAGCGTCGATCCAATTCCCGTCGAAGTCGAGGCCGCAGGTGCCGTGTTCGGTCTCGATCGTGTCGAGCTCTGATCGGAGCACCCTCGCGAAGACCGGATCGGCGGCCCCAGCCAGAGCGGGATCGACGGCATACACCTCGCCGACGCAGTCTCCGCCGACGAGCCTTCCGGTGATCGCCGGGACGATCGCACCGACGATGGGTTCGTCGGCGAGGGTCTGGCGGAACTCCTCAATGCACGAACCGACGCAGGGTTCACCCCCATCGCGCCACACGTCTCCAATGACGATGTTGATTTCACGCCCGTCGATGCTTCGAGAGGAGACAAGCGCGGTACCGGCGATGAGAGCGGCGATGACAGCGATCGCGGTGAGAATGCCTGCTCCCCTGGGACGGCGTCGCGCCAGAGCCTCGTCGGCGAGGAGGGTCGCCACCGGGCCCCGTCCGCGACGGGCGAGGCGGGCCATGGCGACCGGGGCGAGGTCGATGCCCCAGCGGATCCCCCATTCGATGAGGACACCAACAAGCCCGGCACTGGCGGTGCCGACCACGAGGAGGAGTGCTCCGGACCAGATCGAGCCTCCATCGGACACCGCCCTGACGATCGCGGAAGGAAGGGAGACTACGAATCCGATGAGCACGTACCAGCGGATGGCGCGTATCCGGAAGGGCCGCGTCTCGTGCGAGTGGCGTAGCGCCTCCGTAACGGGCTCGCGTTTCGGCGCATTTGCGGCGACGACGTGGGAGACGAGGATGGAGAGGAAGACGAGGCCGGCGACGAGCGCGATCCAGCCCCACGCGCCGCCCGAGCCCCTACGGGAGCTGAGGAGAACGGCGACCGAACTGGGGACGATGAGGATAGCCGAGACGATGGCACCAGCAGCGGCACCCCGTCGGGCGGCGGCGATGCCTGCCCGACGATTGCTCTCCCCGAGGGCGGCCCGGGTCGCCCGGACCTCAATCGCGCTCTCAGGCTCGAGCCCGATCACGACCGTTCCCGAGATGGTCGCCAGAATGAAGAACCAAGCAAGAATCACGGTCATGGAAGACATTCGTGACGTCGTCCCATCGGCGACCGTGTCGAGGTACCACGGGTGGGTGGAGAGGAGGACGGCCGCCCCCACGCTTCCGATCAAGCCAGAACCGAGCCATCTCATCGTTCCACTCCTGCCAATGCGTCGAGACCCGCGAGCACCGAATCTGGGGTCGGGTTGGTTATGTGGCCGGCGACCTTGCCGTCGGCGAAAAGAATGACGTTACTGCCGTACGACGCCGCGATTGGGCTGTGGGTGACCATGACGACGGACTGCCCGAGTTCGCGGCAGGCCTGCCGGAGGTGCGAGAGGACCTCGGCCGAGGCGTGGGTGTCGAGGTTGCCGGTGGGCTCGTCGGCAAAGACCACGTGCGGCTTGGTGATGAGCGCCCGCGCGATGGCGATGCGCTGCTGCTGGCCTCCGGACATCTCATACGGCCGTCGGGAGAGCTCGCGCCCGATCCCCAGCATCGATATGAGCTCGTCGAACCAGGCGTCGTCGCGAGGGACACCGTTGAGCCGGAGAGGCAGAAGGATGTTGTCCCGGGCGCTCATGGTCTGAAGAAGGTTGAAGCCCTGGAAGACGAAGCCGATGATGCGGCCCCGGAGGTGGGCAGTCTCGCGGTCCCCGAGCCCCGTGAGCTTCTGGTCTCGGATCCACACCTCGCCCGCGTCGGCTTTATCGAGGCCCGCCAGCAGGTGGACGAGGGTGGTCTTCCCGGACCCCGACGGCCCCATGACCGCCGTGAGGATCCCCTGGGGAATGTCGAGGTCGACGTGGCCCACGGCGGTCACCGCGGCCTCCCCCTCGCCGTAGATCTTGGTCAGGCCTCGAGCCTTGACGGCCAGCGCCGCGGCTTCTGCGGCCTTCTTCTTCACCATGCCCCCGACGCTAGGCGAGGCGACGCCCCGGCCGCATCCGACCGGGGCATCGACTTCGCCTCATACCGTGGTACTACGCGCTCGGATCGAGCACCCTCCCGAGAAAGAGGACGGCACCCGTGACGTTGTCGCGGATGAGGTAGAGGAACGGGCGGTCGACCTTCACCTCCGTGCCGTCGGCCGGCATCGCCGTCAGGTCCATGATGATCGCCGTGGCCGCTGCGGCCTCGGTGCCATTCTCATCGACGATGATCTTCGCCGCGTGAACGGCGTCGGTCACGGCCACGTCCTCGCCGATTCCCCTGAGGTCGGGGACGTCGAACAGGTTCGACACCCCCAGCCCGCCCTCGATCGCGTCCCGCAAGTTGAAGTCGTATTCGCTTTCGAACGAAGGGAAGTACAGGTCGAGGATGGCCGATTCGAGGCCGGCGTCGATGTCCGCTACGAGGCCGGAATCGAGTTGAGCCTCGATCTCGGAGTAGCGTCCCGAGTCGGGAACCACGACGAGCATCGACAGGTCGCCCTCGGCGTAGGGAAGGTCGAAGGCGGTGTAGCCGTCGCCCGTCATGGCCGTCGTCGAAAGGCTCGGCTCGTGCATGAAAGGCGTCGTCGAGATGGAGCCATCGAGGCGGGTGAAGGGCCCATCCGCCGTGAGATCGGCGTCGAACTGGGACGCCCACTCCGCCTTGAGGTAGAGGGCGTTGACGAGCACCATCACCGTCCACTCGCTGATGGCGCCCTCCGGGATGAGGTCGGGGATCAGGCCCATGGTCTTGTCCTCGACCCAACTGTTGATGTGCTTCCGAGAGCCCTCGCTGTCCGTCCGGAGGGGCAGGGGTTCCACCCCCGCGCCGAACCACTTCATCAGCGCGTCGTCGTATCCGTCGACCGTGACGAAGTCGGTGTCGTAGAACTCGCGGTTGGCGATGCGGACGATGGGTGGATTGGGCTTGGCCTGAGACCACTCGTCGGTGTTGTCGATGGGATCACGGGTGTCCGTCTCGGAGGAGGCGGCGTCCGGCTCGGTCACGATGACCCGTTCTAGGGTGTTGAACGCCGACCAGAGGTCGTCACCGTCGACGGGATAGCCGAACAAGTCCTCGAGGGCGTCAGCGACGACGCCCGTCGCGCCGAGGTCGAGCATGCCGAACGCGATCCCAATGGACAGGGGCGAGAGGACGATGTCCCCATCCGCCTGACCGGCCTGATCCTGGAAGAGCCGGAAGCCCACATCATTGAGCGCGGCGGCCAGGGCGCCGGCATCGGGGGAATCCGCCGCCGGGCGCACCACGATGGGGTCCGAGTACGGGGGATACGGGTCGCTCGTTGCAGACGACGAACAGGCGGAGAGCGTGAGCGCCGCGACGAGGGACGCCGCGGCGATGGGTTTGGCCTTCATGGATGCCTCCTACGACTGGTGATTACCCTCAACAGTCCAACGAGCAGGGCTGACGAATCGTTGGGCACTCAGCCCTGGGGCCTGACCAGCCCGGTCTCGTAGGCGATGACGACGGCCTGGACACGGTCCCGGGCGCCGAGCTTGGCGAGGACGCGCCCGATGTGGGTCTTGACCGTGGGCTCGGCGAGGAACAACTCGGAGCAGATCTCCTGATTGGTGCGCCCGCGCGCCATGAGGACGAGCACTTCGCGCTCGCGGTCGGTGAGGTCTTCTAGGCCGACCCCATCGGTCGGCTCAGGAAGGGACACGGCGAGGCGGTCGAGAAGCCGACGGGTCGCGGACGGGGCGAGGACGGCGTCCCCGGCGTGGATGCGACGGATCGCGGACAGCAATTCCTCGGGTGGAGCGTCCTTGAGGAGGAACCCGCTCGCCCCGGCCTTGATGGCGGAGACCACGTACTCGTCGAGGTCGAAGGTCGTGAGGATGATGATGCGGGCCTCGGTCGACGAGGCGAGGGCCTCGGTTGCGGCGAGCCCATCCATCCCCGGCATCCTGATGTCCATGAGAACGACATCGGCGGGGGTCGACCGGAGGGCGGCGATCGCCTCCTCCCCGGTGCCGGCCTCGACGACGACCTCCAGGTCGTCCTGAGACTCCAGAAGCATCCTGAACCCCGACCGGACTAGTTGCTGATCATCGACCAGCGCGACGCGAATCGTCATCCCCGGTCCTTCCCTTCGATCGGCCTGAGCGGCAACTCAGCCTTGACCACGTAGCCGCCGCCCCTCTTCGGCCCGGCCGAAAGCGTACCGCCGAAGACCGTCGCCCGCTCCCTCATGCCCTCGATCCCCGTGCCGCCCGGAGTGGATCCGGCTCGCGCCGCCGCTCCCCTCCCGTCGTCGCTGACGACGAGGGAGAGGGAGGAGGCCGTCCACTTGAGCTGGACGTAGACGGTCACCTTGGGGCCCGCGTGCTTGAGGACGTTCGTCAGGGCCTCCTGGACGATGCGGTAGGCGGCGAGCCCGGCTCCGATGGGGAGGGGGCGGGGGGTGCCGGTCGTCACGTACGAGACGTCGAGGCCGCCCTCCCGCACCGAGGCGACCAACTCCGGGATGTCGTCGAGCGTGGGCTGAGGGCCGAGGCTGGTCTCGCCATCTGATTCCCGGAGGATCCCGAGGAGTCCCCGCATCTCGGTGAGGGCGTCTCGGCTGACCTCGGCGATGGTCTCGAGAGCCCGGGCGGCGGCCTTCGGGTCCTTCTTGGCGACGAACCGGCCGCCGTCGGCTTGGGCGACGACCACGGAGAGGGTGTGGGCGACCACGTCATGCATCTCGCGGGCGATACGAGCGCGCTCGTCGCTGATCGCGAGAGCCCGGGTGGCGGCCACCTCGGAGGCCTCATGGTCTCGGGACGCTCGTTCCCGGTGCATGGCGGCGGCGGCCCGCCAGGCGAAGACCGCCGCAAGCGCGAGCGACACCGCGGCGATCGACCACGCGAAAGCCTCCATGGCACCCACTGTAGGGGAGTGTGCGCCATGGGGAGATTGGCCTCGATGCGGACAGCAGATCGAGGTCAACCACCCCATACGAGGAAGGGGAGGGGGTGGCAGCGGTCGCCTCCAGCCCAGGCCGGTGGCCCCGGGCTATTCGTAGACGACGATCTCCTGGCCGGTTCGGTGGTCGATCTTCTTCGGTTCGACGAAGGAGACGGCGATGGCCGCGAGGGCAAACGCGGCGGTCGGGACCAGGAGGAAGTATCCGAGGGCGGCTCCGACGGCAGCGGCGAGGAGGCAGATCCCCGACAGCCAGGCCCGGAAGCCGGCGGCGTAGATGCCCGCGATGACGACGAGGAGCCCCGCGCACACGTAGACCAACTTCGAGTTGAACTCGCTGTCCGTGGCGTCGGGTGTGGTGCCGAACCGCAGCCCGTCTGTCGAGAGAAAGGCCGCCAGGGCTTCGATGCCGATGACGAGGACGGCGAGGCCGACCAGGGCGGCGATCGGCCCGATAGGGGCGCCGCCTTCGGAGTCGGAAGCCCAGGACACGTGCCGGATCTCGACCTTCCTGACCGGACTGGAGGCGGCGAGGGACAGGACGACCCCGGTCACGACCAGGACGGCGCTGAACAGCCATCCGATGGGGCCGAGGTAGGCACCCAGGGCGCCGAAGAATAGGAGCGTCGCCGCAAGGTAGAGCTTCCATTTCCACACGAGGAGGAAGCACACGGCGAGGACGAGCACGCCGACCGCGACGAGCAGGGTTGGGCCCCACGCGGGGGCGTTGACGTTGGTGCCGTCGGCGTTGTCGGCCGCCCGGTCGGCGTACACGATCAAGCTCTGGACCACGAGGATCGCGATGGCAAACCAGAACAGGGGGATGGGGCGCTTGGTTTGGGCTTCCATGGTTGCCACTTTACGGTTTTCGGGCGCCGTTCGCCCGGGTGAATGGAGTCGTATGGGCCTGCGGCATCCGATGCTCGTGTCGCCGGAGGAACTCGGGTCTGGCACCATTGGGCCATGGCTCTTCGGGACGGGACGGCAGCGGCACTGTCCGCGGTGGTGGTGGCGGGGATTGCCGTCAGCCTCGGCCTCGGCATGCATGCGATCCTTCCCGCGGTGGAGACCAGCCCATCGGCGAGCCCGACGTCCCCATCGGGCACGACGACCAATGAGTTCTGCGACTTGATGGGGAATCTTCACACCGCCTTGGGGCAGATGGATCAGGCGATGCAGGCCAGCATCCTCATCCTCGATGGGGGGGAGACGGTCGATCCCGAGGTGCTCGATGCGCTCCATGCGAGCGGGCAGGCCATCATCGATTACACGGAAATCGTCAGCGGATATCTGCTCGATGCGGTGGACCTCGTGGTCGATCAGGAGGCGCGGACGGCATTCGCGGCCTACGCCAGGGTGAACGATGAACTGGGAGAGGTGTTCGGGAATCTGGCGATCGAGGCTGAGAGCATCGCGGACTACGGGATCGCCTTCCAAGAAGTCGCGACGGACCCGGAGTTCACCGCGGTCATCAGCGAAGCCGACGCGGTGGAGCCGATCGTCCTGGAATACGTCTTCCAGACCTGTGGGATCGACCTTTCTGCCTCATCCGACTCCGGGACCATCGGAGACGTCCTCAAGGCGGACGTCTCGACCCTGGGCACGGCAATGGCCGCCTACTACGTCGATTGGACCCCGGGCAGCCCTCAGCCCGTCATCACCGTCGCCGACGGCCAGTACTACCGGAACGGTGTCCTCGTCGGAGCGCAGAGCACGGGGGTCGCCCTCACCGACCAGTACGCGTTGGGCCCGGCCGACTGGTGCGTCCAGGTGACCGCTGACGGCAATCCCGGCGAGGTCTACTCGTACTCGGCTATGCACGGGCTCCGATCCGAGACCTGCGCGGCGCTTCAACCCTGAGGGACGTCGATCGGGTCGCCCATCCCGTTGGAGTCGATGTCGCCTCGCTTGGCCTGCCGGGATCTGGGACCATGGGGCCATGGCTATTCGGGATGGGGCGGCGGTGGCGCTGGCGACGGTGGGGATTACCGGTCTTGCCGTCGGCCTCGCGTATGGCCTTCATACAATCCTTCCCGTGACCGAGGGCGACGCCAGCCCGTCCGCAAGCCTCCCCGCGCCCTCGGTGACACCGGCCGGGGACATCTGCGTGCTGATGGAGGACATGGTCGCCGTCACGGACGAACTGAATGCGTCATCGATCGACGAGGAACTCCTCTTCGATGAGACCCTCCAGAACGATCCCGAGCTGCTGGAGGCCATCCACGCGCAGGGGCAGGCCAGCATCGACGTCGGAGACACCGTCATTGCCTACCTCCAGGATGCGGCAGACTTGGCGACCGATCCCGGGGTTGCGGACGCCTTCGAAACCCTCGCGCGGGCGTACGAGGGGCAGTTAGAGGCGTTCGGGCCGCTCGCGGTCGAGGCCGAGAGCGTCGGGGCCTATGTGACCGCGATCTTCGCTGCGGCAGCCGATCCCGATATCGTCGCCCTCATGACCGAGGCGGATGCGGCATTCGTCATCGCGGAAGGGTATGTGACCGAGACGTGTGGCCGGAACATCCTCGGCGGTATGGACGCGGGGGTCGTGGCGGCGAAAACGGATGTGTCGCTCCTGGGCAAGGAGATGGCCGTCTATTACGTCGACTGGAGCCCAAGCGACCCGCCGCCCGTGATCACCGTATCCGACGACGGGTACCTCCTCAACGGCGTCTTCATCGGGGAACCGAGCCTCGGGGTCCATCTCACCGACCAGTACGCCCGAGGGCCGCTGGATTGGTGCGTCGAGGTGACCCCGGACGACGATCCCACCCTGGCGCAGATCTATACCGCCCTCTCCGGGTTGCGTCAGGGGACGTGCGCGACGTTCGAGCCCTGAGAGGCCCGGCTGTGGGGACGAGGGGGCAGCGGCCCGGTAGCCTAGAGCCGTACCCGAGAGCCCCTCGAAGGGAACCCATGACGTCCTCACAGTCCGGCGGCAGCACCAGCGCATCCGCCGACCAGGCCCCGATCGATACCGTCGCGAATGCCGCCGCCACCCCGGACCAGGAGCAGCCCTACGCAGAACTCGGGCTCAAGGACCACGAGTACGCGACCATTCGCGACATCCTCGGTCGCCGACCCACCGCCGCCGAACTCGCCATGTACTCCGTCATGTGGTCGGAGCACTGCTCGTACAAGTCGTCGAAGCCCCACCTCAAGCAGTTCGGGGAGAAGATGACGGACGCCATGAGGAAGCACCTGATGGTCGGGATCGGGGAGAACGCCGGGGTGGTGGACATCGGGGATGGCTGGGCCGTCACCTTCAAGGTCGAGTCTCACAACCACCCGAGCTATGTGGAGCCCTATCAGGGTGCGGCCACGGGTGTCGGTGGGATCGTGAGGGACATCCTCTCCATGGGGGCGAGGCCCATCGCCGTCATGGACGAGCTCCGCTTCGGGGACATCGACCATCCCGACACCGCCCGCGTCGTCCACGGCGTCGTCGCTGGGGTCGGCGGATACGGGAACTGCCTGGGGCTGCCGAACATCGGCGGCGGGGCGCTTTTCGATGCTTCCTACCAGGGCAACCCCCTCGTCGACGCCCTCTGCGTCGGCGCCATGCGTCACGAGGACCTCCACCTCGCGAGCGCCTCCGGGGTGGGGAACAAGGTCGTCCTGTACGGTGCGCGGACGGGAGGCGACGGCATCGGCGGGGTGTCCGTCTTGGCTTCCGAGACCTTCGACGAGGGTGGCCCGGCGAAGCGGCCGAGCGTCCAGGTGGGCGACCCCTTCGCGGAGAAGGTCCTCATCGAATGCACCCTCGACCTGTTCAAGGCTGGGGTCGTCGAGGGCATCCAGGACCTGGGCGGCGCGGGACTGAGTTGTGCGACGAGCGAGTTGGCCTCCGCGGGTGAGGGTGGCATGCGCGTCACCCTCGACCTCGTGCCGCTCCGGGACCCCACGCTCCGGGCCGAGGAGATCCTCATGTCCGAATCCCAGGAACGGATGATGGCGGTCGTCCGCCCGGACAAGCTGAAAGCCTTCCAGGCCATCACGGATCGATGGGACGTGGAGATCGCCGTCCTCGGGGAGGTGACCGACTCCGGACGACTTGTCATCGAGTACAGGGGCGAGGTCGTCGTCGACGTCCCTCCCCGCACCGTCGCCCACGACTGCCCGGTCTACGACCGCCCCTACACCCGCCCCGCTTGGATGGATGATATCCAGGCCGACTCGGCCTCGTCCCTCAAGCTTCCGGAGGACGGCGAGGCGCTCAAGGAGACGACGATCGCCCTCATGGGTTCGCCCAACCTCGCCAGCCGTGAGTGGGTCACCGCCCAGTACGACCGGTACGTCCAGGGGAACACGGCCATGGCCAGGCCCGACACGGTCGGGGTAGTCCGAGTGGACGAGGAAACCGGTCGCGGTGTGGCGATCGCGACCCGCGCCAACGACCGATACACCAAGCTCGACCCTTACGAGGGTGCCCGGCAGGCCGTCGCGGCCGCATATCGGGCAGTCGCGGTGGCCGGCGCCGAGCCCCTCGCCGTCACGGACTGCCTGAACTTCGGGAGTCCCGAGGACCCGGATTCGATGTGGCAGTTTGCGGAGGCGGTCCGGGGCATGGCCGACGCCTGCCGCGACCTTTCCGTGCCCGTCACCGGCGGTAACGTCAGCCTCTACAACGGCACGGGGGAACCTGGCCGGGTGGACTCTTCCATCAACCCCACCCCTCTGGTCGGGATGCTCGGGGTGCTCGACGACGTAGCCCGGGCAACGCCCTCCGGGTGGCGCGAGAGCGGCCTCGGCATCTACCTTCTGGGGACGACGAGGGCGGAGTTGGACGGTTCCCGATTCGCAGAGCTTTCCGGACACCTCGGAGGGCGTCCACCGGTCGTGGACCTTGAGGCGGAGGCGGCCCTGGCCGGAGCGCTCGTGGCGGCCTCGCGCGAGGGGCTTGTGGGCGCGGCTCGAGAGGTGGCTGAGGGCGGGCTCGCGGCGGCGGTCGCCCTGGGGGCCCTTCGGTATGGCGTGGGGGCTCGGATCACCCTCGACGAGGTCGCGACCAGGGACGACCTCACCGTCGCCGAGGCGTGGCTGAGCGAATCCCAGGGTCGGGCGATCGTGGCGGTCGAGCCGATGGGCGAGCCGCGGTTCGTCGAGATGTGCGCCGAACGCTGGGTGCTCGCCGCCCGGATAGGCGAAACGAGCGGTTCGGGAGCGATCGAGGTGGAGGGGCAGTTCACTCTTCCCCTGGGTGTTCTCCGGGTGGCATGGGAGGCGCCCCTCCAGGAACGGTTCGGGTCGTGAGGACGGCGGGAGGCCCAAGGGGAGTGTCTCGCCTCCGACGGGCGACGGCCTTCATGTCGGCCACGGTCGTGTTTCTGGTGACGGGATGCACAGCACAGCTGGCGACCCATGTCGAGGTGGACGTCTTCTCCGGTCGACCCAATCCCGAGTTCGACCTCAATGAGGCCGACTCCGAGGCGGTGATCGCCGCTTTCAGCGACATACCCTGGGCCGGTCAGTCCCAGACGCCGCCGTCAAACCTCGGCTTTCGAGGCCTGGTCCTGACGGGGGACACGATCCCTTGGTATGTCACCGAGGACAACTACATCCAGAGCATTCGGGTGTTGCCCGAGGGTTACTACATCGAGTCGACCTGGCTCGGTTTCCGCTTCGTCAACGATCCGGAACCGTACGGGGAGCTTCTGCCGATCGTCGAGGACTACCTTGAGGATTCTCTCTACACCTTGCTTCCGCCGCCCGAAGCGGAGTAGTCGCGGATAGTCCCGGTCCGAGGCTCGTGGGACCCTTGTTCTATGTCCCATCTTCGCCATCGTCGTATCAAACCCGAGGAGGGGAAGAGGGCCCTGAGATCCTGGTCCACCGGGGAAGGGGACGTCGAGGCCGTGGCCTGCGCCGTCCGCTTCACCCTGGAGGAATTGGCCAGCCGCATCCCGGGCGGAAGCGTCGAGGTCCGGGTGCCGCCGTTCGGCGCCGTCCAATGCATGGAGGGCTCGCGCCACACCAGGGGGAATCCTCCCCGCGTCGTCGAGACCGATCCGGAGACCTGGCTCGAACTCGTCACCGGTGGGATCTCGTGGAGGGATGGCGTGGCGACCGGACGGGTTCTGGCCTCCGGAGCAAGCCTTGAGGACCAACTGCCCCTTGACGGCGTGGCCGACGACCGCGAACGGGACGGATAGGCTTCACGGATGATCGCCAGGGTCGCTTTCGTTGCCGCAGGGCTCGTGTTGGCAGGCTGCTCCACCGTGCCGTCTGGAAGCGCCACCCCGGACGCCCCTTGGAGTCCCCATCCGTCCGTGAGCCCGTCGTCGGTCGCGACGGAATGGGACTTCTATCTCGGCGACGGAGGCCAGTCCGGCGTCGCCTATCGCGATGCCCTCGCCCGCGGGGACGATGAGGGGGCCCGGCTCCTTTCCCGCATCGCACTCACACCCCAGACGGTGTGGTACGGAGCATGGTCCCCCGTCGATGTGGTCGAGGGGTACGTGGACGACCTGTTGGACGCCGCCGAGGCCCAGGGCACCCCCGCGGTCATGGCGGTGTACGCCATCCCCGGTCTCGATTGCAGCTACTTCGGGGAGGGTGGACTCGAGGAGAGAGACTACCTCGAGTGGGTCGAGGCGATCGCCCGGGGTATCGACGGCCGGGAACCATGGGTCGTCCTCGAACCCGACGCGCTGGCCCAGTTGGGGGATTGCGAGGGTCAGGGGGATCGGGTGGGGATGCTCGCCGAGGCGGCCAGGATCCTCGACGAGGCGGGGGCGAGGGTGTACCTCGACGCGGGCAACTCGAAGTGGCTCTCGATCGAGGAGACCGCGTCCCGTATCAACGCCGTCGGGACGGACCACCTCGCTGGGTTCGCGACGAACGTGTCGAACTACATCGCCACGGAGGAGGAGCGAGCCCACAACGACGGGATCGCCGAGATCACGGGTCTTCACTACGTGATCGACACTTCCCGCAACGGCAACGGGTGGGACGGGGAGTGGTGCAACGCGAGGGGACGGGCGCTCGGAGAGGCACCCAGAATGGTCGGCGAGGGATACCTCGATGCCTTCCTCTGGGTCAAGGCCCCGGGGGAGAGCGACGGGCCGTGCAACGGCGGGCCGACGGCGGGTGCCTGGTGGCAGGAGATCGCCCTCGAGCTGGCTTCGAACGCCTAGACTGGTTCCGTGAAAGACGCCGCCAAGCGATCCGCATCGCCGGTGGAGTCCAACCCCAATCCGCTTCTGGCCTTCTCCGTCGCGCACCCCGGTGCCATCTGGACCATTGCCAAGGGGGCGGGGATCGGGGCGGCGGTCGGCCTGGGGGTCGGCCTGGGTCTTCCCGGTCGGGGCGCCTTCCATCGAGCCGCCGTCGCCCTCCTCTTCGCCCTCGCGATCGCCCTCATCGGAGGCTTGATCGCCGCAGCCCGCGCCATTCCCCATGATCACGGGGGGGTCGAACCAGAGAAGGAGGATTGGGCGGCGAAGGTCGAGGCCAAGATGAAATCCGGCTCCTCGAACCCCGTTCCCCGTCGGGTCGCCCAAGCCAAGACCGCTCAGCCGAAGAAGAAGGCCACGTAGTGCATCGGCCCGAGGGATCCACGAATGCCCTCCTCCCGGACCCATCGGAACCACGGGAAGAATGCGGGGTCTTCGGCGTCTACGCCCCCGGGGACGATGTCGCCCGCCTGACCTACTTCGGCCTGTATGCCCTCCAGCATCGCGGGCAGGAAAGCGCCGGGATCGCAACCTCCAACGGCGAGCAGATACTCGTCTTCAAGGACATGGGCTTGGTCTCTCAAGTGTTCGACGAGGGGGCGCTCGGCTCGCTCACCGGACACATCGCCGTCGGCCACACCCGCTATTCGACCACCGGGGACAGCGTGTGGGCCAACGCCCAGCCCACTCTCGGCCCGACGGCCCACGGCACTCTCGCCCTCGGTCACAACGGGAACCTCACCAACACGCCCGAACTCCTGCAGATGCTGACCGAGCGTGAGGGCTATGCCAAGCGTCTCGACCTGAAGAACGGCGGTTGCACGGACACCGCCATCATCGCGGGCCTGCTGGCCAGCGACGAGTTCGACTCCCTGGCCGACACGGCGGTGGACCTCTTCCCGCGCCTCAAGGGAGCCTACTGCCTCGTCTTCATGGACGAGACGCACCTCTATGCCGCGCGAGACCTCCACGGGGTCCGTCCGCTCGTCCTCGGGGAGTTGCCAGGCCGGGGCTGGGTGGTCGCTTCCGAGACAGCCGCCCTCGACATTATCGGGGCACGGATGGTCCGGGAGATCGAGCCGGGGGAAATGGTCGTCATCGACGGCGCGGGGGTCCGATCGATCCGGTTCGCTGAGGCCAAGCCGAGGGGTTGTGTCTTCGAATACGTGTACCTGGCGAGGCCCGACACCATCATCTCCGAGAGGAGCATTCACGTCGCCCGGACCACGATGGGTCAGATCCTTGCGCGCGAGCACCCCGTCGAAGCCGACCTGGTGATCCCCGTTCCGGAATCGGGGACCCCTGCAGCGGTCGGGTATGCCCAGGCATCCGGCATCCCCTTCTCTCAAGGGTTCGTGAAGAACGCCTATGTGGGCCGGACCTTCATCCAGCCCTCCCAGATCCTCCGTCAACTCGGGATCAGGCTCAAACTCAACCCCCTCAGGGAGGTCATCGCCGGCAAACGCCTCGTCGTCGTCGACGACTCAATCGTCCGGGGCAACACCCAACGGGCGATCGTCGCCATGCTGCGGGAGGCCGGCGCCGCGGAGGTGCATGTGCGCATCTCCTCACCCCCCGTGCTGTGGCCATGCTTCTACGGAATCGATTTCGCGACCAGGGAGGAGCTCGCCGCTGTGGGAAAGACGACGGAGGAGGTTCGGCAGGCGATCGGTGCGGACTCGCTCGGGCACATCTCCCACGGAGGGATGGTGGCGGCGACGGAACGGACTGAGGCGACTCTGTGCACCGCCTGCTTCAGCGGTCAGTACCCGATCGAGCCTCCCATTGCTTCGGCTCATCTCCTGACGGAGAACGGGAAGACTTCATGAACGACGGGCTGGACTATGCCGCAGCCGGGGTCGACACTGGCGCGGGGGACAAGGCCGTCGAGATGATGAAGGAGGCCGTCGCCCGGACCCACGGACCCGAGGTGGTCGGGGGCGTGGGGGCCTTCGCGGGGCTGGTCGACGTCTCGGCCCTCAAGGGCTATCGGCGTCCTCTTCTGGCGTCGTCGACGGACGGCGTGGGGACCAAGATCGCCATCGCCCGCGCCCTCGACATCCATGACACCATCGGGCGTGACCTAGTGGCCATGGTCGTCGACGACATCGCCGTCTGCGGGGCGCGCCCGATCCTCATGACCGACTACATCGCGTGCGGGAAGGTCGTTCCGGAGAGGATTGCGGAGATCGTCAGGGGTGTGGCCGAGGGTTGCCGGGAGGCGGGTGTCGCCCTCGTCGGGGGAGAGACGGCCGAGCACCCGGGGCTCATGGCCGAGGATGAATACGACCTCGCGGGGGCGGCCGTCGGGGTGGTCGAGGCCGATGCGCTCCTGGGGCCGGAGCGGGTGCGCGAGGGCGACGCTGTGGTGGCGCTGGCGTCGTCGGGGCTGCATTCAAATGGTTACTCGCTCGTCCGGGCCGTGGTCGCCAAGGCGGGCTGGGAACTCGATCGGCGGGTGCCCGAGACCGGGAGGAGCCTGGGCGCCGAACTGCTGGAGCCCACCCGGATCTATTCGGGTTTGTGCCTCAGCCTCGCTGAGAGCCTTCAGGGGCTCCAGGCCTTCGCCCACGTGACCGGCGGAGGCCTGGCCGCGAACCTCGCGCGCGTCGTCCCCTCCGGGCTTTCCGCGACGGTCGCCCGCGATGCCTGGACCGTCCCGTCCATCTTCGACGTCATCCGGGTGGCCGGGGGCGTGGCCTGGGGAGACCTCGAGGCCACCCTCAACCTAGGGGTGGGTATGGCGGCGATCGTCGATCCCCGAGAGGTCGACGCCCTGATTGCGGCCTGCGCGACAGGGGGTGTAAGCGCGTGGGTGATGGGTGAGGTGATGGTCGACGACGGAAGGCCCACCTCGCCGGATGTCGTGCGGGGGGCGAAGGGGGTGGAGGCCGGGGCTGTGGTCCTCCAAGGCGAGTATCGGGTCAACTAGCGCGAATCAGCGTTCGTCGTCGTCCCACGCCTCGAAGTCGTCGTCGGTCGCCTCGGGATCGGGGAGTTCCTCGGGGGTCACAAGTTCCGAATGGCCGGAGACCAGTTCGCGCTCAAGCGCCCGAAGATCCGAGCCGTTGTTGGCGTACTTCAACTGACGCGCGATCTTCGCGTCCTTGGCTCGTTGACGGCCGCGCCCCATCTCGTCGTCCTCTCCCGGATTCGGGAGCCGCCCAACACGGTCCCGAGACACGATCCACCCCGTACTCTACCGCCCAGTGCAGCCATGAGCGAATCCACCGATTGCCCAAAAAAACGGAAAACTTGGCGAAATGGCGTCATAGTCACGTGTCTCGACCGTCCCATTACCGTGGGCGCCACAGGGCGTTTCGTCGAGTGCAAGGGGCAGGAACGATATGAAGCAAGAGCAAGAGGAGGTCGAGAAACTCCTCACTCCGAGCGAAGTCGCCGCCATCTTCCGGGTGGACCCCAAGACGGTTACCCGTTGGGCCAAGGTCGGCAAGTTGTCCTCGATTCGGACCCTTGGGGGTCACCGCCGCTTCCGTGAGGAAGAGGTCCAGATGCTTCTGGCCGCCGCTCGTGAGGAGCGTGTGGTCGAGTAGCCGACGGATGGACCTGCGAGCGGGTTCGGCGACGTAGGGTGGGGTCGTGAACCCCGCCGGCATCCCGGGCGCCCCCCTCCATGCGACCGAGATAGTGACCCCCGTCGGGCCGTTGGCCGTTTTCGTCACCCCCGAGGATGGGGTCATCCGGCTCTCGGGGATCGGCTCGATCCTGGAGTTGTCCCGTTCGCTCCCGTCAGGGCTGTCGGTCAGGGGCTGGGAGGAAAGGACGATCCCTCCCGTCAGAGCCGCCGTCCAGGCCTGGATCGAGGGGGAGCGCGACGCCCATGCGAGGGTTCCGGTGTCACAGGTCGGGGGGGCCTTCATGCAACGCGTGTGGCTGGCGATGCGGGGGATCCCGGCGGGCGAAGTGGTGACGTATGGGGAATTGGCGGTCCTCGCCGGGAACCCTCGAGCCGCACGGGCGGCGGGACACGCCTGCGCACGCAACGTCGTGGGTATATTCGTGCCCTGCCATCGTGTCGTCTCCACGACGGGGCTGGGCGGTTATGGCCTCGGGGGCAATGACCTCAAGCGTCGACTGCTGCAGTACGAGGGTGTTGACGTCGACCGGTTGGGCCTCGGCTAGTCTCCGTCGAGGTTGAAGCGGCGATAGGCGCCGAGGAGGCGTTCCGGCCGGAGATCGGCATTTTTGCGGATCCGACGGAACCCGACCGCCAGGAAGATCCAGGCCGCGAGGAGCAAGACCCCGGCGATGACCAGGGCTGCCAGCCACATCGGCCAGACGTCAGCGAGGGCGGTCAGGGCGGCATAGGCGAGGAAACCGGTGGCGAAGAGGGCGAGCCCGGCGCCGAAGAGAGCCAGCAGGGCCCCGAAGGCGATGGCCTTGATTTTGTTGGTGAACTCGTCTCGCGCGGCGATGACCTCGTTGCGGATACCTGCCGTTGCCTGGGCGACGGCCGCCCCCACGAATGAGGCGACCGAGATTTTGCTGAACAGGGACCGCAGCATGGCACCTCCACTTGGGTCTACGTTCCCCTTAGTCTCCACCGATTCACGGAACGGCGCAAATGGCGCGCGGGAGGTTCCGGCCGATTCGGCCAGGGGTGAGAGACGGGGGAGGAGCGGGGCGCGAGAATCCGAGCGGTGGCCAGACCCGGTTTCGAACCGGGGACCTTTCGATTTTCAGTCGAACGCTCTACCAACTGAGCTATCTGGCCCGGTGGGCGCACCGGGTGACCGGGCGTCCTCCGCGACCCCGACGGGACTTGAACCCGCGACCTCCGCCGTGACAGGGCGGCGCGCTAACCAACTGCGCTACGGGGCCTTGACGGTGCAAGACCGAGTGAAGCAAGGACTACTGTAACGGCTTCCGGGGCTCCGGTCATCCTCGGCAACCCTTGAACCGTACCCCCAACGGGATTCGAACCCGTGCTACCGCCGTGAAAGGGCGGCGTCCTAGGCCTCTAGACGATGGGGGCTCATCCGAGAGGCCCGGTCCAGGGGCTTCTGGGACCCAGCAATGATACGGGCAGCTAGGGGCAGGCGACAACTCGCCGGACGGCCCGAAGCGTCCGGTGGGGGCAGAATGGCTCCATGGTTGCCATGTCGCGGGCGGACTTCGAGCGTGCCGTCGAGGAAGCCCTGGGCCTCATCCCCGACGACCTGGCCGAACTCGTCGACAACGTCGTCGTTCTCGTCGAGGACGATCCACCGCCCGACGAGCCTGACCTCCTCGGCCTGTACGACGGCACGGCGTTGACGGACCGCGGATCGGACTGGGGATACGCGGACCTTCCCGACCGGGTGTTCATCTTCATGAACCCGACCCTGGCGATGTGTGCGACTGAGAAAGAGGTGCGCGACGAGGTGGCGGTGACCGTTATCCACGAGATCGCCCACCACTTCGGCATCGACGACGAGCGCCTCCACGAACTGGGCTGGGCTTAGGCGCGGGAGGCCTTCGCTTCGGCCTTGGCGAGTTTCTTGGCCGCACCGGCGAACTGGCTCCGCACGATCGCATCCCACAGGCGGCTGCCCCCGAGCCTCCGAAGGTTGACGCTGAACTTTCCCATGGCGGTCGAGAGGTATCGGTGCTTCGGCCGGCGGGCCTCGACCGCCCGGACGAACGCCCGTGCGGCCTCATCCGCCGTCCCCGTCCAGCGGGACTTGTAGGCATCCCCGAAATACTTGCGCCCCGCGGCCTCGAGCCCGGCGTAGGGCCCGTCGGCATCCCGGACGTACTCGGCGTCGAGGGTGGTTCCGAATTCGGTGCGGATGGCACCGGGCTCCATGAGCACGACGTCGATGCCGAAGCCACGCACCTCCTGACGAAGGGTGTCCGAGAGGGCCTCGACCGCGTGCTTGGAGACGTGGTACCAGGCGCCGAGGGGGAACGTCAGCCGACCACCCATGGACGAGACGTTGATGATCCGTCCGCGCCCGGCCTTTCTCATGGCGGGCAGTACCAACTGGGTGAGCCGTGCCAGGCCGAAGACATTCGTCTCGAGTTGGCGTCGGGCCTCATCGAGGGGCACGTTCTCGAGGGCCCCGTATTTTGCGAAGCCGGCGTTGTTGATGAGGGTCCCGACGGCACTGTATTCGGCCTCGATGGTCCGGACGGCTGCCGTCATGGATTTCTCGTCGGTGACGTCGAGGGGAAGGATGCGGGCCCCTTTGGCCTCGAGGTCCGCAAGGGTCTCGACGCGTCGGGCCGTAGCGTAGACCGTATGGCCGCGATCGAGCAGGGCGAGGGCCACGGCTCGGCCGATGCCAGTCGAACAACCGGTAATGAGGATGGGGTCGTTCATGGTTCTCCGTTCCGCAGGGCCTACTCCGGAAGGGTAGCGGATGAAAGCGGGTGGCTGATGGGACCGCGGCCCCCTTCGCGCAGTCGAAACGTTTCGAGTAGTCTTGGGGGAGGTGGGCCGCGCGACCTCGCCTGTACGCATCGATGAGGAGCCACGATGAGTGAGACACCGTTCCAGCCGATGGAGAGCTTCGGGCCGGTCCCCGACGGCTGGGTGTGGGGCACGGCGACGGCCGCCCACCAGGTCGAGGGCGGGAACGTCAACAACGACTGGTGGGAATTCGAGCACGACCCTGACTCCGCAGCCCTCGAGTCCTCGGGCGACGCGTGTGACTCATGGCACCGATGGCGGGAGGACCTCGACCTCGTCAAGGGGCTCGGCCTCGACTCCTACCGCTTTTCGCTCGAGTGGAGCCGAATCGAGCTGGCCGAGGGCGAGTTTTCCATAGCGGCTCTCGACCACTACCGCGAGATTCTGCTGGCCTGCCGTGAGATGGGCCTGAAGACCTGCGTGACCTTTCACCACTTCACGACCCCCCTCTGGATGGCCAAAAAGGGTGGCTGGACGAACTCCGAGATCGTCGATCTCTTCGCCCGGTACTGCGCGGTCGCCGTCGAGAGGCTCGGAGACCTCATCGACGTCGCCTGCACCCTCAACGAGCCCAACATGGTCACCCTCGTCGGGTACTGGTACGGCAATTTCCCTCCCGGGCACCTCAACGACTATGCGGGGTTCGAGGCCGCGACCGAGAACCTCATCGCGGCCCACCGTGCCGCCCGTACGGTGCTCAAGTCCGGCCCGGGAGATTTCCCCATCGGGTTGACGCATGCGCTCTTCGACTTCGTCTTCCACGCGGACGACCAGTGGGATGGGCCGACCTTGACGCTCGACGAGATTCCACCGGATTCCGATCTCGCCCGATATGTGCATGGAGTCATCACCGCCTACCTCGACGCAGCCAAGGAGGACGATTTCATCGGCGTCCAGACGTATTTCACCGAGCACGTGGGCCTCGACGGGCAGAAGACCCCGCGGCCGGCGGGGCTCCGGGAGACGCAGATCGGGTGGCTCTTCACCCCGGAGGCGATCGGGAAAACCTGCCGGTGGGCGGCGGAATACACGGGCAAGCCGGTCATCGTCACGGAGAACGGGATCGCGACGGATGACGACGAGGAGCGGATCGAGTACTACTCAAAGGCGCTCGCGGCCGTGCGGGAGGCCCTCGACGACGGGGTCGACATCCGGGGCTACTACGCCTGGAGCCTCCTCGACAACTTCGAGTGGCCGCAGGGCTTTACCATGAAGTTCGGGCTCTACTCCGTGGACCGGGAGACGTTCGTGCGGACAGCGAAGCCGAGCGCAGATTTCTATCGGAGGATCGTGGCGTCAAGCCGCTAGACACGCGACGAGTCGGCGCGAGACGCCGCGACCACGCTGGCGTACCAGGCGAGGGAAGGCTTCGGGCGACGTTCCATGGTCGTGCGGTCCACGGCAACGAGGCCGAATTTGGGCCGATACCCATCGGTCCACTCGAAGTTGTCGATGAGGGACCAGACGTAGTATCCATGGATCTCAATGCCGTCCGCGAGAGCCCGGGCGACGCTTGCCAGCGCCCTCTGGAGATACTCGATCCGTTCCTCGTCGTTCTCGGTACCGACCCCGTTCTCGGTGATGATCACCGGTCGTCCCGTTTCGTGTGCCGCCAGGCGGACGCTGTACCCCACGGCCTCCGGGGCGTAGGTCCAGCCCATCTGGGTGATGCGCTCACCATCCGGCGTGGGCAAGGGATTCCCATCGGGGCCCATGTGTTGCGAGTCGTAGGTGTTCGCCCCGATGAAGTCGTCGTCCCGGGCGGCCTTGAGGAAGACGCCCAGTGTCATCGCAGCGAATTCCGCCCCAGGCCCCGCGGTCGGGAGTTCGGACATGTGCATTCCGTCAGGCGCCCACTGTCCGTCGGGGTGGAAGATGATATCGGGGATCGCCAGCGCGAGTCCGACCCGGATGTGCGGAGATTCGCGTTTCAGGATCTCACGCGCGGCGACATGGGCGGCGACCAGGGTGTGGGTGACATGTGCCCAACGTTCGGGGGCTCCGGAAACCCGTGGGGGGAACCTCCCATCGAGATATCCGGTCATGGCCACCACGTTCGGCTCGTTGATCGTCAGCACGATGTCGATGAGATCGCCCAGGGACTCGACGACGGTGGCGCAGTAGCGCGCGAAGAATTCGACAGCCCGCGGAGACTCCCACCCCCCCTGATCGGCCAACCAGAGCGGAAGGGTGAAGTGATGGAGGGCGAGGGTAGCCGTCAAGCCTCGCTGACGCGTTCCCTCAAGCATGCGACGGTAATGCGCCAGTGCGGGGGCGGAGAACTCGCCTTCGGCGGGCTCGATCCGGCTCCACTCCAGCGAGGTGCGGTAACTGTCCAGTCCCGCTCCCTTGACAAGGTCGAGATCCTCCTCCCACCGGTTCCAGCTGTCGCAGGCGATCCCGGAGGGTTCCACCGCGCCAGTCCCCTCCTCGTGTTCAAAGCGCCACCAGTCGTTGGCGTCGTTGTTGCCTTCGGTCTGATGGGCGGAACCGGCGACCCCCCACACCCACCCTTCGGGAAGGGGGAACGGCGACTTCTCGTGGGTGGTGGAGTCCCCGGAAGCCGGTGCCGTCATAGGAGGCAATCTACCCCTTGGGGTGCGCCGCCCAGGCGCTCGCGACCATGTCACGGGGGGCGTGGCGCATCGACCAGCCGAGGTCCCGGGCGGCCAGGGCTCCGTCGGCGACAATGCGAGCGGGGTCACCCGGCCGACGGGGGCCGATGACCGGCCGGAGATCAGTGCCCGTGACCTCGATGATGGCGTTCATCATCTCCTTGACGCTCGTCCCCGTGCCCGAGCCGAGGTTGTAGACGGGCTCGAGGGGCCGTCCGGCCTCCATCGCGCGTGCGGCCTCGACGTGGGCGAGGGCGACATCGGAGGCGCAGATATAGTCGCGGATGCACGTCCCGTCCGGGGTGGGATAGTCGTCGCCGAAGATGACGGGGGCCTCGCCCTTGAGCAACCCCGTGAAGACCCGGGGAAGAAGGTTGAAGGGGCTCGCGTCGTAGACCTCGCCGTGGGAGCCGATGACGTTGAAGAACCGGAGGGAGGTCTGCTGGAGCGGGTGGTCGGTATCCGCAGTTGCGGTTGCCTGGGCCCGGATGAGGATCTCAGCTGCGAGCTTGGACTCCCCGTAGGGGGATTCGGGAGCGTCGGGAGTCGCCTCGGTGACGACCTCGACCGTCGGAGTCCCGTACACCCCCGCCGAGCCCGAATAGACGAGCATGCCGACTCCGGCCTCATCCATCGCGGTCAGAAGCGCCCCGGTTCCCCCCACGTTCTGACGCCAGGTGTACAGGGGCCGGTGGACGGACTCCCCCGCATACTTGTATCCGGCAATGTGGACGACCCCGGTGACGTCAAGGTCGGTGAGCGCGGACCGGACGACCTCGACATCGAGCAGGGTCGCGTGAACGAGGCGGATCCCCTCCGGTACGAAACTGGCCCTCCCCGTTGAGAGGTCATCGAGGACAGCGACCTTGAAACCGGCGTCCCGAAAGGCCCGGACGACGTGCGAGCCGATGTATCCGGCGCCTCCGGTCACGAGCCAGGTCATGTATTGAGGCTAGCGTGCCGGGCACCCTCTCGCGGATTACGGAAGCACCAGGCCGGTGAGGCTCTCGAGTTCGTCGACGAGGGCGGCGCGCTTGGCCGGATCCTGAGCCTCCGGGTTCGGGACCTGGACGGCACGACGCTTGATGTACTGGCCGGAGGTGAGGGCGATCGGGTCGTCGCTGGTGACCAACCAGACCTGGGTTTCGGCACCGAGATCGAGGGGATCGGGGGCATTAGGGCCACCCAGGCTCGTCTTGATCCAGCCGGGGTCGACGGTGTTCACGACGATCCCCGGGTGCCGGGCTGCCAGTTCGAACGCCAGCATCACGTCGTGGAGCTTGGAGTCGCTGTAGGCCTGCATCCCGTCCCAAGGCCGCTTCTTCCACTGGAGGTCGTCCATCGTCAACCGGCCCTGGGCCTCCAGGCCGCTTGTCAGGTAGACCATTCGCGGGGCAACCGGCATCAGGCAGGTGAGGATGTAGGGGCTGACGACGTTCGTGTGGAAGATGAGTTCGAGCCCGTCCGCGCTCTCCTTCCGCTTGTCAGAGCCGCCGCCGAGTCCGGCATTGTGGATGATGGCGTCATACGGGCCGAGGGCGTTCGCCTGGCCGGCAAGCTCCCTCGTCGAGGCCATGGTCGAGAGGTCGCCCACGACGACTCCCGCGAGTCCCACATGATGGGCGCGAACGGCGTGCGCGGCCTTGATCTGCTCTGCCCGTTTCTCGCTCCGGGCATGCGCGACCACATCGTGTCCCAGCTCCCGGAGTTGCAGGACGGTCTCGGCACCGATTCCCTGGCCGGCGCCGGTGACGAAGACGCGGGACATGGAGACCTCCTTGCGACGATTCGCCCAGTGTTTCGAAACGTTTCGAAGTCCCAGATTACCAGGACGACTGATCGGTTTCAGATTGACCCGGCGGCAGATACGACGCCGCTGGAAACACAAGCATGACATCGATCATGTCAAGGGTTGCCAGCGTTGTAGACCGTCGCCCCACACACAGGGCAGGCTTTGCTCGTCCCCGCTGCGCACTTCGCACAGTAGTAGCCCTCGCACTCCGGGCAGACTTGGGCGAACGAGTCCGCCCTCGGGTCATGGATCCTGGCCCAGAGGAGTGCCTCTCTGTCAGATACGAAGACGAGTTCGCGCTCGCACATCAGGCATCGTTCAGATTCCATTCGGAGTCCTCCCTCCCCACGTCCGACGGAGCACCCTCGCCGTCCTGACTCGATCCTGGCACATCCCCGCTCAAACGGGGCGAGCCCCGCAGCATCCCGCACGATGGTTCGCCAGCCGACGTCTTCCTCATCGGGGCGTAGATCCCGCGCATGTCCCCTGGCCGGGCGTCGCTTAGGCTGGGCACACACCCGATGAAGGGAGCCTGCCATGGGCATCGCCGATGAACTCGCCAAACGCAACTGCGACTACGCCGCGTCCTACACCCCGGACCGACCCCTGCCGCCCCGGCTGAAACTCGCCGTCGTCGCCTGTATGGACTCGCGCCTGGACGTTTTCGCCATGCTCGGCCTCGACATCGGCGACGCCCACATCATCCGGAACGCCGGAGGCGTGGTCACGGACGACGTCATCCGCTCCCTTGTTGTCTCTCAACGCAAACTCGGAACGGAGGAGGTCGTTCTCATCCATCACACCGACTGCGGCGCCCTTACCTACACCGACGACGGACTGAGGGAAGAACTGCTGGCCGACACGGGACAGAAGCCGTCGTGGTCCCCCGAATCTTTCACCGACCTCGACGTGGATCTCCGCCAGTCGATGGAGCGCGTTCGGACCAGCCCGTTCCTCCCCCGGCGCGACCAAGTGCGGGGCTTCGTCTTCGACGTCCACACCGGGGTGCTCCGCGAACTGGTCTAGCGTCGCGGGCCGATTGCTGCGGGAGCCTAGTTCTAGTCGTCGACGATGAAGGTGACGAGCATGTTCACCCGATAGGCGGTGACGACGCCGTCCCTGGTATCGACCTTCTGTTCCTTGACCCACGCCCCCGTCACACCCCGGAGCGTCTTGTTCGCACGGGCGATCCCGGCCTTGACGGCGTCATCGAAGGACTTGTCGCTGCTGGCGGTGATCTCGGTGACCCGCCCGACGGATGTGGTCATGACAACCTCCCTTTGGGCCGGACCGGCGCCGGCCTCGTGGTTTCAGCCTACTCAGGGGACCCTGTCGCCTCTCTGGCGGTCGCCTTGCCTCACTGAGAGGCTTGGTCGACGCGATCGGTCTTCATCGCACCGTGCTTGATGAGTTTCCTCCGGAGCTTGCCCGTCGCGGCCGCGTCTCCCGTGGCGCGATCGGTGGGACGCAGCGGGATGTTCGGGGCGAAGTTCATGGCCCGGATGCGGAGGCTCCCGATCCTGGGGATTTCCAGTTCGAGGCCGTCGAACATCAGCCCGAGGAAGGCTTTGCGTGAGACGACGGTGACAGTCGAGAGGGGGAATGACCATCCCTCCCCCTCCTGGGGAACCCAGCGGATGCTGTCCGTGACCTCGATGATGCCGACCCGGCTGGGGTCCCGACGGGCGTGGCCGAGACCATGATCGCCGTAGTCGAGGAGGGCGTGGGTATACCAGATGTGGCGGGGTGAGGCGTCGTCCATGACTTTGTCCTTCCCTTGCTCAATACTGTACAGAAGGGTTTCGCGACCCGCAGGCGCGGGCCTCGGGCTTGCATTCCGACGAAGGATGACCTAACCTCACGGCATGAGTATTCGTCGAATGTGCCGCTGACTAGCGCACGTTCGGCGTGCGCCCGCGTGGGCGCCCAGCCAGGCTTCCTGGCAGCTCCCTCGGGCCTCCCAATGTGCCAACCGCAAGCCTTGCCATGGGCGAAGCGGGTCAGCGCGCTGGCCTCGCTGCGTGTGGCCGGGCCGTCAAGACCCCACCACACTTCACCAGAAAGCGAGACCGAGATGACAACGAATCACCGCTTCGAGACGCTCCAGGTCCATGCCGGCCAGGTTCCGGACGCAGCGACCGGCGCCCGATCCCTTCCCCTCTACCAGACCACCTCCTTCGTATTCCAGGACACCGCCCAGGCGGCCAGCCGCTTCGCCCTCTCCGAACTGGGTCCGATCTACACGAGGATCGGCAACCCGACCCAGGAGGCCGTCGAAACGCGGATAGCCGCCCTCGAGGGCGGGGTCGGGGCGCTGCTCCTCGCGTCCGGCCAGGCCGCGGAGACCGTCTCCATCCTCAACATCGCCGAGGCGGGCGACCACATCGTCTCGTCGCCGTCGTTGTATGGGGGAACCTACAACCTCTTCCACCACACCCTGCCGAAGTACGGGATCGAGACGACCTTCGTCGACGAGCCCGACGACCTCGCCTCGTGGAAGGCGGCGATCAGGCCGAACACCAAGGCCCTCTTCGGGGAGTCGATCTCCAACCCCAAGCAGGACGTCTTGGACATCGAGGGGGTCGCCAAGGTGGCTCACGAGGCGGGCGTCCCCCTCATCGTGGACAACACCGTGGCCACGCCGTACGTCACCCAGCCGCTCCAATGGGGGGCCGACTATGTCGTCCACTCGGCGACGAAGTACCTTGGGGGGCACGGCACTGCCATCGCCGGGATCATCGTCGACGGCGGGACCTTCGACTATGCGCAGTATCCCGACCGGTTCCCCAACTTCAACACCCCGGACCCGAGCTACCACGGTCTGACCTATGCGAAAGACCTGGGAGTGGGGGGACTCTTCGAGGTCAACCTCTCCTTCATCCTCAAGGCGCGGGTTCAGTTGCTCCGGGACGTCGGTCCCGCTATCTCCCCATTCAATGCTTTCCTCATTGCCCAGGGCCTCGAGACCCTGTCGCTCCGAGTGGAGAGGCACCTCGCGAACGCCAAAGTCGTCGCGGAGTGGCTCGAGAAGCGCAAGGACGTCGTGTCCGTCGCCTACGCGAGCCTCCCCTCCTCCCCGTGGCACAAGAACGCCGCCAAGTACGCACCCAAGGGCGCAGGGGCGGTCTTGGCGTTCGAAATCGCCGGCGGGGAGAAGGTTGCCCGGACGTTCATCGACGCCCTTTCCCTCCACTCTCTGGTCGCCAACATCGGGGACGTGCGCTCGCTCGTCATCCACCCGGCGACGACGACCCACAGCCAGCTGACCCCGGAGGAGCAGGCCGCGGCGGGTGTGACACCCGGGACGGTGCGGCTCGCCGTCGGGATCGAGCACATCGACGACATCCTGGAGGACCTTGAGAAAGGGTTCTCCGCGATTTCCTGATCGGGGAAGGCCCATGGACGACGACGAGATAGAAAGCGACGAACCGCCGGAGGCACCCGAACGGGTGCCCATACCGGCGTCTGCGGCCTGGCGGGAGGGGGACGATCCGGGGAGGCGCCAGTTCTTCGACCTAGGCGACCTGCCGCTCGAGGCGGATCCGTCAGGAGTCCTGCCGGGGGTGCGGATCGCCTACGAGACGTGGGGAGAGTTGAACCCGGACGGCGGCAACGCCGTCTATGTGGCCCACGCCCTCACGGGCGACTCGCACGCCACGGGACCTGCGGGCACGGGCCACCACACGGGGGGCTGGTGGATCTCGATGGTGGGACCCGGCCGCCCCATCGACACCGATCGCTACTTCGTCGTGTGCGCCAATGTCATTGGCGGGTGCCAGGGCACGACGGGTCCGTCATCTCCGCACCCCGAGGACGGACGGCCCTGGGGGTCCCGGTTTCCCTACCTGACGATCCGGGACATGGTGAGGGCGGAGATCGCGCTCACGGACCGCCTGGGGGTGGAGTCGTGGAGGCTCGTGCTCGGACCGTCCCTCGGAGGCATGCGGGCCCTCGAGTGGGCGGTCATGGCACCCGGGCGCGTACGGGCCATCGCGGTCGAGGGGGCTGCCGCGGCCTCCACGGCCGATCAGATCGCCTGGGCCACCCCTCAACTCGCGGCCATCCGGGCCGACCCCCGGTTTCGAGGCGGCGACTACTACGACGCCGCGGACGACGAGGGCCCGCACATAGGGATGGGGATCGCCAGGATGATCGCCCACTCGACCTATCGCTCGGAGGGGGAACTCAACGCCCGCTTCGGGAGGGACTTCCAGGAGGGTGAGAACCCTCTGGGCGGGGGCGGGCGCTTCGCCGTGGCCTCCTACCTCGAGCATCACGCCGACAAGCTCGCCCGGCGTTTCGACGCCAACACTTATCTGCGCCTGGTGGAGGCGATCCTCTCGCACGACATCGGTCGGGGACGGGGGGGCGTCGAGGCGGCGCTCTCGGGCGTGGACATCCCGGCGCTCATCCTGGCCGTGGACTCCGACCGGCTGTATCCGGTGTCGAATGCCGTGCTGCTGGACCAGCACCTCAGGGGATCGGACGGGGTCAAGGTGGTTCACTCCGATGTCGGCCACGACGGATTCCTCGTCGAGTCCGGGCAGGTCAACGCCCACGTGGTGGAATTCCTGGAGGGGCTTTCGTGACCGGGTACGACCACATCGTTCGCGCGATCGAGGCCTTCGAGGATTCCCTCGTCGCCGAGTCCCCGGAGGTTCCGATCCAGACCGTCGCCGAACTGGCTCGCCGGGTAGGGTATTCGGTCCACCACTTCGCCCGTCTCTTCTCCGCGGTCGTCGGAACCCCGCCGAAGGAGTACATCCTCGGGAGGACACTGACGGAGGCCGCACGGGTGATCACCGGGGGCGAGACTCCCCTCAGGGCCGTCGCCGAACGTTTCGGGTTTCGGGACTACGAGACGTTCTCCCGGGCTTTCCGGAAGCGGTTCGGGATACCGCCGAAGCGACTGAGGCAGGACCCCCATCCCCTCGACGGCACGCCCAGGGCCGTCCCGGCCAGGCCCCGACTATCGGCGCGTCCGGTCATCGCGGAGCCGGGCCTCGTCCACATCGACGAGTTCCACGTGACGGGCTTGGCCTTTTTCGTCGAGGAGGGAGTCTTGAGCCTCCATTCCCCGTGGGAGGCCTTCATGCGTGTCCAGGATCGCGTCCGCGATCGAGTCCTTCCCGAGGCGTTCTTCCAAGTCTCGTCGTGGCCGGAGACCGACGCGCTCACCGGCCTCGCCGTCCTGTGCGGGATTCGGACGGACGGGGTGGTGGAGCAGGAGCCCCTCTTCCATACCCGCACGATCCCGGCGGCAACCTGCCTTCGGTTCGTCCACCCGGGCGGCATCGAGACGATACGCGACACGTACGAGTTCATCTACCGCGACTACCTCGCCACACACGACGTCCAAGCAGCCGCGTCCTGGGAGTACCAGCACTACACGCGGGAAGGGGCGACCGAAATCTACATCCCGGTCAGAACATGAACTCCTCATGCCAGGGGAAGGTGCCGCTCTCTTCGGTCGTTGCGGGCCAGTGCCGACACCATTCCGGGACATCCGCGTCGCGGATACGATCGGCGGCGGGCTGGTAGGGCTTGAGATCCAGGACCGGGGACCCGTCCTCGGCATCGATCCACGCGATCCCGACGGTTCCGGCCTCGACGTCGATCCCGGTGACCTGGACGACGCTCAAGAGGATTGGGTTGGGGCGGTTCTCCGACCGGGTGGAGAAAACCCCGAGGGAGGGCGGTGCCTTGCGGTAGGGCTTGGGGATAGTGAGGTTGGCCGGATCCCATGCGGGGACCTCGTGCGCATACCAGACGACCCAGACGTGGCTGAAGCCTTCCAATCCGTCGAGCCCTTGGGCGTACTCGTCATCCAGGGCGATGTGGGGATGTGCCCCCAGGGACACGGTCCCGATCTGTTTCACATGCATCTCCATCCGATTCCTCCTCGGCTTGTTCGCTTGGCGCCCTCGAGCCCGGGCCGGCTCGATCGATTCTGCCGACCCGTGGCCCCCAAGTCCTTGATCATGTGTGCGCATCGGATGACGAAACGTGACGCAATGGCTGGGGGTTGGTTAGGCTGAAGACCTACAAGCGGAACCAAGGGAGAGTCGAATGAGCCCGACAGCATCCGGCCCCGTCAAGGGGGTTGGGAAGGCCAGCACCGCCAAACCGGTGAAGGCGACTCCGAAGGCTCCGGTAGGGGCAAAGGAGGCGGCGGCCAAGAATGCGGCGGCGATGGGAAAGGCCCCTGCGGCGAAGCCGACCGCCAAGGTTTCGGGGGCGTCGTCCACCACCAAGAAGCCGACCGCGAAGAAGCCTGCCGCGACGAAGCCAGCCACGAAGGTCGACGTCAAGCGTCCCGAACCCGCGCGTCCGCCCCTGCCCCCACCCACACCGAAGGGGACCAAGGACTGGGGAGGCAAGAGGATCGGGAACCAGCCGCCCCGGGCGGGCTCGCACTTCCGGCTTCGGAGTTCTCGCGGACGTTAGCGGCTGCTTTCGGACATCGAGGCCGGACGTCCGATGTGCTGGGTGAGCCGGGCCCCCACCACCCCGATCAGGATTCCGGTCGCGTTGAGAATGACGTCATCCACGTCCGCCGAACGGCCGATCGTGTATTGAGCGGCCTCGATTCCGATGGATAAACCGATCCCCGCCGCGAGGGCGAGCGTTCCCGCACATCGTCGTCCAGTCCGCATCGACAGGACGGTGAGGACCCCGACGGGGACGAAGACGAGGATGTTCCCCCAGAGGTTGACGACTCCGTAGCCCGCCTCGTCCGACCGGAGGGATCGCGAGATCTCGTGGAAGGGGACGAGGTTGAGGGATCGGGTTCCGTCGGAGTCTGGATTCGAGAGGACGAGGGTCCACCAGAGGAGCGTCGCCACCCCGGCCCCGAGAAGGGCTCGAACGGCGGTATACCTCGCCGCTTCGGCCCCACGCCCCCGACGGGCGATGGCATACGTCATCCAGACCGCCGTCGTGCCGACGGCCACAGCCGGAAGCACGGTGGAGGCCAAGCGCCACATGAAGTCCGACACGGCATCCCCTCCTTCGGAACAATCCGGTGCTGCCGCCTCCTCAACGTCGGGGCACCGGGGATTGTGCCCGAAACTGGAACGGCCCCCATGTGCCTACAATGATGCGGACGCCGATCCGCTAGAAGGGGACAGCACCATGGTGACTCAAACCGAGACCAAAGGCACGTCCGTGGGGTCTCGTCTCGCATGGATCGGAGCCACAGTCGCCTTCGCCGCCGCCGCGATCTTCGGCACCGCATTGTGGGCGGGCAGGGACCAGGGTGTGGTCTTCACCGAGGAGATCGAGCCGACGCTCGACATCATCGTTTTCTGGGGAGACGGATGCCCCCGGTGCGAGGACGAGCGACAGTGGCTCACGAGCGTCGAATTCCAATATCCGGACATCCCCATCCGTGAGTATGAGGTCTATTACGACGAGTACGAACGTGCCCGCTTCGAGGCCTACGGCAACGAGTACGACTTCGATGCGACGAACGTCCCGGTGACGATCATCGACAAGCGCATTTGGATCGGCTGGACCCCCGCTATCCAGGAGGACGTCGCAACCGCCGTCGAGCTGCTGGCCGAGGGGCGCACCCCGGCCCCCGGAGTGTACGGCGACCCCAAGACCGGGACTTGTTCCGAGGACGATCCTTTCTGCGTGGCGGACGACAAGGAGGCCACCATCGATGTCCCCGTCTTCGGGGAGGTGTCGCTCGGCGACAAGTCGCTTCTGGTGTCGAGCCTCATCATTGGCTTCGTCGACGGGGTGAACCCCTGCTCGCTTTGGGTCATCTCGGTGCTGCTGACAATCGTCATTCGCACGGCCTCGCGTCGACGCGTGCTCGCGATCGGAACAACCTTCCTCACCGTCACCGCCGGTATGTATGCGCTCTATATTGCCGGAATCTACTCCGCCCTCTCCGTCATCGGATTCGTCGGAAAGGTTCAGGTCTTCGTTGCCATTGTGGCAGGTGTCTTCGGGGCGGTAAGCCTCAAGGACTACTTCGCGTTCAAGACGGGCCTCTCTTTCACCATCAAGGACTCCGCAAAACCCGGGATCTATCAACGCGTCCGCAATGCTGCGGGCCATCGCGCCCTGATCCCTGCGCTCGGGGCGACCATTGTCCTTGCTGTGGCCGTCTCCATCATCGAGACCCCGTGCACGGGCGGATTCCCCGTGATTTGGACCGGGATGCTGCAGGCCGAGGGGGTGGGGCTTGCCGAGACAGCCGTCTACTTCCTCGTGTACATGATCCCGTTCCTGCTCGACGAGATGATCGTGTTCGGGATTGCGGTCGTGACCATGCGGGCCACCAAGATGCAGGAGAAGCACGGAGAAGTGCTCAAACTCGTCGCCGGGGTGACGATGCTCGCCCTTGCCGGGACCATGGTCTTCGCCCCGAGCCTGATGGAGGACCCGATGACCGCGCTTGCGCTGTTTGCGGCGGCGTTCCTGCTAGCCGGGATCATCCATCTGGTGACGACTGCCGTGCGCAGCCAGCGGGAACTCCTCCGAGTCGAGCACGATGACTAGATTTCGCGGATGAACTCCAGGGGCATGTCGGCGACAGCGACGGCGTAGGTGCCCGGCCCGGCATGGGCGGTGAGACTCGCCCCCGGTGAATCTTCGATCATGAGGCCCGGGGTGTCGATACCGAGGCCTTCCTCGAGCGCACTGCCCCCTACTAGGGCCACGGAGACGACCGGTCGGGCCAGCGTCTTCGCGTAGTCCTGCATCATCGTCCGCACCTTCTCTCGCGCGGGGCCCGTTTGGCGTTCCCGGCCTGCGAGGGCGATGTCCCCGTCCTTGATGGTGAGAATCGGGCGCATATGCGTGGCGTTGCTCAGCAGGCGAATCGCCCCCGAGACCCGGCCGTCCTGATGCACGTAGTCGAGCGTTTCCACGGTGAAGAGGAGGCGGCTCGTCTCCATCGCCTCCCGGGCGGCCCGTACGACGTCCTCCGCGTCGCCGCCGGCCTTCGCGACGGCCGCCGCCGCAAGCACAACCCAGCCCTCCGCCATCGTGACGGTCCCGCTGTCGATCACCGTGACGGGCGTCCCCATCGTCCGGGCTGCCTCCTGGGCGTGGGCGTAGACCTTGTGGATCTTGCAGGAAACGTGAATGGACACGATCTCCCGGTATCCGGCCTTGATGCAGCCCTGATAGGCGTGCGAGAACTCGGCGACCGGGGGTTCAAAGGTCCTGACCTTGGACCCCAGGAGCTGGGCCGCGACAACCTTGGGGGGGCTGATGTTCACCCCTTCGGTGAAGACCTCCTCATCGATGGCGATGTGCATGGGGACGACACGGATGTCGTACTTGGCCTGGAAGGCGTGCGGGAGGGCGGAGGCGCTGTCCGTGACGACGGCGACGGTCGGTTGGGCCATGTGTCAACGGTATTGAAAGGGGGAGTTACGCGTTAGGGGGTTGTGGGTGAGATTGAGCACACGCATCCAGGCACGTTTGGACCGTCAGTTATGGTTCGCGAGGGCTTCGCGCTCGTGGGCGAGGGCGATAAGAGCCCTGAGCACGTCCTCGTTGACGTCGTCGAGGTTCTTGATGTACACGCACCCGACGCCCGCAGTGTGGGGGCCGAGGTGTTCAAGCAGGCGGAGCGATTCCTTGTGGTCCTTGAGCCCATAGAGCGACAATCGGGCCTTCCCCGGCGCGAATCCCACGCGCATCCAGTCGCCTTCGCGGCCGGATTTCGTCGTGTAGTGGTACATCCCGAAGCCGACGATGCCATCGCCCCACATGACGGGCTTCTCGCCGGTGACGTTGGTCATGAGGGTGAGGAGGCGTTCGGCCTCGGACCGGAGAACCTTGTCGGGGATGTTCGTCACGAACTCTTCGACGCGAGCCTCAGAGGGTTGGGTCTTTTTTTCGTTCATGCCTCAGCGTACGCCCGGACTGACTGAGGCGCTCGGGAAGGTTCCCCTGTGACGGGTCCTAGGCGAAGCCGAAGACCGGAGGAAACACGACCACGACCGCAGTGGCCCACATCGCATAGACGGGCAGATACCGGGTCTGGAATCGGTCGAGCCGGGAGAAGGAGCAGTTGTTGTGGAGCATGACGTGCCCCACCCAGGACGTCCACGTGAGGTTGACGAAGACGATGAGGGCGATGCCGAGTGCGGCGGTCCTGTTCGGGCTCATACCATACTCCGCCAGGCGGGCGAGCATCGTCGCGACGACGACTCCCGCAAGCCCCCATGCGGTGATCCCGAGCGCGAACTGGACTCGATCGATGAGCAGTACGCGCTCCGTCCCCTGACGCGCGGCGATGGCGTAGACCATGAGCGCGAGCACCAACACCAGGAGAGCCGTCACGACAGCGAGGGCGTCCCGGTCGAGCGACATCTCCGTGCGGGTCCAGACGATCGTTCCGAGGAGCGCCATCAGGAGCAGCGTGAAGAGGGGGATGAAGGCCCGGGCGAGGACGGGTGCGACGTTCTCGATGATGGCTCGCCGGGAGTCGACGAGCCAGGCCGCGATGACCGCGGCGCCGGCTGCCCCGCAGGGGAGAAGCCAGTTCTGGATGAAGCCGGTCGCATCGACGTCGAGGATCTCGAACGTGCCCTGGGTAAGCCCGGCGAGGACACCGCCCCCGAGGGCGAAAAGGCCCATGTAGACGAGCCATTCGCCCGAGAATCGGACGAAGTCCATACGCGCATCGTGCGACCGCCACTCGCCACCGACGTAGGCGACGCCCACGAGAAGCCACAGAATGATCGGCAGGTGAAGGGCGGCCAGAAGTTCGGTCGCGCCGCCCTCCTCGAAGGGATAGGCGTTCGTGAAGACGGCCCCGAGGGCGAAGGTCGAGAGAAGGACGCCGATGGTGCGGACGCCGATGCTGCGGAGGCTGCGCTTCCATACGAAGTAGACGCCGAGCAGGGGGAGGACGAGGAGGCTCGCATTGCGGGCATGGAAGCCGGGATCGTCGGCAAGGGAGAGGCCGAAAAGGCTGGGCACCTTGACGGCGAGCGCCGCCGCAACCGCCAGACACAGGGCGATCCAGAACTCCCGCACCTCCTTCACGTGATTCCCTCCGTCTCCGACGCCAGTCGCTCTGGACTGACTCTAGGCCCTCGTTAGGGGCATCGGGTCTTTTCACGCTCAACCCAAGGGCGGTCCATGAGCCGTATCGTGCTACCAACGCGTGTTTTCGCAACTGAGGAGGCTGGCGAATGAGTGGCTTCATCGATGGAGTCAACCTTGGAGGTTGGCTGTCCCAGTACAGGGAATTCGACCACGAGCACTTCCGCACCTTTATCACCCGTCCCGACATCGACCGGATCGCCTCATGGGGGATGGATCACGTGCGCCTGCCCGTCGACTATCCCGTCCTCGAGTCGGATGACGCCATTGGGGTGCCGGTTGAGCGGGGATACAGCTACATCGACGACTGCCTTCAGTGGTGCGAGGCGGCCGACTTGGCGATGATCCTCGACATCCACCATGCCCCGGGGTTCACCTTCACGAATGAGTTGGAGGAGGAGACCAGGGGTGTCAACAGCCTGTTCGACGACGAGAGCTTGCAGCAGCGTTTCATCGGCTTGTGGGAGCAGATCGTCCGGCGGTACCGGGACTCCCGGGTTCCGATCATCTTCGAACTGCTCAACGAGGTAGTCATCCCCGACGTCGAACCGTGGAATGTGCTTATCCGGCGCACCATCCCCGCGATCCGTGCCATCGCCCCCGACTCGACCATCATGATCGGAGGCAACTTCAACAACGGCGTCCCCGGGCTCAAGGACCTCGTCGTCTTCGATGACCCCAAGGTCGTCTACACCTTCCACTTCTACGACCCCCTCCTCTTCACACATCAGAAGGCCTATTGGAATCCCGGGTTGCGGGAGTGGGGGGAGACGGTCTCGTACCCTGGCGAGTTCCCCGGCCTCGCCGAGTTCCTGGAGCGAAACCCGCAGCACCGTGCCGACTTCGGACCATTCGTCGGACGGAGGGCGGATCGCGAGTTGGTGGCCGAGATCCTTCAGCCGGCACTGGACTTCGCCGAACGAACAGGGAGGGAACTCTACTGCGGCGAGTTCGGCGTGGGCGACTGGATCGAGCCGGAGAATCGGCGGAGGTGGCTCGCCGACTTCATGGGGATGCTCCGGGAGGCCGGGATCGGCCGAGCGGTGTGGAACTACAAGCAGATGGACTTCGGTCTCGTCGACGCCGACGGCCAGGTGGTCGATCCCGAATACCTCAGGATCCTCACGGACGCTGGGTAGGACGGAGGACGGCCCGTCGACGGAACCACAGGCCGGCGAAGTACAGCACCGTCCCCACGGCTCCCGCGATAACGCATAAAAGGCGGAGGTTCCCTGGGGTCACGGCTCCCAGCCAGGGCTGGGCGTCGGAGAAGGGCTCGAAGGGGTGCATGTTGCCGTGCGTCAGAGAGTCGAGTGCAATGTGACTCGACGTTCCCAAGTAGGCCGAAAGCGCCGCCACCCACCATCGCACCCGCAAATCCGATCGATCGCGAGAGGCGACGAGGCGCAGGGCGAGGTCGGCGAGCCACTTGCCTGTGACCGCCGCGAACGCGCCGATGACGATCGCCGCGAGCCACGTATGCGTCCAGCCGTGGGTTTCTCCTCGGCCGGAGGTGATCGCGATCAGCGGCTGGAGGTCGATGAGGACGTTGGCGTACCCGAAGACCATGAGGGAAAAGGATCCGCGAAAAAGGGCCTTGAGGAGGATCCCCGGCCCCATGTGGTACGGCGTCAGCGGCATGGGCTCAGGGTACCTAGGCGGGGGAGAAAGCGTGGGACGACCGCTCTCTTGGGGGAGGACGGACTCCGTTCCTGTGGGGGATGAGGATTCATGCCCCTGGGGGGCGCATTCGAGGTGGCGACACCGAACGATGGAGGTATGACAATACTCAAGCGATTCCTCGCACCGGCACTCTCGTGGCAGACCGCGCGGGATGCCTTCTATCTGCTCATCGGTCTCATCTACGGCCTGCTGTGGGGATGCCTAATCATCACCCTCTACTCGGTCGGTTTCGGCACCGTCGTCATCTGGATCGGCGTGCCCATCCTTCTGCTCACTCAGGTGCTCCTCCGCGGGATCGGAGTCTACGAGCGGATGCTCATTAACGGCCTCCTCGGCGAAGACATCCCCGAACCTGAGCCCCTCGCCTCGGTCGGGCCGGCTTCCGACGGCAAAGCGGCCGGGTTCTTTGCATGGGCGGGAACGGTGTGGCGTGATCGCCACGCCTGGCGCGTCCTCTCCTGGGTGACGTGGCGGTTCGTCGTGTGTTCGATCGGCTTCAGCCTCGCGGTCACGTACTTCGTTCTGCCGCCGTCGATCCTCGCCAGCCCGTTTGTGCCCTGGGCATGGATTCCGGACGATGTCAACCTCAGCCAGGGGGGCGAATGGTTCTGGCTCGGTCCCATACTCGGGATCATCCTGTTCCCGTTCCTGGCGTGGGCGATCAAGGGGCTTGGAGACGCGCACCGCAGGATGGGTCGTTGGGCGCTCGGACCTGTCGAATCCTAGGCTCGATTGCTGTTGTGGGCGGGGCCGTGTCGGCGACCTCGCCCATTGCCGATCATTCTGCGGGCCTACTCCACCCCGCCCGCATTCTCGATCGCCTCGGCGATCTCGGGGAACTCGTGGTAGCGGGCCCAGAAGAGCGCCGTCATTCCGTCGTTGTCGCGATGGTTGAGATCGCACCCACGCGCGATGAGGAGGGCGGCCGCTTCGGGCTGGCCGAGGAACGTCGTGTACATGATCGCGGTCGTTTCGCGGCCGTCGACCAGGTCGATGTCTACTCCGGCGTCGAGGAGCACAGCCAAAGCGTCTGTTCCTCCTTGCCACGCGGCGTAATGGAGGGCGGTCATGCCCTCGAGCTTCGGGTTCGAGATCAGGGGATCGGCGCCACCGTCGAGGAGGGCAAGGACGGCATCCTCATTGTCGAGAGAGGCCGCGATCATGAGGGGCGTCTGGCCGTTGTCAGCACGGGCGTCCACATGCGCGCCCGCGTCGAGGAGCGAGACGATGGTCTCGGCCTGGTCGCTCGCGGCGGCTCGGTGGAGGGCCGTGGCCCCGCCACCGAGGTCAGCATTCGGATCGACATCTGTCTCACCCGCGCAGCCCGTGAGCAGGGCTACGGCGAGTGCGACGATGGTAAGAGGGGGTGTTCGCATGTCGTCAGGATGACGGCCTGGCATGACCCGCAGGCTTTATGCCTCGGATCGTTACCGAATCGAATTCAAGCAAGTTATGGGGTGGTGGGGCCCTGACGATTCTGCCGTCTTCTGCTCTGAAGACTCGACAAGCCTCTCCACGGGGACGATGAAGGCGATCCCCTAGGGTGAGAACCATCAGGCACGGCGCATTGGGGCGCTGGCAAGAGCTGGCGGAAAGGAAGGCCCGACATGGCGGTGGACATCACACTGGCGCCAAACGCCGTCGTCGGGGAAATCGACCGCCGCCTTTTCGGAACGTTTGTCGAGCACCTCGGACGCGGCATCTACACCGGCATTTACGAGCCGGATCACCCCACGGCCACGCCGGAGGGCTTTCGCGGCGACGTCCTGGCATTGGTCCGCGAACTTGGCGTCACAACGGTTCGCTACCCCGGCGGAAACTTCGTCTCGTCCTATCGCTGGGAGGACGGTGTAGGCCCGCGTACCGATCGTCCCCGTCGACTCGACCTTGCGTGGCACACGCTTGAGACGAACGAGGTGGGAACCAACGAGTTCCTGGCCTGGTGCCGCGCCGCCAACCTCGAGCTGATGATGGCCGTCAACACTGGCACCCGAGGCACGGAGGCCGCGGTCGACCTGCTCGAGTACTGCAACCACCCCGGGGGGACCGCCTTGAGCGACCTCCGGCGAAAACACGGCGTCGAGGAGCCGCACGGGATCAGGATGTGGTGCCTCGGCAACGAGATGGACGGGCCCTGGCAGATCGGCCAGATGACCCCCGACCAATATGGGAGAAGCGCTCTCGACATGGCGCGCGCCATGCGCCGAATGGACCCCGACCTGACGCTCGTCGCCTGCGGCAGTTCCGGCCGATCGATGCCCACGTTCGGCGAATGGGAGCGGGTGGTGCTCGGGCACTGCTACGACGAGGTCGACCTGATCTCGGCGCACGCGTATTACGAACTCGAGGACGGAGACCTTCGTTCGTTTCTGGCATCGGGCGCGGACATGTCCGCATTCATCGAGGGCGTCGTCGCGGCGGCCGACGAGGTTCGGGCCGCACGCTCGTCCGACAAGCGCATCGACGTCTCCTTCGACGAATGGAACGTTTGGTACCTGAGCAAGGCGATCGGCGCGGGGCCGCGGGACTGGCCAGTCGCTCCCCGGCTCCTTGAGGACGTCTACACGGTGGTGGATGCCGTCGTGGTGGGGGACCTGCTCGCCACCTTGCTCCGTCACGCGGATCGGGTGAAGGCGGCAAGCCTGGCGCAATTGGTCAACGTCATCGCGCCGATCATGACCGAGCCGGGTGGCCCCGCCTGGCGACAGGCCACGTTTCATCCGTTCTCCCTCACCGCCGCCCACGCTCATCCCACGGTCCTGCGGGCGAGCGTGAAGGGGCCGACGATCGACACCGCCAAGCACGGCACCGTCGACGCGGTCACCGTTGCCGCGACCTGGGACCTGGACAAGCAGCACACGCAGTTTCTCGCCAATCGCGATCCGAACGCCCCCCAGGAGGTCATTCTCGACCTGCGCGAGTTCGGATCCGTCGAACACGCGGAGGCCGTGGGCGTCTATGACGACGACCTCACGGCGGTCAACACCGCGAATGCACCCGAGAGGGTGTCGCCCCGCTTGGTCGAGACGATCGTTGATAGCGGGGCCGTGAAGATTCGCCTCCCCGCTGCATCGTGGGTGATGCTCCGGGCTAAGACGGCGTAGAGGCTCGGGCCTTCTTCTGCCCGGACAGCCATCCCTCGACGAAGGGCCGCTCGATCACGTGCCACGAGATCATGGAGACGACGATGGTGAGCGCGAGGCACACGAGCGTCCCATAGATGAAGTGGACGTGATCCGTGTCGGCGTACCAGCCGTACCGCCAGTCGATCTCCCGGGCGTACCAGTCGAAGACGAGCGAATGCCACAGGTAGATGCCGTACGAGTACTTGGCGATGAACCTCAGCGGGGCGATCTCGAACAGTCGCCAGAGCCACCTGGAGAATCCCAACGCGACCGCGAGGATCCCCAGCAGCACCGCGTAGTACGGGTAGTAGTACGGCTGCTCCTGCATCGTCAGGCTCGCCTGATGGCTCCAGTCTCCCCGGATGACCCAGAAGAACACAACCATGCCGACGGCGATGACCAGCCCGGTGGCGTCGAACCACCACGTCCGCTTGCCCTTCCGGTGGATCTTCCACAGCACGATGGCCGCCGCCGCGAGCACGCCGATGGCGAACTGGCCGAAGTACGCGGCGGGGTTGCGACCGGGTATCTGGTCGCGGGCGAGGTCGATCGACCAGTACTCGCCTCGCCCGTCCATCTGGAAGGTGCTGACCACCCACCCGTTGATGAGCACCCCGATCGCGATGACGGACAGCCAGAACCCGATCCCGATTTGCGTCCCCCGTCGTCGAATCGAGAACAAGACCCACATCGCGAGCGGCAAGACGACGTAGCACACGGCCTCCATGGGGACCGCCCAGAGCGGGATGTTCGAGTCCACGGGGAAGTAGGTCTCATAGTGGAAGGAGGAGGTCAGGGTGAAGCCACCGATCAGGCGCCTCACGGGCTCGTAGAGTTCGGAGTTCCAGGCGTTGGCATTGGACCTGTCGATCAGGAAGGAGACGACGAGGACGAAGTAGAACCCGGGAAGGATACGCGAGACGCGCCGACGGATGAAGTGGCCGATGGAGGGGTAGGAGGTCTTGGTGAAGAATGCCATCCAGAAGCGGTAACTCAGCAGCATCCCGGAGAGAACGAAGAACACCGCCACCCCGACCGCACCGGTGCTGAAGAAGTCCTGGACGTCCCTGAACCACCCGTCCTGAGTGGCCGGATCGATGCGGATGACGGCGTGGAAGAAGAGGATGTTGAGGCAGGCCAGCGCGCGAAGCCCCTCGGCGCCAGTGAGTCGGGAGATCTGCTTCTGGCTGCGCTTCGATGCGGCCTCATCGCGCGGGCTGATTACTTCAGAGGAGGTCGCGCTCGTCATCCGCCCAGGCTATCGGTGCCCAACGGGTTGGCCAGACCGAGGGGTTGCGCTTTCGCAGCGAACCGGTCTTCGGGGATTCTCGTAGAAGCAAGGTTGGCACCCGGGGATCCCTCGAGCCGTACCTAGGGTCGTCAGCGCGACGATGTAGCCGAGGGCCTACTTTGACCTTTCCCCGACCTCGACGATGTGACCGTCGGGATCGTGGAACCGGAAGAAGCGCTCACCCCACGGCTCCATGCGTACGGGATGAAGCGGCGTCGTGACGGCCGAGATGCGTTCGAAGTCGCTCTCGATGTCGTCCGTGCGGAACGTGAGGGCGAAGTTGTCGTGTCCCCACTGGCCGTTGGGGCCTCGTCTGGTTCCGTAGGCGTATCCCAGCAGGACGTCGCCGAGGTGGAGTTCGAGGCCGTTCTCGAAGAGGATGTGGTTCTGGTCGGAGTACACCTCCTTCTGGAGGAGCACGTCACGGTAGAAGGCGGCGGAGCGGGCGAGGTCTTCGACGAAGACCGCCGTCGTGGTGAAGGTGGGCATGCTTCGAGGCTAGTCCCCGAGGGCCGTCGGGACGAGCACGACCGTGAGACGAGGTCTCATGGGGACGCCTACCAGCCCGGCTTTGAGGCCGCAGTCCCGCCCCACCCCGCGTTTGCGTTCTCTCCACCCCCAGGTGGACTTGGCGTGGGCAGGGAGTTCGATGAAATCGCCGCCATCTCTTCGGCGGACAGTTCGAAACCGAAGACGTCGAGACAGGCGCGCTGCTTGGGTTCGTTGTTCTTCATGGGAAGCGGCACGTTCCCGAGTTGAAGATGCCAGCGCATCACCACTTGGTCCGGAGTGACGCGGTGAGCGACCGCGATCCCGGCCCACGGGGGATCGACGTAGGCGGAGGCTCCGCCCCCGAGAGGGTTCCACGCCTGGGTCACGATCCCGAGGCGCGTGTTCAGGGCGCACATATCTTCTTCCGCATGGTAGGCGTTGAGCTCGACTTGGTGTATTGCCGGGGTGACACCGCTTTCGTCGATGAGGTCCACCAGTTGCTCGGCTGTGCAGTTGCTGACTCCGATGGTGCGGACAATGCCGCGATTCTGCAACTCGATCAAGGCACCCCATGCCCCGAGATGGGCTCGGGACCCAGGCTCGGGTGCGTGGACGATGGCCACATCGAGGCGACCGAGGCCGAGCATCTGCTGGGAGTCGGAGCACGACAGCATGGCTTGTTGGAATTGGTGGAGGCGAGCCGGGACCTTGACCTGGATGACAATCTCACCACGGGAGGTGCCCGTCTCTTTCAGGAATTCGCGAACGGCCTGGCCGATCTCGACCTCGTTGTGGTAATTCGAGGCCGCATCGAAAAGGCGATAGCCGCTCCGAAGGGCAAGGCGGGTGGCGTCATAGCAGTCGCTGCCGTGAAGAGGGATCGTGCCGAACCCGATGATCGGAATGCTGGTGCCATCCCTCAGGGCGCGGCTCGGAACCGTCATGGTGTCACACTACGCGGACGGTGCTTCACGCTCTAGTCAGGAAGCGGAGAGAAGTATATGGACACCGGTCGCGCTAACGTCGCGGGGCCGCTAGATTGACGCCATGACCAAGGCCGTGGGCGCACGTGCAACCGCATCGGCTCGAGCAAAGGCTGAAAAGCCAACGGAGGTGAAGCCGCGGCGGAATGTCTCGCGTAAGACTGTCTTGATCGGCGCCGGCGCCACGCTGGTGGTACTCGCCGACACCCTGCTTCTCGTGCTCCTTTCGCGTTGGCAGGACGAGGCCGAGACTCTCCTCGCGGCGAATGAGGCGACGGGCACCGCGTTGTCCGTATTGCAGGCCGATCTCGTCGAGCAGGAGGAACTGATAGATCTGCTATCTGAGCAGGCCGATACGACGGAGGGGCGCGTCGCCGAGTTGAAGGCCTTGGAGGCGTCGAGCATCGCGGAGCTGTATCAGATACGCGACGCGGTCGCCGTCCTCACGGAGTGTTACGATGCCGAACTTGTCCTTCTCGACTACTTGTGGACCACGACCGAGCAGTCACGCGGACGTGACCGGGAGGCCGTCGTCAGGCAGACCTGCGAAGCGGCGAAGGCGGCGTTCAGCAAGGCGAAGGCAGGGCTCGATGGGTAAGTCGGAGGCGAAGATCGCCACGCAGACCGCGTCTGTTGTGGTGGCCGAGGGTGTGCCGCGGAGGCGTCGACTATGGATGCGGACCGCACAAGTCCTTGCGGCATCGGCGCTCGTTTCGGCGACCTTGTATCTCAGTGCGTTGTCGTTTCTGTGGTCGGGGCGCGTCGCTGAGTTGCGTGATACGGCTGGGGACCTTGCCGACCAACGTGGCGAGGTGGAGGACGCTCTCGCAGTCGACGGCCGGGCCCTTGCACAGCTCCAGGCCGGGTTGGACTACATGCATTCTCAGTTCCTGGTGTCCGCGAATCACTCCGTCAGGGCCGACGAATATGCCCTGTACCTGTCGTACGTTGGAGTGGCGATGGGCTACTGCATCGACGCGTCCTTTGACGTCGCCTACTACGTTCGCATGAAGTGGAACATCCGGCCATGGTCGATGATTCACGCCTACGACGATGACGTCAGGGAGATATGCGTGGACATCCGTGGATACTTCACCGAAGCCGTCGAGTTCATCGAGGCGAATCTCCCGGCCCCCGAGCCAGCGGCGGAGGTGTCATGAAGCGCACGCCATGTCTTGTACTTGCGCTCGGTGGGGTGCTGACGCTGACGGCGTGCGGAGTGGTGCTTTCTCCCCCCGAAGCGATCCCAACTCCCTGGGGAGAGGAGGCGACGCCCTCGCCCCTCCCCTCATCTTTTCCCCAGGGGCCGTTGGGATTCGAGGATCAGGAGATCGCGGCCGTACGGGTCCTCAACGAAGGCTGCGAGGGAATCGGGACAGGCTCCGGATTCGCGATCGACGAGCACACGGTGGTGACGAACCGACACGTGATTGAAAACCACTACAAACTGTCGGCGACAATGTTCGATGGCACGCCGCTGACGATAACGGACAGTTATGTATCGAACTGGGGAGACCTGGGGGTGCTCACGATCGAGGAGGAACTTCCCGTCATGGTCACCCTCGCAGATGCGGACCCCGCTCCGGGGGACTTCGTGCAGGTCGTTGGCTATCCGGAGGGGAATGAGTTGCGTGTCACGGAGGGAACGATCCTCGCCGAGGTCGATGACGAGCTCGAGGGCGAGGGCCAAGTGTTCGCCACCACGGCGGAGGCCGCACCCGGCTCGTCGGGCTCGGCGGCATACGACAACAACGGGACCGTTGTCGGGGTGCTGTATGCGGGCGACAACTACGGAACGACGTTCATCGTCCCGGTAGAGATGCTGCTGGACCTGCTTAACAATGCCGAGCGTCGTGATACGAACGAGCAGGCCTGCGTGTACTTCTAGTCGCGCCTTGCAAACTCAATCGGCTGAGGGTGTGCCTGTCTGCGGGACCCATGCGGATTCGGGAGCCCCGCCCGCTCGACCATCACTTTGGGGATAGTTGCCCTATCTCAGGTCTGGCCGTCCGATTTGATCCATCGCCACGTCGTACTCCTTCGAGTGTGCACGAAGGTCATTCCACAGCGCGTCGCCCTCGAGCTTTTTGACCTTGAGGTCCTTGAGGATGTGGGTGAGTAATGTGGGGATGTCCCGAAGCATGAGAGGGGCGAGATGGGTCTCCAATGTGGCGATGGCGGCAACGGCACGGGCGCGCCTCACTGGACCAGCGAAGAGGCCAATGACAGGGTTCGCCGCCGGTAGTGCGGTCTTGAGAAGCGGTTCCGCCAGACTGGCGAACTCAAGGATCGGTTCTTTGAGATCACTACTCGCGCGGTTGACCTCAACGAGATGGCTAAGCATCTCAAGCACTCGTGTTTGGTTGTCCGAACGCGTGTCGGGCGTGAACTCTACATCCGTGGCGGTCAGGAAGGCGTTCCACGCCGCGGTGGCTGCGCTTGCTACTTCGGCGTAGGTCTCTCTGTCCACACCAGGTACGTTCGGGATCCGCCTTCTGGGCCCGCCCATGACGTCGAGTATTGTGAGGACTCCCGCAGCCTTGAGAGCGCCGAGCAACTCTGGGTTGTCCACCACCGCTTCGAGTGTGTCGACGGGCTTGGCCGCCATTGCGGCGTTGGCTTGGTCGATGCGGACGAAGCCGTGATAGAGCCAGTAGTCGTCTGTGTCGATGGTGGAGGCTCTGTGGAGTTGTTGGGCCAGCGCCACGGCGGCCTTTGCCTGTCGGTAGGTCTCTCGGGGTGAAGTCATGTGCAGAATCTGGTCGAGAGCGAACCTGGTCACCAGGCATGACCCCGTTGTGACGTGTCGCTGTCGTCCCGCGCAACGGGGCCGTGTTGCCGAGTACAAGATCGATCAGCCCGTGCCTCAGCCGCTGCCGAAGGTGTTGGCGCCTGGGCCCGAAAGCGAGGAGATCGCCGCCATCTCCGCCTCGGAGAGTTCGAAGCCGAAGACACTGAGGTGCTCGCATCGTTCCGAGGGTGTCATGGACATCGGGAGGGGAATGTTGCCCAGCTGGAGGTGCCAGCGAAGGATCACCTGGTCGGGGGTGACGCCATGGGCTGTGGCGGCGGAGACGACTGGCGCAGTATCGTTCTGCGGATCCCCGCTTCCGCGTGGGCTCCACGATTGGGTCACGATGCCGAGCCGCGCGTTCTCGGCACGCAGGCGTTCTTGCGCATGCCATGGATGCAGTTCCATCTGGTGGACGGCGGGCGTGATGCCGGTGGAGAGGATGATCTCTGAAATGCTTTGAGCGGTGAAGTTGCTGACCCCGATGGACCGCACCGCCCCACTCTGTCGGAGGTCCACTAGGGTGCGCCACGCATCACGGTACTTCCCGGCCATGAAGTTGGGGGAATGGAGCAGGAGCACGTCGATGCGTTCGAGTCCAAGGAGTTCGAGCGAGATCTGATAGGCATCGAGTGCTTTCTTGGAATCGTGAAGATGACCGGGGATCTTGGTCTGGACGAAGATCTCATCGCGCGGCGTCTCCGTTGCCCTGAGGAACTCGCGCACGGAGCGTCCGACCTCCACCTCGTTGCGACTGTTCACCGCGCAGTCGATGAGGCGGTATCCGCACTCGAGGGCGGAACGAATGGCCCCGAGGCCCGCGTCGCCGCGAAGGGAGTTGGTGCCGAATCCGATGGCGGGAATGCTGACGCCATCGTTGAGGGTCCGAGTGGGAACCGCCATGGTTCCAGCCTACGCAGGGAGCGGGGCTTTCCGGGAGAGAGCGGGAAGTACCGTAGGTCGTGTGACCGCGCTGTGGTGGGTACGACGTGACGTTCGACTGGTGGACAACCCCGCGATCCTCGAGGTGAGCGCCCTGGGTGGTGCGGCCGTGTTTCCGTGGGCGGACGCGATCGCTCGCTGGCCGGGCCGCCGACGTCGTCACCTGGCTCGCGTGCTCGGTTCCCTCCGGGGGGATCTCGGGGGAGGCCTGTCGGTCGTCCGGGGGGAAGCTCCCGAAGTCCTCACTCGCGTCGCTCGTGACCTGGGTGCGCCTACGGTCATCGCGACCAAGGAGTTCACCCCGTCGGGGGTGAGAACCCAAGATGCCGTCCGCACCGCCCTCGCCACAGTTGGGGTGGAATTGAGCCTCCTCGACTCCGCCTACGTTGCCCCACCGGGAACCATCGTGCGGGCAGACGGAACGGGGTATCAGGTCTTCACCCCGTTTTCGCGAGCGTGGAGGGATAGAGGTTGGCCTCCGCCCTACCCTCCGCCGGACGTCTCGTTGAGGGCAGGCCCGGTATCGGATGTCAACCTCCATGAGGAAGCGAGTCGTGCCCACGATGAGGATCCCTTGAGCGCGGATCCAGAAGTGGGGGAGGAGAACGCGCTCGCCGCACTGGATTCGTTTCTCTCGCACCGGTTGGGGGACTATCCCGCGGACCGCGATCGTCTCGATCGCGATGGTACATCCGGGCTCTCTTTGGCCCTCGCCTTCGGGGAGATCCATCCTCGCACCATTGTGCACGCCACTGCGCACATCGACTCCGACGCTGCCCGGGCGTTCGAACGCCAGATCGCCTGGCGGGATTTCCATGCCGACGTGCTCTGGCGTCACCCGGAGGCCATGCGCGAATGTCTCCGTCCTGTGGCTCCCGAGGGGCACTGGGCCACGGGAGCGGAGGCAGACGAGCGTTTCGGGGTTTGGAGCAGGGGGGAGACAGGCTTCCCGATCGTCGACGCAGGGATGCGACAGCTCCTGGCGACAGGCGACATGCACAACCGGGCCCGCATGGTCGCGGCGAGTTTCCTGGTGAAGGATCTTCACCTCGAATGGCAGCGCGGGGCCGAGCACTTCCGCCGGAACCTGCTCGACTACGACCATGCCCAGAACCAACTGAACTGGCAGTGGGTGGCGGGAACCGGGCGGGACGCGGCCCCATTCTTTCGTGTCTTCAATCCCCAGCGGCAGGGCGAACGCTTCGACCCGGATGGTTACTATGCCGCGCGATGGATTACTGAACTTGGATCGCCCGAATACCCCGAGCCGATGGTTGACCACGGCGTCGAACGTGAGGTGTCGCTCGCTGCCAATCGAGCCGTACGCCGAGACCGCTAGCCTGCCCCGGCAGGCCGCACAGGTGAGACGCGCCTAAACGGCAGAGTCGAAGAACTCCCAGATGAGTTCGGCAACATCGAATCCCGCGGTGTTGTCCACTGCGGGAACGGAGTGATCGAGGCCCTCGATCTCGAGGTACCAGATCTCGTAGTTCCCCGCGCACCCGACGTGGCGCTCGCGGGTCGTGTTCTCCCCGATCTTGTCGGTGAGCACGCTCGTACACTCAGCGCGGGTACTCCAGTAGTCGATGATCTCCGGCATAGCCGGAGCGCCACCCCACCCTCGGCCTGGACCGAGGCTGCCGTCGACTGGAACGACGGTATCGGCGAGCCCGGAGACCTGGAGGAGCGGAAAGACCGAGCCATCGTCCCGGTTCGCCCAGGAGGTTCCGGACATGCTTCCCGCGATCGATGCCCCGGCGCGGAACACCGCGGGAGCCTCGGTCGCAAGAACGTAGGTCATGAAGCCGCCGTTCGAGAATCCGGAGACAAAGGTCCGATTCGGGTCGAGGCCGTGGCGGTCCTGCAGATCGCGTGCCAGAGCGGTCAGGAATCCGATGTCGTCGGTGGTGCTCTCCTGAACGTACGCGTTCCAGTGAGTATCGCCCCAGGTGTCCAGGCTCCCCTGGGGGTAGACGACGGCGAAGCCGTGCTCGTCCGCGACTCGATCGAACTCGAAGGAGGCGCGGATCTCGGCCGCGTCGCTCGTGTAGCCGTGGAGCAGGAAGACCACGGGTGCCCCGTCTGGTAGATCCGGCGGCTCGTAGTACAGGTACTCCCGGACGATCCCGTCGTGCTCGAAGGTCAAGAATCCCTCGGTGTCAGGGGAGGGGGTCGGGCTGACCGGCGTGGCCGTGCATCCGGACACGACGGCGATGGCGACGAGGGATAGGGCGGCGATTCTTCTCATGAGTCCAGCGTTGCGTACGGAGGGCCCCCTTCAGGCCGCCGAGGTGGATCGTTTTCGATCTGTGACCTTGAGTGTCCGCGGTGGGCCCCGTGGGGCTCGAACCCACGACCCGCGGATTAAAAGTCCGCTGCTCTACCAACTGAGCTAGAGGCCCGCCCTACGATTCTAGGCGTCGATTCGGGACGCCCTGCCGTCCGCACGGTTCATGGGATCCATGAGACAGGTGAGACCTCCCGGTGTTTACGGTGATTTCCCACGGGCATCATCAGTCCCCTGCGCCGTGCGGATGGTTGGCAGGTCAGGATTCGGGGCAGCGATCGCCGTCACCCGGCAGGTCGAGGGTCGTGACCAGGAGGCTGAGACGGAATGTCTCGGCGGTCGGGCAGAGGGCGTCGAGGGCCGCCCCGTCCTCAAGGTACTCGATTGCGAGCACCGGCTTCCCTGCATCGATATACGGCGACATCTCCTCGCACCACCCCTGCGTCAGGCACTCCTCGGTCACAGCGAAGTCGAATACCCCCACGAGCCGATCCGTCAGCCCTGGCGCGTTCTTCTGCCCGATCGCCATGCCCCGCTCGTGGACCGCCTCGGCGAGCCACAGCATTGCCGCGACCGCATCGTCCTCCGTCAGGGGGAAGCCCGAGTCGTTCTCGTAGGAATCGACGTTGTCGGGGTCGACGGCGTCGAAGCCGGCCGCCGCACACGAATCGAGCCGTGCTTCCCAGAGCGGCCCCAGGAGGTCGAGGCGCCGGAGATCGAGGTACCGCTCGTCAGGCCAGTCGGGCAGGGCCCGGCCAACGACCTCGTCCGGAAAGTCCGCGACGTCGGGCCGGTACTCCTCGACCGTCCCGGCGCTCATGTAGCAGACGGTGTAGACGCCATCCCTCTCGAGCCGTCCCACCAGATCCTCGGGCGCCTGGTAGTCGACCTCGACGATACGCGCCCCCGGATCGCTGGGCACCCCGCCGTCGAGCCGGATCTGCCACGCCGTCCCGGGCGGGGGCAAAGACTCGTACGGGAGGGAGTCGGACGGGGAGGTCGTCGGCGACGGCGAAAGGGTGGGTGGTGGATCGGGGGATTCAGGAGGGGGAGGCTCTGCCGTATCGGAACAGGCCGGGCACGCCATCAGGAGCCCGACTATGGCACCCGCCGAAGCGAGGCGACGCACTACGGATCCGAAGAACCGGAACCGGCAGCCATCGGGACCCCGTTCCCGAGAAGATGTTCCGTCAGCCACTTGGAATACCGCGCCCCCCGGACGCCTGGCCACGGCAGTTCGGACTTGCCGTCTCGCTCGCACGCGTCGACGAACACCTGTATTCGGGGGCCCCCCTTTCGAAGCATCCACAATCCGTACCGATTCGCTGGAGTCTGTCCGATGAGGGGATGTAGGACACAATCTGGAGCTCTCTAAAGGGGAACGTCTGTGGGGTGTCCCCTTTGGGTTCCCAAAGGAGGCAGGTCCTCTCGACGACGATCCGTCCTCGTTTACGCTTCCGACGTATGGGGTCGGAATCGTCAGGCTGAGCGATGAATCCCGAGAACGCCCACGTCCCGTCCTGAAGGGGTGTTGGGGCGCGTCCACGGCCTTGGACGAATCGGTGAGCCGATTTCTGAGCCCACAACTGGCCGACAACGGACAGGGCAATGAGAGCCACCAGAAAGGTGACGAGCAGTCCCTTGCTCATGGCTGGTTGCGCCCCTAGAAGCAGGCGTCAGCGATGTTGCCCGAACTGGCGATCGCGTAGTCGGGATCCGAGCCGGCCGAGAGTACCCGGATGAACCAGACCTGGTCCGGACCGGGGTCGCCCATGACGGTCCCGTTCCCCACCTCGAACACCACGATGCCCGCCGCGTCCGAGATCCAGTAGGGCGTCGTACTGAAAGCCGGGGTGCCGGTGACCAACCCTGGGTAGGCCGCGACGAGGTCGACGAGCGTCGAGCCGACGTGGATGCCCTCGGGCGTCTGCAGTACCGGATCCCAGATATCGATCCGGGTGATGGCGGGGGCATAATGCCCATTCAGGCTGAACAGCCCGCTCGGGTAGGCGGCGGACCATCGGCCCGTGTTGGTCGTGATGTCCATCTCGACGCTGTAGCAGTAGGTGGGGTCCCACTGGATCATCGCGGCGCCCGGGTTTGTGGCGGCGTCCATCCCGATGGTGAGGGGCAAGAGGCCAGATGTCGTGATGCGAAGGTCGACGGGCGCGGGGTGGGCGACGAAGGTCGGGCTCGGGGTCACAACGGGGCTCACGACCGGGGCCGCGCTCGGGGTGACTGATGGGTCGGCGGGAACGGTTATGGTGACCGCTGGCGCCGGGTCGCAGGCGGTAAGAACGAGAACGGCGAAAGCCGCGAGGGGGATAAGCCGGGTGGTGTGCATAGGGTTCCCTTTCCGGTTCAACGATATCTTCTACTGCTCCTTCTCGCAGAAGGGAACCCCACAACGGGCAAGCTCCCGCTCCAGCCATTTCGTCCACCCTGAGGAATCCGATGAGACCTGCGTCCCGCGCTGGTTGCCGTCCTTCAGTTGGACCTCGGGCTTCACCCGGATGACGCGACCGTCGGGCAGCCGAAGATCGAGGCCTTTGGCCGTTGCCCCCGACGCCCCCCACACTCGCTGAAAGCGCCCCGCCTTCACGATTCCCATTGAGGAGAACCGGAAGGATTCCTCATCGTCGGTGTCGGGCTTGAAGACGAACCGTTCCGAGGCAATCCCGAAGGTTGCCGGTTGGGGTCGGCGCCGCTCCGGAGCTCCGTCGAGGGGGTAGGACACCCGTCCGGCGAACCTCATGGAATCGTCGTCACCGCGATTCGGCTTAGGGGTACCGATGATCGCGAGTCCGCGGAACAAGATGAAGGGAACGAGGGTAGCGAGAACGACGACTCCCACGGAGGCCCAGACATCCCCGAGGTCGTTCATGAATCGCTCCCATCGTCCGGTTACCAATCTACCGACAACGAGAAGTCTTGGGATCGAGGGAACATCCTGGACCCGATCGGCGTCATATTGGTACCAATTTCACAACCCCGTAGACGGCGTCGGCCCGACGCGTACTCTGGAAGGGTCCCCACAGGGAGGATCGATGGCCACCATCGGCAAGAGCGAAGCGGAATGGCGAGCGGAACTCAGCGAGCAGGAGTACCACGTACTCCGAGGCCACGGCACCGAACCGGCCTGGTCGGGCGCGCTGCTGGACAACAAGGAGGCGGGGACCTACCGGTGCCGTGCGTGCGGCGCGGCCCTCTTCCGATCGGATGCGAAGTTCAACTCCGGTTCGGGATGGCCGAGTTTCTATGAATGCATCGACAACGATGCCGTCGTGCTCGACAGCGACGATTCCTTCGGCATGAGTCGGACCGAGGTCAGGTGCGCGACGTGCGACTCCCACCTCGGACACGTCTTCCCCGATGGACATGGCACCCCGACGGGTGATCGGTACTGCATCAACTCGGTCTGCCTGACGTTCGAGGAGGCCAAGGATGAGGCTTCCGACCAGGGCGGGGGAGGATAGCCGCCATGGCTGAGGCCAAATTCCGCCGTCCCGCCATGCTGGACCTGGATTTCGCAGACCAGATCGAGGGGGACATCGATCCGGCCGACCGCGCCCTCATCGCGCATGAGACGGCGGCCGCAATCGTCAACCAGGCGAGGGAATCCCGGCGTCCCGATCTCGTCGAGAGGCTCATCGCGCTCGTCGATGAGGAGGGGCTTGAGACGGTGGCGATGCTGTGGTCCAAGGCCGAGGCACAGACTCTGCCTGGGACTCTCTGGCGGCTCTACATGATCCGCGAGTGGGTCAAGTGCGACGCCGTCGGGGTCGCGCGGACGTACCACTTCGGGGTCGCGGCCGCCCACGTGCGGCACGAGACCGTCGGGGTTGCGGACCCACCCGCCCCGGACGAGGTTCGGGCGCTCGCCGACGCCATCCTCTCCGGAGTCTTCACGGGAGACCTCGCCCACGCCCTCGACCGGGCCGGGGCCTTCTGCCGGGTGGTGGCGCTCGGAACCGAGTTCGAGGAAGAAGGGGACGACGCCCTGTCTCAGGCGCGGGTCCATCAAGCCGCGCTTCGGGCATCCCAACTGGCCCACACGGGGGAGGAACTCGAGCGCTCCGCCCGGATGTGGCGCGAGGGGCGCTTGGACTAGTCTCAAGTTGTCGACGCACCAGGGCATCTTCCTCACGAATGGACGCAAGGGCTGTTTTGCATCGAGCCGGGGCATAAGGGAAGCGGTCGCTATGCACGGGTGGCCCCGGGGGTTTACTCTGGTGGGGACGTCGGGCCGCGGTAGCCCCGGGCTCCAGTGACAGCCGCTTCGAGCGGCCTCAGCGCCGACTGGCGCTCCCGGCCCGATGTCAAACTACCTCCTAGTCGGCGATCAGGCACGTCCCTAGATGAGCAGGTGCCGCTCCAGGGCGGTGATTCTGGGCCCGGACTCCGTGTCCATCACATGGGCGACCAGGACTCCCCCGGCGGGCAGATAGGGGTTCTTTCGGGGAAGTCTGCCTCGGGTCCACTTGCGCGTGGCGGCCTCAAGCATCGTCAGGAGCGTCGGCATGGTCGGCCGGTGGGCACACACCACGCTGTTGCGCTCCGATGCGAGCAGCTCCATGAAGGTCTCCGCCGCCACCTTGGGGTCTTCCTCGTGGGCGGCTTCCGTGAGGGAGTCGTGGGTGGAGATCTTCTTCCCGATGGTCGTGGAGTACGGCTGGACGGTCATCAGGCACCTGGCCGCGGGGGACGAGTGGATTGCCCGAATCCCGAAGGCGGAGAAGAGCCGAATGAGCTGATGGGCGCGTCTGGCGCCGCCGACGGTGAGGGGACGGGCCAGGTCGTCGTGCCGCCAGCCGCTCCGCTTCCTGGCCCTCGCGTGACGGGTGAGGATGAAGGCGCGGGTGCGGAGCCGACCCGACTCATAGGCCTTGACCAGGGTGTCGAGCACCTTGAGGTCGGACGGCATGGTGATCATCTTTCTGGCTTGCTCGACGGTGAACCAGCGGGTGTTGTCGATCTCCCTCTTGGGGGCGAGCCGATATCGAGGCCGGGCGAGAAGCGCCGGATGGGCCGTGTTCGTGGTTTCCGCCGACCAGTAGGTCACCCGCTTGGCGTGTCCGTTTTGAAGGGTATAACTCACTGAGGGAAGAACCTGGCCGAGCATGACCTGCTTGCCCGTCTCCTCGAATACCTCGCGGATGGCGCATTCGGGAAGGGTCTCGCCCCGGCGGGTCTTGCCCTTGGGCCACGACCAATCGTCGTAGCGCGGCCGATGAACGGCCAGCACCTGAAGGGAGTCCTCGCGGACACGCCAGACCAGGGCCCCCGCCGCGATGATGGTCCGCCTGCTGTCGCCCTTCACGCCGGTCCTGCCCGCCGCTTGGCCTGGCGCTTGATGTAGGTCGCGTGCAGGTCGCGGGCCTTCGCCTTGCCTCCGCCGTTCGAGCGGGTCCACTTGCCGTTGGGGCCGAGATCCCACGCGAGGCACCGAGGATCCATGGCGAGGTCGATGTTCTCCACGAGCGCAGCCCGTTGATCGTCCTCGAGGATGCTGACGAGGGCTTCGACCCTTCGGTCGAGGTTGCGGTGCATGAGGTCGGCCGATCCGATCCAGACCTCGGGTCCGTCGTCGCCGGCGAAGGCGAAGATGCGGGAGTGTTCGAGGAATCGCCCGAGGACGCTCCGGACCCGGATGTTCTCGCTCAGGCCGGGCACGCCTGGCATGAGGGAGCATTGCCCCCTGACCAGCATCTCCACCGGGACGCCGGCCTGGGAGGCGCGGTAGAGGGCGTCGATGGTCTTCTCGTCGACGATGGCGTTGACCTTGATCTTGATCCACGCCTCCTTGCCCTGGACGATCCGGGCGGCCTGTTCCTCGATCCGAGCGATGATGCCGGTTCGGATGCCGGCGGGGGCCACAAGCAGGCGGTGGAACTTGGCCTTGGGGGCATACCCGGAGAGGCGGTTGAAGAGTTTCGCGAGGTCGGCGCCGACATCGTGGTCGCAGGTCAGGAGGCCGTAGTCCTCGTACGTCCGGGCCGTCCTCGGGTGGTAGTTTCCCGTTCCGATGTGGCAGTAGCGTCGAAGCCCCTTGTCCTCCTGCCGGACGACCAGCGAGAGTTTGCAGTGGGTCTTGAGGCCGACGAGGCCGTAGACGACGTGGACTCCGGCTTGTTCCAGTTTCCGAGCCCAGGAGATGTTCTGACTCTCGTCGAACCGGGCCTTGATCTCGACGATGGCGAGCACCTGCTTGCCGTTGTGGGCCGCCTGGATGAGCGAATCGATGATGGGAGAGTCTCCCGACGTCCGGTACAGGGTCTGCTTGATGGCCAGCACCTTGGGGTCGTTGGCGGCCTGGGAGATGAAGGTCTGGACTGAGGTCGAGAACGAATCGTACGGGTGGTGGAGGAGGACGTCGCCCCGCCCCATGGCGGCGAAGACGTTCGCAGGCTCCGAGGTTTCGACGGGGGCGAGCTGGTGGTGGGTCGTCGGCCGGAAGGCCGGATAACGGAGGGACGGCCGGTCGAGTTCGGCGACGAGGTGGAGGCCGGTGAGGTCGAGCGGGGCCGGCAGGTGGAAGACGTCCCCCTCCGAGATCTGGAGTTCCCGGACCAGCAGGTCCCGGATGGTGTGGGGGAGGTCCTCGGCGACCTCCAGCCGGACCGCCGGCCCGAAGGGCCTCCGGAGTAGTTCCTGCTCCATCGCCATGAGGAGGTTCTCGGCGTCGTCCTCTTCGATCTCCAGGTCCTCGTTGCGGGTCACGCGGAACGTGTAGTGCTCGACGGTGTCCATCCCCGGGAAGAGGTACTCCAACTGTTCGGCGATGACGTCCTCGACGGGGACGAAGCTCTTCGGACCCGTGTCGAGCGCGGAGTCCGATGCCGAGGGGGCCTCGACCCTCTTCACCTTCGCCTCGACGGCGAGGAAGCGGGGGAGGGTCTCCGGAACCTTGACCCTCGCGAAGCGCTCCTTCCCGGTATCGGGGTCCCGGAGGGTGACCGCGAGGTTGAGGGACAGCCCGGAGATGTAGGGGAAGGGGTGGCCGGGGTCGACGGCCAGCGGTGTGAGGACGGGGAAGATCTCCCGACGGAACAGCTGGCGCAGCCGATCGTGCTCGTCCTCGTTGAGGTCCGCCCATCGCACCAGATGGATCCCGGCGTCCGCCAATTTGGGAAGGATCTCATCGGTGAAGAGGTCGGCGTGGCGGTTCATGAGGTCGTGGGCCCGGGCTATCAGGACCTCGACGAGGCGGGTGGGGCTCATGCCCGTTTCCGACGGAACGGCGAACCCGGCCGCGATCCGTCGCCTGAGCCCGGCGATGCGGACCATGAAGAACTCGTCGAGGTTGGACGCGAAGATGGCGAGGAAGAAGGCGCGTTCGAGGAGGGGTGTCGTGGGGTCCTCGGCGAGTTCGAGCACCCTCTCGTTGAAGGCGAGCCAACTGATTTCCCTGTCGAGGTACCGCTCCGGGGGAAGGGGATCGGTGTCGGGGGCCGCGTCGGGGGCGGCCCGGACGGTCGGCACGGGGAAGGTTTCCTCGCTTGTGTCGAACGCAGCGGCCGTGTCCTTGGGTTTCTCGGTCCGGGGCATGGGGTAATGGTGACATGCCGAGGCGGGCGCGGCCAATGACTTTGGGCTGACGTTGAATCGTCCTCGAGCAGGATGTTCCGGCCGTCAACCCCGGGTCTAGGGTGAAGACGGGCCAGAAAGGACAGCGATGACCGAGAATCCCGTCATTCAGATCTCCCACCTCACCAAGAAGTACGGTGATTTCACCGCCGTCAGGGACCTGTCCGTCGACATCCCCCAAGGCGAGATCTTCGGCTTCCTAGGACCCAACGGCGCGGGAAAGACGACGACCATCCGCTCCGTCCTCGACCTCATCCGTCCGACTCAGGGGTCGGCGACCATCCTCGGGCTCGACACCCACGAGCATTCCGTCAAACTTAGGCGCCGCATCGGATACCTGCCGGGGGAGCTCGCGATCTATCCGGCCCTCTCCGGCAAGGAGGCGCTGACCTACTTCGCGAATCTCCGGGGAGGTGTCGACTGGGGGTGGGTGGATGAACTCGCCCGAAGATTCGAGGCCGACCTGTCGCGCAAGATCGGTGCCCTGTCGAGCGGCAACAAGCAGAAGGTCGGCATCCTCCAGGCGTTCATGTCGAAGCCCGAGGTTTACCTCCTGGACGAACCCAGCACCGGCCTTGACCCCTTGATGCAGCAGGAGTTCCAGGCGCTGCTTCGCGAGGTGACCAAGGCGGGGGCGACGGTGTTCCTGTCCAGCCACACCCTGTCCGAGGTGGAGCGCGTCGCCGACCGCGTCGGGTTCATCCGGGAGGGTCGGCTCATCGCGACGGAGAGGATGCGGGACCTCAGGGACAAAGCGCTCCGCAGGGTGTCGATGCAATTCGCCAAGCCCGTCAAGGCTTCCGCCCTGTCCGCCGTCGAAGGAGTGCGGGAGGTCGAGGTCGACGGCCTCCACGCGACCGTCACCTACGAGGGGGCGATGACGCCCCTGCTCAAGGCTGCGGCCTCCCACGAGGTCCTGTCGCTGGCGAGTTCCTCCGTGGATCTCGACGAGATCTTCCTGACCTTCTACCGGGGCGAGGCGAATGGGGTTCGAGAGGAGGGGGCGCGGCGGTGATGCTCCGGTCCATCTACCTCAAGGCGATCCGGGACCGGTGGTTGGGTATCACGGTTGCGGCGGCGGCGATCGCCCTCACCAACTGGATGGGGGTCGCGGCCTATAAGGGCATCGATGAGGTGGCGCTCGAGGCCTTCGACCTCATGCCGGAGGCGTTCCGGGAGCTCATGGGATTCGACACCTCGCTCGGCACCACGGGCATGATCTTCAGCGAGATGGTCTCGTCCATGGTGCCGCTCGTGCTTATCGGGGTGTTGATCGCGATGGCGGCGGACGCCGTCGCCGGGGAGGAGCGCTGGGGCACCATCAACGTCCTTCTCGCCAACCCCCGGGGTCGTCGCCGCCTCGTGGCGGAGAAGGCGGGGGCCTTCCTCACCCTGACCGCCGTCGGCTGCCTGCTCATGTGGGGTGGCTACTACCTCGTTATTGCCCTGGTCGGGGAGGACGGCTCCGGGATGTTCCTCGGATCGTCGACGATTCACCTTGCGGCCCTCGCCCTCTTCATCGGGGGACTGACCTTCCTTGTCGGGTCGTGGACCGCCAGTACCCTGAAGGCGGCCGCCACGGGGACGACGGTCATGATCGTTTCCTTCTTCGGGGCGGGGCTCCTGCCCATGACGACGTGGGGCGGTCCATGGGCGAAGGTCTTCCCCTGGTACTACTTCGACGGGGCGGAACCGTTCTCCAATGGGGTCGCCTGGGACCACGTCGCCCTCCTCGCCGGTCCGGGGCTCGCCTTCCTCGTCCTGGCGGCTGTCGTCTTCGAACGGCGGGACCTCAAGGTCGGGGAGGAGAGGACGACGATCCTCGACCGGCTGGCCAGGAACCCGAGGTTCAGTCACCTGGCGGAGAGGGTCGCGGGACGGGCGATGCTCGGCTCCATCACGGCGAAGACGACGAGCGAGGCCAGGACCGTCCTGACGATCGTCGGGATGTCCATGTTCTACATGGGGGCGATGATCGGGCCGATCTTCAAGGGCGTCGGCGACAAGATGAGCGAACTCGTCAAGGCCTTCCCTGAGGAGATCATGGCCATGGTCGGGGGAGCGGACTACGGCAGCCCGGCGGGCTTCTACCACGGGGAGATCTTCTCCATCGTCGGCCCAGTGGCGGTGGCCGTCCTCGCGATCGGGATGGCTTCCCGGGCTCTTGCCGGGGAGGAGAGGGAGCGGACGATGGGAGTGCTCCTGGCGAATCCCGTCTCCCGCACCCGGGTCGTTCTCGCGAAGGCGTGGGCCATGGTCCTCATGGTCGCCGCCGCGTGCCTCGTCACCTACCTCGGCGTGTGGACGGGGAGCTGGCTCGGGGGATCGGGCCTGAGCCTTGCCAACATCGCCGCTGTGTGCACCCACCTCGCCGTGTTCTCCGTATTCATCGGGACGGTCGCCCTCTTCGTCGGGGCCCTGACCGGGGTGTCGAGGGCGGCCACCTCGGCGGCGACCCTCCTCATGATCGCCTCCTACGCCGTGGCCAACTTCCTGCCGCTCAGCCCCACGTGGGGAGGGTGGGCCAAGGCGTCGCCCTTCCATTACTACGCCAGCCACCTGCCCCTGGAGAACGGGTTCGCCTGGGGATACCTCGGGATCCTGACCGCGGCTTCGGCGGCCTTCGTCGGCGCGAGCGTGTGGGCGTTCCGGCGACGGGACCTCAAGGGATAGCGGTCCGCCTCGGGTCTGGCTAGTGTGGCCTTACTCAGGCCATGCTCGTCGACGAGGAGGATGCCATGAAACGACCGAAGTTCCGAGAGCGTTTCAAATACTGGTTCGACGGGCTCATGGGCCACGGCACGGGAGCCATGCTGGGGTTCCTCGCCCTCGTCGTCGCGGTGGTCGTCGCCGTCGATGCCATCGTCATCCTCCTTCTGAACATCAAGGTCGCGGACGTGGAAGGCGACCAGCCCGTCGGTCAAGTGATCTGGACGAACCTCGTCCGGACCCTCGGCGTGGACGATCCCTCACCGGAGACCGGGTGGCCCTTCCGGGTCGCGATGCTGATCGTCACCGTCATCGGCGTCTTCATCGCCGCCAACCTGATCGGCATCGTGTCCGGTGGTTTCGACGCGAAGGTGGCCGAACTCCGCAAGGGGCGTTCGACCGTGATCGAGTCCGGACACACGGTCATCCTCGGATGGAATTCCAAGATCGCCTCGATCGTGAGCGGACTGTGCCTCGCCAATGCCTCGGCCAGGCATCCCGCCATCGTCATCCTCGCGGAGATGGACAAGGTGAAGATGGAGGACGAGATTCGCGACAAGGTTCCGGATCCCGGCAGGACGCGCATCATCTGCCGCTCGGGCAGCCCCCTGGACCAGGACGACCTCCTCATCGCGAGCCCCTTCGCGGCCAAGAGCGTCATCATCTTGAGCCCGGAGTCCGGAGGCGACCCGGACGCCCGCTCCATCAAGACCGCCCTCGCCTTGATGCGACACCCCAAGCGTCCTGAGGGGACCCTTCACATCGTCGGCCAGATCCACGACTCCAAGAATCTCGAGGTCGCCCGTCTCGTGGGTGAGGACCAAGCCAAATGGGTCCTGGCGAGCGAACGCGTCGGCCAGATCACTGCGCAGACGAGTCGACAGCCGGGACTCAGCGCGGTGTATGTGGACCTTTTGGACTTCGGCGGGGTCGAGATGTACTTCACCTCCCAGCCGGGCCTCGTCGGCCGCACCTACTTCGACGCGCAACTCTCGTTCGCGGCTTCGGCCGTGGTGGGGATTATGTCGGGGGATCGTGTCCTCCTCAATCCTCCTGCGGATACCGTCTATGGCGAGGGCGACCGATTGATCGTGATCGCCGAGGACGATTCGGCCGTCTTCCTCACCGAGCCTGGCGTTCCGGACTCCCAGGCGGTCTCCAAGACCAAGGCCCTCCGGGCCCAACACGAGAAGACGCTCGTCCTCGGATCGAACTCGAGCCTTCCCCACATGCTTCGGGAGCTCAATGAGTACGCCGCTCCGGGGTCGAGCGCCACGATCGTCTCCGAGTTCCCGGTTGCGAACCTGGGAAGACTCACGAACCTCAAGACAACCGTCACCCAGGGGAACGCTGCGGACAGGGCGACACTCGACGGCCTCAAACCGACTTCATACGACCACGTCATCGTGGTGGCGTACAGCGACAACCTGGGAGTCCAGGAGGCGGACACCAAGACCCTCGTCACGCTCCTCCACCTGCGCGACATCATGAGCAGGGAAGGCGTGCGGGTCAACGTTGTGAGCGAGATGCTCGACGAACGCAATCGCAGGCTCGCCGAGGTCACCCGGATCGATGACTTCATCGTGAGCGACCACCTGGTCAGCCTCATGATGACTCAGATCTCCGAGAACCCCCACCTGAGCGCCGTGTTCGGGGACCTGTTCGGGAGCGAGGGGTGCGAGATATACGTCAGGCCCGCCGATTGGTACGTGACCCCGGGCGTCGAGGTGGACTTCTACACCGTCCTCGCCGGGGCCAAGTCCCGGGGGGCCACGGCCATCGGGTACGTGACCGCCCCGATGGGCGAGGAGCAGCCGCGGGTGGTGCTCAGCCCGCTCAAGACGGATCGTCGGACCTACTCCCGGGATGATCGAGTCATCGTCCTCACCGAGGTCTAGGGAAGCGGCGGTCTGGGGAAGCAGCCAAACCCGGTAGCATCCCGGCATGCCCATTTCGAAGACAGCCCCAGCGACCAAGCCGCAGGCGGAGCCCGCGGTTCCCGATACTGCCCCACAGGACTCGGCGCCAACCAAGGGCAGGATCACCGGCGCGGACGGGGTCCGGGCCATCGCCGCCTTGATGGTGATCTTCCACCACCTTTTCCAGAAGCTGGCCTCCTGGGAGCAGTCGGCGTGGCTTCAGGACGTTCACGGCTTCTTCATCAAGGGCGCGGCCGGCGTCTCCATCTTCTTCGTCCTGTCCGGGATGCTGCTGAGCTACCCCTTCTGGACCGCGTATTTCGCCAAGAAGCCCTACCCGAGCATCGGCCACTACATCAAGCGCCGCGCCCAGCGGATCATGCCCGGCTTCTACGTGGCCCTCGGGGTGAGCTTCGTCGTCGCGGGCGTCATCGCCCGAAGCGATGGGTATGAGGTTCCCGATGCCGGCCGACGCCTCATCTCGGGCCTGACCTTCACCTCGGAGTTCCATTACGTCACCCTGTTCCCCACGGACCAGAACGGACCCCTGTGGTCGATCGGCTTCGAGGTCTTCTGCTACGTCTTGATGCCGATCCTCATGCTCGGGCTGTTCCTCGTGAAGTTCCGGGGCCGGATCGCCGCGTGGACCTACTGGCTGGTGGCGCTCGCGGCGGTGTTGCTCATCAACCAGTGGGTCGTGTCGACGTTCGTGACGGGGGCCGATGGCAAGGGATGGCAGTACGGGCTCATCGGCGGGGCCAAATCCTGGATGCCCGGGTACAACCCCGTGGGGTTCTTCGCCCACTTCGCCCTGGGGATCTTCGCCGCGGGATTCATCGCCATGTGGAAGATCTACTTCTCGGGCCGGAGGAGTTGGTGGTTCGATCTTGTCTCGCTCGCGGCGTTCGCGGGGATGATGGGTATTTTCTGGTGGAAGAGGTCGCCTGCCGAGCTCGACGGCACGTTCTCGATGCAGCAGAACCCCTACTTCTATCCCGTCTTCCCGTTCCTCGCGGCCGTTCTGCTGGTCTCGCTCGCGTACGGCAAGGGGCTTCATCGCGTTTTCGACTCGCCCGTCCTCCGGTACACGGCCAAGATCTCGTTCGGGTTGTACATCTGGCACCACCTCGTCATCCTGTGGGTGGGCCGGGTTGTGTCCCCCGAGTTCCTGAACTACGGCGGGGTTTCTGACCCAGTGCGGTGGCTTGAGATCTCGGTGTTCGCGCTCGTCGTCAGCTACATCGTCGCGGCGCTGTCCTGGAACCTCATCGAACGGCCCTTCCTTGAGGGGCGGCTCTCCGGGAGGCGGAAGACGAAGGCTACGGACGTGTAGGGATCTAGTCCCAGGGGAGCCCGTTTGGGGCGATCCATAGGACGACCGCGACTTCGCTTGGGTCTCCGCCGGTTGGGGCAAAGACCGCGGAGCCCGTGATAGCCGCCGACAGTACGGTTCCCTCCGGGGGTGGATCACCGCACCAGGTGACATCGCTCAGGGTGAGGGTGACGGTCGTCGGGCCAGAGTAACGGTCGAGGATGATCGGGCCGCCGTCGTTGATGGTCGCTCGGGCGGAGCCCGCGAAGGTGAACCGGGGGGAGTCGTCCAGGTCTGTGGCGAGGAGCACTTCGAAGTCGACGATTCCCTCAAGCGTCCCGTCGTCCTGCGGATCGTCCAGGATTCCCGCACTAGTTGTCAGGCTTGAGTTGGCGAGGAGCGGGTCGAGGACGGCGAAGCCCTGCGGGGACACGAGACTCGGGGGAAGGCCATCGGTCTGCCAGAAGCCATCGACTAGTCCGTGGGAGCACATACCGTAGGTGTGTTCTGTGGTCCACTGGCTTTCGGGCTCTTCGACGACGGCCTCGCCCGTCCGGGAGTAGGGGAGGGGCACCCCGACGAGGGTGACATCGATGTCGGGGCTCTGGAATTCGGGTGGGACGGTGACCGTCGCGATGGCCCAGGCCTGGTCGTAGAGCCCTTCGACGCAGTCGATGGGGGTCAGGCCGGCGGCCTCGGTGGCCTGTTGGCAATCCCAACTGCCGGGTTCGGCGAGGCGTCCGGGTCCGACCAGGCTCGTCGAGATGCCGCTGGCGGCGAGCGTCCGACGGGCGTCGGTCTTGTCGGAGGCTTCGATCCGCACGACCGGGTAGGCCTCGTAGTCCCCGGCGGGAAGGATCGAGGCCGGGCTCGGGCCGTACACATAGGCGTCGCCGACCAGCCAGAAGGGGTCATCGGCCATCTCGCCCGCCTCGCACGAGACCGCGACGCTGGTGTTGGCCGTGAGTAACGTCGACCCCCCGTCCTCCCAGGTCCTCACGCCCGTGAGGGGGTCTGTGCCGGGGGTGACGTTGTCGACGTACCCGACGACGATTCCGTCTTGAACGAAGAGCCAGCCCTGCATCAGGCCGCCAGCCCCGTCGATGCGTGACGTGATTTGGAGGACACCCGATCGTTCGGTCCCCGTGATTTCGCTCGTCCCAGCGAATGTGTCAACATGGAACGTCACGTCGGTTGAGAGATCGTCGGCCAGGCTCTCAACGTTCGACGAGAGGGTGAAGTACTCGGAGATCGGCTTCGTCTGTGGGGCGGCCTCCCCACAGAACTCCACCAGATCCATCGCTCCCTCGTTCTGCCACCCCTGCGTGGGGCCAACGTACATATTCACCTCGATTGGCTGATCAGGGGTGGTGACGGGTTCGGAGTTTCGGGCGACGGCTACCCCGAGGGATGCGACGAGCCCGACCACGGCCAGCCCTGCAGCTGCAGTCCCAGCGATGGCCGAGCCCCGGCGTCGGCCAGCCCTCCTGGCCACTACGTCGACGAGCCCGGCCGGGGTTCGGGTGGCGTCCCGTTCGGAGTCGTAGATCCCCTGAAGGTCGCGATCGATGGATCCCATGTCAGTTCCTCCCTTCGCGGCCGTGGGCGACCACGGTAACCGTGGCCCCGTCATCGGTCATCTCGACGCCGAGGCGCTTCAGCCCGTCGCTGAGGTACCGCTTGACGCTTCCCTCGGCGAGCCCTAGCCGCCCGGCGATCTCCCGCACCGAGAGGTCGTCGAAGTGGCGGAGGACGACGCAGGCCCGCTCCCTGGGGCTGAGGGCGGCCAGGGAGGCCCGGACGTCCGTGGACGCCGTGACGGAGTCCTCCGGCCCAGCCACGCCGTCGTCCGTTGTGACGATTCGCTTCACCAGGTTCCACGCATGGTCGCGGCGCCGACGGTCGAGGTAGAGGGTGAGCATGGCCCTCCGGACGTATTGATCGGCGGCGGCGGCGTTTGGCAGGGTGCGGACGCGGGAGAAGACCTTGACGAGCGCATCTTGGACGAGGTCCTCGGCGTCCGCTCGGCTCGAGGTCAAGAGGTACCCGTACGCGAGGAGGGAGGCGTGGCGGGTCCTGACGACCTCCGCCAGCAAGCCCCTCCACGCACCCATGTCGCCTCCGGGTCCAGTGTGCCCTGTCACCGGCTTGAACGGGTGGGTGGGGGCGAACGTTGGGGGTGGGTGGTGATGCTACGGCGCGACGAACATCCCTAGGTCGGTGACTCCGGCAACGAGCCGATCAGACGTCCCGCCATTGGCGGGAAGGAGCGTCCCCCAGGTCTCGTTCACGGGGTCGAGGGCGAGGAGTGGCCCCGAGCCTCGGACCACGAAATCGTCCCCGGCGGCACCCTCGCACTGGATCGCCATGTACACCCCCGGCGGCGGGGAGAGGACCTCGTAGCGATCGGCGCTCCGAACGCGCAGTCCTCCCATCACCCAATCGGTCTGACCGGGTTGATACAAACCGTAGACGGTGTCGCCTCGGACGCATCGGAGGATGTCCTGGGAGTCGTACCCCAGGAGGGTGTTCCCGTCCCAATCGACGATCGTCTCGAACGAGCCCTGCTCGGGGTCGAACACGGCGACGGTGGACCGCATCGTTCCCTGCCCGTCCTCCCCTTCGGACGCCCCGCACTCCACGACGACCGCTTCCGGCGCAGCGAGTCGGTAGACCCTGCAGTTGTTGGATGACTCACCGTGGGGATCGATCGGCATGGGGTACTCGAGGAGGGGTCCTCGACCGAAGTCGTCTCGTACGTGCAGGGTCGGAGCGGCATCTGGGAGCGGCCATTCCGACGGGTATTCGACGAGGTACTCGCCGACCAGCGCCGTGAAGGTCGACTCCGGATCGAGCACGGCCGCGCCCGGGACGGGGTGGCCGGAGTCGTCGACGATCGTCCGGACGATGGTCGGGTTGTACTCGGTGTCCCAGGTCGTTCCGACGAATGCCCACCCCCCGTCGATGGGCCAGACTCCGTCGTTATCGCTCCGCACGTCGAAATCGCTGCCCCCGTCCCCGCCCACCCCGAACCATGGTCCGAGTACCCCGCTTCTCAGGTCGAGGGTCGCGAAGATCCGGCTTGAGGTTTGGCCGTACCCGGAGTATCGATCCGTCACGAGGGCGACCTCGCGCTGGGCATCCCAGGCGAGCACGTCCCCGACGCCCATATCCGTCAGGTTGGCCACTTCGTAGGTTCGGCCGTCAGGTGAGACGAGGTACAGGACCCTGGGCCCGGGAACCGCGATGTCGGGTCCGTAGGTGTACCCGAGGATGTCGGTCCCGCCCCAATTTTGCCGGCGCGAGGGATCCATCAGCCCACCTTCGAAGGCCGCGAGGGTCCAACCGGAGGTCGCCTCGTCCCACACCTCGGGGGTGATCGCCTCGGCCTCTGGCAGGTACTGGGAGACCGTCACCCCGTCGACGACCTCGTATGGCACGTCGGGGACGGTCACGGGAGAGGGTTCGGGGCCCGGCGTCGGCGAGGGCGACTCCGACGCGGAGGGTGACGGGCTCGGCTTTGGTGCGATGGGGTCATTGTGGGTGACGACCGACCAGCCCACCGATCCGACGAGACCGATGCCCACCGCCGCAGCGATGATGGTTCCGCCGCTTCGGACGACTCGACGACGACGCGCCCGACGCGAGACCGATGCCCCGATGGTCTCGAGGGTGGCAGAGTCACGGTGGGCCGAGGCGCGTGCCTCGGCTTCCCGAAGTCGATCCTGGAGCTCGCTCATCGAGCACCTCCCTGGGAGACGATCTCGGCGCGCTCGCCGTCCGTGACCTCGGTCGGCTCGAAGGTTCCGAGGGCCAGGTTGAGGGCGGCGATCCCGTCGGATACGTAGCGCTTGACCGCACCCATACTCAGCCCAAGGGCATGGGCGGTATCGGCGATGGATTGATCGGCGAGGTAGCGGAGCACGATGCAGGCGCGGACCCGGGGGGCGAGGTCGGCGAGCGCCGTCTCGATGTCGAGGCGGCTGACGACCTGCGCATCGGTGGTGTGCGGATAGGAGAAAGCCTCGCGATCCGCTCGGATCTCCCTCTGGCGTTGGCGCTGACGGCCGCGACGGGCATCGACGAAGCGGGAGGCGATCGTTCGACGGACGTACGACTCCGCGCGTCCCAGGGTGGGGAACGATACCCGCTTTCCGAAGACGACGACCAGGGCATCCTGCACCACGTCCTCGGCTTCCACGGCGTTCCCGGTCAGCATCGTGGCGAACCCGACGAGCGCGCCATAGCGCGTTCGCACGAGATCCTCGACCATCGTCACGATCCCTCCGAGTCCGGTACCATCATGCCCCCATAACGGAACCACACCCGGAAAAGGTTGGGGTCCCACCTCTGGCCTGGCATGGAGTCAGGTTGTCGGCGGCTCGCCTTCCAGAGGGAGTTCGAAGGGGTATGGGTCGGAGACGACGTACCAGGTCTTCCTGGGGCCGTCGAGGAATCCCAGGGGAACGTCGACGATGGCGTATTGGCTGCCAGAGGGGAAATCGAAGAACTGCTGGTAGTACAGGTGGGGCAAGCATTCGATGGCGTTGCCGTTCTGGGTGAGTTTGGCCTCGGCAACGGCGTCGCGGCAGGGGACCGCGTCTCTCCAGTCCTCGCCGAACCAGGACGGGTCGTACCCCAACTGGTTGGCGTCGAGCACAGTCGCGCCCGCAGCGCTCCATTCCACCTTTGCGATGCTGATTATGGAGTAGGAACCAGCATCGAGCAGGACTTCAGGTGGGTATCCTTCTGGGGACACTTCGCTTAGGGGGGGCGCAGCACAGTCGATCAAGGGAAGCCATCCTTCGATTTCGGTGGAAAAGGCCTCTCGAAGTGAGTGGTTGGTCTCCACCATTGGTTCGCTGGAGATGACACCCCCTGTGCTCTGGGCGATTGTCCCGTCGCTGCGTAAAAGAATCCAGGCACTTTGATCGGTCGCTACAACACCGCTGGAACTCCCGTTATAGGTGAGCGTTGCTTCCGCCATGACGTCCGTCGGAATCCACTCGCCTTCAACTGGCCTCTGTCCTGTATAGCCAGGGCTTGTGGAGATGACCTCGAGGTGAAAGGGTCCGGCGTCTGCTAGGTCAGGAAGGGGCTCGTTGCAGATTGCACCGTAGAGTCCAGCTGCCTCAAACACCGGATCTGTGCTTTTTGAGAACCCTTGCACCCATCCATCTTCGTCGGGGAGAGGAATGACGACCCGCTCGTAGCCCTCGGGGACCGGGGGCGCGATGGGGTCCGTGTCGGTCGAGTCGCCGCGGAGGGCAGCCGAGACGGAGAAGGCCGAGATGGCGAGGACGGCGGCGGAGGCCACGACGAGCCCGGCCCGGGTGGCCGCGCGGACGCGACGGGCCCGACGGGCTCGGGGTTCGAGGTCGAGGCCGCGCCCGCTGTGGGCGGCCCGGAAGGCGGCCTCGTCGGAGGACATTAGGTCGTGGAGGGCGTCGGAGATGGGATTCATGTCACCGCTCCTTTCGTGAGGGGACTCGAGGGGAAGACACGGCGACGGACTCCGAGGAGTCCGGGTCGTCGGGGAGGCCAAGATGGGCACCGAGGTGGGAGGTCGCGTTGGAGAGATACCGTTTGACGGTCCCGGACGCGAGTCCCAGGGCGTCGGCCACCTGGGCGATCGTCAGGTCGTCGTAGTACCGAAGGACGACGCAGGCGCGCTCGCGGGGGCTGAGGTGCCGGAGCAGGGTCCGGACGGATTCCGAGGTGTCGACGGTGTCGTCGTGCGAGGGCGTGGCGTCGGCTTCGGCTAGGCGGGAGAAGGCCCGAAGCAGCCGAGACCGGGAGCGGGTCTTGTCGAGGAAGACGGAGAGGATCGCACGCCGGGTGTAGGCCTCGGAGTGGGCGACGGTCTCAAATCCCCGGCCCCGCGAGAAGGAGCGGACGATGGCGTCCTGCACCACGTCCTCGGCTTGGGCCCGGTCGCCCGCGGTCAGGGCGTTCGCGTACGCGAGGAGGGCGGGGTAGCGCGTCTCCATGAGCGGTCCGAGGTGTTCGCTCCATCGCCCCATGTCGCCATCCTTCCGGTGTCGCCTTCACCCCGCTATACGTCCGGCAAGTCCCAAGGGTTGTAGCGGGCCAGTGAGGTGGGAGGCGGAGGTCAGGAAGCCTTGGTCGGCTGGGCGCCGGAGGTGCTCACACGGCGAAAGCGCCAGTAGAGGAACACCCCGGTGACGACAAGGACCGCTCCTAGCCCAGCCAGCATTTCCACGAGCGGCGACGAGTCTTGTCGGGCCTTCACATCGTCCAGCGCGGCCTCGATGACGGGTAGGAACGCCGCGGCGATTTTCGCGTTTCCGCTCGCGTTCGGGTGAAGGTCGTCGACCGTGTCCGTCGTGACATCGAGGTCGGTGTGGATGACGGCCACGGTGACGGGGGAATCGGGTGTCGAGGCCGACTCCGCCCACCCGGGGATGAGGGGGTTGAGCTCGTCGAGGATGGCCTGGCAGTCGGTGCAGTCGCTCGGGCCGATTGGGGGGAGGGTCCCGATCACCACCGTGACATCGGGCACGTAGTCGCGGAAGAGTCCCAGGAGGAAGGTGTACTGGTCGAGCACTTCCTGCGTGGTGCTCCCCGCCCGGACGTCGTTGGTGCCGAGCAGCATGACGATGACGTCCGGTGGGTGGTTCGTCAGCAGGTCCCGGTTGGCGACCTTGGCCGTCACCCCGTACGTCGTGATGCCGCCGTATCCCGCGTTGTCCGGGTCCCACACCCGGCCCTCGGCGTCGGCCACTCCGCCGCAGTCGTCCCGGGTGAAGGGGCCGACCATGTCGACCGAGTACCCGTCGTCGCTCAGGTTTCGCCACACCTCGGCTCGCCAGCAGCCGGGGCCGCCCGTGATGGAGTCCCCGAGGAACATCACCCGGACGGCGTCCGGGAAGGTCGAGGGTGACGGCTCCGGGGTCGCTGAGGCTCCGACGAGAACGGCGATCCCCAGTGCGACGAGGCCGATCAGGGGAGCGCGACTCATGCACCTACGGTAACGCGACTGGTTCGAAGCGTTGGGCAGCTAGGCACCCCATCGTCCGCGTGACCGACGCCGGGACATCGAGATCCATGCGAGGCCGATGACGGCGATGGATATCCCGGCGATGACGGCAAGGCGGCGGTTGGAGGCCTTGCGGAGGACGACGGGCTTCTCGAACTCGAGGATGCCCCAGCCCCTCTCCGTCGCCGCCCGCTTCATCGCCCGGTCGGGATTGACGGCATAGCCGAATCCGACCGCGTTGAGCATGGGGGCGTCGGTGATGGAGTCCGAGTACGCGTAGCAGCGCCTCAGGTCGTACCCTTTCTCCTCGGCGAGGCGGCGGATTGCCTTCGCCTTCTGGGGTCCAAAGGCGTAGAAGCCGATCTGGCCTGTGTACTTTCCGTCGACCACCTCCATCTCGGAGGCGATGAAGGAGGTGGCTCCGAGGAGGCGGGCGATCGGCCGGACGATCTCCGCCCCGGAGGCACTCACGATGATGACGTCCCGGCCGTTCGCTTTATGCCGTTGGATGAGGCGGAGAGCCTCCTCGTAGACGACGGGGTCGATCAACTGGTCGACGGTTTCCTCGACGATCCTCTGGACCTTGGCCGCCTCCCAGCCCGTGATGGTCTCCGCAATGGCGTCCCTCAATCGCGCGGTCTGCCGGGCGTCGGCGCCTCCGATCGTGAACAGGAACTGGGCGTAGGCGGTCCGGAGGGTGTCGACGCGGGTGAGGAGTCCCTCGACGTGGAGCTCGTGGGAGAACGCGATCGCCGAGGACGTCGCGATGATCGTCTTGTCGAGATCGAAGAAGGCCGCCGTGCGGCTCTGATCTCCCATGGGGCCTCCCTAGGACAAGTCTACGAACAACCGGCGGAGGCGGTGTCAGCCTGGCCGATGTCCCCAGGTCCTCAACGAACAAGCAGGCTCGACCGTTGTCGGGGATTTCGTGGCGTTCCTTCGCTCTGGGGTGAGGCTGGCCCCATGAAACAGCTTCCCCGCCCGTGGCACGCCGGACGTCTCCAGGCGTTGATCGAGGTGCCCGGAGTGACGGACGTGCTCGTCAATGGGCCGGACGACGTCTGGATCGACCGGGGCGCCGGATTGGAGAGGGCAGCGGTTCGGTTCGCGTCCGCCGGCGAGGTCCGGGAATTGGCCGTCCGGCTAGCCTCGTTGGGGGGCAGGAGGCTCGACGACGCGTCCCCGCTCGTGGACGCCCGACTCCCCGACGGCACCAGGCTCCACGCCGCCTTGCCTCCTGTCGTCGATGAGTGCGCCGTCATTTCGTTGCGCACGGTCAGGGCCCAGGCCCTCACTCTCGATGATCTCGTCCTCGGGGGCACCCTTGCCCCCAGGGTCGCGGCCGTGCTCGAGGGTCTCGTGATCGCCCGGGCGAGCATCCTCGTCACGGGGGCGACGGGCAGCGGGAAAACCACCCTGCTCGCCTCCCTCCTCTCCCTTGTCGACCCTGCGGAACGCATCATCGTCATCGAAGAGGCCGGGGAAGTCAACCCCGATCATCCCCACGTTGTTCGGATGGTCGAGCGCCGGGTCAACGTCGACGGGGCGGGGGAGGTGTCCCTCGCGCGGCTGGTCCGGGAGGCTCTTCGGATGCGCCCCGACCGCATCGTTCTGGGGGAATGTCGGGGCTCAGAGGTCAGGGACGTGCTCACCGCCCTTAACACCGGGCACAAGGGGGGAATGGCGATCCTTCACGCGAACACACCCGCCGATGTGCCCGCCCGGTTCGCCGCACTCGGGGCTCTCACCGGCATGGATCGGCGGGCGACCGACCTCTTTGCGGCAACGGCCTTCGATGCGGTGGTGCACCTCGAGAAGACGGCGGCGGGGAGGCGGGTGACCGAGGTGGCGGTGCTGCAGGCACGGGAGGGCCAGCGCAGGGAGGAGGCCCTTCGGGTTGAGCCGGCGCTCGTGGCCGGGCCCGGCGGGGAGGTCGTCCAGGGGTCGGCGTGGGGCGAACTCCAGGCGGTCCTCGGGTGGGACGAAGCTCGGGAGTCTCAGGCTGAACTCACGAGGGCGGCATGAGCGGGATAGCGAGTAGCGGGATCGAGACTGGCGGTTTGATGACGGCCGAGGCGATCGGCCTATTGCGGTCGGGGGCGACGCCCGAGGCGGCCTGGTGGGAAGCGTTCGGGGTCGGGGTCGACGGAGACGGGGCCCCCGAGGTGGGGGGCATCGATCTAGACGAGGCGACGGCGCTTCGCGCGGCGGGGAGGCTCGCCCACCGATCGGGGGCTCCGTTGGCGGACATCCTGGAGAGGATCGAGGAGGCGGAGAGGGGCAGGAGAAGGGCAGCGGCTGCAAGGGAGGTGGCTCTGGCAGGGCCGCGAGCGAGCGCGAGGGTGTTGCTGTGGCTCCCCGCTGTCGGATGGTTCTTCGCGTTGATTCTGGACCCGGGCGCGGCGACGGTCCTCGTCGCGACTCCGCTCGGGTGGCTCCTCCTCGTCATGGGAGGGGGGATGTGGTGGGTCGGGAGTGCCTGGCTCCGGCGCATGGTTGCGTGCGCGGAAGCCGCGGGCAGCGATGCCACCCAGGTGGTCCTTCCCCTGGTCTTGGTGGAGGCTGCCGTGGTGTCTGGACTGGACGTCCGCTCGGCGCTGGCCGACGTCGGGCATGCCCTCGGGCCGGGGGGCGCAGGCCTGGTCGGCGTCTCTGAGTCATTGGCGGCGGGTGCCGCATGGTCCGAAGCATGGGAGGGGGCCGGGTTCGCCGCGCTCGACCGAGCCCTGAGGTCTTCCTGGTTTCGAGGGGCGTCGCCTGCGGCCATGCTCCGGGCTGCACAGGACGCGATCGTCGAGGGGGGTCGGGAGGCCGCGGAACGCGAAGCCGCCCGCCTGGGGGTGCGCGCGACGTTGCCCCTGTCCCTCTGCCTGCTTCCGGCCTTCATCGTCCTGGGGGTCATGCCGCTCGTCGTCGCCTTGGTGACGGGAATCGGCATGGGATGGTGACGACCGTGGATATCGAGGGGAGGCTTGCATGGATCGGGTGAGAAGGCTGAGGAAGGATCACGGATCGGCGACGACGGAGTACGCGCTCGTCACGCTGGCCGCGGCGGGATTCGCCGGGCTGCTGGTGGCCATCCTCAAGTCCCCCGAGGTCAGGGATTGGCTCGTGGGGCTCATCGGGTCGGCGCTGGGGCAGTAACGTGCGGCGAGGGAGCGATCGGGGATCGGCGACGGTGGAGTTCGCCATGGTGCTTCCGGCCGTCGCGATGCTCCTGGGACTCTTGGGAGCGGCGGTGTGTCACGGTGTCGCGATGGTGAAGGCCCAGGAAGCCGCAAGCGCGGTGGCGAGGATCGCGATCGTGGACACGGATTCGAACGCTTCCGACGTGGCGCTCGCCATCGTCGGCGCCGACGCCAGGATCGACATCCTCCGGGATGGGGAGTGGATCCGGGTGACCGTCGCCGATCGCGGGCCGTGGGGCCTCGAGGCACGGGCGACGGCCGTGACGCGTGTCCAGGATTAGGCGGGATCGGGGCTTGACCTCGCTCGTCTTCATGGGGGTGGTGGCGGTGGTTGCGACCCTGGTCGTCGCGCTCGGCGCGGTGGGGGCTGTTGCGGTCGCCGGCTCCCGAGCCCAGGGGGCGGCGGACGCCTGCGCGTTGGCCGCCGCGTCGGAGGCGCGGGACCTTCGCGCGTTGGGACAGCCGATGGCTGAGGACCCGTGCAACCAAGCGGCGGCCGTGGCGGAGGAATGGGGAGGCATCCTCACGGAATGCTCGATCGAGGCCGATGGAATCGCAACGGTCAGGGTGGAAACCCGGACCGCGGGAATCCAGATCAGCAGGTCGGCGCGTGCGGGGACAGGTTGAGACCCTTGTCCGGAAAACAGAACGGGCCGCCGATGGCGGCCCGCTTGTCCCGAAGGCCCGGGTGTGGCACAGGCTGAGGGATCCGTACCACACCCGGGAGTCTGCAATCCGATACTACTCCGAAGGCGTCACAGACGGTTCCGGCTCCGGAGGAGGCGTCGTCTCGGTCGGGGTCGGGGTCGGGTTGTCGATCACCCAAGCCGATCCGCTCCACGAGTACCGGTTTCCATCCCTCTCCGGGTGCTGATCCGTGGTGTAGTACCACCCGTCGCATGCGGCCTGGTGGCACGCAGGGAAGCCGAACAGCGGAGTGGAGTTCGAGTAGAGGGTCGAGGCGCATGTCCCGCTCACGAACCATTTGTACGTCGAGGGGGAGACCAGGATCTTCCCTTCATCGTTGTTCAGGGACCATACGGTGTTCCCGCCGTTGGACCCGTTCCATTCCGGATACTTGTTCCAGAGAACGCTGTTGGTCAGGCAGGAGATCCGGTGCGGAGCCCCGAGGTAATTGACGGTGGCCCCGGTGCACGTGCGGGTCGCGGTGTTGAACGGCGCGGCACTACCCATGTACTTGTAGCTGTACTCGTACTTGTCGTTGGGGTTGCACTGGATCATCTTGTAGGCCCAGTCGCCGGTTCCGCTGTACGCGCCCCAGAAGACTGTTCCGGTGGTGGCGTCGGTCCATTGCTCACACTTGTACACCTGGCCGTTCCCGAAGAGGAAGTAGCCATCGGGGATCTCGGACGCCGGCTTGGTCGGCTTGACCGGTGCCGGTTCCTCGGTCTTGACGGGGGCGGGTTCCTCGGTCTTGACGGCCGCAGCGGCCTTGAGGTCCTTCCACGCCTGCGCGGCTTCCTCCTGGGTCAACCCCTGGCCGGTGTAGTCGTCGCCGTAGCGGTCGCCCCACTCCATGCTGTTGAAGTCGAAGCCCCGGTCGGCGATGGTCGCGGGATCGTTGTCCTGTGTGAGGTTGACGAAGACCTGGGCCCCGAGGAGGCCGAGGCCGATGGCGCCGACGGATCCGATCAATCCGGCCGCGCCCTGACGGATCGCCCGGGCACGCTTGGCGCGATCGACGAGTTGGTCGACCACGGCATCTTTGGGCGTGTAGCCGACGCTTCCTATCTGCCCCAGCTGATTCATCTGCTCATTCATGTTCACGGTGCTTTGTCCTTTCGTACGGGACGCCTCAGCATCGTTCCCCACCACTTAATACGGATGGGGCAGGAGAAACATTGGGGTGCGATTCCCCGAGCCGTGGTTCGTCCCTCAAGGCGAACAACAGGCGAGCCACCTTAGGTGACCCGCCTGTTGTTCCCTTCCCCTATGAAGGGCCCGGGCGTGGCACGGGCTGAGGGAACCGCGCCACGCCCAGGAGTCCTACGTTAATCCATCTCTATATCGTCGGCTCCGGCTCCGGCTCCGGCTCCGGAGTCTCAGTCGGCGTCGGGGTGGGAGTGACGTCCCGGATGTACTTCCACGGGAACTCGTAGGAGCCGTAGTTCGGGTTGCAGATGTACTGATACACCTTGCCGTCATTGACCCACTCGAATCCGGTGCAGGTCGCGCCCGAGAGGGTGGCGTGCCAACCGCCGCCGGCGCCCCCACCGTAGATGTAGCGGTAACTGCCCGACCAGTAGTCCGTCGGGCCGCCCTCGCACTTGACGATCTTCTTCCAGCTCTCGCCGGCGTCGATGAAGGCCGCCCACACGGTTGAGTCCGTAGCAGCGTCATAGTAGTTCTTGCACGGCGCGATGATGCCGCCGAACTCGATCGAACCAGCGGGGACGGTGATCTCGACCTTCTCCTTCTTCACCCATTCACAGCCGGTGGCTGTGCTCCGGTAGTAGATCCAGCCGTCCTTGGTCTTCGTCTCGTACTCGCACGTGACAGCAGGCTTCTCCGTCTTGGCCGGGGCCGGGGCGGGCTCATCGGTCTTGACGGCCGCTGCGGCCTTGAGGTCCTCCCACGCCTGCGCGAGTTCGTCCTGGGTCTTCCCCAGGCCGGTGTAGTCGTCGCCGTAGCGGTCGCCCCACTCCATGCTGTTGAAGTCGAAGCCCCGGTCGGCGATGGTCGCCGGATCGTTGTCCTGGGTGAGGTTGACGAAGACCTGGGCCCCGAGGAGGCCGAGGCCGATGGCACCGACGGATCCGATCAATCCAGCCGCGCCCTGACGGATCGCCCGGGCACGCTTGGCGCGACCGACAAGCTGGTCGACCACGGAATCCGCGGGATCGTACCCGGAACTCCCGATCTGCCCCAGCTGATTCATCTGCTCGTTGATGTTCATGGTTGCCATGTCCTTGCTCGTGTTGTCGCGGTTTCTTGCACGGTGCCATAGGTGACACCCTGCGAGGGGTTGTCCTCCAGCGCCCCCAGGTGTCCGCGCAGCTTCACCGCTGCGTCGGACAGGTAACGTCTGACGGCGCCTTCGGAAATACCGAGCTCTTGGCCGATTGCGGCGGCCGTGAGGTCGTCATAGAAGCGGAGAACGGTGCAAGCCCGTTCCCGGGGGGTCAGGTGACGCAGGGCCTCCTGAAGATCGGTCCGGAACTCGACGGCCCCGCCGTGGGACCCGGACTCCTCCCCCTTGAAGAGGTGGAACACCCGACGCCAGGACTGCTCCTTGCGGCCGGCATCCATGTGGGAGGTGAACATCGCCCGTCGGACGTATGCTTCCGCCTCACCCATGGTCACATCCGACTTTCCGCGAGAGAACGTCTTCACGACGGCGTCGTGGAACAGGTCCTCCGCATCCCGGGAGTTTCCGGTGAGGAGGTATCCATATGCCGTCAGGGCGCCACCACGCTTTCGAACCAGTTCCTCAAGGGTTTCGGCCCAACTGGCCATCACATCCTCCAGACAGAACAAGGACGCCCTCGCGTCCGCTTCTATTGACCAATACGAGTGGGCCGACCGAAACCTTGGGGCCGGACGATCGATGTGAGGAATCTCACATCGGGTGAGCCCCAGGGAAACCGCGACAGCGGCCCCTCGCCTCCCAGTATGGGAGGAAAGGGGCCGAAGCCGAAATCCCTCAGCTTGTGGTGATGGTCACAGTGCCGAGCGAGGTCCACATCTGAAGTTCAACCCAGTCGTACAGGTAGTCCGGTTCGATGTCGGGCGCAATGACGGGGTCGATCTCGATCGTGTCCTCCCGCGCCCCGGAATCGACGGCCGGTACCGGCGCTTCCGACTGGCCGTCTCCCGCTTCGGTCACGTCATCCTCCGCATACAGGACCGGGTATTCCCCGTTGGAGCTGTCGATGTAGATGCTCTGGGAGGTGACCAGCGTGTAGGTGCCGGACGTCACCGACCTGGGTCCGTTCTCCGTCCAGCATCCGTTGAGGTCCCGCCACAGGTAGTCGCCGGTGATGTCAGCCCCCGGGGACAGGGTGCCCCAGTATTCGTCGGAGTCGGCCGCCATATGTTCGCGGACGAGGTCGTCGGAGTAGGGCCGGATGTTCTGCGGCCACGACTCGGCCACCACCCGCCCGTCTTTGACCAGGTAGAGAGTTCGGCTCGGCTCTCCGTAGAAACCGGGGAGCGAGTACTCGGAGGTATTGGTCACCGTGATGTGCACCTGGGGGTTGCCGTCGACCACCCATCCGTAGGAAAGGTTGATCCTGGAGGGGAAGGTCATGGAGACGTCCAAGAGGTCGAGGACGGCGGATTCGGTCGGGAAGCCGACCCCGGTCGACCCGTCCCAACTGCATCCGTACCAGCCGGAGGAGGTCTTCCTCATCGAGTCAAGGGACGAGACCTCTTCGTAGTTCGGGATGATCCACCGCGAGGTGCCCGGTGCCATGTCCCACGTTCCCGACACGAGTCCCGCCTCGTACAGTTCCCGGGCCTTCGCCGGGGTGAGGATGTCGTCCGGCTTCTCCGGCGGGGACCAGATGTAGTCGCCGAACGGGTCGTCGACGGGATCACCGGCGATCGACAGGGTCACGGAGGGGGCGGTAGCGCGGGCTTCCCACCAGATCTCCGGCTCGACGGGCATCGGCTCGGGGGCCATCATGTCGGTCGTCGTCCCGATGGAGGAGGGAGACGGCTCCGGCTCGGGCACGGGGGTCGGCTCCATGGTCGGCTCGGGCACGGGGGTCGGCTCCATGGTCGGCTCGGGGCCCGGCTCGTCGGTCGTGTGACTGAATGCCTGGCTCACGACGAGTTCGTACTTCGCCGCAGGCAGGGCAGCCCCGTCGAAGCAGTTCACCAGGGGAAGGGACACGGACGAGTCGGCGGTATCGCCGCTGGCGAGGGCGAGGATCTGCTCGGCCTCGGCAGCGTCGAGCCGGGCGACGACCATTCCCTCATAGAGGATGACGGCCTCAAGGCTGAAGGTGATCGTCAGATCCTCCGTTGCGGTGAGTCTGGCCGGGAGGTCGAGGACGGTACCGCCCTCGAGGTCGACCAGATCGCCGGAATCGACGGTCAGGGAGAGGGAAGGGTCGGGGTCGACGGGAGCGGTGTCGACATAGGAGCCGCACACCCCCCAACCGCCGTTGTAGTAGGCATCCGTCTCGGGCCCACCCAGCGTCCGGCCTCCGTCATCCTCGGCGGGAACGGGAGCAAGGGCAACGTCGTCCTGGCCCGTGGCCGCCGTGATGGCGGGATTGACGATGCCCACGAAAACAAGAGCGGCAGCACCGGCACCGGCGAGGCCATTGGCCGCACCACGGACGCCGCGCTGGATGCGCACCCTGCGGTGCGCCGTCTGGATCGATACAGACGCCTCGCCAATGGGGGCACGATCGGCCGCACCTCTGAGGAGATCCGACAGCCTGGTCATGTCATTGTCCTTTCAATTCGGGTCGGGGCCTAGCGGTACCCGGCCACGGGGGTCGTCTCGATTTCGGTGTCCTCGAGCGGGCCGAGGCTCCGTTCCAGGCGTTCGATTCCATCGGAGAGGTAGCGCTTCACGCTTCCTTCGGCGATCCCCAACTGGCGCCCGATCTGCGGCACCGTGAGGTCGTCGAAGAAGCGGAGCAGGATGCATGCCCGCTCCCTCGGTGGAAGCGAGGAGATCGCCAGCGTCACGTCTGCACTCATATCGACACCCAGCGTCGCGTCGTCCCCCCCGTCGCCCGGACGGAAGAGGTGCTGGACCCTTGACCACCTCTGGTGGCGGCGGTACTGGTCGATGTAGGTGGAGGTGATGGCGCGGCGCACGTAGGCCTCCGCCTTGAAAACGGTGAGCCCGGGACGCGGCCTGGAGAATGTCCTCACGAGGGCGTCCTGAACGAGGTCCTGCGCCTCAGTCGAATCCCCGCAGACCAGGTAGGCATATCCAAGAAGGGCCCGCTCGCGGTCGCGGACGAGACACTCCATCGTGTTGCGCCAATCGGCCATCTGTTCTCCGTATCTGTCCCACTGGTTGGCCTTCAGGATGTGTGACGATCCCCCGGGCTGAACCGTTGGGTTTGAGCTGACACTTCACCGAGGGGTACTACCCCGATTGTCCCGTGAAAGCCTGGAATCGGGTGGGGGGCTTTTCGGTCATCGATCCCGGCCGCACGGGGGAGGTCGAGTCGGTTCGCGACCCCGGAGTGCTATTCTAGGTTTCCTTGGATTACTAGACGATGGGAATCCCGATGGATCCACGGGCCTTCAAGGACGCCGTGTTCGAGCAGTTCTCCCGGGCGGCCGCTGCCTTCGCCAGCCCCAAGCGAGTTGAAATCATCGACCTCCTCACTCAGGCCGAACGCACGGTGGAATCAATTGCGACGGCGACGGCGATGACGGTGGGCAATACGTCGCACCATCTCCAGATCCTCAGGGGTGCGGGCATGGTCGAGGCGCGTCGCAAAGGCCTACACGTCGTCTACCGGATCGCCGACCCGTCCGTCGTCGCAGGCTACTTGCACCTTCGATCGTTGGCCGAGGAGCGGATGGCCGAGGTCTCTCGGCTTGCTTCATCCTTCTTCGATGAGCACGACGGTGCGACGGCCGTGTCGTTCGACGACCTGAAGTCCCGCTTGGGTGAGGGCGAGACGCTGCTGATCGATGTGCGTCCGAGCCTGGAGTACGACGCCGGCCACCTTCCCGGCGCGGTCAACATCCCCCTCGAGGAGCTTTCGGCTCGCATGGCCGAAGTGCCGGTCGATGCCTCGGTCGTGGCGTACTGCCGGGGACCGTACTGCGTCCTCTCCGCCCTCGCCGTCGAGCGCCTCCGGGCCACCGGCCACGAGGCCTCCCGCCTCGAAGGCGGCCCTTTCGAATGGGCCGCCCACGATCTGACCCTCACCCAGTTCTAGTCCCTTCCCAGAACGAAAGGTCGACCCCCTCCATGAAGTTCCTCTTCATCCTCAACGACCCCCCCTATGGAACCGAACGCGTCTACAACGGGCTCCGCCTCGCCAACGACCTGTTGAGCAAACAAGAGGTCAACGGGGCCATCGAGCTCGACGTCTTCCTCATGGGGGACTCGGCTAGCGCCGCCAAGGCCGGTCAGGCGACACCCAACGGGTATTACAACGTCGAACGCATGCTGACCACCCTCCTTCGCAAAGGCGGCACGATTCGGGTGTGCGCCACCTGCCTCGACGCACGGGGGCTGACGCAGCAGGAGCTGCTCGACGGGGCGCAACGATCCACGCTGGACGAACTCACCGCGCTCACCGCGGCCGCCGACAAGGTGTTGGTGTTTTGACCGGCCGCGACTCGCCTCCCGCGCTTAGCTCGGCCGACCCGGTCTACCTGGACTTCAACGCCACCACGCCGGTCGCCCCCGAGGTTCTCGACGCCATGCTTCCGTTTCTCCGGGGGGAGTTCGGCAACCCCTCGAGCGATCACCCGTACGGGAGACGCGCCCGGGTCGCTGTCGATCGGGCCCGCGAGGAGGTCGCTGCGCTTGTTGGCGCCAACCCCGACGAGATCCTCTTCACCTCCGGAGGCACCGAGTCCAACAACCTGGCGATCCGGGGCGCCGCCGCCCTGGCTCCCGAGTCCCGGAGATCCCTCGTCACGACCGTGCTCGAGCATCCCGCGACTGCCGAGCCGTGCGCCGAACTCGAGCGCGGGGGTTGGACGGTCACGCGCCTGCCCGCCGACGGGGGCATCGTCGATCCATCCCTCCTCGCCGAGCGAATTCCGCCCGATGCCTCGATCGCGACGGCGATCTTCGCCCAGAACGAGACCGGCGCCATCCTTCCGATCGCCGAGCTCGCCGCCGCAGCCCACGCGGTCGGGGCCGTCGTCCACGCGGATGGGGCCCAGGCGATCGGGAAGATCCCGGTCGATGTCGACCGTCTCGGCGTCGACTTTCTGTCGATCGCCGGTCACAAGATGTACGCGCCGAAGGGAATCGGCGCCCTCTACGTGCGTCGCGGCACTCGCCTCGCCCCACTCGTCCGCGGCGCAGGCCAGGAATTCGGGTTCCGGCCCGGAACGGAGAATGTCGCCTATATCGCCGGGCTCGGGGCGGCCGCGACGCTTGCCGTCAGCCTGCTGGCGACCGAACCGGACCGGACCGCTCGTCTGCGTGACCGCCTGTGGGGTGGCCTCTCGCGGGGGGTGCCGGGCCTCGTGCGTCTCAGCCCGGACGGAGCGCTGCCGAACACCCTTCTCATGTCGTTTCCCGGGGTCCTTGGCTCCGAAATCCTCAGCCGAGCCCCCCGGGTCGCCGCTTCGACGGGATCGGCTTGCCACGCTGGTGTCCACGAGCCATCGACGATCCTCCTTGAGAGCGGGATCGAACCCGCCGTTGCCCTCGGCGCCGTCCGCCTCTCGCTCGGTCGGAGCACCACGGAAGACAATATCGCGACCGCGATAGACGGCATTGTCGCCGCCTACGGCAAGGCCTCCCAGTAGGTCTCGCCGCCCTGCGGAACAAGCTCAGCCTCTCCTGTATGATTAGCCTAACCTAATCCGTGCGTCGTGCCCCGACGGGACGGTCGCGGGCATGGCGCGAAGATCACGCAACCACCTGGGAAGGCTCGATCATGGCTCAATCGAAGAAGGTGTCGTCCGAGAGCGCGAGGCGCGTCGCCGAAATGCGGGCCGTCGAAGTCCGCCGAGAGCGCCGGTCGAGGCTCCTCGTCATCGGCATCGTCGCGGCCGTCGTGCTGGCCCTCGCCATTCCCGCCACCCTCTTCTTCCTCGAGGACGCTCGGGAACGCGACGCATCCATTCAGGCGGCTCAGGAGCCCATCGACGGGGTTCGCGAGGAGGCCGGACTCGACGCTACCCATGTCGAGAACAAGCCTGAACCCGAGCCCGTCAACGGCACGGTGTTGCCGCCCCTCGGGGGCGAGCACGACCCAGTGTGGCAGAACTGCGGCGTTTACTCCGAGCCGGTCGGCACATCCCATGCCGTCCACTCCCTGGAGCACGGCGCCGTCTGGATCGCCTACCATCCGGGCCTCAGCGCCGACCAGCGCGCGGTGTTGGTCGACGCGGCCGATCAATGGGACTACACGGTCCTGAGCCCTATCCCTGATCTCGCGTCCGCCGTCGTCCTCACCGCCTGGGGCGTTCAGCTCCAACTCGACGACGTCGAGGACGAGAGGCTCGAGGTCTTCCTCGCGAAGTACGTCGAAGGGGAGCAGACCCCTGAGCCGGGCGCCCCGTGCGCCGAAGGGATCGGCACACCGGAGGCCTAGGTCGGTGCCGGCTCGGGGCGAAAACGGGAAAGATCGGGGATGTCAGACCCCGCCCGTAGCCTGAATGCATGCTCGCGGGGAATCTCGACCCCCGGTAAGCCTCGTCGACGCCCAAACCGGGACAAAGGTCCCGGAAAATCGGCGACACGCCGAACGGCAACACAACATGTGGGCATTGATTTCCGAAGGGATACTACATATAGTGGTGGCTGGAATCCGATCTAGCCGAGCAAAGGGGCCCGAAATGACCATCGCAGCCGTTGAAAACGCCAAGCCTGTTGTCGAGGTTGAGAAGTCCGTCCAGGAGTATCTCGACCGAAGCGACTGGCGCGTCAACGCGAACGCGAATCAGGGGTACTCCCTGGGCGGGTTGATCCTCAACACCGCGGGCAAAGTCATCGCCAACTACTGGCTGAGCCACGTGTACGACCCCGAAGCCGGGGAGGCCCACCGCAAGGGGGACTTCCACATCCACGATCTCGACATGTTCTCCGGATACTGCGCCGGATGGTCACTTCGGACCCTCCTCTCCGAGGGCTTCAACGGCGTCCCCGGCAAGGTCGAGGCCAGCCCGGCCAAGCACTTCTCGAGTGCGGTCGGCCAGATCGTCAACTTCCTCGGCACCCTCCAGAACGAGTGGGCGGGCGCCCAGGCGTTCTCATCCTTCGACACCTACATGGCCCCTTTCATCCGGTACGAAGGCCTGAGTTACAAACAGGTCCGCCAGGGCATTCAGGAACTCATCTACAACCTCAACGTCCCCTCCCGCTGGGGCACCCAGACCCCCTTCACCAACCTGACCTTCGACTGGACCTGCCCCGCCGACCTCAAGGACCAGAACCCCTTCATCGCGGGCAAGGAGATGTCCTTCACCTACGGCGAACTCCAGGCCGAGATGGACATGATCAACCGCGCCTACATCGACGTCATGACGACGGGCGACGCGGCAGGCCGGGTCTTCACCTTCCCGATCCCGACCTACAACATCACCAAGGACTTCGACTGGGACAGCCCGAACTCCCAACTGCTGTTCGAGATGACCGCCAAGTATGGCCTTCCCTACTTCCAGAACTTCATCAACTCCGACCTTGAGCCCCACATGGTTCGATCGATGTGCTGCAGGCTTCAGTTGGACCTCCGGGAACTCCTCAAGAGGGGCAACGGCCTCTTCGGATCGGCCGAGCAGACCGGATCCGTCGGCGTCGTCACCATCAACACCGCGCGGTTGGGCTACCGGTTCGCGGGGGACCGCGACGGGATGTATCGCGAACTCGACCGCCTGCTCACCTTGGCGCGCGGCACGCTCGAGAAGAAGCGCGAAGTCATCCAGGAAGCCATCGACGACGGCCTCTTCCCGTACACCAAGCGCTACCTCGGGACGCTCCGCAACCACTTCTCGACCATCGGCATCAACGGCGTCAACGAGATGATCCGGAACTTCACGCACGACGAGCACGACCTCACCTCCCCCGAGGGCGAGGCCATGGCCCTCGAGTTGCTCGACTACGTCCGGGACCGGATGGTCGAGTTCCAGGAGGAGACCGGCCACCTCTACAACCTCGAGGCGACGCCCGCCGAGGGCACCACCTACCGATTCGCCAAGGTGGACCGCAAGGAGTTTCCCGACATCATCCAAGCCGGGACCGAGGATCAGCCGTACTACACCAACTCCTCCCAACTGCCCGTGGGCTTCACGGACGACCCGTTCGAGGCAATCCGCCGCCAAACCCCCCTCCAGGGGAAGTACACGGGAGGCACCGTTCTTCACCTCTATATGAGAGAGAGGGTGTCGAGCGTGGAGGCCTGCAAGCAGCTCGTCAAGCGCACCCTCGAAAGCGCCCGATTGCCGTACATCACCGTGACACCCACCTTCTCGATCTGCCCCTTCCACGGGTACCTCGACGGTGAGCACACCACCTGCCCCCTGTGCGCCCTCGAGTTCCCCGACCGGGAGCCTCAGGAGTGCGAGGTGTGGACCAGGGTCATGGGCTACCACCGTCCGGTGACGTCGTTCAACATCGGAAAGAAGGGGGAGCACGCCGAGCGGGTCCAATTCCGCGAAAGCGCCGCCGCCTTGAGATGAGCGCCAGCGACCTCGTGATCGCGGGTTTCCTCCCCTTTTCCGCTATCGACTGGCCCGGGAAACTGTCCTCCGTGCTGTTCCTCCAGGGGTGCCCCTGGGACTGCGGGTACTGCCAGAACCCCGACCTCATCGACATGCGGGCCCCGGGATTGATCCCCTGGGAGCAGGTGCGCGCCACCCTCGAACAGAGGGTCGGCCTCCTGGACGGGGTCGTCTTCTCCGGCGGGGAACCCACCCGTCAGCCGGAGATCGTCGATGCCGTCGTCGAGGTCAGGGAGTTGGGCTTCGGGGCCGTCCTGCACACGAACGGGGCGTACCCGGCGCGTTTCAAAGAACTGCTGCCCGGCCTCGCCTGGGTGGGCCTCGACATCAAGGCTCCCCCAGCCCGGTATCAGGAGGTGACGGGAGCGAGGGCGGGCGGCGAACGCGCCTGGGCCTCGCTTGATCTCCTGGTCGCCTCCGGGGTCGACTATGAGGTCCGGATCACCGTCGACCCGACCGTGTTGACCCTGGCCGACGTCGAGGAGATCGTCACGGAGCTGAGTCGTCGCGGAGCCCGACCCCCGGTTCTCCAGGAGGCCCGATCCGAGGGGGTCCGCCCCGACTACGCCGAACGGCTCGGAAACCTGCGCCTGGTCGACGTCATCCCGGCCGACGCCCTTCCCGGGCTTGAACGCCGGGTCACCCTTCCCCCATCGGAGGCCGAGCCGGGGATCCGGGAAGCCCTCACACGGCGGGAATCCACCGAGTTCTAGGGGCATTCGGAGCGCACCGGGGCGCGTCGTCGTCCACAGGTCCGACTTGCGCGACCTACAGTGATGCGGGATATTCTGCGCAGCGCGTCCATACTGGGACGCACACGCTCAGGGAGAGCAGGTTCCATGACCACGGGTCGCACCCTTGTCATCGTCGAGTCACCGACGAAGTCCCGCACCATTGGCGGGCTCCTCGGCGACGGCTACGACGTCGTCTCATCCATCGGGCACATCCGGGACCTACCGCAGCCGTCCGAGATGCCCGCGGACAAGCGCGGGGGCTCGCTCGGGAAATTCGCCGTCGACGTGGAAAACGACTTCGAGCCGTACTACGTGGTGCCCCCGGAAAAGAAGAAGGTCGTATCCGAGATCAAGGCCCGCCTCAAGGAGGCCTCCGAGGTTCTGCTCGCGACCGATGAGGACCGGGAGGGGGAGGCGATCGCCTGGCACCTCCTGGAGGTCCTCAAACCCAAGGTTCCGGTGAAGAGACTGGCCTTCCACGAGATCACCCCAGAGGGGATCCGTCGGGCACTCGAGAATCCCCGCGAGGTCGACATGGAACTCGTCGAGGCGCAGGAAGCCCGGCGCGTGCTCGACCGGCTCTACGGGTACGAAGTGTCTCCCGTCCTGTGGCGCAAGGTCGCCCAGGGCCTGAGCGCCGGGCGGGTCCAGTCGATCGCGCTCCGGCTCGTCGTCGACCGTGAACGGGAACGCATGGCGTTCATCGCCGCCGAGTACTGGGACATCCGCGCCGTTTTCGAGGCGACGTCCGGGCCGGACGCGGGACGGCAGTTCGAGGCCAGGCTCGCGTCGATCGACGGCACCCGGGTGGCGACGGGCCGGGATTTCGACGACCGGGGACAGCCGAAGGGCTCACCCACGACCCACGTGACGGCGGCCACCGCCGGGGCACTCGCCTCGGGCCTGGCCTCTGCCGAGTTCGCGGTCCTCGGGGTGGAGTCCAAGCCCTACACGCGCCGCCCCTCTGCCCCCTTCATCACCTCCACCTTGATTCAGGAGGCCAGCCGGAAGCTCCGCCTGGGGGCCAGGGAGGCCATGCGGGTTGCTCAGGGGCTCTACGAACGCGGATACATCACCTACATGCGCACCGATTCCCCGACGCTGTCATCCGAGGCCGTCAAAGCCGCGAGGGCCCAGGCCGCCGAACTGTTCGGCACGGAATCCGTCGCCGAGAGCCCTCGGGCGTATGCCTCGAAGGACACGAATGCCCAGGAGGCCCATGAGGCCATCCGTCCGGCCGGTGATCGCTTCCGCACCCCGGACTCCCTCGGGGGCGAACTCCGGACGGACGAGTTCCGGATGTACGAACTCATCTGGAGACGCACCCTCGCCAGCCAGATGAAGGATGCGAAGGGGACCACGTCCACGGTCCGGATCGGGGCGGAGACCGCCGCCCATCACGCGGTCGAGTTCACGGCCTCGGGCACCATCGTCACCCTCCCGGGCTTCCTGTCCGTTTACGAGGAAACCCATGAACGGTCCAGGTACGAGGAGGACGAGGAGCACGCATCATCCGGGGACACCCGGCTTCCCCAACTCGAGGAGGGTCAGGATGTGCGGGCCGACGAGTTGGAGCCGGTCGGCCACCACACCGCCCCGCCCCCGCGGTTCACGCAAGGGTCCATGATCAAGGAACTCGAGGATCGGAAGTTCGGGAGGCCCTCCACCTATGCCGCGACCGTCGACCTCATCATCGCCCGCGACTATGTGCGGGTGGTCAAGCAGGCGCTCATCCCCAACTGGATCGCCTTCTCCATCGTCGGGCTTATGGAGAAGCACTTCGACTGGCTGATCGACTACGACTTCACGGCCGACATGGAGCGCGATCTGGACCGAATCGCCTCCGGGGATCTGGATCGCCGTGACTGGCTCGCGCGGTTCTACCTCGGAACCGGATCCGAGGAGCACGGGCGTCAGGAAGGGCTCAAGCACTTGGTCAACGAGCTCGGCTCGATCGATGCCCGGGCGATCAACACCTTCGATATCGGCGAGGGGATCTCACTCCGAGTCGGCAAATTCGGTCCGTACGTCGAGCGGGTGGTCGACGGCGAGACGGAGAGGGCGTCCATCCCGCCGGACCTGCCCCCCGACGAGTTGAGCGTCGAGAAGGCCCTGGAGTACCTCCGGTCCCAAGGGGCGGAGGAGAGGGTCCTCGGCACGCACCCGGAGACGGGTCGCACCATCGTCGCGAAGGCCGGACGCTTCGGCCCCTACGTCACCGAGGTGCTCCCGGACGGCGCGACGGGCAAGGCCAAGACGGCCTCCCTGTTCAAGTCCATGGATGTCGAGGCGGTCACCCTCGAGGAGGCGGTTACGCTGTTCTCCCTTCCCCGGGTCGTCGGGGTCGATCCCGACGACGGGACCGAGATCACCGCCCAGAACGGCCGGTTCGGCCCCTACCTCAAGAAGGGCACCGACTCCCGCTCGCTCGAGACAGAGGAGCAACTGCTGACCATCACCCTCGACGAAGCGCTCGCTGTTTACGCGGCGCCCAAGCGCGGCCGCGGACGTCCGACCGTTCCACCCCTCAAAGAACTCGGGGTCGACCCGGCGACCGAGAAACCCATCGTCGTCAAGGAAGGCCGCTACGGGGAGTACATCACCGACGGTGTGACCAACGTGACGGTCCCCCGGGGGACGGTCATCGACGAGTTGACCCACGAGAGGGCCGTCGAACTCCTTGCGGAGAAACGTGCGAAGGGCCCGGCGAAGAAACCTACCCGGCGGGCCCCCACCAGGCGCACCCCTGTCAAGAAGGCCGCAAGCAGGAAGCCAGCAAGAAAGACGGAATGAAGCAGCCGAATTTGGCCGTGGGCGTGCCAGCCTCACGCGCCGGTCGTCACCCCGTAGGCTCGCGGGCATAGGGCACGGGGCCCGCGGAGACGAAAGGACGATCCATGGCGCAGGGAATCGGCAGGTTCGAATTCAAGGAGGACGTCGCGGGCTTCGCGGTGAACGCTATCGCGGCCTACCTCATCACCGCTGTCACCTTGGGGCTCGGCGCCCCGATCGGCATCGTCCTCCTTGCCCAGTGGTTCGCCAAGAATGCGACCCTCGACGGTCTTCCGCTTGAATTCACCGGCAACGCCGGTGACCTCTTCGGCAAGTGGATCGGATGGTGGCTCCTCACGATCATCACCCTCGGGATCTATGCGTTCTGGATGTACCCCAAGGTGATCAAGTGGGTCGTCCAGAACATGGCGACCGCCTGACCAAGGTAGACGAGGGAGGGCGGTGGATTCCTTCGCCACCCACGCCTGGGCGTCTTTGCCAATTCGCAACCTCGCCACAACCCTTTTGGGGAGCTCAGCGTTCTAGGGTCGTACCAGGAGACCCGGACGGAAGTTGAGACTCCCTGTGGATGTGACCGAAACGCTTGAGCGCTTGACCCGCCACTCGGGTCAGCGGCTTGCGGCTTTCGGGTTCATCATGACGGGCAGCCAGGTCGACGCCGAGGAATTGGTCCAAGAGGCCATCGTCAAGACCCTCGTCCGGCGGCCGCGTCTGACGGACATCGCCTCGGCAGAGCAGTACGTCCGGCTAGCCATGAGAACCCTGGTCATCGACCGCGCCCGCAAGGACGCCCGGTTCCGATCCTTCGCCGAACGGCAACAGCCGGCGGGGATGCAGCCCGACCATGTCCAGGCCATCTCCGACCGCGTCGCGGTGTCTCGGGCGTTGCTTGGCCTCACACCGCAGCAGCGTGTGGCGGTGGCCCTCAGGTATTGGGACGACATGACGGTGTCCGAGGTCGCCTCGGCCATGCGGGTGAAGCCGGGGACGGTCAAGCGATACCTGCACGACGCAGCCGAAGTCCTCCGGCCCCTCCTGGGGGATCACGAGGAAGAGGACGACGGCAATACGGTTCGGGTCTTTGACGCCAAGAGCGAAGGGAGGAAGAGATGAGCGACATGATCGATCGCCTGCGGACGATCTCCGCAGGAGCGGGACGCGACATCGCCACCGACCTCGCCACCCCGTCGACGGTCACGGCCCTCGCGGGCCGGATCCAGCACGGGGTTCGTCGCCGCCGGATCCGAATGGGCGCGATCGGGGTCTCGGTCGCGGCCGTCGTCGGCGCGGCCGTGATCGCCGCCCCCACGCTTCTCCGAAGCCTTCCCGGCGAGCCCGAGACCATTCAGCCGGGAATCGTCAGGGCCGTCGGCCCCATCACCACCTACGAGGACGACTCGGTTTCGGTTGTCCTGAGCAGCGGCGACTTGGTCAGCCTTCCCCGGTACGAGGGTGACGTCACCTTCCAGCGGACCTCCAGTGAGAGCCTGTGCATGGTCACGTCCCCGGCTGGCCTTCCCTCCGGATCCTGGACACCGGTCACCCCGGACGCCAACCGCATCGTCCAGCAGGTGACGATTTGGAAGAAGGCGGACGACGGAACGAAGTCCTCCCTATTCACGGGCAGTTTCCTCGGGGCCTATCCGCCAGGGGCGCAGCCCGCCATCGTTGCGACTGTCCAAGTCGATCCGGCCGTGGCGCCCTTCATCGCCGTCAAGATCTCCACATGGGAGTTCAAGGTGATCGAGAGCGATCACGGGAGGTCCTATGCGCCCGCCTACGCGCTGAGCAGCCTGGAGGGAGAGCCCGCGCCCGTGTACTCGGGAAGTGCGGACCTCGGAACCCGGGTGGGGACCCTCGAGACCCGGTCAATCGAGCTGAATGAATGGGGCACCTGCTACAAGCCGGAAGACCTCGAGGATCCGAGCTTCCGAACGGGAACGTTCGAGTGGCATGTCGTAGTCGACGTGTTCCTCGTCGACCACAAGGGCGGCACCAGCCCTCTCGGGACCGCTGCGTATTGGTTCGAGTCGGAGATGGTCTAGCCATGACCGCGACGCTCACGGCGCCGGCCATGGCAACCCATCGGCTCGCCCTGCCCGAATCCGCACCCCCGCTCGCATGGGGGGTCATCGGCTCGGGCTTCATGGCCGACGCCTTCGCCCGGTCCGCCCTCGCCCACACCCGGTCGCGCATCGTGGCCGTCGCCTCGCGCGACTCCCACCACTCCAACCTGTACGCCAAGCGCCACGGAGTCGCCGTCGTGCGTTCCGGGGAGGGTGCGGCGGAGCGCCTGGTCGAGGACCCGTCCGTCCAAGCCGTCTACATCGCCACCCCTCACTCCCTCCACAGGGAGCAAGCCCTCCTCGCGATCGCCGCCGGTAAGCACGTGCTCGTCGAGAAGGCGTTCACGCGGAACGAAGCCGAGGCCCGGGAGGTCATCGACGCGGCCCGGAAGGCCGGGGTCTTCGTCATGGAGGCCATGTGGACGCGGTTTCTCCCCCACATGGTGGAGGCGCGGCGACTGGTCAGGGAAGGCGCCATCGGGGAGATCGTGCACGTGAGTGCCGACTTCGGCGGAAGTCCAGAGTTCGATCCCACCAGCAGGAGCTTCGATCCGACGCTCGCGGGCGGCGCCCTCCTGGATCTGGGCGTGTATCCCATCAGCCTCATCCACGATTTCCTGGGAGACCCCGAGGCCGTCAGGGCGATCGGGGCCTTGGCTCCGACAGGAGTAGACCTCCGGGAGACCGTCATCCTCAACTACCCGTCTCGGCGGGCGATGGGGACGGCGATGTCGACCTTCGAGGTCGACACCGGCAGGTTTGCGACCATCAACGGCAGGCAGGGCAGGATCGACTTCGGCCCCTCCTATTACGGGCCGACGTCCCTCAGCCTGGTCAGGGCGGGTCGCAAGGATTACGTCTTCGATCAGCGGACGGAATTGGGGTGGCAGTACCAGATCGCATCCTTCGCCCGTGCCGCATCCGAGGGCCGAGTCGAGAGCGACATCATGCCGCACGCCGCCACGCTCGACGTGATGCGCGTGATGGACGAGGCCCGACGTCAATTGGGGGTCGTCTTCCCCGGAGAGTGACCCTGCACGATGTGCCGCCCCGCCGAGCCTCCCCCCACCCTAGGCTTCGCGGGGCGGCGCCATTCGCAGCCTGGATTGAAGGAGGGCCTAGAGTGGCGATATGACGATCGCCTCCCCCGTCGAGGCCCCCGATCCAGCATCGGCGCCCCCGGTCCGGTGGGGTATCGTCGGCGTCGGCTGGATGGCGGACAAGTTCACCAGTGGCATCCGCGACCTCACCCGATCGACGGTGGTCGCCGTCTGTTCCCGCAGCCAAGAACGTGCCGAGGCATTCGCCGCCTCCCACGGCGTCGCCCGCGCCTACGACTCGGTTGACGCCCTCGTCGCCGACCCCGACGTCGACGTCGTCCACGTCGCCAGTCCTCACTCGGAACACCGCACCCATGCCCTCGCCGCCATTGCCGCTGGGAAGCACGTGCTCGTCGAGAAGGCATTCACACGGAACGAGGTCGAGGCCAGAGACGTCATCGACGCGGCCCGGAAGGCCGGGGTCTTCGTCATGGAGGCCATGTGGACGAGGTTCCTCCCGCACGTCGTCGAGATCAAGCGGACGATCGCCCGGGGGGATATCGGACGGATCGTCGCCCTCGAGGCCGACCACGGCCAGTGGTTCCCCTTCGACCGAGACTCCCGGCTGTGGAGTCCCGACCTGGCCGGGGGGGCCCTCCTCGACCTCGGCGTCTATCCCGTCTCCTTCGCCCACGACTTCCTCGGCGTCCCCGAGACCATCGCCGCCGTCGGCCAACTCACGGAAACCGGGGTCGACGGTCAGGTGTCCATCGTCCTCGGGTACGGGGAGCGCGCCCAGGCGACTCTGTACACCACCCTCTGGTCCGCCACCCCCTGCACGGCGGTCATCTCCGGAACGGAGGGGCGCATCGAGATCGAAGGCCACTTCTACGCCCCCACCTCCTACCGCGTCGTCCGGCGCGACGGCATGACTTGGAGCGTCGAGGCCCGGGTTCCGAACGGGTACGCCTACGAGGCGGCCGAGGTGGCGAGGCGGGTGACGGCGGGGGAGATGGAGAGCCCCGCCATGATGCCGGAGGGGACGATCGAGGTCATGCGGACCCTGGACGAGGTGCGGCGACAGATCGGGTTGGTCTACCCCGGCGAGTAGCGACGGCCACGCGGTATCGTGTGCCGGTGAGGCTTCCTGCGGTCCTGCGCCGCCCCGTCAACGGACCTGCCGCGAGGCTGGGGGCCCTCATCGCCGTCGGCGGGGCCTTGGGAGCCGCCTCCCGGGCGTGGATCGGCCGGGAGTGGCCCCCGGCAGCGGGGGGGTTCCCCACCACCACCTTCGCCGTGAACGCCGCCGGGTGCCTCGCCATGGGGATCCTCGCAGTTCTCCTGGAGGAGACCCTCCGGGGCCGCACTTTCGCGCGTCCCCTCATCGGGGTGGGTTTCCTGGGAGGATTCACCACGTTCTCCCTGTTCGCGGAGGAGACCCGGGCGTTGCTTGCCGATCACCCGGCCATCGCCCTCGCCTACCTCGTCGGCACCCCCGCCGTCGCCGTCATCGCCACCATCGTCGGGTTCGCGGGAGCGACCTCGGCCTTCACCCTGCGGGCTCGACTCGCGGAATCCAGGAGGAATCCATGACCTTCATCTCCGGACCGGCGCTCCGCCTGCAGGTTTTCGTGGGCGAAAGCGACCAATGGCATCACCACCCCCTGTACACCGAGATCGTCCACCGGGCCCACGCCGCCGGGCTCGGGGGGGCGACCGTGCTCAGGGGCATCGAGGGGTACGGGCGGTCGAATCACGTCCACACCACCCGCATCCTGTCCCTGTCCGAGGACCTGCCCGTCGTCGTCACCATCGTCGACACCGAGAAGAAGATCCGAGGCTTCCTCCCCCAGCTCGACGAGCTCGTGACGGGAGGACTCGTCATCGTCGACTCCGTCGAGGTGGAGCGATACGTCGGCGGCGTCGCCGACGTTTCCAAGGGCGACGCGTGAGCCTTGCGCTCGTCGCCCTGGGGGGCGCCATAGGTGCGCCTACCCGGTACTTCGTCGACCGCATCATCCAGCGGCGTCGGGCGCTCGTCTTTCCCTGGGGGACGTTCTGCGTCAACGTTGCGGGTTGCCTGATGCTCGGTGTGCTCGTGGGAGCCGGGGTGGGGGACTCGGCTTTCGCCCTCGTCGGGGTGGGTTTCTGCGGGGCGCTCACCACGTATTCGACCTTCGGATACGAGACCTACCGGCTGCTGGAGCAACGATCCTTCCTCCTTGCGACGGCCAACGTCCTGGGATCCCTCGCCGCAACCATGGCGGCGGTCGGCTTGGGGTACCTGGCTGGGACGGCAGTCGTCTGATGGGTTCGACCCCATGGAGGCCATGGAAGTTCGTCCTCTGGCTGGGCGTCGCCAGCATGCTCGCCGACATCGCGTACGAGGGGGCCCGCTCCATCACCGGTCCCTACCTGGCTTCGCTCGGCGCGTCCGCCGTGGTCGTCGGGGCCGTCACCGGAGCGGGGGAGGCCGTCAGCCTGGCCGGCCGCCTCGTCTCCGGACCGATCGCCGACAAGACCCGGGCCTACTGGCGGCTGTTGCTCGGGGGGTACGTCCTGACCGTCGTCTCGGTCCCCCTCCTGGGACTCAGTTCGGTCGTGTGGATCGTCTCCGGGCTCATCCTCGCGGAGCGGGCGGGCAAGGCCATCCGCCGCCCGGCCAAGGACGTCATCCTCTCCCATGCGACATCGGCTATCGGGAGGGGACGGGGTTTCGCCGTTCACGAGGCACTTGACCAACTCGGCGCGGTCGCCGGCCCCCTCGCGGTCGCCGCGGCCTTCGCTGTCACGGGCCGATACGCGCCGACCTTCGGAATGCTCGCGGTGCCGGGCGTCGCCGTGATCATCCTGCTTCTGTGGCTTCGGAACAAGGTGCCCGATCCCTCGGTCTTTGAGCCGGTGGCCGCCGAGACGGTCGAGGATCCGCCTGCGGCTGTCGGCCTCCGACGATCGCGCCGATCCGCCCTGGGTCGTCCCTTCTGGTGGTACCTCTCGTTCGCCGCGCTCTCCACCGTCGGCTACTCGACGTTCGGCGTACTCGCCTTCCACCTGGACCAGGAGGGCCTCGTCTCGACCGCCTGGGTGCCCGTCGTCTACGCGGCGGCCATGGCCGTGGACGCTCTCGCCGCCCTCGTCGCCGGTTCCCTCTTCGACCGCGTGGGTCGCCGTGTTCTCGTCGTCGTGCCCTTCCTCGCCGCGGCCGTGCCCCCGCTCGCCTTCTCCTCGCGCCTTTCCGTGGCCATCGCGGGGATATTGGTGTGGGCGGGCGTGCTCGGCATCCAGGAGTCCGTCATGCGGGCGGCGGTGGCCGACCTCATCCCGGTCGAGCGCCGGGGGACCGCGTACGGCGTCTTCGCGGCCGGCATCGGGCTCGCCGCCTTCGCCGGGGGCGTCCTCACCGGGGCCCTGTACGAGACGTCGCTTCCCCTGCTCATCGGAGTGGTAGGGGCGGTCGAGGCCGCGTCGATTGCCGTCTACGTCGTGTGGTCGAGGCGTCTCTCCTCGGCGGTACCGTAGCCCCATGGCCTATCCCGGTTTCTTCATCGTCTTCGAGGGTGGCGACGGCGTGGGGAAGTCCACCCAGGCGCGGCTGCTCGCGGAGTGGCTCCGGTCCGACGACGGGGGGGCTAGGGACGTCGTGGAGACCAGGGAGCCCGGCGGTACGGAGTTGGGCCGGGAGATCCGGGAGGCCCTCCAGCACGGCGGGCACGTGGAGCCTCGGGCTGAGGCGCTCCTTTATGCCGCGGATCGCGCCCACCACGTCGCGACCGTGGTCCGTCCCGCGCTTGAGCGCGGCGCTGTCGTCGTCCAGGACCGGTACGTCGACTCGTCGAAGGTCTACCAGGGACTGGTGCGTGGACTCGGGGACGAGATCGGGAGGCTGTCCGCGTGGGCGACCGAGGGCCTGGTCCCCGACCTCACCATCGTGCTGGACGCCCCGGTCGAGGCGCGGAGGCTCGAAGGCGATCCGGATCGCCTGGAGCGGGAGACCGGCGAGAAGGCCGGGGACCTGCGCCAAGGCTTCCTCGATCTCGCGTCGGCGGAGCCCGGCCGATACGCGGTTGTCGACGGCCGGGGGGCGGTCGGCGAGGTGGCGGCCGCCGTCAGGACCGTCGTCGAGGCGGTGCTCGCGAGGGGCGACGGATGAGCGTCTGGGACCAGGTCGTCGGACAGGGGGACGCCCTCGAGCCCCTCATCGCTGCCGCGCGTTCCGAGGACGCCATGACCCACGCCTGGCTTATCACCGGGCCTCCGGGATCGGGGAGGTCCATCGCGGCCCGGGCCTTCGGCGCCGCCCTCCAGTGTCGCGAGGCGGGGTGCGGAACCTGTCACGCCTGCCGCACCGCCGTCGCTGGGGGGCATCCGGACGTCCGGTTGGTCTCAACCGAGAAGGTGACCTTCTCCGTCGAGGAAGTTCGCCAGTTGGTCAGCCACGCCCAGTCCGCTCCGAGCGAGGGACGCTGGAGGGTCATCGTCGTCGAGGACGCAGACCGGATGACGGAACGCACGTCGAACGTGCTCCTCAAGGCCATCGAGGAGCCCCCACCCCGGACCGTGTGGGTGCTGTGCGCCCCCAGCCTCCACGATGTGGCCACGACCATCCGCTCCCGGTGCCGCACCCTCACCCTCCGCATCCCCGACCCCGAGGTCGTCGCCTGGCTGCTCATCGAACGCGACGGGGTGGAACCCGGACTGGCCAGGGAATGCGCCCTGGCGGCCCAGAGCCACATCGGTGTGGCTCAACGACTGGCCTCCGACCCCGCGGCGAGGGAGAGGCGTGAGAAGGTGCTGGCGCTCGCCACGGGCATGCGGGGGGTCGGGGACGCCGTCCTCGGGGCCGGTGACCTCACGGCGCTGGCGGACGAGGACGCCAAGGCCGCGACGGAGGCCAGGAACGCGGCCGAACTGGTCGAGCTGTACGTCTCACTCGGGGTGGAGGCGGGGGAGAGGCTCCCCCCAGCGCTCCGGGCGCAGGTCAGGCAACTGGAGGAGGATCAGAAGCGGCGGGCGACCCGGGCCAAGCGGGACGTCCTGGACCGGGCACTCCTCGATCTGCTCTCCCTCTATCGCGATGTGGCCGTCCTTCAGATGGGGGCGCCCGTCGGCCTCGTGAACGAGCGCCACCGCGAGGGCATCGCCGACCTGGCTGCCCGCCTGAGCCTTGAGGGGACCCTGGACCGGATGGACGCGATCGGGGTGGCCAGGGAGCGGCTTGCCGGCAACGTCTCCCCCCTTCTGGCCATCGAGGCGATGGCCCTCGCCCTTCGCCCCGTCATCCCCTGACTCCGGTAGCGTGGGGGGATGGACGTCCGCCGTCGATTGATCGCCGTGGGTGCTGGAGTGCTCGTGCTCGCGGCCTGCCTTCCCTCGCTCGAGCAGGTCGCGCCCGACGACTCCGCCCCGTGGCCGGGCGGTGAGGTTCAGCCCACCGTCACCGGCGACCCCGGCCAGTCGCCCGTGTATTCCCAGGAGGTCGAATGGACCCCCTGCGGGGACGTCGACTGCGCGACCATCAAGGTACCCCTCGACTGGAGCGATCCCTACGGCCAGACCGTCAGCCTCTCCCTCAACAGGTCCGAGGCCCGAGAGCCCGACCAGAGGATGGGGACCGTGGTCATCAATCCCGGCGGACCGGGGGGGTCGGGGCTCGATTTCCTGTCCGATACCGGGTACGGGTTTCTCTCCTTTGCGGGCACGGATCTCCTCGACCATTACGACATCGTGGCGTTCGATCCCAGGGGGGTCGGGCAGTCCTCCCCGATCGACTGCGGGACCGATGCCGAGCTAGATGCCTATTTCCTCGTCGACGAGGTGGTGACGACGGAGGCCGAGTTGGAGGCCGCCCGCCAGAGGAACACCGACTTCGCGGAGCGGTGCCGGGAGTTGACGGGACCCCTCATCGAGAACGTCGACACGGTGAGCGCCGCGAGGGACATGGACGTCATCAGGGCCGTGGTCGGCGATGAGCAACTCAACTACCTGGGGTTCTCCTACGGGACCCAGCTCGGGGCGACCTACGCGGCGCTGTATCCGGAGAACGTGGGCCGAATGGTGCTCGACGGGGCGGTCGATTTCCTCCTCCCCTCGGAGGAGCTCTCCCTTGGCCAAGCGGGCGGTTTCGAGCAAGCCCTCGATGCTTACATCGCAGATTGCATCAAGGACTCGGAGTGCCCCCTTCCGAGGGACCCCGACCTCGCCAAACGAGCCATCCAAGACCTCATGGACACGGCCAGGGAGGAGGGCATCCCGACCGGTGGCGAGGACCTCAACGGGACTCTCCTGGTCTACGGGATCGTCATCACCCTCTACGACGAGGAATCGTGGTGGGTGCTCACGAGGTCCCTGGAGGAAACCCTCGATCGCGGGACGGGCAGGAACTTCCTTGCCCTCGCGAACATCTACCTGGACCGCGACGACGGAGGGCACTACTTCTCCAACGGGATGGAGACCTTCACGGCGATCTCATGCCTGGATGTTCCGGAGGCGCCTCTCATGACCATCTCGGAGTTCCGGGCCTTCCAGCGGTATGCCGAGGAGGCCTCCCCGACGCTCGGATGGTGGTTCGGAGCGGGCGCAGGGTGTGAGGGCTGGCCGTGGACGGCTCAGGAGATCGTCGACGACCTGACCCCGACGGAGGAGGCCGGCCCCATCATCGTCATCGGCACGACGGGGGACCCCGCGACCCCGATCGAGTGGGCGCGTTCCCTGGCCGACCGCATGCCCACGGCCTCCCTGCTCGTGTACAACGGAGAGGGCCACGCCGCCTACGGTCGGTCCAACTCGTGCATTCTCGACGCCGTCGATGGATACTTTGTCAACGGCACGGTCCCGGCTTCAGGAAAGACCTGCTGAGCCGCTAGACTCGTACGCCGTGCCACGGCAGCGTGGCCAGGCCGCCTTAGCTCAGTCGGTAGAGCGATTCACTCGTAATGAATAGGTCATCGGTTCGATTCCGATAGGCGGCTCCGCTATCCCCCTCGCCCTATGGGGTGTTTCGCCTCGATCACCGTATGCAATCGAGGCCGAACGCCCCACAGGGCGGCGGGGGCAGGGGCGGTCCCTCGATCACGAGAACACCCGCCCAAGGTCACCAGAGCGTGGGACAATCCGGATGAGCGGGGCACCGGCATCGAGCGCCGTTTGGCAGGAGTCACTGAAACGGAAGGATGGCCATGAACACTGAACAACTTCAGAAGATCGAGCGCGGGGCCGGGTTCATCGCGGCCCTGGACCAGAGCGGCGGCAGCACGCCCAAGGCGCTGAAGGCGTATGGACTCGACGAGACCTCATACGCGAACGAGGCTGAGATGTTCGATCTCATCCACGAGATGCGCAGCCGGATCATGACCAGCCCGGCCTTCACCGGTGAGAGGATCCTCGGCGCGATCCTGTTTGAGATGACCATGGAACGCCGGGTCGCCGGCAAGGGCGCCGCCGAGTACTTGTGGGAGGACAAGAACGTCGTCCCATTCGTGAAGGTGGACAAAGGCTTGGTTGAGGAGTCCGACGGCGTGCAGTTGATGAAACCGATGGACGGGCTGGACGACCTCCTCGCCCGAGCCAAGCGACATGGCGTGTTCGGCACCAAAATGCGCTCGGTCGTTCTCCGGGCCGACAAGGCCGGCATCGACGCCAACGTGGCCCAGCAATTCGAGATCGGACGACGAATCCTCGACGCGGGGCTGGTGCCGATCATCGAGCCGGAGGTGGACATCCACAGCCCTGAGAAGGGCGAGGCGGAGGGGATGGTGACGGCTGCCATTCTGGGGCAACTCGACGGACTCGCCGACGGCCAGCGGGTGATGCTCAAACTGACGCTGCCCGACGAGGACGACCTCTACGGCGATCTCGTGGCGCACCCGCGGGTGCTGCGTGTCGTCGCCTTGTCCGGCGGCTACTCCCTCGAGGAGGCGAACGCGCGCCTGGCCAGGAACCACGCCGTGGTCGCGAGCTTCTCCCGAGCCCTCACCGGGGGTCTGTCCGCCCAGCAGAGCGAGAGCGAGTTCGATTCCGCCCTCGACGCGGCGATCGAGAGCATCTTCCAGGCGTCGGCATCCTGACCCGCACCCTGCTTGTTGTCTCATCGAACCTAGCCATGAGGGCGACGCGATGACCCTGTATCTGCTGGGCGGGGTGGTGGTCCTGGTCGGCTCGGGGATCATGGCGATGGCCGGCCTGGGCGCCGCCTTCATCTTCGTGCCCCTCTTCTACTACCTCGGGGTGCCCCTCGGCGAAGCGATGTCCACGGCGCTCCTATTGAACGCGGTCAGCCTTGGAGCCGCGGCGACTTCCTACGCGCGGGCGGGACTCGTCCGTTGGCGCACGGGGATCCCCGTGCTCGTCACGGCCGTCGCGCTCGCTCCCGTCGGCGCGGTCCTGAGCACGCATGTCGATCATGGGGTGCTTCTAGCCCTCTTCGCCGGATTTCTTGTATTCGCCGGCGCAATGATGCTTCTGTACCGGCCGCGGGCTGCATCGGCGGAGCGGTCGGCGCCGGCCGAGGCCGCCGTCGGGGCGGGGGTCGGGGGAACGGCCGGTTTCCTTGGTGGGCTGCTCGGCGTCGGCGGCGGGAACGTGATTCTGCCGGGCCTGATGTGGATGGGGCTGGCACCCAAGGTCGCCGTGGGGACGACGGCCTTGGCGGTCGTCTTCTCTTCGCTCTCCGGATTCTTCGGCCATGTCGCCCTCGGTGGGCCCAACCCTCTGTTTGTCGGCGTCATGGCGGTCCTCGCGGCCATCGGCTCGTTCCTGGGTTCGCGCGTCATGCAGTCCCGAATCTCAGCCGATCACCTCAAGCGCGGTATCGGCGTGTTGTTGTGGGTGTTCGCGGCGGTCATCGGCTGGGACCTCGTCAAGTGACTTTCTCCGATGCGGCTGTGGCGCGGAATTCGTTGCGGCCTTGCGTGCGTCGGGGTCAGCGGAGCGTGCCTTGGAAGACGACGGCGCTGCCGACGGGTGCGGGCATGTCGTCCGCGATGACCGGGCACTTGGCCTGCAATAGGCAGAACACGCGAGGTCCGGCCTCGCTCAGCGTCTCGTAGTTGGCCTGCCCCTTGGCGATGACGAGCGGAGCGTTGTTGAAGGTGTCACGGAACTCCGGTGAGCAGAGGTCGAGGACGGTGCCGGGCGCGCGGGAGCCGTTGTCGACGATGGTCGCGCACGTGCCGAGGCCGGCGGCGAGAGCGTCCTCGCGGGTCGCGTCGTTGAGGATGGGGCCGCCTTTGACCGCGTAGAGCACCGGAAGCTTGAGTTTTTCGAGGAGCACCCGGTCGAATACGGTCTCGCCAGCGTTGTCGGCGAGGAACAGCACGCGGTCGGCGGCGGCGAGCGCGGAGCGGAGTCCGGCACGGTCGTCGATCGCGAGCGTGGCCGACATGATTCGCTCGACCGTCGCCCACAGGTCCGGCACGTCGTCGCTGACGCCGAAGTCGATGATGTTGCCCGCGATGCTGACCCGAATCGCCGCGTCCAGCGGGTCCTCGCTCTCGGCGACGAGGGCCGTCAGCCGCGGGTACAACGCCAGGGCCTCGCGCGTGCTCTCTGCCTTGACGGTCGCGTATGGGTCGCTGTCGCCCAACCGCTCTCGCACGAGGCGATGCACCTCGAAGGCGATCTCGGGTGGGGTGGTGCCGGACGGCAGGGCCTGGAGAAGGGCCAGCGTCTCGGTCACGACGGCCTGGTGCGCGGCCTCGTCGTCGGTGACCATGCGGGCGGCGCTCAGGGCCTGTCGGAGGAAACAGGGGTAGCAGTCGAGGTAGGTCCGCACACGATCGATGATCCTCTAGCGATGACGAGGCGACCGGGTCGTAGGTCCCTACGACCCACCCTCGACATGGCATAATGTTTGAAACATCTAGATGTGGAGGTTTGCATGCCGTACGGACACGGCCGAGGCAGTGGCGGCGGGGGCCGTGGGGGAGGTCACGGGGGAGGTCACGGAGGCGGTGGTGCCGGGAGGGGCAGCCTGCTCGAACCCGCGGTCCTCGCCGCCCTCACGACCGCGACGTCTCACGGCTACGACCTGCGCGCGGAAGTCGAGGAGTTGACGTCAGGCTACTTGGTCGTCGATCCAGGGGGTTTGTATCGGACGCTTCGTCGGATGGAAGACGAGGGGCTCGTGACGTCGACCTGGACGGAAGGCGAACACGGGCCACAACGGCGTATCTACCGGCTCACCGCTGACGGACGCGAGGTTCTTCGCTCCTGGGCTGAAAGGCTCGTTGCTCGGCGAACGGCACTAGACGGAATCTTGCGAGCGATTGACCGGATGATTGGACAGGAGGATCCGCCGAACACGTTGGCGGACTCAGAGAGCACGACAATCCGTGAGGAGCACGGCGATGACGAATTGCGATGAGTCTGGACCGAGGGACGAACGATGTGCCAATGAGGTCGACCATGAGTGCGGTTATCGGGAGACCGCAGACTGCCGCCGCAGGGGCGGCCGCGGACGACGCGACGGTTCCTGCCGTCGGGCGAGCGAAAACGGGGGGACCGTGCACATCGCGCCGGGCAACTCGGTCCGTGAAGCGTCGGCCTCTCTTACGACTATCGCCGTGTGCGCGGAAGGGCCGACCCTGTCGGACCGGGTTCATGATCGTTTCGGACGTGCCGGGTGCTTTCAGTTGGTCGACCCGGAGACCATGACCGTCGTCGTCATCTCCAATGACGAGAACCGAGGCGGAACAGAGGGGGCTGGCATCGGGGCGGTCGAACTGCTCGTCGAGCACGGGGCGCAGGTCGCGATCGTGACGAAGGTGGGGCCGAAGGCGGCCGACGCCTTCCGACGGACCGCCATTCCTGTGTACACGGCCGCGGGTCTGACCGTTGGCGAGGCGGTCGCCGCGTTCGGTCGGGGTGAGTTGACCCGCCTCGATTTCGGATGAGGCGGTCCGGGTGAAGCCGATCACGATAGCGGTCGCCTCGGGCAAGGGAGGCACGGGCAAGACCCTTGTGGCCACCAACTTGGCCGTGCTCATCGCCCGTACCGGGTTGCGCGTGACGCTGGCGGACTGCGACGTGGAGGCACCCAACGACCACCTTTTCTTCGACGTCCACCCCGACTTCAGGGCTGTCGAGGTCCCGATCCCCGAGGTGGTCCCCGGCAACTGCCCAGAGGGATGCGCGGTGTGCCGCGACACCTGCCGATTCGGGGCGATCCGCATGCTCGGGAGTGGTCCGGTCGTGTTTCCTGACCTGTGCCACAGTTGCGGGGCGTGCGTCGATGCCTGTCCGTCTGGGGTGCTCCAGGAACGTCAGGTCCGGGTCGGCCAAACCGGGGCGGGGGTGGTTCGGGACGGCTTATTGCTCGTGATGGGTCAACTCGACATCGGTCAGATGAAGGCGCCGACGGTCATCGGGGCGACTCGGGAACGGGCGGACTCCGAGGGTGCCGACGTGGTGATCCTCGACGCGCCGCCCGGGGTGGCTTGCTCGGCCGTCGCGACCCTCCACGGCGTCGACCTCCTGCTGCTCGTCACGGAGCCGACCTCGTTCGGCCTGCACGACCTGACTCTGATGGTCGAACTCGCCAAGGGGCTGAACCTGCCCGCGGCCGTCGTCCTCAACCGCGTCGGAACCGGAGCCGTCGACATCGCCGGGTACTGCCGGTCGGAGGGAATCTCGGTCGTTGCCGAGTTCCCCTTTGACCGGGAGGTCGCGGCCTGCTACGCGGATGGGGGGCTTCTGGTCGACGGGCACGGTCTCGGTCATCAGTGGTTCTCGGATCTGTGGGAGTCGGTGCGAGCCCAGTTGACGTCGATCGGATCGGAGGTTCCGGCGTGAGAACACTCGTCGTGGCCTCGGGGAAGGGCGGGACGGGGAAGACCACCCTGTCAGCCGTGTTGGTTCGCCTCGCGGCATCTACCCGTCGGTTGGTCATCGCCGACTGCGACGTGGAGGCCTCCAACCTTCCCGTCGCCCTGCGGGTGGACGTGCTCACCCGCTCGCCGTTCGCTGGGAATCCGAGGGCCGTCGTCGATGGGGGGGCCTGCACGGGATGCGGGGCGTGCATCGACCAATGCCGCTTCGACGCGTTGTCCCAGTCGGACGAGGGCCTCGCCGTCATCGATCCCTGGTTGTGCGAGAGCTGTGGGTCTTGTGCTCAGGTTTGCCCGGTCGACGCGATCTCTTTCCTTCCGCACCAGGCAGGCGAGATCCTGGTCGGTGAAGGCCCCACCGGGCCTATCGTCTTCGGTCGACTGCGGCCGGGTGAGGATCTCTCGGGCAAACTCGTGACCAGCGTCCGAGAACATGCCGACGGTATCGCGAACGAGCGTGATGCCGAACTCGTCGTCATCGACGGCCCGCCGGGTGTTGGCTGCCCAGCCATCGCCTCGATCACCGGCGCCAACGGAGTGTTGGCCGTCACGGAGCCGACCCTCTCGGGGGAGCACGACCTGCGACGGCTGGTCGGACTTGCGAATCAGCTGCGTGTCCCGGTCAAGGTCGTGCTGAACAAGGCCGACCTGTCGGCAACCGGAGCGGAGCGGATCAGAGCAGCATGTCGAGACCTGAGCCTCGAACTCGTGGGAGAGGTGGATTTCGATGCCGATTTACCGTCGACACTCGAAGCGGTTGCCCAGGGGGAAGAACCGTCGTCAAGCCTGAACATGTTGACGTCTGTGCGCTCATTCCATGCGATCTGGTCCCGTCTGGAGCCGTGGGTCGACAGGTGGGCCTGAACCCGGGATCGAGGAGTCCGCTGCAGTCGGTTTTCCAGTATCTCGTATGGGCCGATGTCGAGGGGAGTGGAGCCTGGGCCTTCCGTCACCCTCGGCGTTCGGCGGGGTCTGCGACAATGTGCGCATGACCGCACCTCCTCCCCCCGTCGCCGATTGGGTCGCCGCCCTCAAGGAAGCCATCGACGGGGAGGTCGATTCCTCGACGAGGCGCAGGGCCGAGTACTCCACCGACGCCTCGAACTACCGCGTCGTCCCCGAGGTCGTGGCCTTCCCGCGGAATGCCGACGACCTCGTCGCCGCCTTGAAGGCCGCCCGGGAAGTCGGCGCTCCGGTGACCATGCGGGCCGGCGGAACCTCCATCGCAGGGAACTCGATCGGACCGGGCATCGTCCTCGACACGTCGCGGCACATGACCAAGATCCTGTCGATCGATCCCGAGAAGCGGGCGGCACGGGTCCAGCCCGGCACCATTCTCGGCCACCTGCAACGGGAGGCCGCCAAACACGGGCTCCGGTTCGGCCCCGACCCGTCGACGATCACCCGCGCCTGCTTCGGAGGGACAATCGCGAACAACGCCTGCGGTCCGCGCGCCCTCGTCTGGGGCAAGGCCGCCGACAATGTGCTCTCCCTCGACGTCGTCGACGGCAAGGGCAATCGGTTCATCGCGGAAGACGACCTCTCCGTGGTGCCCGGCCTCGAGGAATGGGTCAAGGAGCACCTCGCCCTCATCCGGAGGGAATTCGGCAAGACCACCCGTCAGGTGGCCGGCTACTCCCTTGAGCACCTCCTGCCCGAGAACGGGCACCATCTCGGACGCTTCTTCGGCGGGACCGAGGGCACGCTCGCATCAATCGTCGAGGCGGAGGTCCGCCTCGTGAAGCCCCCCAAGCACCTCCTGATGGGGGCCTTCGGCTACGACGACATGCCGACCGCGGCAGACGCGGTCGTCCCCATGCTCGCCTACAAGCCCCAGGCGATCGAGGGCTTCGACGCCTCCCTGGCCGACAGGGTCCGGGCCGTCAAGGGTTCCGGATCCATCCCCGAGCTTCCCGCGGGCGCCAGTTTCCTATTCGTCGAAACCGGGGGAGACACCCCCGAGGAGGCCGCCCAGGCCATGAGGGGGATCGCCAAGGACTCGGGGGCGCTGGCCCACCGGATCGTTCCCGACCCCAAGGAGGCCGCCCGGCTCTGGGCCATCCGAGCCGACGGGGCTGGCCTCGCTGGCCGCACCGAGGAGAACGTCGAGGCCTGGCCGGGGTGGGAGGACGCCGCCATACCTCCCCGCAACCTCGGCAACTACCTCAGGGACCTCGACGGCCTCTTCGATCGTTTCGGCATCTCCGGGCAGAAATACGGGCACTTCGGCGAGGGATGCGTCCACATGCGCCTCGATTTCCCGCTTCGGGACAATGTCCCGGCCTTCCGGGATTTCATGGAAGAGGCCGCGGACCTTGCCATCAAGCACGAGGGGACCATCACCGGAGAGCACGGAGACGGCCGTGCCCGGAGCGAACTCCTGGCCCGGCAGTACTCGCCTGCCGCGATCCAGGCCTTCTCCGAGATCAAGCACTTTTTCGATCCCCACAACCTCATGAATCCCGGCGTCATCGTGGATCCCCGCCCCTTCGACGCCGACCTGCGCCGCCCTCACGCCCCGGTCGTCGAACGGAGCACGGGCTTCGCCTTCCTCCATGACCACGGCGACATCTCCGAGGCCGTGCACCGGTGCACGGGGGTCGGGAAGTGCCGGGCGGATTCGATCGAGCAGGGCACGGGCTTCATGTGCCCGAGCTACGCGGCGACCAAGGACGAGAAGGATTCCACCCGCGGACGCGCCCGGGTGCTTCAGGACGCGGTCAACGGGACCCTCGTCAAGGGCCTGACCTCACCCGAGGTGCTCGAGGCCCTCGACCTCTGCCTCAGTTGCAAGGCCTGCTCGTCGGACTGCCCGTCCGCCGTGGACATGGCCGCCTACCGCGCGGAGGTCCTCCACCGCAAGTACAAAGGCCGTATCCGGCCGATCATGCACTACTCGCTCGGATGGCTTCCCCGGTGGCTCAGACTCGTCGGCCTCGCCCCGTGGGCGGCCAACCTGCTCATGAAACCCCGGTGGATCGAGCGCATCGTGGTCAAGTTGGCGGGCCTCGACACGAGGCGCCACATGCCCCGATTTGCGACGAAGCCTTTCCGTCGGAGCGCAGCCGTTCGCGCCCGTCGTACGAGTGACAGCACCCCCGGGCCCCGCCGCGTCCTCCTGTGGGCGGACTCGTTCAGCGACGGAATGGCCCCCGAGATCCCCCACGCCATCCTCGCGGTGCTCGAGGACGCGGGCTTCGAGGTCATCATCGCCGAGGGCCAGGCATGCTGCGGCATCACCTGGATTTCGACCGGCCAGCTCGACGGGGCCAGGAAGAGGTTGAGCCACCTCCTGACCGTCCTCGGCCCCTTCGCGGTCAACGGGATTCCCATCGTCGGAGTCGAGCCCTCGTGCACGGCGACCCTCCGCAGCGACCTCGTGGAGCTCCTCCCGGACGACCCCCGCGCTCGGGCCGTCGCCCGAAGCACCTTCACCCTCGCCGAGATCCTCACGGGTCGGGCCCCCGTCGCCCCTCGTCCGGACTGGAAGCCCCCGACGCTGGATGACGTCACCGCCGTCGTCCAACCCCACTGCCACCACTACTCCGTCATCGGATTCGAGGCCGACCGCGAACTGCTCGCCAAGGCCGGAGCGACCGTCACGGAGGCCTCGGGCTGCTGCGGCATGGCCGGGATGTGGGGCACCACCCAGGACCACTACGACACATCGGTCGCCGTGGCGAACAACTCGCTCCTGCCTGCCCTCAAAGACGCGCCGAAGGGTTCGGTCTACCTGGCGGACGGATACTCCTGCCGCACCCAGGCGGACGACCTGGCCAACGTCTCGGGTCTTCACCTGGCTCAGCTCCTGGCGACCCGCATCGAGGATCGGAACAGGGCGGCCGGACAGGCCTCCGGCAAGGCCGCCAGCAAGTAGCCGGCAGGCGCGACGCCGCTAGCCGAGCGTCCCGAGGAACTCTTCCATGTGGGCGTTCAGTTGCCCGGATTCCACGAGGAAGCCGTCGTGCCCGACGTCAGAGTGGACCAGCTTGACTCCGTACGAGCCCGTGAGGTGGGCGTCGAGGAGTTCGGAGTTCGAGACGGGATAGAGGCGATCGGAGTCGACCGCGACGACTAGGGCGGGGATGGTGATCCCCGCGAGGGCCTTCTCGATCCCCCCACGGCCCCGGCCGACGTCGTGGGAGAGCATCGCCTCGGTCAGCGTGATGTAGGTATTGGCGTCGAAACGCCGGGCGAGTTTGCGCGCATGGTGCTCGAGGTAGGACTGGACGGCGAATCGCCCCCCGCGCCCGATGGGGTCTTCGTCGCCCTGGTAGGAGCGTCCGAAGCGGGAATTGAGTTCGCCCTCCGAGCGGTAGGTAGCATGGGCGATCATCCGGGCGAGGCCCATCCCGATGTGGGGCCCGTCGTCGTCCGGCGCGTCGTAGTAGTCGCCCCCGCGGAATCTCGGATCGGCCCGGATGGCCGCCAATTGGGGGGTGCACCATGCGATCTGATCGGCTGTCGTCGCGGCCGCCGCGCCGACGGGGGCGATGGCCCGAACCTGAGAGGGCGCCATGGCAGCCCATTCGATCGCCCTCATGCCCCCGAGCGACGGCCCCGTCACGAGCCGCCAGGACTCGATGCCCAGACGTTCGGTGAGGGCGATTTCCGCTCGGACCATGTCCCGCAGGGTGAGGTAGGGAAAGCGTGAGCCCCAGGGCCGACCGTCTTCGTGCGGGGAAGATGGCCCCGTGGAACCCTGGCAGCCTCCGATCACGTTGGCGCAGACGACGAAGTATCGATCAGAGTCGATGGGCTTGCCGGGACCGACCATCGAGTTCCACCAGCCGCCCGTATGGTGGCCCTCCTCGGCATGTCCGAATGCGTGGGAGTCCCCCGTGAGGGCGTGGGCGATGTATACCGCGTTGTCGCCGGCCTTGTTCAGTTCTCCCCAGGTCTCGTAGGCGAGCCGGACAGATGGAAGGGTGCCCAGGGGATCGGCCTCAAGGGCGAGATCGCCGATGTTGGCGAAGCGGCGACGCCCGGGGTGGTCCCCTTCACGCCAGGCCGCGGACGCAGGAAAGGGCACGTGCGCGGTGGGTCCGGGATCGGCGGCCCACGCGTCGGATTCGATCTCGTCGTCATCCATGCCGCTGACTACCCTAGGGCACCCGGGGCCACCCGACCTGCCACTTGGCCGTTCAGCCGCGAAAGCCGAATGAGAGGCACGTCACATTCCAGGCCATTTCGTCATTCCCCTCGGTCGACGTACCATCGAAGGAGAGATGCTGCTGGCTGGGGAGTGGTGTTCGGCACGGCGGGGCTTCCCGTCCGATGACGAAGGTGGTTGATGCATGACCATGGAGAGCCGAATGGGACAGGCTGCGGTGGCGTCGGCGGACTGGAAGGTCCACTGGAGAGCCGTCGTGTCCGCGATAGCCGCCTTGGCGCTCGCGAGCGTGCTGCTGGTCATCGTCTCCCCCGCGGCCCAGGCCGACCCCTACCCCGGGTCGTCGGAGGTTCGGGCGGCCCAGGCGGCCGTGAGAAACCAGAACTCCACCGTCGCGCAGTTGGATGCTGCCATCGTGCAACTCGAGAAGGCGATGGAGGACGCGGAGGTCGCGGTCTACACGGCCCAGGAGGAATACACCCAGACCCAGTGGGAGAACATCGAGGCGCAGCGTCAGTTGTTTGCGGCGAACAACCGGGCCGACGAGGCCGAACGCGCGCTCGAGGATGCCCGGGACGACCTGGCCGTCCTCGCCATGGCGTCCTATCGAGAGGGAGGGAGCCTCGGCTCCTTCGAGGCCATCATGACCGCGGATGGATTCGAAGACGTCATCGTGCGATCCGAGGCGCTCGATCGGGCATCGCGGGATGCCGCGCTCGTGATCGAGCAGGTCAGGGCGGCGGAACTCGTAGCCCGCACGATGCGGCAATACGCCGAGGAGGCAGCGGAAGCGGCGGTCCAGGCCGAACATGCCTCCAGGGAGGCGTATGCGGCTGCCGTCGAGGCGGAGAAGCAGGCCCAACAGGCCTTCGTCGAGGCCGTTGCCACGAGGGAGGAGGCTATTGCCCGACTTGCGCAACTCCGCCGAGTCTCGTGGTCGCTCGAGAGCCAGAGGCAGGCGGGCCTGGCGAGGGACCGGCAAGCCCGCGCGGCCTATGAGGCTGCCCTCTGGGCCCAATTGGTGGCAGCCCAGTCGAGCGGATCGAGCGGATCGAGCGGATCGTCCGAAGGGGACAGCAGCGTCACCCCCATCGGCGGGAAATCGGTCGGGTCGGCGACGCAGGGGGAGATCGCCGTGGCCTTCGCCCTTGCCCAACTCGGGGAGCCGTACGTCTACGGTGCAGCCGGGCCCAATTCCTGGGACTGTTCGGGCTTGACCATGGTTTCCTGGAGGACGGCGGGCGTATCGCTCCCGCGGTCGTCCAAGAACCAGTACGCCTACGTGGGAAAGGTGCCTTACTCGGCCCTTCGGAAGGGCGACTTGATCTTCTTTGGCACGAACAGGCAGGCGAGCGCCGTGTACCACGTGACGATGTACATCGGGAACAACATGATCGTCGAGGCGCCTCGCCCTGGATACACCGTCAAGACCCGGGACTACCGCAACTGGGCGCAGAACAACCTCATGCCCTACGTAGGGCGGCCGTAGCCCGTCGCTCCCCTGTCGATCGTCGGCCTAGTGCCGGTGAGACTTGGACGGGGTCTCCCTCGCCCGTTCGTATGAGGTGCGGATCTCCTCCTCCGCCTCCTCGCGCTCGACCCAGTGCGCTCCCTCGATGGACTTGCCGGGCTCGAGGTCCTTGTACACCTCGAAGAAGTGCTGCACCTCCAGGCGGTGGTAGTCGCTGATGTCGCTGAGTTCTCGGCGCCACGCGGCCCGCTGATCGGCGATGGGGACGCAGAGGACCTTGTCGTCCCCTCCGGCCTCGTCACGCATGCGGAACATGCCCAGCGCCCGACACCGGATGAGGCAGCCGGGGAAGGTGGGTTCCTCCAGCAGAACCAGGGCATCCAGGGGGTCGCCGTCGAGGCCTAGCGTTCCCTCGATGAAGCCGTAGTCATCCGGGTACCGGGTCGACGTGAAGAGCATTCGATCCAGCCGGATCCGACCGGTTTCATGGTCGAATTCGTACTTGTTCCGGCTCCCCTTGGGGATCTCGATGATGACGTCGAATTCCATTATCAGTCCTTTGTTGAGTCGATCTACTGACTAGTGTGGCGCATAAAGGAGGAGAGTGTGGCACGTCCTTCAATAGTGGCGGCAACGACCGGCGCCGTTTTGCTGGTCCTTGCAGGGGGATACGCGGTGGCCGACGCCTCCGATGTGGTCCCCGGCTGGATCACGGACGATCCACCTCAACCCTCGCCGTCTCCGTTTCCGGATTCCGCCGCTCCGGAGTCGGTTCCGCCTGGATCGCCGGTCGCGAGCATCGACTCCACCGCCCCCATCCCTTCGTCGGCGGCGATCCAGAGCATGGCGAACACCCTCAACGCCGATTCCCGGGTCGGAAACGGCACCAATCTCGGCCTCATCGTCGTCGACATCGCCACGGGTCGGGTCCTGGCCGAGATCCGGGCGGATGATCTGCAGATTCCGGCGTCCAATGTCAAGATGCTGACCGCGGCTGCCGTCGAGTACTCCATTCCGCCAGACCGGCGTCTCGAGACCTCCGTGACCTGGTCGGGATCCGCCGATACGGGACGGGTCCGGCTCACGCTCGTCGCCGGTGGGGACATGCTCCTCGTCGCGGGATACGGGCACAAGGGGACGGAGGGAAGCCCCAACGGGTTTGCGGGGGTGGCCGATCTTGCGGACCGAGTGGTCGTCGCCCTCGGCTCCACCGGCATCACCGAGGTGGACCTCGTTGTCGACGACCACGTGTTCGGGGGAGCATCCATTCCCGAGAGCTGGTCGTGGGACAACGTGACCGAGGGTTATGCCGGCCCGGTCTCTGGGCTCGCGATCAACTTGGGGTTGGTGCCAGGAACGGAGGACGATCCCGAGCGGTACCTCGATCCGGGTCTCAACGTCGGGGAGGTGTTGAAGGGACGACTCGAGGAGCGGGGCATCACCGTTCGTTCGCTGGCCAAAGGGGTGGCGGCTCCGGGCGAGGTCATGCTCGCCTCGGTGGAGTCGGCGCCGATGTCGGACGTCGTCGCGTACATGCTCTGGTACTCGGTGAACACGCTTGCGGAGGATCTCGTCAAGATCGTTGCCCTGGAGGCGGGGCGACAGGGGACAACGGAGGCCGGCCTAGCGGAAATGCTGAGGCTCCTCGAAGCGAGGGGTCTCGACCTCGACGACGCCGTCCTGGCTGACGGATCGGGCCTGTCGCGGAAGAACCGTCTGACCCCCCGGATGCTGACGGACCTCGTCGTCCTCCTGGCCCGCGATCCGGACCACGCATCGCTCCTGGAGCAGTACCCGATCGCGGCTCTTCGGGGAACCCTGTACGACAGGTTCGGGTCCATGGAGGGGGCGGGGGTCGTCCGGGGAAAGACGGGAAGCCTGTCCGGGGTGACCGCCCTCAGCGGGACGGTGGTCACCGCCGACGGGAGGTGGCTCGCCTATTCGATTCTCACGGACGGACTGCCCTGGGGCCAGACGAGGCCCAAGGCGGCCATCGACGAGTTCCTGTCGGCTGTGGCCGCCTGCGGGTGCGGATAATGGAGTCATGACAGGACGGCGCCCATGACCGGCCCCCACCCGGCCGTGGCCGCTGCGCGGTCCGCCGTCCGCGAGGCTCTCGAGGGGTTTGAGGCGGGGACGCGCCTGTGGGTCGCATGTTCAGGCGGGCCGGATTCCCTTGCCCTGACGGCCGCCACGGCCTTCATCGCCAGGAAACGAGGATTCGTGGCCGGCGCCATCGTCGTCGACCATGGGATTCAGAAGAACAGCGGCCGGGTGGCTCTCCACGCCATCGACCAGTGCCGTCTCGCGGGCATGTCCGCCGTCTTCGTCGAGAAGGTGAAAGTCGGACGGGAGGGTGGGCTGGAGGCTGCGGCCAGGGTCGCCCGATACGAGGCCATCGAGCGACGCGTCATCGCGGAGGGGGGAGTCAATCCTCACGTCCTGCTCGGGCACACGATGGACGACCAGGCGGAGACCGTCCTGCTGGCCCTCGCCCGGGGCTCGGGGGCCCGGGCACTCTCCGGCATGGCACCCCGACGGGGCAGCATCCTCCGGCCGTTTCTCGGGCTGAGGAGGCGGGACACGGTCGCCGTCTGCGAGGCGATGGGCCTAAGCCCCTGGCTGGACCCCATGAACGAGCCCGACGGGGGATCGAAGAGATCGGCCCTCCGGGGCAAGGTCATGCCCGCGCTCGTCGATGTCCTCGGGCCCGGTGTGATCCCGGGCTTGGCCCGTTCGGCCGCCCTCCTCCAGGCCGATGCGGACGAACTCGATCGGCAGGCCCGAGCCGCCCTCCGGACCTCCACTCCCGTCGACGCCTGGCCCATCGAGATGCTGTCCTCGCTCCCCGAGGCCCTCCGGGGGAGGATTCTCAAGATGCTGGCGGAACGCCTCGGCGCGGGACCTTTGACCTCGACCCACGTGAAGGCGATCGACCAGCTGGTCACGAACTACCGCGGGCAGGGTTCGGTGTCGCTCCCGGGAGGGTTCGAGGCGCGCCGGGAGTATGGAAGGCTGGTCGTCGTCGGCCCCGAGGAACTGAGGAGACAAGAAACGTGACGATGGACGAGCTGGCCTCCGACCTCGACGGGATCGTGGCGACGGAGGCGGACATCTCCGCCGCCCTCGACCGCCTTGCGGGGGAGATCCGATCGGATTACACGGACCCTTCGTCGCTTCTGCTGGTGGGGGTGCTCAAAGGGGCGGTGATGGTCATGGCCGACCTCGCCCGTCGCCTTCCCCCCGGGGTGGCCATGGACTGGATGGCCGTCTCGTCGTACGGGGCTGGAACACGGAGCTCGGGCGTCGTGAGGATCCTCAAGGACCTCGATGCCGACCTCACCGGCAGGCACGTCCTCATCGTCGAGGACATCGTCGACTCCGGCCGCACTCTCTCCTGGTTGCTCGGAAACCTGAGGTCGCGAGGGGCGCTGTCCGTCGAGGTCGCGACCCTTCTCCGCAAGCCCGAGGCCGCCGTGGTCAACGTCCCCGTCAAGTACGTGGGAATCGACATCCCGAACGCCTTCGTCGTCGGCTTCGGCCTCGACTACGCGGAGAGGTTCCGCGGCCTCCCCTACGTCGCCCTGTTGGCCCCCCATGTGTATGCCGAGGACGCGGAGTGACCGGCGCCGGGGCTCGGCGTAGAGTCGTCCTACCATGAAAAGCCGCTCCCTTCTTCGTCACCTGACCCTCTGGCTTGTCATAGGGGCCGTCATCGTCCTCATCGTGTCGAGTCAGGCGGGCACCCCAGTCACCAGAGTCGACACCTCTGTGGGATTCGACCTGCTCGCCTCAGGACAAGTCGAACAGGTGAAGGTCGTCGACGGCGATCAGAGGGTGGAGGTGACCTTCACCGAGGAGATAGAGGATTACGGAAAGCACATCCAGTTCTTCTATCTGTATCCCCAGGGAGAGGCGGTGATTGAGGCGATCGAAGCCTCCCATCCCACGCTGGGATACAACGCGGAGGTGCCCCAGGGGAGCATCTGGCTGGTGCTCTTCAACTTCGTGCTGCCCTTCATCCTCATACTCGGGATCGCCTTTTTCCTCTGGTTCAGCATGCGGAGCGGCGGGGGGCGGATCATGAGCTTCGGCCGATCCAGGGCGACCCTCGTGACGCCGGACACCCCGACGGTGAAGTTCGACGACGTGGCCGGGGTCGACGAGGCGGTGGAGGAACTCCGGGAGATCGAGGAATTCCTGGAGAAGCCCGCGAAGTTCCAGGCCGTCGGCGCCAAGATCCCCAAGGGCGTGCTCCTGTACGGGGCCCCAGGCACGGGGAAGACCCTTCTTGCCCGAGCCGTGGCGGGCGAGGCGGGTGTGCCCTTCTTCTCCATCTCCGGCTCGGATTTTGTGGAGATGTTCGTCGGGGTCGGGGCGAGCCGGGTGAGGGACCTATTCGAGCAGGCCAAGAAGAACGCCCCCGCGATCGTGTTCGTAGACGAGATCGATGCCGTCGGGCGACACCGGGGAGCGGGGCTCGGCGGGGGGCACGACGAGAGGGAGCAGACCCTCAATCAGATGCTCGTCGAGATGGACGGATTCGACGTCAATGCCAACGTCATCCTGATCGCCGCGACGAATCGGCCGGACATCCTCGACCCGGCCCTTCTCCGGCCGGGACGATTCGACCGCCAAGTGCCCGTCGACGCCCCCGACCTCAAGGGTCGGAAGAAGATCCTCGAGGTCCACGCCAAGGGCAAGCCCATCGCGCCCGAGGTCGATTTCCAGGCGATCGCGCGGCGGACCCCGGGGTTCACCGGGGCGGACCTCGCCAACGTCCTGAACGAGGCGGCGCTGCTGACGGCGCGCAGGGATAGGAAACTCCTCGACAATTCGGCCCTCGACGAGGCGATCGATCGGGTCATCGGGGGCCCCCAGCAGCGCACCCGGGTCATGAACGACCACGACAAGAAGGTCACCGCCTATCACGAGAGCGGCCACGCTCTCGTAGCCGCGTCCCTCCACCACACGGATCCCGTCAACAAGGTCACCATCCTTCCCAGGGGCCAGGCGCTCGGGTACACCATGGTCATGCCGGAGGAGGACCGGTATTCCAAGAGCCGCAACCAGCTCCTCGACACCCTGGCGTACGCCATGGGAGGCAGGCTCTCCGAGGAGATCGTCTTCGGGGACCCCTCAACCGGCGCTTCGAACGACATCGCCAAGGCGACGGAGATCGCACGGGAGATGGTGACATCGTTCGGCATGAGCACGGCGATCGGCTCCGTTCGGCTGACGGCGGGATCGGGGGAGGTCTTCCTCGGCCGGGACATCGGCCACAATCGGGATTACTCCGAGCAGATCGCCGCGAAGATCGACGCCGAGGTCAAGGCCCTCCTGGACGGGGCGATGCGGGAGGCCGGAGCGGCCCTTGCCCTGAACCGGAAGATCCTCGACCAGATGGCAGAGGAGCTGCTGGAGAAGGAGACGCTCCTCCAGGATCGGCTGGAGGAGATATTCGAGAACGTCCGGAAGGTGCCCAGGCGGAAGCCCTGGTCGTCCGGTTACGTGCCCCAGGGGGTGAAGGGATGATCGACCGACCCAGGATCGAGAAGGCCGTCAAGGAGATTCTGCTCGCCATCGGGGAGGACCCGGAGAGGGACGGCTTGCGGGAGACCCCGAGTCGGGTCGCCCGTTCGTACGAGGAACTGTTCCAGGGGATCGGCCAGGATCCGAAGGAAGCGCTGTCTGCGGTCTTCGAGTTGGGGCACCACGAGATGATCCTCGTGAAGAATATCGAGGTCTACTCGGTGTGCGAGCATCACCTTCTGCCGTTTCACGGGGTCGCCCACGTGGCCTACATCCCCGGAGAGGACGGACGTATCACGGGCTTGTCCAAGGTTGCCCGGCTCGTCGAGGTGTATGCGAGGAGGCCCCAGGTCCAGGAGCGGCTCGCCACCGAGATCGCCGACGCCCTGGTGGAGACCGTCGGGGCGCGAGGGGTCATCGTCGTCCTCGAATGCGAACACCTGTGCATGTCCATGCGGGGGGTTCGGAAGCCGTCGGCCAGGGCGGTGACCTCCGCCGTCAGGGGTGTCATGCGTGACGCCGCGACCCGTGCCGAGGCGATGAGCCTGATCGTCGAGGGCTAGGCCATGGATCCGTCGAGGTGCCTGGTCATGGGGGTCCTGAATGTCACCCCTGACTCCTTTTCGGATGGGGGACGGTGGGAGGACATCGATCTGGCCATCGCCAAGGGATTGGAGTTGAGGGACGACGGGGCGGACATCGTCGACGTCGGCGGGGAATCGACCAGGCCCGGAGCGGAGCGGGTCGACGCGAACATCGAGATGGGCAGGGTGCGTCCCGTCGTCATGGCCCTTGTCCACGAGGGGATCACCGTCAGCGTGGACACCATGAGAGCGTCCACCGCGGCCGCGGCCATCGACGCGGGTGCCGCGATCATCAACGATGTGTCCGGAGGGCTAGCCGATCCGGCCATGGCGCCCCTCGTCGCCGAGGCGGGGGTGGACTACGTAGCCATGCATTGGAGGGCCCCGTCCGGCGACATGGACGCCTTCGACCGCTATCAGGATGTGGTCAGCGAGGTGAGGGATGAGCTTGAGGAACGGGTCGAGGCCCTCGTCGGGGCCGGGGTCGACGCCGACCGGATCATCCTCGATCCGGGACTGGGCTTCGCGAAGGTCGCCGACAGCAATTGGCCCCTTCTCGCCCACCTGGAGTGCCTGCAAGGACTCGGGCACCGCGTGATGGTGGGGGCCTCGCGCAAGCGCTTCCTGGGTTCCGTCCTGCCCCGAGACGATGGCCCGCTGTCGCGTGAGAACGCGACGTCGGCGGTGACCGCCCTGGCCGCTGCCCACGGGGTTTGGGCCGTCCGGGTGCATGACGTCAGAGCCGCAAGAGACGTAGTTCACGTCGTCAATGCTTGGCAGGCCGCCCGTTAGAGGGAAGGATGAGGGCATGGGAGTGAACTGCTCGCCGTACCTATGGCATGGAATCCAGCTCGACACCGTCGTCATCGAGGGCATTCAAGCGATGGCGAAACACGGGGTGCTCCCCCAGGAGAAAGAGACCCCGCAGTCCTTTGTCGTCGATGTCGTCGTCCACCTCGACACACGAGCGGCCGCCCGTTCGGACGAGATAGCGAAGACCGTCGACTATGGGGAGGTGGCCAAGGAGGTTGTCGCCCGCCTGACGGGCGAACCCGCCGACCTCATCGAGACCGTGGCGGAACGCATCGCCCGGGGCGTCCTCGAATTGGGTGCGGCTCTCGTCGTCGACGTCATCATCCACAAGCCGGGTGTCGACCTGGGGGTGCCCTTCGGCGACGTCTATGTCCAGATCCGTCGCGAACTCAAGGGCGGAGACATCTGGTCGGATCGGCGGATCGGATCGGCCGCAGGCCTCGCCGACGATCCCCTGTCCCCCGAGGCCGTGCCGCCCCCCAAGGATGTCCTCGACGAGCGACCCTCCAGGCCCGTACCCGTCGTCCTCGCGATCGGCGGCAACCTCGGTGATGTCGAGTACACCCTCGCGCGTGCGGTCGAGGATCTCGGCCGACTGGAGGGAATCGGGATCGTCTCCGTCTCGCCGCTGGTGGCGACGAAGCCGGTGGGCGGCCCCCCTCAGCCCGACTTCCTCAATGCCGTCGTCAAGATTGAGACGAGTCTCTCCGCCCGCGCCCTCCTCCACATCTGTCAGGGGATTGAGATGATCCACGGGCGGGAGAGATCGGTCCAGGAGGGTCCGCGCACCCTGGACATCGACCTCATCACCTACGGCGATCTCGTCGCGTCCTCGCTCGATCTCGTGATTCCCCACCCGAGGGCCTGCCTGAGGGCCTTCGTGCTGGCCCCGTGGGCGGCCATCGACCCCGCGGCCGTCCTGCCCGCATCCGCGGGCTCGACCGGAGGCAAGGTCCACGACCTGGCGACCGCGGCTCCAGACGCCGCGGGTCTCACCGTGGTCCAGAATCCTTGGGATCCCGCGTCCGTCCTTTCAGCCCGGGCGGCGCAGTCGGGGACCCCCAGCCCAGGGGCGTAGTCCGTGGCCCGTCTGACGTGGCGGCGCATCGGCGCGGTCATGCTCGGGCTCGGCATCCTCAGTTGGGGGGTGAATCTCCTCATCTCCGAGAAGGGGTCTCCCCTGCCTGTTCCGTGGACCGTGCCCCTCTCCCTCATGATCGCAGCCGGTGCCGCCCTGTGGCTGGGCTGGGAGGTTCGGCAGTATCGCTCCGGGAAGAGGCCGGGCCTCAGTCCCTTTCAGGCGGTCAGGACGGCGCTTTTCGCCCAGGCCGCCGCCTTGACGGGGGCCGCCCTCATGGGGGTGTATGGGGGCTACGCCATGGCGCTCGCCGGGTACTGGAGCCATCCCCCGAGGAGGGCCTTCATCGAGGCGGCCATCCTCGCCACGATCGCGTCAGGACTGCTGCTCGCCGCCGGCTGGATCGCGGAGAGATGGTGTGCGATCGACGACGATGACGACGACGATGAGTTCATCGAGATTTCTCCGGAGGCCGCCTAGACAGACCATCCGGGCTCGGCAAGGCGTGGCAGACTACCGACATGACATGGTTCTCTCCCCCTGGGGTTACGTGGATTTCCGTCTCGTCCCGACTGGCTACCGCCCGGCTTGTGCTGTGGTGGATCTTCGTCGCCTGCCTTGCGGCTCCCGCCCTCGTCGTCGCCTCGAGTGAGGGCTCGGCTTGGTGGGTCCTCCCGATCACTCTGCTCCTCCTGGGGGTGTGGGTCTCATGGATCATCGTCCGGCAGGTTTCCGCGCACGCCTGGGCCGAGCGCGACGATGACCTCATGGTGAGGCGAGGGCGGTTGTTCCGGCGGGTCACGGTCGTGCCGTACGGCCGCATGCAATTCGTCGATGTCGAGGCTGGCCCCCTCTCCCGCGGACTGGGGATCGCCAGGGTCCAGTTGCACACCGCGTCCCCGGGGAGCGACGCCCACATTTCCGGGGTCCCGACCGAGGAGGCCGCACGCCTGAGAGACCGGCTGACCACCCGTGGCGAGGCGAAGTTGGCGGGGCTGTGAGCGTACCCACGGCCGCGCCGCGGGAGTGGACCCGCGCCCACGTCGTCACGCCCTTCATCAACGCCCTTCAGGGGATGGTGGCCGTGGTGATCGCGATGTATGCGGGTTTCATGCAGGACTCGGAGAGGTCCGGGGAAGCGCCCCTCCTCCTCATCCTGACCCTTGGGATTCTCGTCGGCGGCCTGATCGTCGTGGGCATCGCGTTCCTCGCCTGGAGGGTCAACGAGTATCGCATCGGTGACGACGCGGTCTATCAACGCAAGGGGATCCTCTTCAAGCAGCAACGGCAGGCGCGGCTCGACCGCCTTCAGGCCGTCGACGTCGTCCAGCCCCTTTTCGCGAGGGTCTTCGGGTTCGCGGAGGCCAGGATCGAGGTCGCGGGGGGGCGAGCCTCGACGGTCAGCATCAAGTTCCTCAAGGTGGAGGAGGCCGAGGTTCTCCGCAACGAGGTCCTCGCCCTGGCATCCGGATACAGGGGAGCCGCGGAGGAAAGGGCCGAGCCCGAAGACGGCGTCGCGTCGCGCTCCGAGACCCGGGCAGCCGCCGTCGCCGCTCCCGACCGTCCGGTATACGACGTCCCCCTAGGGCGCCTCATCGGTTCGATCTTCGTGTCGTGGACCTTCGTGGCCGTGGTGTTCTTCGTCCTGCTCGTCGGTTCGTCGATGACTTGGCTGGCCGAGGTCGACTCGACTGCGTCGAATGCCGGGACCGGGGGCAGTGCCCTCGTGGCGGTCCTCAGCGTGGCGGCCATCTTATGGGCCCAACTGAACGCGAACGCCGGCTTCAGGGCTGGGATCGCCGCAGACGGCATCCGCCTCTCCCACGGGCTTCTCGACACCAGACGTCAGACGGTCCCGCCGGGTCGGGTCCAGGCTCTGAACATCAAGCAGTCACTCCTCTGGCGGAAACTCGACTGGTGGAAGATCACGCTCAACGTGGCCGGGTACCAGGACCAGAGAGAGGCCGTCTCGACCCTGCTGCCCGTCGGCCCGAAACAGCAGGCCCTGGACGCCCTCTGGCTTGTCCTTCCCGACCTCGGCGATCCTGACCCCACGGGGACCATCTCAACGGCCATGGTCGGGGTCGGGACCGACAACGGCTTCACGGCGAGCCCTTCGAGATCGTGGATCTTCGACCCGTTCCAGTGGAGGCGTCGAGGAGTCCGGGCGACGGAGCGGGCGCTCCTCATCCGACGGGGCCTGTTCGTGCATGAGTTCTTCGTCATCCCGCACGAACGGACCCAGTCGCTCGCGATCCGCCAGGGTCCCCTTCAGAGGTGGCTTCGGCTCGCGACCATCGAGGTTCACTCGACGAGGGGAGTTGTGAGGCCCGTCGCCGGGCACCTGGACCTCGACGACGCCATCGCCCTCGTCGAGGACCAGGCGAGGCGTGCACGGGAGGGCCGCAAACGCCAGACCCCCGAGCAGTGGATGGAGGCGGTTTCTCGGTGAAGCCGGGCCGCCTCCGGGTCGGAGTCGTCGGGGCCGGTCGGGTCGGGGCTGTATGGGGGGCCGCACTGGCCGGGGCGGGTCACACCATCGTCGGGGCGTCGGGGGTCTCGGAGGCAAGCGTCAGCCGCATCGAGACCCTTCTTCCCGGGACCCCGGCGCTCGAACCCGAGGCCGTCGTTCGGCTGGCCGACCTCGTCCTCCTCACCGTCCCCGACGACGAGATCGCCGGTCTCGCCTCCGGGCTCGCCTCGATAGGGGTTTGGAGACCGGGTCAGATCGCGGTCCATGCCGCCGGGCGGCATGGGGTGGCGGTGATGGCCCCTGCCGCCGATGCCGGGGTTGCCTGTCTTGCCATCCATCCGGCCATGACCTTCACGGGTTCGTCCCTCGACCTGGTGCGGATGAGGGACGCGGTTTTCGCCATCACGGCGCCCCCGCAGTACGTTCCCATCGCCCAGGCTCTGGTCGTCGAGTTCGGGGGAGAGGGGATCGTCGTCGACGAGGAGGTGCGACCGCTGTACCACGCCGCCATCACGCATGGGGCCAACCATGTGGTGACGTTGGTGGCGCAGGCGGCAGAGGCCCTCTCCCTTGCAGGCGTCGAGAACCCGGGCAGGCTGCTCGGCCCCCTCGTCTCCGCCTCGATCGAGGGGGCGGTCGGCGAGTCGGGCCTCGCCTCCCTCACCGGTCCCATCGTCCGGGGGGACGCTGGCACGGTGGCCGCCCATGTGGCCGCCCTCGAGAACAGTCCGGGCATTCTGGAGTCCTATCGGGTCTTGGGAGGGGCGACCGCGCGGCTCGTCCACGAATCGGGGCGCCTCTCCGATGAGGCCTACGCTGGAGTCATGGAAGCCCTGGAGGGATCGCGATGAGGGTGGCCCGCAGCCTCAAGGAACTCGAGTCCGCCCTGCCCGATGGCAGACGGGTCGTGGTCATGACGATGGGGGCCCTTCACGACGGACATCTCGCTTTGGTGAGGCGGGCGCGAGAATCCGGGGGCCACGTCATCGTGACGATCTTCGTCAACCCCCTCCAGTTCACCGATCCCACCGACCTCCAGCGATACCCCCGTACCCTTGAGGCCGACTGCACCCTTCTCGCCTCCGAGGCGGTCGACGTCGTCTTCGCCCCCGAGGTCGAGGACATGTACCCGGATGGCGACCCGATCGTGACGGTATCCGCCGGACGCATCGGCAAGGTCTTCGAGGGCCTCCATCGCCCGGGCCATTTCGACGGGGTCCTGACCGTGGTCCTCAAACTGTTCAACCTCACCAAGGCCGACGTCGCCCTTTTCGGAGAGAAGGACGCCCAGCAGCTCATCGCCATCCGCACGATGGCGAGGGATCTCGCCCTGCCCGTCGAGATCGTGTCCGTGCCGACAGTGCGGGAGGCGGACGGGTTGGCGATGTCGAGCCGGAACAGGTTCCTCAGCCGCGAGGAGAGGGAGACGGCGCTCGTCCTCAGCGGAGCCCTGATGGAGGCCCGTCGTCGGGCGGAGAGCGGGGAGAAACCCGATGCGATGCTCGCGGCAGGCTACGCCGTCCTCGCCCAGGCGCAGGGTCTCATCCTCGACTACTTCGACGTCATCGATCCCGTGTCGGCGGAAGCCGTTTCGACCGACTACCGTGGAGATGTCGTGATCGTGGTCGCGGCCCGAGTGGGTAAGACCCGTCTGATCGACAGCATGCCAGCGACGATTCAGGGAGACCCAGAGTGACCCACCCGTCCTTGATCCGGCCAATGATGATCTCCAAGATCCATCGGGCGACGGTCACCCAAGCCGACCTCCACTACGTGGGTTCGATCACCATCGACGCTTCGTTGATGGAGGCCGCGGATCTCCTGCCGGGCCAGCGGGTGGACGTCCTGGACGTCACGAACGGCGCCCGGCTGACGACCTATGCGATTCCCGGGAACTACAAGGACGGCCAGATCTGCATCAACGGAGCCGCTGCCCACCATATCCACCCAGGGGACATCATCATCATCCTGGCTTACGGGTACCTGGGCGACGAGGACGCCAGGAGGTTCGACCCGACAGTGGTCTTCGTCGACGCCGAGAACGCCATCGTGAAGGTCTGCCACGAGCCCGGCGAGGTGCCAGCCGACAGCGACCTCAAGCCTTCCGGTCGGGGTCTGGCCGGATTCCGGGAATCCGGCTGGCCGGCGTACAGGGAATGAGTTTCGCGAGGAGGCTCGTCGCCCCGGAGCCCGGGTGGGTGGCGGAAGCCGACGTCATCGTGGTGGGTTCGGGTGTCGCGGGCCTCACAGCCGCCCTGGAACTCCGGACGAGGGTCAAGCGCGTCCTCATCGTGACCAAGGGGATCCTGTCCTCGGGGTCGACCATCTGGGCTCAGGGCGGCATCGCGGCAGCCCTCGACGTCACGGACACCCCGGAGGCTCACCTCACCGACACCCTGGAGGCCGGGGGCGGGCTCTGTAGCGTTCCTGCCGTCGACGTCCTCGTCCGCGAGGGTCCGGGTCGGGTCAGGGAACTGATGAAGGGCGGGGCCCGCTTCGACCTCGCCACCAACGGTGACGTCTCGTTGACCAGGGAGGGCGGCCACCATGCGAACAGAATCGTCCATGCCGGAGGTGACGCCACCGGGGCCGAGGTGTCCCGGGCGCTCATCGCCCAACTCGAGGCCGTGCGAAACGACCCGGGGATCGAGGTCGTCGAACATGCTCTGGTCGTCGACCTTCTGACCGCCGAACCGGATGCCGACGGGCGACCCGGTCCCGTGTGCGGGGTGACGCTTCACGTCATCGGCGAGGGCACCAGGGACGGCATCGGGGCGTCGACCGCCAAGGCCGTCATCGTCGCAACCGGGGGAATCGGTCAGGTGTACCGCTCCTCTACCAATCCGCCGAGTGCAACCGCGGACGGGATCGCGATGGCGCTTCGAGCGGGGGCGACGGTCGCCGACCTCGAATTCGTCCAGTTTCACCCGACCGTCCTGTGGCTGGGCACGGGCGCGCGGGGGCAGCTTCCCCTCATTTCAGAGGCGGTTCGGGGCGAGGGCGCCCTGCTCATAAATTCCGAGGGCAAGCGCTTCATGCCGGACGTCCATCCCATGGCCGAGCTCGCCCCCAGGGATGTCGTCTCCCACGCGATCGTCGAGCAAATTCAGGCGACGGGGGAGGAGAACGTCTACCTCGACGCCCGTCACCTGGGTTCGGAGTTCGCCTGGCGCCGCTTCCCGACCATTCAGGAGGCCCTCGCGGAGCACGGCCTCGATCTCGCGACGGACCTCATTCCCGTCGCCCCGGCTCAGCACTTCCATTCCGGGGGGATCCTGACAGACCTCTACGGCAGGTCCGACCTTGAGGGACTCTATGCCGCGGGGGAGGCCGCCTGCACGGGGGTCCATGGGGCCAACCGCCTGGCTTCGAACTCGCTTCTCGAGGGGCTCGTATACGCCCATCGCGCCGCCCACGACGCCGCGGCGAGGGTATCGTCGGGTGAATTGATCGACAGGGATCCGGTTCGGAGGAAGGGTACGCAGGGGTTGCTTCCCGCGACCGACCGGCAGAGGATTCAGAGGATCGCGCATCAGGGCGTCGGCCCGGTGCGGGACGGGGCAGGACTGGAGGAGGCCTGGCAGGAGCTCCGGGAGATCCGTCGTCCAGGGCGTTTTGCCGATTCGCCGGTCGAGGTCTCCCCCCAGACCGCCGAGTGGGAGACGACGAACATCGCCCAGACGACGGCCGGGATCATCTCCGCGGCTCAGGTGAGGGAGGAGAGCCGGGGAGGGCACTTCCGGCTCGATTATCCTCAGCCGAGCAACGAGTGGAAAGTCCGGCTGTCCGTCAGCTTCGACGGTGCCGACGAGCTCAAGGTGGCCCCGATCCCGCTGGAACGACTCGAAGCGTAGCCGAGGGCCGGTGGAGCCGATCTTAGGCCATGGCCAGGAACATCTTCTCCAGCCGGTCCCGAGTTTCGGTGTCGGACTCATCCAACGCCTGACAGCGTTGAAGCCCAGCGGCGACCAGGGCGAAACCCGTCCGGTCGAGGGCCTTCGACACGGCCGCAAGTTGGGTCAGCACATCCCCGCAGTCGCGGTCGTCGTCGATCATCTTGATGATCCCGTCGATCTGGCCCTTCGCACGCTTGAGGCGGTTCCTCAGGGGAGCGAGGTCCTCGGATGACAGGTGGACTTCGTTCATCTTGTCGGGCTCCTTCGGGCTTCCGCGGACCATCGCTACTGTCCAGAATACCCCCCGGAGCATCCACGCATGAGGTTCCCGGGGTTGCGGAATCGGTCGGAAGGGGAACAATAGTCGCGTGACAATGCCCGAAACCCTGAATCAGCATCAGCCACTCGATCTCGAGTGGCTGATGGATGTCGTGACGCGAGCCCTGAACGAGGATCTCGGGGGGGACCCGGGGCGGGACGTGACGACCCAGGCCATCATCGACCCGGAATCCTCGGTCACGGGAGAACTCGTGGTCCGGGAGGCCGGAGTCGTCGCCGGGATCCCCGTCATCCACGAGGCCCTTTCCCAGGTGGCCAGCCGATTCTCGCTCGATTCGCCCTGGGTCAGCACCCTCAAGCAGGATGGCGACCGTGTTCAGCCTGGAGATGTGTTAGCCGAGATCGCCGGATCCGGTCACGTGATCCTGATGGCCGAAAGGACGATCCTCAACTTCATGTGCCGGGCTTCCGGCATCGCCACCCATACCCGACGATGGGCGGATGCCCTCAAGGGAACGAACACCAAAGTGCTGGACACCCGGAAGACGATCCCGTGTTTCCGCGAACTGGAGAAGTACGCGGTTCGGTGCGGGGGTGGGGTCAACAAGCGCATGGGTCTTTTCGATGTCGCCATGATCAAGGACAACCATGTCATCGCCGCGGGTGGAGTCCTGAACGCCATCGAGGCGGTCCGGGATCGCTTCCCGGATGTCGCGATCCAGGTCGAGGTCGAGCGGCTCTCCCAGGCCGTCGAGGCCGTCGAGGCCGGGGCGAGGTTCCTCCTCTTGGACAACATGCCCGACTCGGGAATGCGGGAGATCATCGAGTACGTGCGTTCCGAGGATCCCCGGCCCGGTGCGATTGCGTTGGAGGCCACGGGAGGCATGACCCTCGAGAGGGCTGCCGAAGTCGCGGCGCTCGGAGTGGACTTCATCTCGGTCGGCGGGCTCACCCATTCCTCGGATGCCCTCGACCTCGCGCTCGACCTTCACTGACGTCCCTCGGAGTGCAAAGGCGAGAGGGCGATCCGCCGGTAGCCTTAGGGGCGTGACCGACGAACTCTCCCTTCCCGAGCAAATGCGTGTTCGGCGCGAGAAGCGTGACTCGATTCTCGCCAGAGGGGGGGATGCCTACCCCGTCGGGGTGCCCAAGACCCATGAGATCTCCGAGGTCAAGGCCTCCTACTCCCACCTGGAGGCCGGCGCGGAGACCGAGGATGAGGTCGGAGTCGCCGGCAGGGTCGTGTTCATCAGGAACACGGGACGGCTGGTGTTCGCGACGATCCAGGACGGCGAGGGCGAGCGCCTCCAGATCATGGTGAGCGAAGACGGGGTCGGAACCGAATCCCTGTCGTCCTTCAAATCCGACATCGACCTGGGCGATCACCTCTTCTCCCATGGCCGGGTCATCTGCTCCAAGAGGGGAGAGGTCTCGGTATTGGCGGGGGAATGGTCTCTGGCGGCCAAGGCCCTCCGCCCCCTTCCAGTGCTCCACAAGGATCTCTCCGAGGAGTCCCGGGTCCGTCAGAGATACGTCGACCTCATCGCGAGGCCGCTCGCCCGAGCGACGGTGCGACACCGCTCCGGCGTGGTCAGGGCCCTCCGGGACGCCCTTCACGGCAGGGGATTCATCGAGATCGAGACCCCGATGCTCCAGACCCAGCCCGGCGGGGCGACCGCGCGCCCCTTCGTCACCCACATGAACGCCTTCGACCTCGACCTCTACCTCCGGATCGCCCCGGAACTGTTCCTCAAGAAGGCCGTCGTCGGGGGGCTGGAGAAGGTCTTCGAGATCAACAGGAACTTCCGCAACGAAGGGGCGGACTCGTCCCACTCCCCCGAGTTCTCCATGCTCGAGGTCTACGAGGCCTATGGGGACTACTCCACCATGGCCACCCTGACCCGCGACCTCGTGCAGGGGGCGGCGCGGGAGGTCTTCGGCGACACCGTTGTCGAGTTGGCGGACGGCACGGCCTACGACCTCGGGGGAACCTGGACGGACATCAGCCTCTACCCCGCCTTGTCTGAGGCCCTTTCCGAGGAGGTGACCCCTGAAACCGAGATCGGGTGGTTGAAGGAACGGTGCGAGGCCGCGGAGATCCCGGTCGACCCCAAGAGGGAATCGCACGGGGTGCTCGTCGAGGCCCTGTTCGAGCATCACATCGGTGCCCACCTGAGCGCCCCCACCTTCGTCCGGGACTTCCCGGTGGAGACCTCTCCCCTCACCCGTGCCCACCGATCCCTTCCCGGCGTCGTCGAGAAGTGGGATCTCTACGTCAGGGGGTTCGAACTCGCCACGGCCTACTCCGAACTCATCGATCCCATCATCCAGAGGGAGAGATTCGAGGAGCAGGCACGGCTTGCGGCCCAGGGTGACGACGAGGCCATGCGGGTCGACGAGGATTTCCTGGCGGCGATGGAGTTCGCAATGCCGCCCGCCGGCGGGATGGGGATGGGGATCGACCGCCTTCTCATGGCCCTCACCGGTCTCGGAATCCGAGAGACCATCCTCTTCCCCCTCGTCAAGCCCACCGACGGGCCGTAGCGGGGATCGGGTTGAGGGATCGGGCTTTGACGGCTCCCGGCGGCCATGCCATTCTGGGGAACAAGTGAAAGAGGTGAAGCGATGGCGCAGAAGGTCCAGGTCATTCTCATCGACGACGTCGATGGCGGATCAGCAGACGAGACGGTGAGTTTCGCTCTCGACGGCGTGCACTACGAGATCGATCTATCGGCATCACGGGCGGGGGAGTTGCGCGCCGCCTTCGAGCCCTGGACGGCGAGGGCACGCCGGGTGGGACCTCGGTCGAGCCGGCGTTCGGGGAAGTCCTCAGACGTGGCCGCGATGCGCGCCTGGGCCAAGGCCAACGGGTATGCCGTGAACGAGCGCGGCCGCATCCCGGCAGAGGTGCGTCAGGCGTACGCCGCACACGCGGTGTAGGCCTCGCCTCGGGCGTCGCTCGGCCGGAGGGAACGATGTCGGCACGGTGGTGGTGGGGAACATACCCCGAGGCCGGTCTCGGGACCCCGACGGGTCTCGGCGAGGGTCTGTGGGGCATGGTCCCGGGGGGGTCGGAGTCGAGCCTCGCCCTCACGATCCCTGCCCCGTCCTTCGTCATCGCCCATCCCGACCTGCCCCTCGTCTACGTCGTCACGGAGCAGGAGAAATCCACCGTCGCCTGCATCGATGTCGCCGACCCGGCCGAGCCGGCGATCGTCGACGAGGTGGTGACGGGGGGAAGCGGTGCCTGCCACGTCCTTCTGGCCCGCGACACCCTGACCCTCTATGTCTCCCACTACACGAGCGGCGAGGTGGCGGTCGTCCCGTTGACCGCCGACGGGCGGCTCGCGGTGACGGCCCCGATCCAGCTTCTCCCCGGCTCCGGATCCGGTCTTGTTCCGAGGCGCCAGGAGGGCCCCCACGCCCACTTCGCCGGCTATTCCCCCAGCGGGTCGACCCTGTTGGTTGCGGACCTGGGGACGGATGAACTCCGACGCTACGAGGTGCTCGTCGACGGCTCGCTTCGGGCCGACGGGGTCGCGGCTGGCCTGCCCCCGGGATCGGGGCCTCGGCATTTCGCGGTTCGAGGAGAACTCGTGTACGTCCTGTGCGAACTCGACCACACCCTCAAGACCCTCTCGTGGGACGAAGACTCCAGGACCGCCACCCTGGTCTCCACCCTTCCCTCGACCCCGGTCCCCCTCCGCAGCGGAGACGGGATCTACGATGCCCACATCGTGGTGGTGAACGACGTGGTGCTCGCCTCGGTCCGGGGGTGCGACGTGATCTCGGTCTTCGATCTCGACTCCCAAGGGCTGCCCCTGTATCGGTCCGGGTTCGACTCGGGCGGGGAGCATCCCCGGCACTTCGCCGTCCTCGGGGAACGGCTGGTGGTCGGGAACGAGAAGTCCCACCTCGTGTCCCTCTTCGATCTGGCGGACGTCCTCGCCCTTGAGCCGGGGGGCGATCCCACAGAGCCGGCCCGACTCCCGCATACGGATGCCAAGGTCCTCAGCCCGGCGTGCGTCTGTTCGATCTAGCCGGGGTTGGGACTTTCGGCTCCCGCCGAAGCGGCTTCCTTGCCTAGGATGAGGGCATGACCTACACCCTCGTGCTGCTCCGCCACGGCGAGAGCGAATGGAATGCCAAGAACCTCTTCTGCGGATGGGTCGATGTCCCGCTCAGCGAGAAGGGCACCGTCGAGGCCGTCCGTGGGGGCGAACTCTTCAAGGAGAAGGGCCTCTTGCCGGACGTCGTCCACACCTCCGTCCTCCGTCGGGCCATCGCGACAGCCAACCTCGCCCTCGATGCCGCCGATCGCCACTGGATCCCCGTCAAACGCCACTGGCGGCTCAACGAGCGTCACTACGGAGACCTCCAGGGCAAGAACAAAGCGGAGACGCTCGAGCAGTTCGGCGAGGAGCAGTTCATGCTCTGGCGACGCTCGTACGACGTCCCACCGCCCCCGATTTCCGACGACAGCCCGTTCTCCCAGGCCGGGGACGTCCGCTACGCGGGAGAACCGGTCCCCACGAGCGAGTGCCTCAAGGACGTCCTCGCCCGAACCCTGCCCTACTGGACAAGCGACATCGTCCCCGACCTCAAGGCCGGTAAGGTCGTGCTCGTCGCCGCGCACGGGAACTCCCTCCGGGCCCTCGTCAAGTACCTCGACGACATCGACGACGACACCATCGTGGGCCTCAACATCCCGACGGGCATCCCTCTCAAGTACGAACTCGACGATAATCTCAAACCCATCGTCAAGGGCGGGGAGTACCTCGACCCGGAGGCTGCGGCAGCCGGGGCCGCCGCGGTCGCCGCGCAGGGGAAAAAGTAGCGCTAGATCGAGGAGCGGCCGCCGTCGAGGTCTCCCGTGACGAGGTAGACGATACGGCGGGACACGTTGACCGCGTGGTCCCCGAAGCGTTCGAAGAATCGGGCGAGGAGGGCCACGTCGAGGGTTTCCTGAGTGTCCCCCTTGTAGCCCTTGGCGAGAAGCAGCGAGTAGGCCTTCTCATGGAGCTCGTCGAGAGTGTCATCGTCGCTGACGATCTGCGCGGCGACGTTGAGGTCACGGCCTCTGATGAGATCGACGACAAGATCCGAGGTGTGGTTCGAGGCCTCGGACATCTTCTTGAACACGTCGCGGTGCGAGGCCGGAATGGGAGACTCTGGATATGCCCTCCGGGCGGCCTCGGCGACGTGCTGGGCGAGGTCCCCCATGCGCTCGAGCCCGGCGGAGATGCGCAGCGACGTGACGAGGGTTCGGAGGTCGAGGCCGACGGGCTGCTGCTGGGCGATGAGGAGGATGGTCCGTTCGTCGACGCGGTTCTCGAGGTCGTCGAGTTTGACGTCGTCCGCGATGACCTGCTGGGCGAGTTTGAGGTCCTTCTTCTCGAGGGCGGTGTTGGCGCGGTGGATGGCCGCCTGGACGTATTCGGCCATCTCCACGAGGTCGTCGGCGAGCTGGGACAACTCGGCCGTGAAGATCGTGCGCATGGGGCTCCTTGGGCTTCGGTGTGCTGCGTTATCGCCTAGTCTGGCACCTCTCGCGGGGGAAGGGCAGGCGCGAGGCGAGGATATCCGTGAACATTCGGTAAACGGACCGCTGCCCGGATAGTGTAGGCGCATGCCCCTCGAAGTGGCGATCGCGCTCGTCGTGGGAGCCGCGGTGCTCTGGGTGGCGATCGTCGCCGATCACCGTCGCAGCCGGACCGCGAGTGCGTCCCTGTCGCTCGTTCCCCACCGCACCCGTCAGTTCATGGAGGTCATCCCCAGCGGCGTTATCGTCATCGGCCGGGACAGGCGCGCGGCCGCGAGCAACACCCTCGCGGTCGGGTTGGGTCTCACGAGGCCCGACGGCGCCCTTCTCGGGGAGGTGGCTGACCTGGCGGAAAGGGCTTGGGAGCGAGGAGAGGCTGAGGAGGCCGACGTCTGTGTCCGACGCGGGGTCCTCGGGGCGGACACGACGGTCAATGTCAGGGTCGCCCCCATCGACGACACCCTTGCCTTGGCGCTCGCGAACGACCGGACGGAGCAACGGGTGGCCGAGCTGACCCGCCGGGAGTTCGCCATCAACGTCTCCCATGAATTGAAGACTCCGGTGGGTGCACTCGTACTCCTGGCCGAAACCATCGAGACGGCGTTCGACGAGCCGGAGACCGTTCGGGAGTTCGCGGCCAAGATCGGGAAGGAGGCCCGCCGACTGTCCAAGCTCATCCAGGAGATCATCGAGATCACCCGCATCCAGGGCTCCGAGAGCGTCATCGACCGCAGGCCGGTCAAACTCAAGGAGGTGGTCAACGAGGCGGTCGACGCGGCCCAGACGGCGGCGCACGGACGCCGGATCTCCCTCACCGCCTCCTGCCCCGCCTCCGCGACCGTCCTGGGGGACCGGGACCTTCTGGTCATGGCGGTCCGGAACCTCGTCGACAACGCGATCGCCTACTCGGACGAGGGGGGCAAGGTGACGGTCGATGTCGATACCGATGGAGGTGTCGCATCGATATCGATCATCGACCAGGGCATCGGGATCGCCGATGCTGAGCAGGAGAGGATCTTTGAGCGGTTCTATCGGACGGATCCCGCCCGGTCGAGGGCGACGGGAGGCACGGGCCTCGGCCTCAGCATCGTCAAGCACATCGTCGCCCAGCACGACGGAGAAGTCTCGGTGTGGTCGAGGCTTGGGGTGGGCTCGACCTTCGCCCTTCGGCTTCCCCTGCATGAGAAACTTGCTTCCTGATGAATGGATCCCTGGGCCCTCGCATTCTCGTCATCGAGGACGAGGAATCCTATCGGGACTCGCTCCGGGTGCTGCTCACGCGGGAGGGATTCCGCGTTGCCCTCGCGGGGACGGGCCCCGAGGGGGTGGCCGCATTCGTCCGCCTGGGGGCCGATGTCGTCCTGCTCGACCTCATGCTTCCCGGCTTGAGCGGCGCGGGGGTTTTCAAGAAGATCAGAGAGCAGTCCGACGTGCCCATCATCATGGTCACCGCGAAGGACGACCAAGTCGACAAGATCATCGGGCTCGAGCTCGGCGCGGACGACTACGTCACCAAGCCGTATTCGGGACGGGAGCTCGTCGCCCGCATCCGCTCGGTACTGCGACGGACCGCCGCGATTCCCGCCGACCTCACATCTGAGCCGGAGAGGCTCGAGGTCTCGGGATTGACGCTCGATCCCGAGCGTCTCATGCTCACCCAGGGCGGGAAAACCTCGCCTATCCCGCCCAAGGAGTTCGCGCTCCTGTATCTCCTCGCGGCGAACGCCGGGCGGGTTATCCCCCGACAGATGATCATCGAACGGGTGTGGGGCGTGGACTACTTCGGGGACACCAAGACCCTCGACGTGCACATCAAGAGGCTCCGGGACCGGATCGAGGCCGACCCCGCGAAGCCCGCACTCATCAAGACCGTCCGGGGTGTGGGTTACAGCCTGGAGATCGTCGACCGCTGACGCGTGACCGCTATACGCGTTCACCGAACGTTCACCGACTGTTCACGTTCGACAGGCCCCTCCGTTACCTTGGATCCGTACCGTCGAGAGTATCCGGCGACGTGCCGGAGCATCACACAGAAGATTGGATTCCACGTGAAGATCGCAACTCGCATCGGCGCCGTCGCTTCCGCGGCTGCACTGACGCTCGCGCTCACGGCGTGCTCGGACTCGGGGACCACGGCGACGCCGTCGGCCTCCGATGCTGCCGTTCCGCTGTCGGGCGAACTCAACGGGGCTGGTGCCTCGTCGCAGGAGAAGGCCTCGGAGGCATGGCGCGCCGAATTCCAGAACGCGCACCCGGCCGTGACCCTCAACTACGACCCGGTCGGATCCGGTGGTGGTCGCACCCAGTTCCTCGACGGTGCGGTGTCGTATGCCGGCTCGGACTCGCTCATGAGCGCGGACGAGTACGCCACGGCGGTCACCCGCTGCGACGGGACCGACGGCGCCATCCACCTGCCCGTCTACATCTCCCCCATCGCCATACTGTTCAACCTCGAGGGCATCTCGAGCCTGAACATGTCGCCCGATGTCATCGCTCAGGTCTTCGACGGCCAGATCACCAAGTGGGACGACGCGGCCATCGTCGCCGAGAACCCCGGGGTCGACCTGCCGAACCTCGCCATCACGGTGGTGCACCGTTCGGACGAGTCGGGCACGACGAAGAACTTCACCGACTACCTCGCGAAGGCGTCCGAGGCGTGGCCGTATGACGCGTCCGGCGAATGGGCGAACAACGTCGGTGAAGGCGGCCAGGGTACGTCGGGGGTCATCGACCTCGTGACCGGAACCAACGGGACGATCGGCTACGCCGACGCCTCCCGTGCCGGTGCCCTCGGGGCCGTTTCGATCAAGGTCGGCGACGACTGGGTGCCTTTCTCGCCCGCCGGTGCCGCCGCGGCCGTTTCCGCTTCCCCCCTCGCGGAGGGCGCAAACGGTGCGAACGACCTCGCCTACAAGTTGGACCGCACGACCACGGCCGACGGGGCCTACCCGCTCGTCCTCGTGTCGTACGTCATCATGTGTCAGCAGTACGACGACGCGGCCGAGCGCGCGCTCGTGACGTCGTACCTCAAGTACGTCGCCTCAGACGAGGGCCAGAACGTCGCCTCCGCGGCGGCGGGCTCGTCCCCGATCGGGCCGCTCGGTACTCGCATCGAGGGCATCCTCGACGAGATCGCCGCAGGCTAGGCGCGACAGACTGGACCGGTGGTGGGCTCATCCGCAAGGATGGGTCCACCACCGTCCATTCCAGAAGACCAACGGAGATCCAAGGTGAGCACCGCAACAGAGGAGAGGGCGCCGGAGCAGGCCTTCGCCGGGCCCCGTCGCGACATCCTCAACCGCGGCTTCGCCGGACTGTCCCGTGGGGCCGCGATCACGATCCTCGTCACGCTCGCCCTCGTCGCGACCTTTCTCGTCAAAGAGGCCCTTCCAGCGTTGACCGCAAACCCGTCGGATCTCGCCGACCAGGTCGACTGGCTCAAGGACGAACCCGGACGGAGCCTCTGGCCCGTCATCGCCTCCCTCGTGTTCGGGACGGTCATCATCGCCTCCCTCGCCCTCGCCATCGCCGCTCCGGTCTCGTACGGCATTGCCCTCTTCATCTCGCACTACGCCCCGCGCCGCATGGCCGCGGGACTCGGGTATGTCATCGACCTCCTGGCCGCGATCCCATCCGTCATCTATGGGCTCTGGGGAGCGTTCATCTTCATCCCGGCGATCCTTCCGGCCTTGGAGTGGATCGAGCGCAGTTTCAACTGGCTCCCCTTCCTCCGGGGACGCGTCATCGCGACGGAGACGACGATGGTCAACGGCCAGGAGGTCGTGACCCAGGTCTTCTCCGTCGGGACGGGGAGGGTCGCGCTTTCCGCCGGGATCGTGCTCGCGATCATGATCCTTCCGATCATCACGGCGGTCACCCGAGAGGTCTTCCTTCAGACACCGGTCCTCCACGAAGAGGCGGCCCTCGCTCTCGGGGCGACGCGGTGGGAGATGATCCGCATGGCCGTCATCCCGTTCGGCAAGCCCGGGATGATCGGGGCGACCATGCTCGGCCTCGGCCGGGCCCTCGGTGAGACGATGGCGGTCTTCATGATCCTGTCACCCTGGTCCATCCCGCGGTTCTCGGTGAGCGTCCTCGAGCCCTCCGCCCACAACACGATCGCGGCGAACATCGCCCTGAAGTTCCCGGAGGCGAACTCGATGGGGGTTTCCGCCCTCATCGCGATGGGGCTCGCCCTGTTCGTCATCACGCTCGCCGTCAACATGCTGGCGCGGTGGATCATCTCCCGCCGGTCCGAGTTCTCGGGGGCCAACTGATGGCCGCCGTCGTCGAGCAGGGGACGCTGACGCTTGAGCCTTTGTCTCGAAGGCGGGCCACGGTCGACCGGCTCATGCAGGCCGCGGTTTACGCTGCCTTCACTCTCGCCCTCATCCCCCTGGTTTGGCTGATCGTGACCGTGATTTCCCGTGGGGTGGGTCGGTTCATGATCGACTCCGACGGCGAGAGTCACTTCAATTGGGACTTCCTGACCCAGAGCATGCGAGGAGTGTACGGCGGCATGCCTGCGGGTGGCATCCTGCATGCCGCGACCGGCACGCTCATCATCACCCTCATCGCCGCCGCCATCTCCGTGCCGATCGGTCTTCTGACGGCGATCTACGTCGTCGAATACGGGCGGGGACCGCTCAAGCGGGCGATCACGTTCTTCGTCGACGTCATGACCGGCATCCCCTCGATCGTCGCCGGGCTGTTCGCCTATGCCCTGTTCGCCGTCCTTGCGGGGCCGGGCACCAAGACGGCGATCGTCGGGGCTGTCGCGCTCGCGGTCCTCATGATCCCCGTCGTCGTCCGGTCGAGCGAGGAGATGCTGAGGATCGTCCCGAACGAACTCAGGGAGGCATCGCTCGCCCTCGGTGTTCCCAAGTGGCTGACCGTCCTCAAGATCGTCGTTCGGACGGCCTTCGCCGGGATCACGACGGGTGTCATGCTCGCCATCGCCCGGGTCATCGGGGAGACCGCTCCGCTGCTCATCGCCGTCGGAGTCGCGGACTCCATGAACTGGGATCCCCTCGACGGGCGCATGATGACCCTGCCGGTCTACATCGTGTCGGAGTACCGCAAGGGTCCTCAGCCGTGCAACAACCCCGATGTCGCATGCATCGCCGACATCACCGTCCAGCGGGCCTGGGCTGCGGCCCTCGTCCTCATCTTGATCGTCATGGCGCTGAACCTCATCGCGCGCCTCATCGCCAAATACCTGTCCCCGAAGACCGGACGCTAGGAAGGCAATTACCGTGGCCAAGCGCATCGACGTCAACAACCTCAACGCCTTCTATGGCAAGTTCCTCGCCGTCGAGGGGGTCTCCCTATCAATCGAACCGAAGTCCGTCACCGCCCTGATCGGACCGTCGGGGTGCGGCAAGTCCACCTTCATCCGCACCATCAACCGCATGCACGAGGTCATCCCCGGGGCACGGGTCGAGGGGGAGGTCCTCATGGACGGCATCGACCTCTATGGGACAAATGTCGATCCCGTCGCGGTGCGCCGCCACGTCGGGATGGTGTTCCAGCGACCCAACCCCTTCCCCACGATGACGATCGCGGAGAACGTCCTTGCGGGAATACGCCTCAACAATCGACGCCTCCCCAAGGACCAGGCCGAGGAGATCGTCGAGGGGACTCTTCGGGCCGCGAACCTGTGGGACGAGGTGAAGGACCGCCTGGAGCGGCCGGGGTCCTCGCTCAGCGGCGGCCAGCAGCAACGGCTGTGCATCGCCAGGGCGATCGCCGTCAAGCCGGACGTCATCCTCATGGACGAGCCGTGCTCGGCCCTCGACCCCATCTCCACGCTCGCGATCGAGGACCTGATGGCCGAGCTCAAGGAGAACTACACGATCGTCATCGTCACTCACAACATGCAGCAAGCGGCGCGCGTCTCCGACCGGACGGCATTCTTCAACATCGCCGGGGCGGGCAAGCCGGGCAAGCTCGTCGAGATGAACGCGACCTCGGTGATCTTCTCCGCGCCCGCGGAGAAAGCGACGGAGGACTACATATCCGGCCGTTTCGGCTAGGGCTGACGGCTGGGTAACGACCCCTCCTCTGGATCGCCCGTCGATGGTAGAATTGATCCCTGCGCAGAGGGGAACACATACATATGAACTTCGCTGTAGGCGAGACTGTGATTTACCCGCACCACGGTGCGGCCGAGATTCAGGACATCAAGACCCGGACGGTCGGGGGCGAGGAGAAGACCTACCTCAAGCTCCGGGTCGCCCAGGGTGACCTGACCATCGAGGTGCCCGCCGAGAACATCGACCTGGTCGGCGTCCGCAACGTCGTGGACAGCGCCGGGCTCGAGAAGGTTTTCGCCGTGCTCAGGGAGCCGTACATCGAGGAGCCGACCAACTGGTCGCGCCGGTACAAGGCGAACGTCGAGAAACTGGCCTCTGGGGATGTCATCCGCGTGGCCGAGGTCGTCCGCGACCTGAGCAGGCGGGACACCGACAAGGGCCTGAGTGCCGGGGAGAAGCGCATGCTGTCGAAGGCGCGTCAGATCCTGGTCTCGGAGTTGGCGTTGGCCGAGAAGTGCACGGAACCCGAGGCGGAGGGGCGCCTCGACGGGGTGCTCACTTCGTGACCACAGCGGCGGTCATCGCCGCCGCAGGCCTGGGCACTCGCTTGGGTTCCGACCTGCCCAAGGCCCTTGTCGCGGTGGCCGGACAGCCCCTCGTCGCTTGGGCGCTCGATCGCATCGCCGACGTTGCGGACCGGGTGGTCGTGACCGTTCCTCCCGGGCACGAGTCGGAATTCGATCAGGCGGTCTCCCTCGTCAGGGCCGGGAGACCTCGGCTGAGTGTTGAAATTGTCGCCGGAGGCGAGACCCGCCGCGAATCCGTGGCCGCTGGTCTTCGGGCTCTTCTGGCGCATGAGGGTAGACAGCCGTCCATCATCCTGGTCCACGACGCCGCGCGGGCCTTCATGCCCGTCGAAGCCATGCAGGCTGCCATCGGGGCGATCCAGGCGGGGGCCGACGGGGCCGTCCCCGTCGTGCCCCTCGTCGACACCCTGGTGGCCTCCCCGGAGGATGACGGGTCCCTTGGCGCCATCGTCGACCGGGAGGCGGTGAAGGCGGCTCAGACCCCTCAGGTCTTCCGAACGGAGGCCCTCGTCGACGCCCACGCGAAGGCGGACGAGGAGGGCGTGGACGACGCGACGGACGACGCCGGCCTTGTTCGGCGATACGGTTATCGCGTGGTTGCGACGGAGGGTCACCCCTGGGGTTTCAAGGTCACGGTCGAGGGCGACCTGGCCCTTGCCGAACACGTGGCGAGGCTGTCGTGACGGCCCGCGTCGGGATAGGCGTGGACGTCCACGCCTTCGGGGAAGGGAAGGGCGACGAGTTGCATCTCGCCGGCCTGACGTGGGAGGACGAGGGGGTGCTGGTGGGCCACTCCGACGGCGACGTGGCCGCGCACGCGGCTTGCGACGCCCTGCTCTCCGCCGCATCCCTGGGAGACCTGGGATCGGTCTTCGGAACCGATCGACCCGAATGGGCGGGAGCCTCCGGAAGGGCGATGCTGTCCGAGGTCGCCAGGCTGCTATCCGTCGCGGGCTTCGAGATCGGCAACGTGTCCATCCAGATCATAGGGAACCGTCCTCGGGTGGCCTCCCGGAGGGCGGAGGCCGAGGCTGCCTTGGCCTCAGCGATCGGCGCGCCGGTGTCCGTCTCCGCAACCACGACGGATGGACTCGGCCTGACCGGGCGCGGTGAGGGCGTGGCGGCTGTCGCCACGGCCCTGGTCTCGCCGGTAGCCTGAGCGCGTGACCCTCCGACTATTCGACTCCGCCGCCCGTGAGATCCGCGACTTCGTGCCGTTGCGGCCGAACGAGGTGGGCGTCTACGTCTGTGGGCCGACGGTCCAGGGGGCCCCTCACATCGGCCATATGCGCACCGGGATCGCGTTCGACGTCCTCCACCGGTGGCTCGAGCGCTCGGGTATGCGGGTCACGATGATCCGCAACGTCACCGATGTCGACGACAAGATCTTCGCCAAGTCAGCCGAGGTGGGGGAGAAGTGGTGGTCCTGGGCCACCCGCTTCGAACGCGAATTCGCCTCCGCCCATGCCGCCCTCGGCTGTCTTCCCGCCGCCTGCGAGCCGCGCGCGACCGGCCACATCCCCGACATCCTCGACCTCATCGGGACCCTCGTCGAGAGGGGTCACGCCTACGAGCACGCGGGATCGGTGTACTTCGACGTCCAGTCCTACGCGGACTACGGGGCGCTGACCAACCAGCGACTCGGAGACTTGGAGCCATCGGAGGACGAGTCGACGGGAAAAGGGGACCCGAGGGACTTCGCCCTGTGGAAGGCTGCGAAGGAGAGCGACCCGCCGGGAGGCTCGTGGGACTCACCGTGGGGGCCGGGCCGACCGGGCTGGCACATCGAGTGCTCGGCCATGGCCAGGCGCTACCTGGGGGACGAGTTCGACATCCACGGCGGCGGGCTCGACCTCAGGTTCCCGCACCACGAGAACGAGCAGGCGCAGTCGAGGGCGGCTGGATACGGCTTCGCCCGACTCTGGATGCATTCGGCCTGGCTCACTCTTTCGGGTACCAAGATGTCCAAGTCCCTGGGCAACTCCATGCTCGTCAGAGAGGTCCTGAAAGAGGGGTCGGCCGCGGCTCTGCGCCTCGCCCTCGTCTCTGTCCACTACCGGTCGATGCTTGAATACACCGACACCACCCTGACGGACGCCGAGGCCACGTTCTCCCGGTTGGAGGGGTTCGTCCGGCGGGCGGGGGAGAGGGTGGGGCAGCCCTCGGTCGAGGAGGTTCGGGCGGCAGCCCTTCCCGAGGCCTTCGCCGAGGCGATGGATGACGACCTCGCCGTCCCGCGGGCCCTCGTCGTGGTGCACGACGCCGTCCGCGAGGGCAACACTGCTCTCTCCACGAACGATGACGTGACCGTGACGACGAGCCTTCTCGCCGTCAGGGCGATGCTGGACGCCCTCGGGCTCGATCCCCTCTCGGAGCAGTGGACGGACGTCTCGGGCTCGGATCGGGGGCTTGCGGCCCTCGGGGCGCTCGTCGTTGAGGAGTTGGCCGCGCGCGACCAGGCGCGAGAGGCTAAGGACTGGACCGAGGCCGACGCGATCCGTGACCGCCTCGCGGCCGCAGGAATCCTCATCGAGGATTCTGCCGATGGCGCCCGGTGGTCCCTTTCCGGGGAGGGCTAGGCCGTGACGGGCAACTCCAAGCGGCGGGGCGCCATCCGCAAATCGGGGTCCAAGAAGGGCGCCGTCGTCGGAAGCGGGGGGCGAGGACGAAAGGCCCTCGAGGGTCGGGGGCCGACCCCGAGGGCTGAGGAGCGAACGGGTCACCCGGCCCGGAGGGCTCAGGAGCGGGCGGCGGCCGCGGGCCACAGACAGGCACCGCGGCGACGGGTCGGCACGCCGTCGGAGGTCGTGGCGGGGCGCAACGCCGTCCTCGAAGCCTTGCGGGCGGGGGTGCCGGTCGAGGGGCTTCGGGTGTTTTCCCGCATCGAGGCCGACGAGAGGGTTCGGGAGATCCTCGGGCTCGCCGTGGCCGCACGGATCGATGTCAAGGAGCTGTCGAAGCCCGACCTCGATGCCCTCACGGGAGGGGCCGCCCATCAGGGCATGGCCCTGCTGGTGGCACCCTTCGCATACGTCGAAGCCCAGAACCTCCTGAGGGGGAAGACCCCCCCGCTTGTCCTCGCCCTCGACGGCATCCAGGATCCCCGCAACTTGGGAGCGATCCTGAGGTCGGCGGCGGCCTTCGGGGCCAGCGGGGTCGTCATCCCGGAGCGGAGGGCCGCGGCGGTGACGGTCGCCGCATGGAAGGCCTCGGCGGGGGCTGCCGCCCGAATACCGGTGGCCAGGGTGACGAACCTGCCCAGGGCCGTCCATGAACTCAAGGCTCAGGGGTGTTTCACCGTCGGGCTGGATGCGCGCGGCGATGTCCCGCTCGGGGAATGCCCCCTCCTGTCGGAACCGCTCGTCATCGTGGTGGGCTCGGAGGGGAAGGGCATGTCCCGGCTCGCCCGGGAGGAGTGCGACCAGGTGCTGTCCATCCCGATCTCAGCCTCGACGGAGTCCCTCAACGCCTCGGTCGCCGCATCCCTCGCCCTGTATGAGGTCGCGAGGGTCAGGGGCGCGGACTCCTAGTCCTTCAGGGCGGTGGGTTTCGGAGCGGGGGGCTTGGGGACGGCGCGCTTGGGGGCGGGGCGGCGCGTGGTCTTCCGCTCCACCGGCCGGGGCTTGTCTTGCGGGGGTCCGGACTCCTCGACGGATCCTTCTTCAGGCTCGTCCTCCGGGACATCGTCGGCGTGTCCCCAGCCGGCGGTGTTGTCCCCTTCGAAATCCGGCACCGGCGACCGGGACGCGATCTCGGCCGTCAGGGCGGGAAGTTCGGCGGTCATCTCTTCAATGCTCGGGCCGAGGAGGGCCTTCTCATCCGGACGCTCGGGCAGGATGTGCTTGATGTACGAGGCGACGGCCACCTCCATCGGGACGTCGTGACCGGCGGCCTGGGCGAGGAACCACCGGTGATCGAGAACCTCATGGAAGATCTGGGCGGGTTCGAGTTTGGATCGGTGCTCCCGGGGAACCGCGCGAACCGTCGGCTCGAACACGGTCGTGAGCCATCGGTGGGCGACGTAGCCCTCGTCGTCCCCTGGGTCGGAGAGGCAGCACCGGTATTCGTCGAGGTCGTTCAGCAACCGGCGAGCCTGGTTCTCCTGGACGTCCAGGCCTGTGAGCCGCATGAGTCGCCGTGCGTGGTGACCGGCGTCGACGACTTTGGGTCGGATGACGATCGCCTGGCCGTCGTCGGTCTGATTCATGTCGAGTTCGCCGATGTCGAAGCCCAGCCTGTTCAAGGCCTCGACCCGCTCGGCGATCCGGAGCGGGATATTCGACGTGAAGGTCTCGGTCTCCGTCAGCGTCTCCCACAGTTCGCGATAGCGCTCGTCCAAGCGATCGGCCACGGCGAGCGGCTCGACGCTTTCATGGAGGACCTCCTGCGCTTCGAGGTCGAACATCTCGCCCAGGATGTTCGTCCGGGCCAGGTCGAGGTCGTGGGAGCGTTGCCCATCGGTCAGGGTCGGGTGGAGCTCACCCGTCTCCGCGTCGACGAGGTACGCCGTGAATTCGGCGGCGTCGCGGCGGAAGAGGGCGTTCGAGAGGGAGACGTCGCCCCAGTAGAACCCCAGGAGGTGCAGCCGGACGAGAAGGACGGCGAGGGCGTCGATGAACCGGACGACGGTCTCGGTGCGCAGGGACTGGCTGAAGAGGGCACGGTAGGGCAAGGAGAACTGGAGGTGGGCGGTGACGAGGGCGGCCTCGAGGTCCTCCCCGTCGCTGGATTCCCGCCCCTTCACGATGGCGAGGGGGATCACGGTGGGGGCACCCCGTCGCTGGAGGTCCCGGAGCAGGGAGAATTCCCGTAGGGCGAGGTCGGCACTCGTTTCCTTGATGGCCAGGATCTTCTCCCCGTGCCTAACGAAGCGCACGACGTGCCGGGACAGACCTCGGGGTAGGGCGGCGATCGTCTCCGCCGGCCACCGCTCAAGCGGCTGATGCCAGGGAAGGGCGATGAGCCCGGGGTCTGCGGCCCCCTTGATCGTCAGTGCCACGCCTGCCTCGCTTGGTCGTCGTCGCCCTCATCCTAATGCGGACATGGGCGGGGGCGGCCCGGCGAACCGGACCGCCCCCGTCACCGCCAGGCTGTTACTTCTTCTTCGAAGAACGCCGGTGCTTGGTCGCGCCGGTCAGGCGTTCGCCCGTCGCCGTCGAGAAGGCGTGCTGCTCGTCCTTGCGGATCGTCACCCACATGGTGTCGCCCTTCTTGGGGACGTCACGCGGGTCGATCCGGACGATGATCTGAGCCTCGCCTGCGGCGAAGTGGAACTCCTCCGAGGCGCCGAACTCGTTCGGAATGGAGCCGTAGACGTAGGCGTCGGAGCCGAGCTCCTCGACCGCTTCGACATCGATCGGGATCGCGCCCTCGGCGTTCGCCGTCGAACGGTCGAGCGCCTCCGGACGGAACCCGAGGATGATCGTGTTCTTGTCCTCTTCCTTCAGGGCGGCGATGGTGTCCCGGGTGAGCGGGATGCGGGCCCGGCCGACCTGGGCGGCCCCGTCGAACACCTGGTAGGTCCCGATGTTCATCGTGGGGGAACCGATGAACCCGGCAACGAACACGTTCTCCGGGAAGTCGAACATCTCCCGAGGGGTGCCGATCTGCTGGAGGATTCCGTCCTTGAGGACGGCGATCCGGTCGCCCATCGTCAAGGCCTCGATCTGGTCGTGCGTGACGTAGACCGTCGTGGTCCCGAGACGACGCTGGAGGGCCGCGATCTGGGTACGGGTCTGGACACGGAGTTTGGCGTCGAGGTTGGACAAAGGCTCGTCCATGAGGAACACCTGGGGTTGACGCACGATGGCGCGGCCCATGGCCACGCGCTGGCGCTGACCACCGGAGAGCGCCCGCGGCTTCCGCCCGAGGTACTCGGTGAGGTCGAGGATCTTCGCCGCTGCCTCGACCCGTTCGGCGATCTCAGGCTTCGAGATGCCGGCGATCTTGAGGGCGAATCCCATGTTGTCCGCGACGGACATGTGGGGGTAGAGGGCGTAGGACTGGAACACCATCGCGATGTCGCGGTCCTTGGGCTGGACGCGGGTCACGTCGCGGTCGCCCACCCAGATCGAGCCCTCGTCGATGTCCTCGAGGCCCGCGAGCATGCGGAGCGAAGTCGACTTCCCACAGCCCGATGGCCCGACGAGGACGAGGAACTCTCCGTCTTCGATCTTGATGTCGAGTTGATCAACTGCTGGACGATCCGTGCCCGGATAGATGCGGGTCGCGTGATCGTAGGTAACGGTTGCCATTGCTGGTCCCTTCACCGGCAGGTACGTGCCGGACGATCCGTAGTGAAGAGTGCCGATGCGGTGTCTGCACAGACACGCCCGCAACGAGTGCGAACGGACTCATCCTGCCACAGACGAGCCTTCCATCCAACCGCTGGCGCGATACGGTTACGTCATGGGAATGCGCCTTCGCCGACCTGGAATGCGGATCGGATCCTACGTGGTGACGGAGATCCTTGGGCGGGGAGGGTCGGGGGATGTCTACAAGGTCATCGGGCCGGGTGGAAAACCCGCAGCCCTCAAGCTCGTCGACTCCAGCGCCAACCCTGCCGCCAGGACTCGGCTGAGCAGGGAGGTCAACGCGCTCCGGTCCATCGACCATCCGGGTGTGCCGGGGGTCCTCGATGCCGACACGGACGGACCGGAGCCCTTTGTCGTTTTCGATTTCATCGACGGGGTGAGCCTGGCCCATCACGTCAAGGCCAACGGTCCCCTCAAGGGGAAGAAGCTCGCCGATCTCGCCGAGACCCTGGCGTCGGCCCTCGCAGCCGCTCATGCCTCCGGTGTGATCCATCGGGACGTCACCCCGGCGAACGTCATGTTGGGCTCCAAGGGCCCGGCCCTCATCGACTTCGGCCTGTCCCACCGGACCGACGATCCTCGGTTGACGCGGGAGGGCCTCGTAAGCGGCACGGCCGGATATGTCGCCCCCGAGGTCATCGACGGCGCGGAGCCGGGAATGCAGGCCGACCTGTGGTCGTGGGCCGCGACCATTGCCTTCGCCATGACAGGTCAGGCGCCCTTCGGGTTGGGGAGGGGGGCTCTCGGGAAGACCTTCGCGGGTGAGGTGGTGCTCCCCGACGTCCCCGGGGCCGAGGCCGTCGCCGAGGCCCTCTCCCTCGACGTCAAGCGCCGCGTCAAGCCCGAGGAGGTCGTGGCCGCCCTGCGGGGGAAGACCGTCCGGTTGCCGGCGGCCTCGAGGGCGGCCTCGCGTCCGGGGGAGCCCATCAGCGAGCACCTGCCGGTGACGAGGATCTTCGACCTGGGGGAGGAAGCGTCCGTCAAGGCCGGGGTCAGGGAGCGCCTTCGCCTGCCCCCGATCATGATTCGGCGGACGGGGACGATTGCCGCCTGGGCCTCTGCCCTGATCGCCGTCGCCACCCTCGTGCCAGCCACCGCCTTCCTCGTCCTCCTTTTCGTCCTGGCCCTGTGCAGGGTGGAACACAGGAGAATCGCCTCCATCGCCTCGATGCGCGCCAAGCGGGGGGCCAAGCGGGGGGACGCGGCGATCGCGACCATCGGGCTTCCGTGGCACTTCCTGAGGTCGGTCGGGGAGATCTTGCCGTCGGCGGCCATCGCCGCAGCCGCAGGGGGCGGGTTGGCGACGCTCTGCTGGCAGGGTGTGAGTTCGGGGAGGATGGGGTTCGCGGCCGATGAGGCGCATCAGTACTGGGGGCATGCCCTGGCGCTCGCCCTGGGGGCCGTGCTTGCGGTGGGCTTGGTGTGGTGGGGTCCGTGGGCCTATGGGACGAGGGACGGGGTCCGACGGGTGGCGGCGATCGTGGCGCGGACGGACACGGCGGCCCGGGTCTGGGCGGTGGTCGCCCTCCTCGCCGTGGGTGTGGTGCTCTTCGCCCTGCTCTGGAGGACGGAGCCCCTGTTCTGGCCGCTGTCCCAGCTTCCCGAGACGGTTTCGTAAAGCGAATGGTCTCCTTTCGCCTCTGGCTGTCCCTTGGGGTTCGCCTGGCGGCGGGGGAGGGCCGGTGCTCCAGGCGGACTATCTCGGCCACCTCAGGGACCAGGCGGTCTTCTCCGCACTCGGGGTATGGCTCGTGATCTTCCCCAGGAGCCGCCTCTCCATCGACGGATGGCTCCGTTCAGACCAGTAGTATGTCCGGAAGGATCCGGAACGGAAAGGAACACCATGGCCAGCAAGCAGTCTGCCTCTCAGAAGGCGGCGGAGGCCCGTCAGGCGGCGGCCGCGCTCAGGGCGAAGCAACGGGCCGCGGCCAGGCGCAATACGATCCTGGCCTCCTTTGGGGCCCTGATCCTCGTCGTCGTCTTCGCCCTGCTCATGATCTTCATCGTCAAGTCCGGGAAGGAATCGGGTCCGTACACGGTCTACACCAGCGGGGAGATGAAGGTCCCGAGCGTCGTCGACGAGACCGATGCGATCCTCGTCGGGCCCGGCGGGATCGCCGGGGGAACGGCCCCGGCCGACGCCATACGGGTCGACCTCCTCGAGGATCCGATCTGCCCGTGGTGCACGTACTTCGTCCAGAACGTGAGCGGCGAGATCGGGACCCTCGTGGATCAGGGAGAGATCGCCTTCTACTACCACCCCGTGTCCATCCTCGACATCCAGTCGGTCGGCACCCATTACTCCACCCGCATGGCATCCGCCTGGGTCACGGTCGCCGAGTACGAGCCAGAGACCTTCTGGGCCTTCGTCGAGGCGTCCTTCGTCGATCCTCCGGAGGAGGGCTCCAAGGGCCTGACGAATGAGGAGATCGCCGACCTCGCCCTGAGTGCCGGGGTCTCCAAGGAGACCGTCGACAGGTTCGCGGACGGCGAGTTCACCCAGTGGTTGGCGGCCGCCACGGATCGGGCGACGTCCAACCCCGACTACTTGGATATCGACGGACGGTTCGGGACCCCGGGCCTGCTGATTGAGGGCGTCCGTTTCGGGTACTGGACCACGCCGGGCAACATCACGGCGGGGGTGGCCTATGTCCGGGAGTTTGGGGCCGAGGCGTTCGCCGAGTACCTCGCGACGCCTCAGGAGCTGGAGCCGTCCCCTTCCCCCTCGGCCTAGGACCCAGCGGATCGCCGTCGATTCCGTTCGCCGGATCCCCGATACCCTCGTATCGGGCCTTCGGTGTCCCGGCTGGCATGGCGCAACTGGTAGCGCACCCGACTTGTAATCGGGCGGTTGCGGGTTCGAGTCCCGCTGCCAGCTCAAAAGGTGCGAGGGGGACCTTTTCGTCGGCCCGAATGAGGCATTTGGTCTGATTTACGCAGAAAAATCGATACGACAATCCGTGTGATCTGCGTCATATCTGCTGCCCCTCTCCCTCTCATGTGGTGTCGGCAACATGTCGATATCAAGCGGGGACAGACCGAAGAAGCTCATCCAACCGGGTCTGGCCTCGCTTGAATAATGAAAGGAACTCTGGAAGTGGCTACTATCAATCGGCGCACATCGCGCAAATCTCTTGCCCTAGCGCTCGCCATCGTCGGTGTTGCTGGTCTCAGCATGGCCTCGGCGGCGCAGCTCACGGTAAACAGCACGGATGTTGTTGCCGGTGTCGACGCGATCGCCGAGTGCGACGCTGACGGCGTCACCGTCACCTACACCCCGTCGTATGACGACGGCATTCCGGGCTACTCCGTCGACGAGGTCGTCATCGGCGACCTTGACGGTACCTGCACCGGAACGGTGCTAGTGACCGTTACCGACGCCGCTGACGCGGCTCTTGCCAATGGCTCTATCGCTTACGCCGCCGGCAGCGTGACCGTGTCCCTTTCGGGCACAGTCGACGTCGCTGACATCTACGGCGTTGCGGTCGCGATCGGCTAGTAGAACAACCCCAGCTGAGGACATCATGATTCGCCACTCGACAGGTATCGGTGCCCGATTCACCGGGCACTGGTACCTGTCGGTCCTCGGCAACCTTCTCTTGTGGGCGATCATCGCGATCGACGCGTGGTTCCTCTGGCCCTCCTCGCTCGGGGGCGCCACCACTCTCGTGATCGTCTCCGGAAACTCGATGGAACCGACCTACTCCGACGGCGACCTCGTCATCGCCCGGAAGGGGCCCGTCGAGATCGGCGACATCGTCGTCTATACCCCGACAGAATTCGGCGGTGCCCACGTCGTCCACCGGGTGGTCGGGGGCAACGGCGTCGACGGCTGGGAGGTCCAGGGTGACAACAACTCCTGGATCGACCAGTGGAAGCCGACGGACGAGCAGATTTTGGGACCCGTCGAGCTGCACTTCGGCGGAGCAGGGCAGATCGCCGAATTCCTCATCCAGCCTTGGCTGTGGGGCTTCATCCTCCTCGCGGCCGTCGTCCTCATCCTCTGGCCCGAACCAGAGAACGAGGATGACGAGGAACCCCGGAACCCGAGCCTGACGGGCGTGAGTTTCGACGCGAACGGTTCCCCGACGCCGACCGGCGTCCCGGCCGTGAGGGCCAGCCAGAGGTCATCGTGATTCCGGCCCTCCTCGGCGCGGCCGCCCTCGGCGGATTCCTCGCCTGGGTCAAGTCGCAGGACATGCTCGTCGAGATCCCGGTCTCCGAGCACGAGCCCGTCGGTCTGGGCCTCAAGGCCGTTCGAGGCGCCGCCCTCTATACTTGGGGATTGACCGGCCGGTCGGAGTAGGGGGATTGATGAATCAGCGATCATCCCGTAGCCGCCGGCGTCGCCGACTCTGGCGCAGGTGGGCCCTTGCCGTCGGCCTGACCGCGACCGTCGCGGTGGTGACCGTTGCCTCCGCCGCGCAACTGTCGGTATTCGGCCGCGATCGCACAACGGACGAGGCGGCCCCGTGCACCACCCTGACCCTTCCCACGGCTGCCACGGGTCCCTTCTCGCATGGGGGTTACACCCAGGTGCTTATCGAGTCCATTCCCTCGGAGTGCAACGGCCTTACGGTGAGTTTGGTGGTCTATGGTTCCGGAGGGACGGAACTTGCCACGGGAACGGGCACCACGGGGGCTCTCGGATCCGCGATTATCACTACGGGTTCATACCGCGGTACGGATGTTCAAGGGGTCGCCCTTCTGATTGGCACTTGGGGAGTCCGCACCACGTGGACTTCCGTGCCGTCCACCCCGTCCGTCAGTTGCATCGCGCTCAACAATGGGAGGAATCCTCAACTATCGCGAACCTGTTCCGTCGTCGTCACGGGCACGTCCGGCACGTACCCGAACTCATCGCCTCCGGACGGGGAGATGATGAACTTCACGTTCAACGTGACCACCACCGGGGCGCACTGGCGGGTGACCATCGACTTCACGCATCCGGACTTCTCTTGGGTTCCGGTGTGGGTCGGCCAGTACAGCAACGAGGTGCGGAAGGCCTCAGGATTCACGTGCGCCAGCCCGCTGGACGAGTTGATCATCGAGGACGAGAACGCCTTCTGGGGTGCCACCCTGTACATCGGGGAGAACGGACCACCCAGTTGGTGGGGTGGCCAGACCCTCTGCCCCTAGGGGGTCTGGGTCTTGGCCCGTGTCACGTCCCCCAGCGGATCGGCGTCGCACCCTGCTCGACGAGGAGGGCGTTCGTGCGGGAGAACGGTCGGGAGCCGAAGAAGCCGGCCGAGGCACTCAACGGGCTCGGGTGGGCGCTCTCGATGGCGGGCACGGCCCCGAGGTTCGGGCGCAATGACTGGGCGTCCCGCCCCCACAGGATGGCGACGAGCGGGCCCCCTCGGGCGGCCAGGACCCCGATTGCGTGTGACGTGAACTCCTCCCAGCCTTTCCCCCGGTGGGAGCCCGACGCCCCGGGCCTCACGGTCAGCACCCTGTTGAGGAGCATGACCCCCTGGGAGGCCCACGGGGAGAGGTCGCCGTCGGCCAGGTCCTCGCCGGTGTCGTCCTTAAGTTCCTTGGCGATGTTGGCGAGGGAGCGGGGGACGGGGCGGCCGGGGCCGACGGAGAAGCACAACCCGACGGGATCGCCCGGTGTGGGGTAGGGGTCCTGACCCACGACGAGAACCTTCACCTCGCTCAAGGGGGTTCGGAAGGCCCGGAGGATGTTCTCGCTGGCGGGAAGGTAGCCCCGCCCCTCGGCGATCTCGTCCCGGAGGAACGTTCCCAGCCGGGTGAGGACGGGGGCGACTGGCTCGAGGGTGTCGGCCCAGTCGGGGGCGACCTGGGATCGCCAAGCGTCGGACATGCCGTAAGAGTATCGGGGGGCACGCGGTGAGCGAATGACAACTATGTAATTCAAGGAGTACAGTGGTGCTGATGATCCCGGGGATCATGCAGGGAGGCGAGATGATGGAGAGGGCGATTGAGCCCGGCGCAGGCGCGCCCAGACTATCCGAACGCGACACGAGGATCCTGGTCTTCGAGCGCGAGTGGTGGAGGCACGGGGGGGCCAAGGAGGGGGCGATCCGCTCCCTGTTCGGACTCGGGGTGACCGAGTACTTCCAGGTCCTGAATGTCCTGCTCGACAGCGAGGCCGCACTCGCCTACGACCCCATGCTCGTCAAGCGCCTGCGTCGGATGCGAGACGCACGCCAACGCGGACGGGAAGCCCGGCAACTGGGGTTGGCACCGGCGAGGTAAGGTCATCCAGTGGCACGGAACCGATACACGCCGGATGAGTTCGATCGACTTCCCGAGGGCAGCCCCCGAGGCGTCCATAGGCGGGTTCCCCGTCCTTGGTTCAGGTTCGCCACCTTCTGCGCGGTCGTCTTCGGCTCGGTGGGATTGGCGTGGGGCGCGGCACACCTCGTCCTGATCGCCGACGATGTCTCGTGGCTCAACTGGATCCGGGCTCCCTTCGATGACGATCCGGCCCCCATCGTCACCCCGATGCCGAGCGACACGCCTTCTTTGAGCCCGTCCCCGAGCCCGTCCCCGAGCCCAACGTACGACCTCGTGCTCGGCGCGAACGTCGTGGTCTTCAACGACAGCGCCCCGAGCGGCGTTGCGGGAGAGGTCCAGGGGTACATCGTGGAGCAGAGCGACTTCTCGAACGTCACCTCGACGAACTGGCCGGGGGCTTCGCCGCCGGCCAATGCGGTACGGTTCCGGACGGAAGAGTACGGGGATTCGGCGAGGTTCCTGGCCGATCTCTTGGGGATCGCCACCGCCACGATCGGACCCACGGAGGGTGCCGATATCGCGATCGTCCTCGTCGAGGATGTCACGCTCGGGCCGGAACCTACGCCGTCCATATCTCCCTAGGAGACCCCCTGGGGTTTGCACTCTCGGGGTGAGAGTGCCAGAATCCTATTAGCACTCTCAGGTAGAGAGTGCTAAGGAACGTATAGCTCCCGACCGAGTGCATCAGCGCTCAGGGGGCTCACCGACGATCGTGGAGGAAAGCATCCCCATGGCAAAGATCATTGCCTTTGATGAAGAGGCCCGCCGCGGAATGGAGCGGGGCATGAACGCCCTCGCCGACGTGGTCAAGGTCACTCTCGGCCCCAAGGGTCGCAACGTTGTACTAGAGAAGAAGTGGGGCGCTCCCACTATCACCAACGACGGCGTATCGATCGCCAAGGAGATCGAGCTCGAAGAGCCTTTCGAGAAGATCGGCGCGGAACTCGTCAAGGAGGTCGCCAAGAAGACCGACGACGTGGCCGGCGACGGCACGACCACCGCGACGGTCCTGGCTCAGGCGCTCGTTCGCGAGGGCCTCAAGAACGTGGCCGCAGGCGCCAACCCGATCGCCCTCAAGCGGGGCATCGAGAAGGCCGTCGAGGCTGTGACCAAGGCGCTGCTTGCGGACGCCAAGGAGGTCGAGACCAAGGAGGAGATAGCGGCGACCGCCGCCATCTCCGCGGGCGACCCCATCATCGGCGACCTGATCGCCGAGGCGATGGACAAGGTCGGCAAGGAAGGCGTCATCACCGTCGAGGAGTCGAGCGGCCTCGGCCTCGAGCTCGAGCTCACCGAGGGCATGCGTTTCGACAAGGGCTTCCTTTCGGCCTACTTCGTGACCGATCCCGAACGCCAGGAAGCCGTACTGGAGGACGCCTACGTCCTGCTGGTCGAGTCCAAGATCTCGTCGATCAAGGACCTGCTGCCCCTCCTAGAGAAGGTCATGCAGGCAGGCAAGCCGCTCGCGGTCATCGCCGAGGACCTTGAGGGCGAAGCCCTGGCGACCCTCGTCGTCAACAAGATCCGGGGCACCTTCAAGGCCGTCGCGATGAAGGCACCGGGCTTCGGTGACCGCCGTAAGGCGATGCTTCAGGACATGGCCATCCTCACGGGTGGGCAGGTCATCTCCGAGACCGTCGGCCTGTCGCTCGAGAGCGCGACGCTCGACCTTCTCGGGACTGCCCGCAAGGTCGTCGTCACCAAGGACGACACGACCATCGTCGAGGGCGGCGGCACCGCTGCGGCGATCGAGGGTCGGGTCAAGCAGATCCGGACCGAGATCGAGAACTCCGACTCCGAGTACGACAAGGAGAAGCTCCAGGAGCGTTTGGCCAAGCTCGCGGGAGGTGTGGCCGTCATCAAGGCAGGCGCCGCGACCGAGGTCGAGCTCAAGGAGCGCAAGCACCGGATCGAGGACGCCGTCCGCAACGCCAAGGCGGCCGTCGAGGAGGGGATCGTTGCCGGTGGTGGCGTCTCCCTCATCCAAGCGGGCGAGAAGGCCTTCAAGGCGCTCAAGCTCGAGGGCGACGAGGCGACTGGGGCGAGGATCGTGGAGTCGGCCCTGTCGGCTCCGCTCCGCCAGATCGCGGTCAACGCCGGGCTCGAGGGCGGCGTCGTCGTCGAGAAGGTGCGGTCCCTTCCGCACGGCCACGGCCTCAACGCCGCGACCGGCGTGTACGAGGACCTCATGGCTTCCGGCATCAACGACCCGGTCAAGGTGACCCGCTCGGCGCTTCAGAACGCCGCGTCGATCGCCGCGCTGTTCCTCACGACCGAGGCCGTCGTCGCCGACAAGCCCGAGAGGGAGCCCCAGATGCCCGCTGGCGGCGGTGACATGGGAGGCATGGGCTTCTAGTCCCATCGAAAGAGAAGGGCCCGGGGGATTCCCCGGGCCCTTTCTCATGCCTTGAGTGATACCGTCCCGGCTATCGGGCGAAGAGCCTCATCGCCGAGGACTCCGCCAAGTCGTACTCGGCGGCCGCCTTCGCAAGTCCGGTCGAGATCGCGTCCAGGGCGTGCTCGAGCTGGGCCTGAGCGGCCCTCCATTCGGCGAGGATGCCCGCGAAGGCCTGGGACGCTCCCCCCTGCCAGGTCGTCTCGAGCCCGGTGAGGTGGCCCAGCATCGCGGCGACCTCCGCCCGAATGGCGGCCGCGGAAGCGGTCGCCCGCGATCCGGCCTGAGCGATGTCTGCTGCATTGACGTGGTACTGGGTCATGGCCCCTCCAAGGTCGGTGCTGTCATGGTGGAATCGGTCGCGATCGACACGGTCGTGGCCGACCCCTCGACGCTAAACGGCCCGGCAAACCCCTGCGAGCGAGGGGCCTTACCGGTGGACACGAGAGGGCTCTGGGCATCCCCTGGACATCCGTCGGATGTGCCGGGCGGGGCCGACGGCTAGACTTGGGTCCGATGGCGTCCGCATCCGGCGACGCCCGGATGGTCAGCGAGGTTGAGGTGCCTACCGGCAAGGTTCGGTTCTACGATCCCGAGAAGGGGTTCGGTTTCATCAGCGGGGACGACGGCAGCGACGTTCACGTGCGCTCCTCCGCGCTTCCCGACGGTGTCGCCGCGCTTCGGCCCGGCACCCGGGTGGAGTTCTCCGTAGCCGACGGACGCCGGGGCCCCTCCGTCCTCACCCTGACCGTCCTCGAACCCGCCCCGAGCGTCGTGGCCGCCCACAGGAAGCCGACGGACGACATGACCGTCATCATCGAGGACCTCATCAAGATGCTCGATGGCGTGTCGACTGGACTCCGGCGCGGCCGCTACCCCGAACCGGACAAGGCGAAGAAGATCGCCTCCGTCCTCCGCGGCGTCGCCGAACAATTGGAGTCGTAGTGTCCGACACGGTCCTCGATTCCGCCGTCGACATCGCCCGGGAGGCCGCCCTCGAGGTTGCCTCCGATCCCGGCGAGGTTGCGGATCACCTCGGGTCGAGCCCGGCTGGGGAGTACCTCGTCACCCACCTGTTCGGTGCCCGGATCACGGGGTACCGGGGCTGGGTGTGGGCGGTGACCGTCTCCCGCTGCCCCGACGCCGACGAGGCGAGGGTCTGCGAGGCGAACCTCATCCCCGCGGACGACGCCCTGCTGGCGCCGCCGTGGGTGCCGTGGTCGGAGCGGGTCCAGCCCGGCGACCTCGAGCCCGGGATGGCCCTCCCCTTCATCGCCGACGATCCCCGCCTGGTGCCGGGATACGAGGTGACGGACGATGCGGACGCGGACGCGGTCGCGCTCTGGGAGATGGGTCTGGGACGGGTCAGGGTCTTGGGCGTGGAAGGCCGGGAGGAGGCGGCGGACCGGTGGTATTCCGGCTCGCCCGGGCCGAGCGCCTCGGAGGCGATCGCGGCGACGGCCTCCTGTGCGACCTGCGGGTTCTGGACCCCCCTCTCGGGATCACTCCGGACGATCTTCGGGGCTTGCACGAACGAGTGGTCGCCGTCGGACGGCAGGGTCGTCAGTCTCGATCACGGATGCGGCGCCCACTCCGAAACGGACCTAGAACGCTCCTCCGGACGCTGGCCCTCGGATTCCCCGGTGATCGACACCATGGCCGCCACCGCGATCGACCTGGACGCCGAAGACGTCGCGCCCGTCGATGCGGCGGAGGACACGGGGGAGAACGTCCCGGAGGAAGCCCCAGAGCAGGAGACCCCCGCGAGGGCGGAAGCCGCCGAAGAGGGCCCGGCTGAGGAGGGCCCAGCTGATCAGCAGTAGCCGCCCGTCGGCCCTCGTCCCCTGGTTCCGCTCGCTCATCAGTCCCGTCTATGTGCCCACGATCGTCGCCGAGATCGGCGTCGGCGCCATGTACCCCGTCATGGCCCTCTCCGCGGTCCGCATGGGAGCCTCGGCGACCATCGCCGCGGCCGTCGTCACTATGTATGTCGTCGGTCGGCTCGCGGGGAGCGCAATCGGAGGCGGGATCGCCGCCGGAAGGGGGGCCACCCGCGCGGCGATCCTCAGCTTGGTGGCGATGGGCATCGCGGCTGGAGCCTGCGCCGTGGGGACGACGATTCCCACGTTCACGGCGGCGGTGGTGCTCTTCGGCATCGCGCATTCGGTCTTCCACGTTGCGCGCCAGTCTCAGGTGGTCCACGCCGTCAGCCGTGCCGTCCGCGCTCGCGGCCTGACGACTCTAGCGGGGATGTGGAGGGTGGGCAACTTCGTCGGACCCGTCATCGGCTCGGTGCTGATACACGCGTGGGGTTTGCGAACCGCCTATGCCCTCGGATTCGTCTGTGCGCTTGCGGGTGCGGCATGGATGTGTGCTGCCGGATACTGGGGCGAGAGTCGGAACCACGTGAAGACCGAGAGCGGGTCGTCCCTTGCGGTCGTGCGGGAACACAAGCGGCTGATCGGGACGCTCGGCGTTGGGCTCGCGCTGACGACCGCGATCCGATCAGCACGCATGGTTGCCCTCCCCCTGTGGGCGGAGCATCTGGGAATCCCGGAGGGGACGGCCTCGGCCATATGGGCCGCCTCGATGGCCGTCGATGCCGCGCTCTTCTACCCCGCCGGTTATGCGAGCGATCGGTGGGGGAGGCGCTGGTCCGCCGTGCCGTCGACGGGGGTGCTCGCCCTCGGGTTCGCGTTTCTGCCGTTCACCGGCGACGTCGCGGGCTTGACGGTGGCGGCGCTGCTCATGGGGATCGGGAATGGCTGGGGGTCGGGGCTGCTCATGACCCTGGCTGCGGACCTCGCCCCCCGTCGGTCACGCTCGGCGTTCATCGGCGTCTGGATGATGATCGCCGATGTCGGGGCCTTGGCCGGCCCTGCCATCGTGTCGCTCGGTGCCCTCGCGAGCCTTTCCCTGGGAATCCTTGGGGTGGCCGCCGTGGGAGCGGTCTCGACGGGCATGCTTCAGGCTTGGATCCCGCCCCAGCACGATCCTGATTGACCTACCAGATGAACTCCTCGGCGAAGAACCACGAGCCATCCGCCGCCTGGGCCTTCCCGGCCCCCATCTTGGTGTAGTTCGGGTTCATGATGTTGAGGCAGTGGCCCGTCGAGAGCATCCACCCGGATTGCGCCACGTTCACCGGATTGGAGTAGCCGAAGTTGTAGGCGATGTTCTCGGCGTAGGGCCCGCCGCTGTGATAGAAAACCGCGGCATACCACTCGGGAGAGCCCGGCGTGAGCCCGGGGTTGGCGTCATGGTTGGCGGCCATGGTGTTGGCCCAGCTCTGCGCGGTCGAGGCGAGGCTGGAGTTCCACGCATAGGCAACGGCCCCGGTCTGGGCGCGCTCCTTGTTCCCCGCGACCATGAACGCCGTGACATCGCTTCCGGAGGTGGCGAAGGGGGGCAACTTGAGGGCGCAGTACGAGGCGGCGCTCAATCCGAGGTACGGGGAGGTCCCTCCGGGTGTCGTGGTCGCCCGGACCCCCGGTTTGGGCGGAGGCGGCGGCGCCACGACCGTGATGTCGGGGGCGTCGAACACCTCGGTGTCGCCGCCAGCCGAGGGTGAGGGTGCGGTAATGGCCGGGGCGGGGACGGGATCCTGGGGCGAAGCGGAGGGCGACGGGACGACGTTGGGTTGGGCCTCAAGGGTGAGGGGCCCGGTCACGACGACGCCGAGCGTCGAGACGACGAGGGCCAACCCTGCGAACCCGGCCGTCAGCGCAAGCCACCCGGTCCGGGTCTTACGACGCGGCTCCTCCGGATCCGTCTCCTTCTCCAAGGCGTTCCACCACCCAATCGATACAGGCCGTCAGGGCCGTGACGTCGTCGGGATCGACCGCCGGATACATCCCGACCCGGATCTGATTCCGGCCGAGTTTCCGGTACGGATCGATATCGACGATGCCGTTGTCCTTCAGGACTCCACGAAGGACGCCAGAATCGACGCCCACAAGGTCCACGGTACCGACGACGGTTGACCGGAAGGAGGGGTTCGTGACGAATGTCTCTGTATACGGTCGGGCGTCGGCCCAGGCGTAGAGCCGACGCGCGGATTCGCTCGAACGGCCGGCCGCGAAATCCATCCCGCCCCCCGACATCAGCCACTCGAGCTGGGCCCGCATCATGACGAGCGTGGCGATGGCCGGGGTGTTGAGCGTCTGGTTGAGGCGCGAGTTGTCGAGGGCGTGTTTGAGGCTGAGGCTCGCCGGAATGTGCCTGTCCGTCGCCGCGATCTCCTCAATCCGGGCGACGGCCGCCGGGGAGACCACCGCCCACCACAGGCCCCCATCCGAGGCGAAGCCCTTCTGTGGGGCGAAGAAGTAGACATCCGTCTCGGAGATGTCCACGAGGGCACCCCCCGCGGCGGAGGTCGCATCGATGACCACGAGCGCCTCCCCGATCCCCTCCGGACGGACGACGGGCGCCATCGCTCCCGTCGAGGTCTCGTTGTGAGGCCAGGCGTAGACGTCCACACCCTCCTCGGCCACAGGCGACGCGACGCTCCCCGGCTCGGCCGTGACGAGGCTGGGGGCATCGAGGTGAGGGGCCGTCGCGGCCTCGGCGAACTTGGCGCCAAACTCGCCGAACACGCAGTGCTGAGCCCTCCGACGGACGAGCCCGAAGGCGGCCGCGTCGAAGAACAAGATCGACCCGCCGTTCCCCAAGAGGACCTCATACCCCTCGGGAAGGCGGAAGAAGTCGGCGAGCATCGACCGGATGTCGCCGACGAGGTTCCTGACGGGGGCTTGACGGTGGGAGGTGCCCAGGACGCCCGGCTGGGCGGCGCGGAGGGCCTCCACCTGCTCGTCCCTCACCCGGGAGGGGCCGGACCCGAACCGCCCGTCGCGGGGGAGAAGGGTCGCAGGAATCGTCAAGGTGTTCGGCATGGCATGAGTCTAGTGCCCTCGATGGGGCTGGGATGATGGAATCATGTACCCCGTCCGGCCCGCCCTCCAGCGCTACGGCTGGGGTTCCGAGACCGACCTTCCCGACCTCCTGGGGTTCGAGCCGGACGGCGGGCCCTACGCCGAGGCTTGGTGGGGGGCGCATCCCGGAGGCCCGGCGCTCGCCGGGACAGCCGGGGAGGCCAAGCCCCTCGACGCCGTCATCGCCCAGGATCCCGAGGCCGCCCTCGGGGGGGAGTCCCTCGCCGCGTTCGGGGAACGTCTTCCCTACCTGCTCAAGGTCCTGGCGATCGCCCGACCCCTGTCGATCCAGGTCCACCCCAGCCTCGACGTCGCCCGGGCGGGTTTCGCCCGCGAAGAGGAGGCCGGCATCCCGAGGGACGCCCCCGATCGGGTGTTCCGCGACGACAACCACAAGCCCGAGATGATCATCGCCCTCACCCCGATGGTCCTCCTCTCGGGATTCCGGAAGCCCTCCAAGGTGAGGGAGGACATCGCCGGCATCGGGGGGCCCGTCGCAGAGAGGCTCGCGACCCTGTGCGCCGACGACCAGCCGGATGGGTTGGCGGCCTTCCTTCGGGGGGTGATGGCCGACGAGGAGGCCCCCGGGCTGGTGTCGGACCTCGCCTTCGTCGGGGCCCGGCGGGGGGCGAGCGCCAACCTGGCGGTCGCAGCCCATGCGGCCTCGGCCTACCCCGGCGACCGGGGGGCGCTCGTCGCCCTGGCCATGAACGTCGTGAATCTGGAACCAGGGGAGGCCTGCTTCACCTCCGACGGCATCGTCCACAGCTACCAGAGCGGGGTCGGATTGGAGATCATGGCGAACTCCGACAACGTCATCAGGGCGGGCCTGACGGGCAAGCACATCGACGTCGCAGCCCTCCTCGACGTCTCGGTGACCACACCCGGCGAACCCTTCCGTCCGGCGGTGACTCGCGACGGGCGGGCGACCCACTATGCCCCGCCGGTCCGGGAGTTCGGGCTCGCCATCGCCGACGGGGGAGAGGCGGTATTCGGTTCCGGTCCCCGCATGGTCGTCGCCCTCGAGGGCGAGGCCGTCGTCCGTTCGGCCGGGGAGGCCTTGACGCTCCCGAGGGGCGGGGCCGCCTTCGTCCCCGATTCCGACGGCCCGGCGACGGTGGCATCGGCCGGACGGGCGGCCGTGGCGTTTGTGCCCTTGAGCCCCTAGTCCCGAAGGAGGCTCCTTCCAGAAGATAGGCTGAGCGCCATGGAAAGGGTTTCGGTCTTCGGCACGGGGTACCTCGGGGCGACCCACGCGGCGGGTATGGCCGAACTCGGCCACGAAGTCATCGGAGTCGATACCGACGAGGCCAAGGTCGCCCGCCTTCAAGCCGGCGACCTCCCGTTCTTCGAGCCCGGTCTACCCGAGCTCCTTGCTCGACACGTCGAGTCGGGACGGTTGCGGTTCACGACGGATCCGGCCGAGGCCGCGTCAGAAGCAGACGTCCACTTCATCGGGGTCGGGACGCCTCAGAAACACGGGAAGCACGCCGCGGACCTCACCCAGGTCCATGCCGTCGTCGACGCCCTCGCCCCTTTGCTCGACCGTCCGGCCGTCATCCTCGGAAAGTCGACCGTTCCCGTCGGAACCGCCGCCCAGTTGACGATGAGGTTTCAGGAACTCGCCCCCGCGGGGGCCGCCGTCGAGTTGGGCTGGAATCCCGAATTCCTCCGCGAGGGCCTCGCGGTCCAGGACACCCTTCGGCCCGATCGCATCGTTCTGGGCGTCGATCCCGGGCGTCCGGGTTCGGTGGAGGAAGTCACGCGTCGGATCTATGCCCCGATCCTCGATGCCGGGACCCCCGTCATCGTGACGGACCTTGCGACTGCCGAACTGGCCAAGGTTGCGGCGAACGCCTTCCTCGCAACCAAGATCTCCTTCATCAACGCGATGGCGGAGGTGTGCGACGCCGTAGGGGCCGATGTCAGAGACCTCGCCGATGCGATCGGCCACGACGCCCGTATCGGACGGGCCTTCCTCAACGCCGGTCTCGGTTTCGGCGGGGGATGCCTCCCCAAAGACCTCCGGGCGTTCCGGGCCAGGGCAAGCGAACTCGGCGTCGGCGAATCGCTCGCCTTCCTGCGCGAGGTCGAGAGCATCAACACCCGGAGGAGGGGTCGAGTCGTCGACCTTGCCCGCCAGGCCGTCGGGGGTCGGCTGGAGGGGGCCCGGATCGCGGTCCTCGGGGTGGCCTTCAAGCCCGATTCCGACGACATCCGGGACTCCCCCGCCCTCGACGTCGCCGGACGCCTCCACCTGGAGGGTGCCGACGTCCTCGTCTACGACCCCAGGGCCATGGCCAACGCCGCCAGGTCATGGCCAACCCTCGCGTTCGCCGATTCCGTCGAGGACGCCGTCGCCGGGGCCCGGCTGGTCATCGTCGCGACCGAGTGGCAGGAGTTCCGCGAGGCCGACCCGGGCGCGCTCGCCAAACTGGTCGTGGAGAGGCAGGTCATCGACGCCAGGAACTGTCTTGATGTGGACGCCTGGTGTGCGGCAGGGTGGCGGTATCAGGGATTAGGGAGGCACGCGTCATGAGCGATCTCATCGACACCACGGAGATGTACCTCAGAACCGTCTACGAGATGATCGAGGACGGCGTTCTTCCCATGAGGGCCCGGATCACGGAGCAGTTGGGGCACTCGGGGCCGACGGTCTCCCAGACGGTGGCTCGCATGGAGCGCGATGGGCTGGTCGTCGTGACCGAGGGGGACCACCACCTGGAGTTCACGGACACCGGTCGGGCGATCGCCACCAGGGTCATGCGCAAGCACCGACTCGCGGAACGCCTCCTCACCGATGTCATCGGGCTCGACCTCGCGCGTGTTCACGACGAGGCATGTCGGTGGGAACACGTCATGAGCGACCTGGTCGAGGAGAGGCTCCTCGCCATCCTCGACTCGCCCGACCTCTCCCCCTACGGGAACCGCATCCCCGGCCTGGAGGAACTCGGAGCCGGATCGACTTCCGAGCCGGAGGCGACGAACGAGGTCTCTGTCGAACTCGCCGTGGCGACGGGAACCGAGGCTGGGCGACTCACCCGGATCGGAGAACCCGCACAGTCCGCCCCCGGGGTCCTCGACCAGATGATCGCCGCCTCGCTCGTCCCGGGGGCGAGCATCAGGATCTCCTCGCGCACCGACGGCATCACCCTCGATGCCGGGAACGGCACCGTCGTCATCTTCTGCATCGTGGCGCGACACGTCTTCATTGAGCCCGCGTAAGCCGGTCGTCGGGTATCCTGGGCAGCCGGAGCGGCCGTCCCCTTCGGAAACGATGGGGCCTGGCCGCTCGTTGACGGGGTGGGCCGGCGCTGAGGCGCAGGAAGGACAACCGTGGGCATACGATCGTGGCGCGCTTTCGCGCGCCTTCTGGCGCTGCACGCGATCCTCGGGGGGGCCGTCCTCGTCTCCGTCGGGGGAGTGCGTGGCGAAGACCTCGACCTTGCCGGCGATGCCTTCGCCGCCGGGGGAGCCCTCACCGGCTCCAACTACGCCCTCGACGATGCCCGCATCGAGGCATCCGGTGCGGCGTCCTGGGACTTCGACTCTCCGGAGATTTCGGTTCAGTCTCCTCTGAAGCCCAAGTCCGTGGCCAAGCGGGCGGTGGCTGGCAGCCCCCTCCCCCCCTCCGTGGCAGGCAGCGCCATCCTCCAAGAGGCGGCCAAGTATGTCGGCGTCCCCTACCTCTATGGCGGCACCACACCGGCGGGATTCGACTGCACGGGATTCGTCCAATACGTCTATGCCAAGTTCGGGGTCTCCCTTCCCCGGGCCTCCTCGTCGTATTGGGTCATCGGCACCCGCATCGCCCCGAAGGACGCCCAGCCCGGCGACCTCATCGTCTCCAGCGGGCACGTGGCCATCTATGCGGGAGGCAACCTCCAAATCGATGCCCCCCGGGAGGGGAAGACCATCCAATTCAGGGCCATCTGGCAAACCTCGTATGTCTTCATCAGGGTCACCTAGGGTGCCGTCTCGACATCCGAGTGATACCCGTCACACCCCCGTTTCTTGCCGAGCGGCTGAAGGCGAATGGGGGTAGCGTCGGACTATGCTCACGACCCGTGTGGCACGGTTGGGCCGACCGATCTCGGCGATCGGTCTGGGCTGTTGGCAGTTGGGGGGAGACTGGGGGGAGGTCGACGACGAGCGTTCGCAGGCGATCCTCACCGCCGCCGCGGACTCGGGCGTGACCTTCTTCGACACAGCTGACGTCTACGGCGATGGCCGCTCGGAGAAGTCGGTCGGGACGTTCCTGGCCTCCCGTCCGGACCGGGAGAAGTTCTTCGTCGCCACCAAGATGGGCCGGAGGGCGAATCCCCATATCCCGGAGGCCTACACCCTCGACAGCTTCCGAGCCTGGACCGACCGCTCCCGGCAGAATCTCGGGGTCGACAAACTCGACCTCGTCCAACTCCATTGCCCCCCAGGAAGCGTCCTCACGGATCCCGTGACCTATGAGAACCTCGGAATCCTCATCGATGAAGGGCGGGTTGAGCGGGTCGGCGTCTCTGTGGAAACCTGCGAGGAGGCGCTTCAGGCGATCGGGGAGCCCCGGGTCGCCAGCGTGCAGATCATCCTCAACCTCTTCCGCCGCAAGCCCCTGGAGCGGGTCCTCGGAGAGGCCCAGGGGGCGGGAGTGGGGATCATCGCCAGGGTTCCGTTGGCGAGCGGGCTCCTGAGCGGACGGTACGACGCCACCACAGAGTTCCCCCCGAACGACCACCGGAACTACAACCGCACGGGCGAGGCCTTCGACATTGGGGAGACCTTCTCCGGAGTCCCCTATGAGGTCGGGGTCGAGGCGGCACGGGAAATCGCGGCCCTGACCCCGCCCGGCTGGACGACCGCCCAACTCGCCCTGAGATGGATCGTGGATCAGGGGGTGGCGACCGTCATCCCAGGGGCGAGCAGCCCGGATCAGGCCCGAGCCAACGCAGCCGTCGGAGACCTCCCACCCCTGGGCGAGGAGACCCAAGCCGCGCTCGCGGAGATCTACCACCGCCACATCCGGGAGCACGTCCACTCCCGGTGGTAGGGCACCAGACGCGTCCCGGGCGGGTAGGCTTCTCGGGTCAGGCGCCTGTAGCTCAGGGGATAGAGCACCGCCCTCCTAAGGCGGGTGTCGCCGGTTCGATTCCGGCCAGGCGCACCATCCGATCCCGTCGTCGAGACCGGTCCGGTCGGCCGTTGATCTCCCCGCGTGGCTGATTGACTTGGGGTTTGCCCCGGAGAACAATCTCTTCAACGGTGCGCGTCGCCTGCCCCCCTGTGCGGCGCGCACTGTCTCATTTCCACATCCCCGCACCTCGCGGCGGCGTGGCACGATGCCCGCCAACCCCGTCCTCGCTACCGTGGTGGAGTGGTGGACTATATCGGGCGCGCCCTTGTGGCCGACGCCCTTCGCGACTGGCGTCGGGACCTGGAGGGGGAGGCGACGCCGTCACCCCTCCGGGACCTCTCCAGGTCCATGGTCCTCGACATCATCGGCGCGCATCCCGGAGGTCTCGCGCAGCTGTTCGCGGAACGCCCGACCCTGGTGTCCAGCCTCTTCCGGGACCCGGAGGCCCAGGCCCCGGCCCTCTCGATCGCGCGGATGATACACGAGCAGGCCGAGGCTGCACGCCTGACGGCGGGAGTCGCGACCGGGGGGCTCGCCGTGGGAAGCGTCTCGTGGTCGGACGACGGCTCTCTTCACGTCATGCCCCTCTTGGTGCGGCCGGTGACGTTCGAAGCGTCCCGGGGGTCCGACATCCAGGTCACCCTCCACCACGCGGTGGCTCTGAACCCGGTGGTGGCGGCCGAGCTCCGGTCCAGGCTCCCGGAGCGATCCTTCGATGCGACGGTCCGGGCCACGCTCGCCGGGCCTCAGTTCGACCCCCGTCCCCTCTGGGATGAGATCCGCGGGCTGACGGAGGCCTTCGGGGAAGACCTCGTCGTCGAGGAGGTTCTCCTCCTCGGATCCTTCGACGATCCCGAGCAGAGGCTGCTCGACGACCTGGACGAATGCAGCCACCTCATCGCCTCCAACACCGTCCTCGCGGCGGCCGCCGGGGATCGAAGCATCCGCGAGGAACTCGGAGGCCCGCTCCCGGCCCCGACCCCGGGGGACAGGGATCCCTTCGCGGAGAGGGGCCTCGGCGACCTGGACGATGTCGAGTTCGCCGCCCTCGACGTGATCGCCACGGGGCGGAACCTCTTCATCCAGGTCCCGCCGGGCGCGGACTCGATCAGGATGGCTGCGGCCATCGCCGCGGACGGGGCCGCCTCGGGACGCGTGGTCGCCGTTGTCGGCGGGACGGCACATCCGGTGGAGTCCGTGGCGTACACCCTCGACGCCGTGGGTGCGGGCGACCTCTACGTGAGCGGGACGGACAACCACTGGAACTCCACCGCCCGCACGAGGCTCCTCGAGTCGATGACGTCCTCGACTCCACCCATGGACGAGGCGGCGCTCCGGGTTGCGGGGGAACGGCTCATCGAGACCCGGTCCGTGCTTCGCGAAAGGGTCGAAGAGCTGCACCGCCGACGCGCCCCCTGGGGGGTGAGCGCCTATCGTGCCGTCCAAGAGATCGTCCGCCTGACATCGGCTCTTGAGCCTCCGTCGACCCCCGTCAGGATCGCGGAGACGGCGGTCCAGTACATCGTCGAGCGGGGCATCGAGGTGGTGGCGGCAGCCGCCGCCCGGGAGTATGAGGCGAGGGTGGCCGCCGACACCCAGGGGGCGCTCTTCGCCGAGGAGACCATCGGGGGCAGGAGGCTTGAGGGTTCCGAGAACGCCGGGGGTCCCGGAAACGAAGCGGATCCCGGAACACCCCTGCCGGAATCGTCGGCCACCGCCCCGGATGCCCCCGAGGACGAGCCCTCCCGCCGCTGGTGGGAGGGAACGGTCCTCGACGAGCAGCGGGGGGCGGAGTTGGATGACATGCTCACGACGTTCCTGCTTCGCCATCTTCCCCGGCTCAGGGAGGCGGCAACCGAGGCCGCGATGGAGGCGGGCATCGACGAGGCCGGGTCGCTTCAGGCATGGACAGAACAGGTGAGGCTCTTCGACGAGCTTCGGACAACGCTCGAGAGCTTCACTCCCGCGGTCTTCCAAGGAGCCCTCGCCGACCTCATCGCGGCGACCGCGCCGGAGGGGTCGAGCCTGGCCGCCACCTTGCCGAAGCGTGAGGCCAAGGCCCTGAGGCGTCAGGCCGAGGAGTTGCTGCGTCCCGGTCGAACGGCCGAGGGCCTGCACGAGGCGCTCGTGAGGGCCCACGGCCAGGCGGTGAAATGGCGAGCCCACTGCGGCGGCGGAGGTTGGCCCCGGGTGCCGGACGGCCTCGACGCCTACGATGCACACAACGCGGAGGCCTGGGCCCTCTGGTCGAGGCTGTCCTCCGTCGTCGAGGCGGTGACGGGCCGCGGCCGCCTTGCAGAGAGGTCCTGGAAGGAGCTCAAGGCCGCCCTCGAATCGTTGACGGAGGTCCGGAAACTGCCCCCCGAGGAGTCCGAGGTACGGGATACGCAGGAACACCTTCTGGGACTCGGGCTCGAGGTCCTCTTCGACGAGCTGGCATCGAGGTCCGTTCCCCCATCCGCGGCGGCCGCCGAGATCGAATTCGCCTGGTGGGCGTCCGCCTTCGAGGCGATCCTGGCCGAGGCTCCCGCACTTGCCAGGTATGGCGCGATCGGACGCGCCGCAGAACGGTTCCTGGCGAGCGATCGCGAGTTCGCGGAATGCAGGGTGCATCCGCTCCTGAGGGCCGTCGGCGAACGCCGGCGCTCAGCCATCGCCCAGAGACAGGATGACTCCCGGGACATGTTCGCCACCTTGGTCGAGGGCGGGGACGGGCCATTCAGGGATCTCTGGGCTCGTTTTCCCGAACTCGTCGGGGCGCTTCGGCCGGTCGTCCTATGCTCGGCCGAGCAGGCTTCCGACCTCATCCCGCCGGAGCGGGTCGTCGACACCGTCGTATTGGTCGGGATCGAGTCGACGTCCTTCGCCGAACTTGTCCCCGCGATCTCCCGTTCCGTCCAGGTCGTCGCGCTCGGTGACGCGCATGCGGCCACGAGGGGGGCGATCCCTGGCCTGAAGGAGATCCTGCCCGACCTCATCCTCCATGCCCTGCCGGAGCCGCGGGATCCCCGCGTGACGGCAGTGCTTTCGGAGTACGGATACGGCTCGGAGCTCGAATCCCTTCCAGCGGCTGGGATCGGGGGTTCGCTCGAACTCGTCACCGTTGACGCGGTGTCGATGCCCGCCCCGGGATTGATCGGGGTGGAGACGACCCAGGCTGAGGTCGCGGCCACCTGCGTCAAGGTCGCCTCCCTCAAGGGGTTGGATCGCCTCGTCATTGCCGCAAACGACGCCCACGCCGCCCAGGTCAGGGAGGCGCTCGAGGATTGGGACGACGGGGCGCATCGGGAGGTTCCGGTGCTCGTTCTGGGAAGGGCCGCGGGGGCCGAGGCCGATGTCGTCGTCCTGACCCTCGGCTACGGTCCCGACACCCGGGGGGAATACCCCGAAAGGCTCGGAGTGCTCTCCTCCCCGCTCGGGGCACAGGCGCTCAGGCAAGCCCTGGTCGCGGCCAAACGGGACGTCGTGGTCGTCACCGCCCTGCCCCTCGACTACCTGGGCTGGGCGGCGAAACAGGGGAAGCTGGGACATGGGGTGGACGCCTTCGCCGACCTCGTGGCCCTGGCCGACGCCGGTCCGCCCCCGCCGAGGAGCGAGGAGGGGGATTGGCTCTTCGCCGACCTGGCGAGGAGGCTGGGGAACGGGCTCAGTGTTTTCCAGCGCTATGGCGCGGGGGGAGAGACTATTCCCCTCGTCGTGGGGGCCATCGGGGGTGAACCTTCGGTCGCGATCGTGACAGACGAGGCGCCCCCGGAGCAGGGCACGAGCCTTCGGGATCAGGTCAGGTGGCAGAGGAAGCGACTTGAGGCGCTCGGGTGGGTGGTGGTGCCGCTCTTCACCCTCGATGTCTTCATGGATCCGGAGGCGGCCGCGGATCAGATCAGGACCGTGTTCGGCGTCCCGACGAAACCGCCCGAACCGGAACCCGAGCCCGAATCGGAACCCGGGCCCGAGCCCGAACCGGACCCGGCGCCCGAGCCCGAACCGGCCCCCCCTGGCCCTCCGATGCCGGAGCCTCCGTCGGGTGGCATCCTCCCCTCCCGGTCGGTCGACGATACGGACGTGGGTTGGGGGGATCCCGGGTCGGGGAGCCGGGACGACGAGATCCGACGCGACCGGCCCCCGCACTGGTAGCCGGCTCCGTCTATTCCTTGTCTTTCGGCCGGGAATCGGTTCGATAGAAGCCTGCGCCTCGGAAGGCCACCCCGACGGGATCGAAGACCCTTCGGAGGGAGCCGTCGCATCGGGGGCACGCGGCGAGCGAGGCCTCATTCATCGACTGCACGACCTCGAACCGGTGGTGGCAGTCGCGGCAGGCGTAGGCGTAGGTGGGCATGATCGCTAGCGGGTGAACCGGGTCACGCCTTTGGGGGTGACCACCGCATGCACGGGGACGTCGTGGGTCGCCCGAGGCAGGGGCTTTCCGTCCAGGTGGACCTCGTCGGCGAAGACGGCTGCGATCAGGAGGGTATCGGGCCGGGCCCTCTTCAAGGCACGGTCGTACCAGCCGCCCCCTTGGCCCAGGCGCGTGCCGACCCCGTCGATGGCGAGGGCGGGGGCCACGATGACGTCGGCATCGGCGATCGCGGACGGGGGAAGGTGGTCTCCGGAGGGTTCCGGCGGCCGCCCCGGGGCTCGCTGGACCAGATCATCGGTCCCCCGGAACTCTCCCCAGCACCTCTGGAGCCCTTCGCCGAGGACGGGCAGCAGGACCCGGATCCCCAGAGCGTCCAGGGCCTCGATGGTCGGGAGGGTCCCCGGCTCCGTCGGCCTCGAGGCGTAGATCGACACGCATGTCGCGACCCGGAGTTCGGGCAGGGCGAGAAGGTGATCGGCGATGGCCTGGGCGGTCTCCTCATGCTTGCTTTGGCTTCGCTGGGATCGGGTGGCGACGGCGGCCGTCCGCAGGATGGCCTTGGCATCGTCGACGGCCTCCTCATCCACCCAGGCCGGAGACGTTGCGGAGGAGGGCATGGACCCATTCTCCCCCCAAACCCTTCGGGAGGCCAGGGGGTTCGCTCCACGCGAACCGACGGCTAGTCTCATGGAATGGCACAGGTGCGCAAAGCCGTGATTCCGGCGGCGGGACGTGGAACCCGCTTCCTTCCCGCAAGCAAGGCCATTCCCAAGGAACTGATCCCGGTGATTGATCGGCCGTCGGTCCAGTACGTCGTCGAGGAGGCCTTGGCGGCGGGGTTGTCGGATGTTGCCCTTGTCCTGACCGGCGGGAAGGAGGCGGTGGCCGAGCATTTCGCCCCCGACGCCGTTCTGGAAGCCCACCTCAAGGAGAAGGGCGAGAAGGATTTCCTGGACGAGGTTCGACGGACGTCGGGGCTCGGCCCTCTCACGTACTTGGTGCAGGACGTGCCCGATGGGCTCGGGAAGGCCGTCGGGGTCGCGGAGGAGTACGTGGGAAAGGAACCGTTCGTCGTCATGCTCGGCGACGACTTCTGTGACGAACGGGATCCCGCGCTGCCCACCATGATCGCCCTCCATGAGTGCACGGGGATGTCGGTCGTCCTCCTCATGGAGGTGCCCTCCGTCCTTCTCGGTGTCTACGGCTCGGTGGATCCCTTCCCCCTGTCCCTCGACGACATTCCCGGTGCGGATCGCGATCCACGGATACCCGACGACGCCGAGGTCCACCGGCTGTTGAGGCTGAACGAGAAGCCCGCACGGGGGGAGGAATACAGCAACCTCGCGGTGATCGGCCGGTACCTCTTCACGCCAGCCGTCTTCGACGCCATCCGGGAGACTCCTCCCGGGAGGAACGGGGAGACCCAGTTGACGGATGCCATCGATCGGCTCACCCGGGTTCCGGTCGACGAAGGGGGCGGGGTGCTCGGGCTGGTCTTCAGGGGACGCCGATACGACACGGGTGACAAACTGGAATACCTCAAGGCGGTCGTGACGATCGCCGTGGATCGGCCGGACCTCGGGCCCGCATTTCGTAAGTGGCTGGATGCTTTCGTTTCGGACGGGAAGGAGGACTAGGTGGAGAAGCTCACCCTCGCCCAGTATCGGGCCGCGCTGCTCGAGGGCATCGAACGCATCCCCGCCATCGAGGTGCTCGTCGCAGACTCGGCCGGATCCATCCTGGCGGAGGACCTCGTATCCGAGGGCCCCATCCCGCCCGTAGCCGTCGCCACCTGCGACGGCTACGCCGTTGCCGCGGCAGACGTGGCCAAGGCGACAGCCGCAACCCCCATCAGCCTCGCGGTGTCCCACGATGTCGCCTGGGAGGCCCGAGGCCCCCGTCGTCACGTGCCTCGGACGGCCGCCAGGATCGTCTCCGGAGCCCCCATTCCCATCAACGCCGACACCGTCGTGCCCATCGGGGCGACCGACGGCGGCGTGGCGAAGGTCGCGATCACCGCAGCCTCGCGGCAGGGGGCCAATGTCCGGGAGCAGGGGACGGACGCCTCCGCGGGACAGGTGTTGGTGCCTGCGGGGACCAGGCTGGGTGCCCGCCAGTTGGGCCTCGCTGCGGCCATGGGCCGCCGACGGCTGAGCGTGCACCCCACCCCCCGGGTCGTCATCCTCTCCGTCGGAAACGAACTAGGAGACCCGAGTTCCCGGCTCAGGAGCGCGGGGGTGCCGGAGTCGAATTCCCACACCCTGTCGGTCATGGTGGCCGAGGCGGGGGCACGGGCCTACCGGGTCGGAGCCGTCGGGGACGACCGCATGGCGCTTCGGACGACGATCGAGGACCAGCTGGTGCGGGCCGACCTCCTCCTCACGACGGGTGGCCTGAGCGGGGCGGTGGGCGACACCCTTCCAGAGGTACTGGCCGAACTGGGGGCCTTCGAGGTCGTGCCCGTCGCCATGATGCCGGGGCGTCGCCACGGACACGGGGCCATCTCCTCCGGGGGGCAGGGCCCGTCGACCCCCGTCATCGCCCTTCCCGGGCATCCCGCCGCGGCCGTCATCGCCTTCGAGATGTACGTCCGTCCGGTCCTCCGCACCATGTCGGCGTATGCGGAGAAGGAGCGGCCGAGGTTCAAGGCCCGGGCCACGAAGGCATGGGAATCTCCGAGCGGGGTCGTCCAGTGCGTGCCCGTCCAGATCGAGCACCCCCGGACCAGGGATGCGCAGGCAACGCCCATCGGGCATCCCTGGCAGCCCTCCCTCGTCGACCTCGCCCGGGCCAACGGCCTCGCCGTCATTCCGGAGGAGACCACGAAGGTTGCGGTGGGCGATCCGGTCGTTTGCCTGATCTGGGACGACTAGCCGATGACCAGGAGCCGCCCCAGGGCCCTCGCATGCGGGGACGTGGTCGTCCGGCCGCTTCGCCGCAAGGATGAGGCGGCCTGGCTCGACCTTCGGGAGAGGAACCGGGCGTGGCTGCGCCCGTGGGAGGCGACGGATCCCCCCGGACGGATGGCGAGGGGCATGGGCTTCGGGGCCATGGTCCGGAGGGACAGGCTCCTGTGGAGGCGTGGACGGTCATTCAACATGGTCATCGTCGTGCACGGGCAGCTCGTGGGCCGGGTGTGCATCACGGGGATCGAGTGGGGTTCGGCACGGACGGGATCGCTCGGCTATTGGATCGATGAGAAGCACGCGGGGCGGGGCATCGTCCCCTTCGCCGCGGCGCTCCTCACCCAGCAGGGCTTCGATCTGGGATTGCATCGAATAGAGATCGCCACCCGTCCGGAGAATCAGGCGAGCCTGACGGTGGTGAACAAGCTCGGTTTCAGGGACGAGGGGCTCCGGAAGCGCTACCTGTATGTCGACGGCGGATGGCGCGATCACCGGGTTTTCGCCCTGACGGTGGACGAGAAACGAACCGGGGAGTACTGGGAGATGCTCAAGGACGGGATCACCCCGGCGTCACTCGCCTGACACGCCGAGGGCGCTCCGGTGGAGAGCCCTGGCGTGGCCGTACCGTCAGGGTATGCCTCCGGTGGGACTATTGGCGATCGCGGCGCTCGGCCTCGTCCTCGTCTACGCCTTGCCCGACAGGATCCGGGACACCGGCCACTACGCGATGGTTCGCACGGAGGGCCGCTTCCGGCCGGACCTCGAGGTGATGCGCTCGTCGGCGGCCAGGATCGATCAGGAGCCCGTCCGGCCGGTGGCGAAGAAACGCTCCAAGGGGCTCGCCCCGCGCGAGGCCAAGGCATCCATCAAGGCACTAGGGGGAACCGTCATGTCCCGTCCCGCAGCTCCTCTCGACCGGGCCGCGACCGTCGCCCGACGGCAGATGATCGCCATGCAAAGGGACTACGACCGGGTGCTGGCCAGGAGGGCCGCTCAGGCTCGTCGTCGCGCCGTCGTGGGAATGCTCTTCCTCTTCACCGCATCGACGGCCTGGGGCTTCGTGGCGGCGTCGGCCTGGCCGTTGTGGTCGGCCGTCGCGGCCAGCACCGCGGTCGGGGGCGTCGGCATCGCGGGTCGCCGGGCGGTTCGGGCACAGCGGAAGGCCGATGAGCGACTGGTTCCCGTGGCGCGGGAGGTCGCGGTCGCCGCGACGGCCGCGGCCGCCCTCCAGAGGCTCGCGGTGGAGCGGGCGGCTGGTCACGAGGTCCGTCCGTCGGACGCCGAGACCCAGGCCATCGAGGTTGTGACGAGGCAGGCGCCCCTCCCGGAGGCTGCGCCCGCCGTTCCGTCCGTCCGCCCCCCCGAGGAGGAGCAGGACCCCGGCTGGTCGCCCGGGATGCTCCCCATCCCGACCTACACCCTCAAGCCCGCGGCCAAGGTCCAGACCCCACGGCCGATCTCGGACGAGGACCTGGCCGCCGGGACGCAGGCGGCCAAGCGAGCGGCCCTCGAACGGGAAATCGCGTTGACGCCGGAACTGCCCGCCGTGGAGCCGGAGGCCTCGACCCAGACCCTCGAGGACATCCTCCAGAGGCGCCGGAGGAAGAGCGCCTGACCAAGCCTCGGTGGTACCCTGGTAGGCGCCTTTGGGGCTGTAGCGCAATTGGTAGCGCACCTCGGTCGCATCGAGGGGGTTAGGGGTTCGAGTCCCCTCAGCTCCACCAAAAAGACGTCTCTCGAACGTCGGCGCGTGCGGCACCGGACATCGCCCGTCGCATCTCGCCACCGGGATTCCGCGTGGACCCCAAGGCACGTGCGCTCAGTGGCGACTCCATGGCGCGGCGAGCCCGTCCTGGGTCAACGTAGTCCCCACGCTGGCGATGAAGACGGCGGGGTCGATGGCTTGCTGCAGATGCGTCAACGCGTCGCTCCACTCGCCGTTCAGGGTCATTTTTACGGGGACGCCGTCCACGACGACATCGTTGACCGAACCGCGGTACGTTTTCACCCCAATAGCGTGCCCGGCTTCGAGCGCATTCACAGTCAAGACTGCGCGGTTCCCGGCTGGAGGATCGGTCGGACGCCTCGCCGCGCCAAACACCACTAGATGGGCGCGCGGGCTCTCGCCCAGGAAAGCGACCGTGCCGATGCGTGGAGTCCAGATGGGAGGGTCCGGCTCCGCGTCGATCTGGCCGATAGCGGAGTACGGGTCCTGACCCTCGGAGATCTTGGAGAACAGTGGTACGACATGGTCGCCGTTCCCGATCACCGCCAATCCGCGTTGGCTCACCGCAGCCGCGTAATGCCGAAGCGGATCGAAGGGTCCTCCTTCGGTGTCGACGACCTCAAGGCGGTCGACCGCGGGACGGAACTCCCGTCGTTTGGAAGCTGCGCTGCGACCGGTCAGGGTGTAGAGAATGAAGAGGGTGCCCGCCGCGTCGCGACCCGTGATGATGATCCGTCCCGGATAGCCTGAACTGGAGACGTAGTCGACGACATTCATGACGTCGTGTTCCTCTCTCTTTCTCAGGTCTGAGTCCCTGGGCGTAGGCATCTTGGCTGGGGTTGGTGGCGGCTTTTCAGAAGTTCAACACGCCAGAGGTCAGGGGAAATAGTGCTACGCAGATCATGGATGGACCAAAGATGTTGTCCGATTTCGTCTTCTGGCCAACGTACCTTGACTCAGCCGGCTTCGAGACTACAAAGTGCAGCTCCACAAGTATCGTGCCTATCGAGAAGACGCGACATACGATCCCAAGACTTGATCCATCAAGGTTCAGAATCGGCATTTCCTTCGGGGGCAGGCCGCTAGATCCAGTTCCAGTCCGCGACCCCACCCACGTCGATGATGTGCTGGTGCCAGTAGTCGTACGGAATCCACTGCCCGTTCCACATGGGGAGGTAGAACCCCGAGAGCAGGAGCGCCAGGGCGATGAAGCCCCCGACGCATAGGGACCCGCGACGCGACCACCCTCCCTTGAGATGGGGAGGTTGCGCTATGCGTCTCAGCGCCCAGACGAGGGTCAGCATCACCCAGGGGGAGAACGCCACCGAGTAGAACGTGAACATCACCCGATCGGGGTAGAACAACCAGGGCACCCAGCCGCCAAGGGTGCCGATGATGACCGCCCCGGCGAGGAGGTCGCCTCGCCTGATGAGGCGGGCGAGGGCATAGAAGAAGGCGACCGCCCCCGCCCACCAGAGCAAGGGGTTCCCCAGGGCGATGGTCTCGGCGACGTACCGCTCGTCGCTCGGAGGGTCGCCCTCACCGGCGGGGACGTCTTCCCAGTAGAAGGCCGTCGGCCGGATCTGGAGGAGGAATCCCCACGGCCGGGCCGCATAGGAATGGTCGACGCCGTTGGAGAAGGTCAGGGTGGTGTGGAACCGGTAGATCTCCTGCTGGTAGGCGACGAACGACCGGGGGGTCTCGGGGAGCCACTGGATGCCCTCGTCCTCGTGGAGCGCCGCCCAGTGCCGCATGTAACTCGAGTCGGAGACGAACCACGAGGAATAGGAGCCGACGTAGGTCAACGGGAGGAGGACCATCGTCGTGACGGCCACGGGCACGGTCAATCGGGCGAAGAACGCCCGAGGGGTGAAGACGTCGAGATTGAGCTTCCATCGGTCCACCGCCTCCCAGGCGATGGAGAGGGCGAGGAAGGCCACCGCGAAGTAGAGGCCGGACCACTTGACCCCCGTCGCGAGGCCAAGGGTGACGATCGCGGCGAGCCGCCACCATCGGATGCCCCCCCGGGGCCCGGACTTCGGCAGGGGGACGGTATCGGCCAAGCCGAGCCGTTCCCGCCCCAGGGTCGCCCGCTCCTCGAGTCTTCGCTTGTTCCGTCGTCGGTCGAGGAGCAGGAAACCGAACGCGACCACGACGAAGAAGGTCAGGAAGATGTCGAGGAGGGCCGTCCTGGACAGGACCAGGTGCTGGCCGTCGACGGCGAGGAAGATCCCGGCGACGCCCCCCCACACGACCGAACGGAACAGGTGGTACGCGATCAGGGCCACGAGCACGACGGTGACGGTTCCGATGAGGGCGGCCGAGAACCTCCACCCGAAAGGCCCCGGGCCGAAGAGCTTGATGCCCGCGGCGATCATCCACTTCCCGAGGGGCGGATGCACCACCTTGTCGGCACGCACCTCGAGCCCCGAGAAGTCGCCGTTCGCGAAGTCCTGGCTCTCCCCTCCCCACCATCCCTCGTATCCCTGATGAAGCAGGGAGTAGGCCCCCCTGGCGTAGTACAGCTCGTCGAAGACGAGGGTCTTCGGTTGAGAGAGGCCGACGAACCGGAGGATGCCCGCGAGGGCGCCCACGGACGAGAGCATGAGGGCCAGTCGGAAGCGATACAGCCTGTCGAGGAGCACGATCGCTAGCCTAGCGAGGACGCGCCGCAGGACACGAATGCCCGGGCACCCGTTTAGGGTTGGGCTATGCGCGTGGGCACCCTGTGGGACAAACACCTCGCCGCCTTCTGGGGGAGAATCCCGTCCACCCGAGCGGCCTGGGCGACCGTCGGGGCCGCCTTCGTGGGTGGTCTTGTCCTGGCCGTCCTCCTGTGGCCGGCGCCCTCGGTTTCCCCGAACCCATCGCCGAGTCCGTCCCCCAGTTCGTCCCCCACCGCCCCACTGAACCCTTCTCCCAGCCCGTCGCCCAGCCCGTCCGCCTCCCCGTCCCCGACGGGCTTCGACAAGGAGGCCTTCTCGATCGACGACCCGACGTCGAAGTGGGTCGTCGTCAACAAGTCCCGGCCCCTCGACCCCCTCGACTACGCCTCATCCGACATGAGCGACCTGTCCCCCGTCCCGAACGGATCGTGGCAGTACATGAGGACGGAGGCGGCGGACGCCCTCCGGTTGCTGTATGCCGCGGCCAAGGCGGACGGGGTCACCTTCACCGTGGCCACCGCCGAGAGGACCTATGGCGACCAGAGGGTGATCTACCGGCGGTGGGTCGACGAGAAGGGCCAGTGGTGGGCGGATCGTTCCTCCGCTCGGGCGGGATACTCCGAACATCAGACGGGCTGGGCCCTCGACATCTACGACACGGACGAGTGCAGGCTCCAGTACTGCTTCAGCCGGACCCCGGCCGGAAAGTGGGTGGCCGCCCACGCGTGGGAGTACGGATTCATCCTGCGCTACCCCGAGGACTCGGTGGACATCACGGGGTTCATCTGGGAGCCCTGGCACCTGAGGTATGTCGGGGTCGAACTGTCCTCCGAGATGCACGCCACCGGGATCGAGACCCTCGAGGAGTTCTTCGGGCTTCCCGCCGCTCCGACATACTGAAACCATGACCGGGCAGATCGTCCTCGCCGCCACCCCCATCGGCAACGTCGGCGACGCCTCCCCCCGACTGCGGGAGGCCCTGGCGACGGCCGAGGTCGTCGCCGCGGAGGACACCCGGCGGCTGAAAGACCTCGCCCGTCGGCTCGGGGTCGAGATCACGGGCGCGGTCGTCGCTTTCCATGACCACAACGAGGCCTCCCGGGCCGAGGCCCTCGTCGAACGGGCGGTGACGGGCGCGACCGTCCTCGTCGTCACCGACGCCGGCATGCCCTCCGTCTCCGACCCCGGATACCGTCTCGTCGAGGCAGCCGTCGCGGCAGGCGTCGCCGTCACGGCCCTGCCGGGGCCGAGCGCGGTCCTGACCGCCCTCGCCGTCTCCGGCCTACCCACGGACCGATTCTGCTTCGAGGGTTTCCCTCCCCGCGTCTCCAAGGCGGCGGCCCTCGAAGCCCTTCGGGGCGAACGCCGGACGATGGTGTTCTTCGAGTCCCCCCGCCGAGTCGCCGGGACCCTCAAGGCGATGGCGGAGGCCTTCGGCCCCGACCGACGGGTGGCCGTCGCCCGGGAGATGACGAAGACCCATGAGGAGGTCCGACGGGGTTGCCTGTCCGAGTTGGCGGCCTGGGCCGGTTCGGAGGAGGTCCTCGGCGAAGTCACGATCGTGGTCGAGGGGGCGCCCGCTGGGACGCCTTCCCTCGCCTCGCTCGCGGACGAGGCAGAGGCGAGGGTCGGAAACGGGGAGAGGCTCAAGGACGTCGTCGCGGACATCGCCGGGGCCGTGGGCGTGAGATCCAAGGACCTCTACGGTGAGGTGCTCGCTCGGCGGGCCGCATCCCCCACTGAGCCGTCTCGATAAGATGTGGCCATGTCCCGCATCCTCTCCGCCGTAGCCTGGCCTTACGCCAACGGCCCCCGCCACATCGGCCACGTCGCAGGATTCGGGGTGCCCTCGGACGTCTTCTCGAGGTACATGCGGATGGCCGGGCACGACGTCCTCATGATCTCCGGCACGGACGAGCATGGCACCCCCATCCTGGTCCAGGCCGAGCAGGAGGGGGTGAGCCCCCAGGAACTGGCGGACCGGTACAACAGGGTCATCGTGGAGGACCTCACCGCGCTCGGGCTCTCCTACGACCTCTTCACCAGGACGACGACGGGCAACCACTACCGGGTGGCCCAGGAGCTCTTCAAGGCCCTCCACACCAACGGCTACATGATCGAGAAGACGACACGCGGAGCCGTCAGCCCCTCCACGGGCCGCACCCTTCCGGACCGGTACATCGAGGGCACCTGCCCCATTTGCGGAGCCGACGGGGCCCGCGGCGACCAGTGCGACACCTGCGGCAACCAACTGGACGCGGTCGATCTCGAGAACCCCCGCAGCAGGATCAACGGCGAGGTCCCCAAGTTTGTAGAGACCGAGCACTTCTTCCTCGACCTTCCCGCCCTCTCCGCCCAACTCGCCACCTGGCTCGAGTCCAGGCAGGGTTGGCGCCCGAACGTCCTCAACTTCTCCCTCAACCTGCTCGACGACATCCGGCCCAGGGCCATGACCCGCGACATCGACTGGGGCATCCCAGTGCCGCTTCCCGGCTGGGTGGACAACCCGAACAAACGCCTGTACGTCTGGTTCGATGCCGTCATCGGCTACCTGTCCAGTTCCATCGAGTGGGCACGACGGTCGGGCGACGACGAGGCGTGGCGGAAATGGTGGAACGACCCCGAAGCCATGTCGTACTACTTCATGGGCAAGGACAACATCACCTTCCACTCCCAGATCTGGCCCGGCGAACTCCTCGCGGCCAACGGCCAGGGATCCAAGGGAGGGGAGATGAGCCGGTTCGGTGACCTCCAACTGCCGACGGAGGTCGTCTCGAGCGAATTCCTGACGATGGAGTCGTCGAAGTTCTCCTCCTCCCGTGGGCACGTCATCTATGTCCGGGACATGCTCCAGCGGTATCAGCCCGACGCCCTCCGGTACTTCATCTCCGTCGCGGGCCCCGAGACCTCGGACTCGGACTTCACCTGGGCCGAGTTCAAGCGCCGGACGAACGACGAACTCGTCGCGACCTGGGGGAACCTGGTCAATAGGACGGTATCCCTCATCCACAAGAACCTCGGTGCCCTTCCGGTGCTGGGTGAGTTGCAGCCGATCGATCGGGCCGCCCTCGACGGGTCCGAGGAGGCCTTCGCCACGGTCGGAGGTCTCATCCGTCAGCACCGTCAGCGGCAGGCGATTTCCGAGGCCATGCGGGTCGTGTCGGACGCGAACAAGTACCTCGCCGAGACGGCGCCCTGGAAGACCAAGACCACCGACCCCGACCGGACGGCGACGGTCCTCGGGGTGGCGGCCCAATTGGTGTCGGACGCCAACACCCTGCTCGCCCCCTTCCTCCCCCACTCCGCGCAGAAGGTCCACGAGGCCCTGGGAGGGACCGGCGAGTTCTCGCCCATGCCCGTCATCGAGGAGGTGGACGACCTCGACCTTCCGAAGCGTCACTATCCCATCATGACGGGGGACTACTCGGCCGTCGCGGGAACGTGGAAGCGCTGTGACCTCGTCGCGGGGGTCGAAGTCCCGGCTGCCACCCCGGTGTTCACCAAGCTCGACGACGACATCGTCGAGGCCGAGCTGGCCCGGATGGCCGAGGAATAGGCGGCCTGGATGTCGCGTCCGGGTGACTGGCCCGAAGTTCCCGAACCCCTGCCCGTCGCCGTCGCCGACAACCACACCCACATCGACATCCCCGCCGGGGACGAGCCGCGGACCGTCGACCGCCTGATCTCGGACGCCGCAAGCGTCGGGGTGGACCGGATCCTCCACATCGGGTGCGACCTCGACTCCGCCCGATGGACCATCGAGGCCGTCGATCGGCACCCCGCCCTCCTGGGAGGAGTGGCCCTCCACCCCAACGACGCCGCCCGTCACGCCGCCGGGACCCATCCGTCGGGGGTCGGCTACGAGGACGCCTTCGCCGAGGTGGCCTCCCTGGCGACGGGGGGCCGGATCCGGGTCATCGGCGAGACCGGCCTCGACCGATTCCGCACCGGCCCGGAAGGGCAGGACGCGCAGGAGCGGTCGTTCCGGGACCACATCGCGCTAGCCAAGGAACTCGGCAAGGTCTTGCAGATCCACAACCGCGATGCGCATGCCGAGGTGATCGAGGTCCTCGAGAGGGACGGCGCCCCCGAGCGCACGGTCATGCACTGTTTCTCCGGGGACGCCGCATTGGCCCGCCTGTGCGTCGAGCGGGGCTGGTACCTCTCGTTCGCAGGCAATGTGACCTTCCGGAACGCGGATCCCCTCCGCGAGGCCCTCGCGGCCACCCCCCTCTCCCGCGTCCTCGTCGAGACGGACGCCCCCTACCTGACCCCGCATCCCCATCGTGGGCAGCCCAACGCCTCCTACCTCATTCCCCTGACCATGCGGGAGATCTCCCGGGTCCTCGACGTCCCGCTCGAGGAGGCGTGCTCCGTGGTGTCGGCGACGACGGACGAGCTGTACGGCCCATGGTGAGGTTTCTCGGGCCGACGGACGTCCGGCTTCTGGCCGAGCGGCTGGGGGTCCGGCCGGCCAAGCGTTGGGGACAGAACTTCGTGGTCGACGCCGGGACGGTCCGACGCATCGCCCGGTTGGCCAAGCTCACCGCGGGGGAGCACGTCCTCGAGGTGGGGCCGGGCCTGGGATCACTGACCCTGGCGTTGCTCGAGGCCGGGGCACGGGTCACGGCGATCGAGATCGACCCCGCGCTCGCGGGGGCGCTGCCCGAGACCGTGAGCGGTCGGGCGGGGGAGCAGGCGGGGATGCTCGCGGTGATTGACGGGGACGCGATGAAGGCAGGGCCGGGGGACGTCCGGAACGCGTGGGGTGGCGAGTCCGTACTCGACCCCACGACCCTTGTGGCCAATCTCCCCTACAACGTCGCCGTCCCCGTCATCCTCCACGCCCTCGAGGAATTCCTGAGCCTCAGACGCGTCCTCGTCATGGTGCAGTCCGAGGTGGCCGATCGGGTCGTGGCGGGGCCCGGGTCGAGGACCTACGGCATCCCCTCCGCGAAGGTCGCCTGGTACGCCTCCGCTCGCCAGGTGGGAACCGTCGGCCGCTCGGCCTTCTGGCCCGTGCCCCGGGTCGACAGTTCCCTGGTCCTTCTCGAACGCCGGGAGACGCCCGTCACGACGGCGGACCGTGCCGACGTCTTCCGCGTCGTCGACGCCGCCTTCTCCCAACGGAGGAAGGGCCTTCGAGGGGCCTTGGCCTCGCTGGCGGGGTCGGCGAGCCAGGCGGAACGGGCGCTCGCCGCGGCCGGAATCGACCCCCTGGCCAGGGGCGAGACTTTAGGGATCGCGGAATTCGCCCGCCTCGCGGAGGAGATGCCCTTCCCCGAGGGGACAGCCTCTGGCACGGTGGGGACATGAGCTCCCGGCCCGAGCCGCGGATGGTCGGCGTCAAGGCACCCGCCAAGATCAACCTGCAGTTGGCCGTCGGACCCAAGGCGGACGACGGCTTCCATCCCCTGACGACCGTTTTCCAGGCGGTGTCCCTCTGGGAGACGGTCATCGCCTCACCCAGGGACGACGACAAGATCACGGTCACGGTCGACGCCCACCCCACCGTCCACATCGAGGGGATCCCGCTCGACGAGGACAACCTGGCCGTGCGCGCGGCGAAGGCGGTCGCCGAACGGTTCGGGGTGCCGAACGGGATCGACCTCCGGATCGTCAAGAGCGTGCCCGTCGCCGGCGGAATGGCGGGGGGAAGCGCCGACGCCGCCGCTGCCCTCGTCGCGAGCTCTGAGGCATGGGGGGTGGGGGCCACCCGAACGGAGTTGACGGAGTTGGCGGTAGGGCTGGGATCCGACGTTCCGTTCTGCCTCCATGGGCACACTGCGGTCGGGGTCGGCCGCGGGGACGTGCTCACCCCGGCGATGACGAAGGGGGAACTGCATTGGGTCATCGCCACCCAGGCGTCGGGACTCTCGACGGCCTCGGTGTACGAGGAGTTCGATCGGTCCATCGACTCCGGCGACCGGCTCGCACGCGAGCACCACATCGACGAGGAGCTCATGACTGCGCTCAGGGCCGGGGATCCCGTCGGGGTGGCCGAACGGATGTCCAACGACCTGCAGGATGCCGCGCTGGTTCTCGCCCCCCACCTTCGCCGGGTATTGGAGGCGGCCGAGGACTCGGGGGCCCTCGGGGCCATCGTGTCGGGTTCCGGGCCGACGGTCCTCGCGCTCGCGCGTTCCCGTCAGCACGCCCTCGCCGTCGCCGCAGGCCTCACCGCATCCGATACGGCCGATGCCGTACTAGTCGCCTCGGGGCCGGTATCGGGGGCGACTGTGATCGCCACCGACGAGGAGTAGGGGCTAGTCGCAGAGGGTTCCCTGCCAACCGTTTCCCAGGGAAGACGAACCCCAATGGACGTCGACCACCGCATCGCCGACCGTTGTGATGACCATGAAGGTGCCGTTCAATGCTGAGACGATGTGCTGGATGTATGTCATGTCGGGGGAGTCCCAGAAGGGGTAGGGGTAGTCGTAGGTCTGGACAATGGCCTGGGGAAAGGCGGCCGTGACGTCGGCCTCTGACATTCCCAGACGAACGTCGCTCGGTCCCGTCGGCCCGAATGGGGTGTCGAGCGGGACGCTTGGCCCCGCACGAAGGGCGAACTGATGGATGATCCAGGAATCGGGGTCGAAGCCGGGTTGGTTGTTGGCGGAGTCAACCCAGACCACCCAGTCCGCGTCGTAGAACGTCACGTGCCCGTCACTGTTGTTGTCCCCCGTGGCTGGATAGAAGCCTTCGTGCCCATACTCGAAGCACACCTCGCTGGGGAAACCCGTACCAGTGGCGAAATCATCGCGCGTCGACCCGATCAAGAATCCCGCGAAGTCGGCATATCCGAACGTGAGATTGTCGTCCGTCATGGAGACGAGTTGAGGGGGCGTGGGCTCGAGTGTCGGCGACGAGACCGGTTCGGGCGTCGGCGTTGGGGCGGGCGAAGCGGAGGCCGACGCGCTCGGGGAGGGGCTCTCCGATGGGCTGGGCGACGCGGGCTCGGATCCGCTGCACGCGGCGAGCACGCCCGTCGCGGCGATCGCAAGGACGGAGAGGCGAAGAGGACGGATCATGGAAGGAGCCTAGCGATTCGACACGGGGTGTGTTCGCAGGCAGTCGGGGACCGACGCGATTGGGCTTAGGGATGCTCCTCGTCCCGCGCCAGGACCGGACGCCGCTCCAGGGCAGACAGCCCGTTCCACGCCAGGTTGACGAGATGGGCCGCAACGACCTGCTTGGAGGGTTCGCGGACCTCGGCCCAGTGCTGCCCGGTCAGGGCCACCATGCCCACGAGCATCTGCGAGTAGATGGGGGCGACGGCGGGGTCGAGGTTCCTCTTGGCGAACTGGGCGGCGAGGAGGTGCTCCACCTGGGCGGCGACATCCCCGATAAGGCTCGAAAAGGTTCCAGTCGCCTGGGCCACGGGGGAATCGCGAACAAGGATGCGGAATCCGTTGGGAGAAGTCTCGATGTAGCCGAGCAGGGCGAGAGCCGCCCGCTGGACGAGTTGCTTGGGATGCCCCCTCTTAGCAAGGGCTCCAGTGAGGGCGCCGAGCAGCGACTGGACCTCTCGGTCGACGATGACGGCGTAGATGCCCTCCTTGCCCCCGAAGTGTTCGTATACGACTGGTTTGGAGACGTGTGCGCGCGCGGCGATTTCCTCGACGGACGTGCCCTCGAAGCCCTTCTCCGCGAAGAGGGTGCGACCGACGGTGAGCAACTGCTCGCGTCGTTCGTGGGCGGTCATGCGCGACCTCGGGGGTCGCTTGGGTTCCTTGGACACGCTTATAGTGTGCCGTGATTCCTGGCAGACTGTCCCCTTGGGCCCCCGGGGTCCACGATCCGCCCTAGTGTAATGGCAGCATGCAGGCCTTTGGAGCCTTGCGGTTCAGGTTCGAATCCTGAGGGCGGAGCCGATCGCCGGGGTGGCTGGCCGGATAGACTTGTCGCGCGGGCATGCGCCCGCCCACGACCCTGGACACGAGCGATCCCCGACCCGATCGGAGGGGCCCTTGACTGACGAGCGACCGTCCGCGGCGATCATCCTTGCCGCGGGGGCGGGCACGCGGATGAAATCGGCCCTACCCAAGGTGCTCCACTCGATCGGGGGGCGCAGCCTCGTCGGCCACGCCATCGCCGCTGTCCGCGAGACTCGGCCCGAGCGGGTGGCCGTCGTCGTCCGCCATGAGCGGGACCTCGTGGCTGCCCACCTGGGTGAGATCGCCCCGGACGTCATCGTCGCGGAGCAGGACGAGATCCCAGGCACGGGCCGCGCGGTCGCATGCGGGCTCGCCGCCCTCGATGAGGCTGCGGCCGGGCCCCTCACCGGAACGGTCCTCGTGACCTCCGGCGACGTTCCCCTCGTCGACGGGGGAACCCTCGCCGAACTTGTCTCCGCCCACACCGCCGACGGCAACGCCGTGACCCTCCTGACAACGATCGTGTCCGATCCGACCGGCTACGGCAGGGTTGTGCGGGAACCCGAGACCGGGGACGTGCTCCGCATCGTCGAGCACGGGGACGCCGACGATCGGGAGCGCGCCATCTCGGAGATCAACGCCGGCCTGTATGCATTCGACGCCGGGGCACTTCGGGAAGCCCTGACGAGCCTGGAGAGGGACAACGCCCAGGGCGAGGTTTACCTCACGGACGTCGTCGCGCAGGTTCGGGAGGCCGGAGGGCAGTCCCACGCGCTCATCTCGGATGAGCCCCAGATCGTCGAGGGGGTCAACGACCGCGAGCAGCTGGCCAGAGCGGGGGCGGCCCTCAACGCCCGGGTTCTGGAGCGGTGGATGGCCGAGGGCGTGACGATCGTCGACCCTGCGACCACCTGGATCGACATCGACGTCGTGTTGTCGGCAGACGTCACCCTCCTGCCCGGCACCCAACTCCAGGGCGTGACCTCGGTGTCTGCGGGGGCGACCATCGGCCCCGACACGACCCTGAGGGATTGCACGGTCGGCGAGGGGGCGATCATCGTTCGGTCGCACGGAACGGGCGCGTCCATCGAAAAAGGGGCCGTCGTCGGGCCCTTCTCCTACCTTCGCCCCGGGACACGCCTGGGTGCGGACGGAAAGATCGGGGCCTTCGTCGAGACGAAGAACGCGACGATCGGCGTCGGATCCAAGGTGCCCCACCTCTCCTACGTTGGGGACGCGACCATCGGCGAGGGGACGAACATCGGGGCCGGGACGATCGTCGCCAATTACAACGGAGTCACGAAGCATCACACGACGGTCGGGGATCACGTCCGGATCGGATCCGACAACACCCTCGTCGCCCCGGTGACGATCGGAGACGGCGCCTACACGGGGGCCGGTTCGACCATCCGCCGGAACGTTCCACCGGGAGCCCTGGCCTTCAACATCTCCTCCCAGGAGAACAGGGAGGGATGGGTCGAGAGCAACCGGCCCGGGAGCCCCTCGGCCGAGGCGGCCGCCGAATCTGCGAAGAGCGCGGGAAGAACTCAAGGCACAGAGAAGACAAGAGAAGGGACTCCGTGATGTCAACGAGGCAGGAACACCGGATGGTTTTGGCGTCTGGACGGGCGCACCCCGAACTCGCCAAGGCCATCGCCGACGAGCTTCACACGGAGTTGGTGCCGATGGATGCCTACACCTTCGCCAACGGGGAACTGTACATCCGGTTCGGGGAGAGCGTCAGGGGAACGGACGTGTTCGTCATCCAAGCCCACGCTGATCCGATCAACCGTTCGATCATGGAGCACCTCATCATGGTCGACGCCCTGAAACGCGCCTCGGCCTCCCGGATCACGATCGTGGCCCCGTGCTACGGCTACGCCCGCCAGGACAAGAAGCACCGGGGCCGGGAGCCGATTTCCGCCCGGCTAATGGCGGACCTCTTCAAGACGGCGGGCGCCGACCGGATCATGGCCGTCGACCTCCACACGGCTCAGATCCAGGGATTCTTCGACGGCCCTGTCGACCACCTGTGGGCCATGCCGCTCCTCGCCGCCTACATCCGCACCCGGGTCGCACCCGACAGCATCACCGTCGTGTCCCCGGACGCCGGACGCGTGCGGCTCGCCGATCAGTGGTCGGATCACCTCGGGGCCCCGCTGGCCATCATCCACAAGAGGCGTGATCCGCGTGTCCCCAACGAGGCCCGGGTCCACGAACTCGTTGGCGAGGTCGAGGGCCGTACGTGCGTCATCATCGACGACATGATCGATACGGGGGGGACGATCGTCCAGGCGGCCGAGGCCCTCATGGAGAATGGCGCGAAGGCCTGCCTCGTCGCCGCGACTCATGGGCTGCTCTCCGGTCCGGCCGTGGAGCGGCTTCGCGACTCTTCGATTCAGGAGGTCGTCGTCACCGACACCCTGCCCATCGCAGACGAGAAACGGTGGGAGGGGCTGACGGTCCTCTCGATCGCCCCGCTCATCGCGCGAGCCATCCAGGAGGTCTTCGATGACGGCTCGGTCACGAGTCTTTTCAGCGGGAATTCCTAGCCGCTAGCACCACGCCCGGCCCGAATAGGCCCCGTTGAGGTAGACGACCCAGTCACCCGTCCCGGGAGCCTTGTATCCGATGAGGGCAGGCCCGTTGAGGAACTGTTCGAGGGATACCGGGGTCTCCCCGTAGCCTTCCTTGAAGGCGGTGTAGGAGTCGTACATCGGCTGCGTGAGGGGATTCGTAGCGGTGGGGATGTAGACCTTGTCCCCATGCGCCGTTGTTCCAGCCTGGACCCAATCGGAACCCTGGGTGCCGAAAACGGTGGTGTTGTGATCGGAATCGCGGGGCCCGCAGCCGATGTCGTTGATGTCCGCGAGCGAGGTGTATCCGTCCGTGGCGATGCTCGTCGGGATGGCCCATGTGATGTCCGTCAGTTCCCCGAGGGGTGCGTACTCGAGGGGAATGAACATGCCGTACGGGGTGCCCAAGACATACATGAACTCTTCGTAGGTGAGACCCACGGGCGCCGTAACCGCATAGACGTCGGACCAGATCCACCGGGCGTCCCCCGCGATGCGAAGGACCTCGTAGCCCCCGATCTGCTCGACTACCTCGCCATCCTCAGGGGTGAGAGATTCGCGTCCGGGGATTCCTGGGCTTCCCCAGTCGTATTCCGGGGTGAGGAGGGGCTCGCCGGTCGGCAGCGTGAATACGGCGGGCAAGGTGAGGGAGTCGTAATACAGGGAAGTGTTCGTGGGCACTTCGTCATAGCCGAAGGAGTCCGCCGTGGGGGTCACCGTGGCCCGAGCCGACGGGAAGGGAATCCACTCCCAGGTCCCGTCTCCGGCCATCTCGAATATCTCTTGAACGGCCTCCGCGCTGAATCCGACGATGCTCCGGCCGTCCCTGGCGCCCAGTTCGTACCACGTGACCCAATCCTGGTCGAGATACTCGTCGCCGATGGCCCAGGACGGGGTCGAGATCTGGACAGGGGTGTCGAACCAAGTTTCGCCGGTTTGGGGGGTCAGGAGTCGGGCGAGCGCCTCGAGGTCCGTCATCCCGGAATCACGACCGGTGTTGCTGGGGTGGGTCGGAGTCGTGCTCGGCGACGCCGTGGGGCTGGCGGAGGCCGACGGGGTGAGGCCGGTCGGGTCGGGGTCGCCCGAGGAACACCCGGCAAGGAGCAAGGCCGCACAAGAAATGGTTGCCACGACGCTGTGGCGAATCCCGCGATTCTGCATCAGAGGGCACCTCCGTCCCCTCGACCATCATAACGACTCGCGTGGTCGGCGCGCGGACGGGTACACTACGTGTCATTCCTCGGCGAGGGAGGGTTCGACCTTCCGTGATCGACGCGGTCGCGTCGGGCGGCCCTGCCTCACGAGGCCACGATGCAACCGTAGATGGAGGAGTCCCCATGTCCGATCAGTTGATCCTTGAAGCCGAAGCCAGGACCGAGTTCGGCAAGGGGGCGTCGAGGCGTGCGCGCGCGGCCGGCAAGATCCCGGCTGTGTTGTACGGCCACGGCACGGACCCGAGGCACGTGCTCCTGCCCGGGCACGCGACGACCTTGGCGCTCAAGCACTCGAATGCCCTCCTGAGCATCGTCGTCGGCAAGGACTCCGAACTGGTGATCGTGAAGGACGTCCAGACGGATCCTGTTCACCAGGTGATCGAGCACATCGACCTCCTGATCGTTAAGAAGGGCGAGAAGCTGGCGGTGGATGTCCCGGTTCACCTCATGGGGGAGTCGTTCCCGGGCACCCTCCACGTTCTCGAGCACGCCACCATCCGCGTCTTGGCGGAGGCGACCCACCTGCCCGAGTCGGTCGAGGTGTCGATCGAAGGCCTCGTGGACGGCGACAAGATCCACGCGGGCGAGGTCGTCCTGCCGGAGGGTGTGGAGTTGCAGATGGACCCGGAGGCCCTCGTCGTCGGCATCACCCACCAGACGCGCGTCGAGGAGCCTGTCGTCAGGGCCGAGGCGGAGGTCGCGGCAGAAGCCGCAGCTGCCGCCGAAGCGTCGGCCGAATCCGAATCCTCCGAGGAGTAGGGAGGGGGCGGGAGATGGCCGCCCTGGTCGTCGGGCTCGGGAATCCCGGCCCCGAGTACGCCGATACGCGTCACAACATCGGCCAAACGATCGTCACCGAGGCCGCCTCCCGATACGGGACGACGCTGTCGAGGCACAAGTCTGGCGCCTTCGTCGGGACGGCCAGACTTCCGGGGGCGAAACCCGACCTCGGCCCGATCGTCCTCGCCGTGCCGTTCTCTTTCATGAACTTGAGCGGGGGTCCGGTCGCGGCCCTCGCCCGGTACCACAAGGTCGCGCCCGAGGAGATCGTCGTCGTGCACGACGACCTCGACCTGCCCCTCGGGACGATCCGCCTCAAGCGGGGCGGGGGCGAGGGGGGGCACAACGGGCTTCGGAGCGTAACCCGATCACTCGGCACGGCCGACTACGTCAGGATCCGATTCGGGATCGGGAGGCCCGGCCGGATGGACGCCGCCGACTATGTCCTGAGGCCCTTTGCCGCTGCCGATCGCAAGGCCGTGCCCGGGCTCGTCGATGAGGCCGTCGAGGCCATCGAGGCCGTGCTGACGGATGGGCTCGAGGCCGCCCAGCAGCGCTTCCACACAGCGGGGTAGGGGCGTCGGGCCGATCGCGCCCAACTAGTGTCCCCAGGTCGTGCGAGTGGGGCGGTTTTCCACACATAGTCGGGCAAAACGGGGCAAGCGTGTCAGAGGGGGGTGATCGAATGGGTGTCATGAGATTCCACATCGACTCGTTGCGGGCGGCCTTCTCGGCCCTGTGCTCCCGTGACGGCGTCGACGTCGCCGACCTCCCTGCTTCGGAGTTGCTCGAGATGTCGGGCGAGGTGGCGAGGCTTCGGCGGGATGCGGACGTATTGATGGCTCTGGTGGCCGGAGAGATCCGGAGACGCGATGCCGGAGCCCAGAGTCGGGCGTGACCCGAGCCCAGAACCAGGCGTGGCCGGAGCCCAAACGGGTATGTCTGGAGCCCAAACTAGAATGGCAGGGCCGGCATCCGCCGGAACCGTTGCCCTGCCCAGAATCGGGCCGAACCCCCGGAGAGACGTGAGATCCCCAGAACCGCTCCTTTACGCGATCCTGGACATACTCCGGGATGACCCCGCCCTCGCTCGGCTAGATCCAGCATCGGATCGGGTGGTTGCCGCGACGGCCTCCGCACCAGCCCTGGTTGCTCTTGCCTGCACCATCGGGGAGGGGACCGCGAACGACACGGGCTCGGAGGCTCCCGACGACCTGTTCGGGGCCACCCCCATCACGCTCGTCATCACGGCCACGGGACGGGAGGCGGAGGCTTTCGCTGAAACCCTCGGAGCCTACCTCGACCCCGCCCGGATCGCTGTTTTCCCCTCCTGGGAGACCCTCCCCCACGAACGGCTCTCCCCCCGGGTTGACACCGTCTGCCGCCGCATCTCCGCCCTTCGCCGTCTCGCCCACCCCTCCATCGCCGCCCAGGAATCGGGGCTCCCCCCGATTCGGGTCGTCGTCGCCCCGATTCGCGCCGTCATCCAGCCCCTCGCCACCGGGCTTGCCGACCTCGTCCCCATCACGGCCCGGCTGGGGGATCGACTCGACCTCACGGCCCTGACGGCCTCCCTAGCGGAGTCCGGATACTCCCGCGTCGACATGGTGGAAAGCCGCGGAGACTTCGCGGTCCGGGGCGGCATCGTCGACGTCTTCGTCCCGATCGATCCGCACCCGGTGCGCATAGAGTTCTTCGGCGACGAGGTGGAGTCGATCCGGTCCTTCTCGGTGGCCGACCAGCGGTCCCTGACGGACGTCGGGCGCCTCTGGGCTCCCGCCTGCAGGGAACTCCTCCTCACGGATGGGGTCCGGGCGAAAGCGGCTGCCCTCCTCCCCTCCCTCCCGGCCGCCTCCGACATCCTCGAGAGGGTCGCCTCCGGCGTCGTCACGGAGGGCATGGAAAGCCTCCTTCCCCTGCTCGCCGACGGCATGAGATCCCTCGTCGAGGAACTCCCCGCCGGAACCAGGGTTGTCGAGATCGAGCCGGAGAGACTCGCCCGCCGGGAGGAGGACCTCTCCCGGACTGCCGCCGAGTTCCTGGCGGCCGCGTGGTCCTCGGCGATGGCCGGGGCGAAGGCCCCGATCGACCACGCAACCCGGGTCGGTGGCGGGGCTGGTGCGGGGGTCGGTGGGGGGGCTGGTGCGGGGGTCGGTGGCGGGGCCGATGCAGGGGCTGCCGCAGGGGCCTTCCGCAGGCTCGACGACCTGCGGACCGAGGGTGTTTCGCGGGGGCTTTCCTGGGGAAGCCTCGGCCCCTTCGGCGCATCTGGGGCGATAGTGACGGGCATTGGAGGGACGGACGAGCATAGGGGTCAACCGGATCGGGCGCTCAAGGACATCAAAGCCCGGCTCGCCGACGGATGGCGCGTCGTGGTGGCCGCGGCCGGTCAGGGCAGTGCGGAGCGGCTCGTCGAGCGGTGCGCGGAGGAAGATATCCCGGCGCGCGTCCAGGAGGTCTACCTTCCCGTGGACTCCGTCGTCTCCGTCGTGCCCTACGTATCCGGCAATGGCTGGACCCTTCCCTCCTCCCGCTTCCTCGTCCTCAGCGAATCGGATCTGACGGGACGGGCCTCCTCCATCGCCCAGACCGGCCGGACCCCTGCCCGTCGGCGAGCGGCCGTCGACCCGGTATCGCTTCGGCCGGGAGACTTCGTCGTCCATGATCAGCACGGGATCGGAAGGTTCATCGAGATGGCCCGCCGGACTGTCCGGGGTGTCGAGAGGGAGTACCTCGTCATCGAGTACGCGCCCTCGCGGCGAGGGATGCCGGGGGACCGTCTATCGGTCCCGACCGACCACCTCGACCGGGTGACGAAGTACGTCGGCGGGGAGACCCCGAGTCTGAGCAAGATGGGGGGCGCCGACTGGGAACGGGCGAAGGGCCAGGCGCGCAAGGCCGTCCGGGAGATCGCCGCCGAATTGATCCGCCTATACAGCGCCCGGATGGCCAGCGAGGGTCACGCCTTCGGTGAGGACACCCCCTGGCAGCGTGAACTCGAGGAGTCCTTCCCGTACATCGAAACCCCCGACCAGCTCGCAACGATCGACGAGGTCAAGGCCGACATGGAACGCCCGGTTCCGATGGATCGCCTCGTGTGCGGCGACGTCGGCTTCGGCAAGACGGAGATCGCGGTTCGGGCGGCCTTCAAGGCCGTCCAGGAGGGCCTGCAGGTCGTGGTCCTCGTCCCGACGACGCTCCTCGTCAAGCAGCACGCCGACACCTTCGCGGGCAGGCTGGCCCAGTTCCCCGTCCGGATCGCGGCCCTTTCCCGATTCCAGACGGACAAGGAAGCGAGAGAGGTCGCAGAGGCGGTAGCCGATGGGTCGGTGGACATCGTCATCGGGACCCACCGGGTCCTGACCGGGCAGGTAAGGTTCAAACGGCTTGGGCTCGTTGTCATCGACGAGGAGCAGCGATTCGGCGTCGAGCACAAGGAGACCCTCAAGGCCATGCGGACGAATGTCGACGTCCTGGCGATGTCGGCCACCCCGATCCCGAGGACCCTCGAGATGGCCGTGACGGGAATCCGCGAGCTTTCCACCCTCGCCACGCCTCCGGAGGAGCGGCTTCCCATCCTCACGTATGTCGGCCCGAACGAGGATGCCCAGATCGTCGCGGCCGTCAGGAGGGAGCTCCTCCGCGACGGCCAGGTCTTCTTCATCCACAATTCGGTGGCAACCATCGGACGGGCTGCCTCCCACCTCAACGACCTGGTCCCGGAGGCGAGGATCGGTATTGCACACGGCCAAATGGCGGAGCACCAACTCGAGCAGGTCATGGTCGACTACTACGAACGTCGATACGACGTCCTGGTGTGCACCACGATCGTGGAGTCGGGGCTCGACATCCCGAACGCCAACACCCTCATCGTGGAACGAGCCGACAAGCTCGGCCTCGGCCAGCTTCACCAACTCCGGGGTCGTGTAGGCCGGGGCCGGGAGCGGGCATACGCCTATTTCCTCTATCCCCCCGATCGCACCATGACCGAGACCGCCCACGATCGGCTTCAGACTATCGCCGCCCACACTGACCTGGGGTCGGGGACGGCGGTCGCCATGCGGGACCTGGAGATCCGGGGGGCGGGGAACCTGCTCGGCGCCCAGCAATCCGGGCACATCGAAGGGGTCGGGTTCGACCTGTACATGAGGATGGTCGGGGAGGCCGTGGAGTCGTTCCGGGGTGGAGCGCCAGAAGAGGTCACTCCCGTCACGATCGACCTCCCCCTCGACGCCCACATCCCGCAGACGTACATCGGCCACGAGAGGCTCCGTCTGGAGGCCTACCGCAAGATCGCGGCCATCGAGGACGGCGAGTCGATCACGGCCGTCGAGGACGAACTCGTCGACCGCTACGGCGAGATGCCCGAGGTCGTTCGCAACCTCTTCTCCATCACCGCTCTTCGGCTCGACCTGGCCGCCCGCGGGCTGAGTGAGGCCACCGTCCAAGGTCGGTACGTGCGATTCTTCCCCGTCGTCCTCGCCGACAGCGCCGCCCTCCGGGTCCGTCGCCTCTATCCCGGCACCATCATCAAGCCCGCCGTTCGGCAGATCCTTGTCCCAGCGCCGACGACGACGAGGGTAGGCGAGACGGCGATCTCCGGCCCCTCCGTCCTCGAATGGGTGCGATCCGTCGTCGGGGCCATCGCCGGTGGCTAGGATGACCCCATGACCGCAAATCCGCTCCGTTCGCTTCCCCTCATCGCCGTCGCCCTTCTGGCCCTGGCGGGCTGCGCTGTCCCCGGCAAAGGGGAACCCGGGGTCGTCGCCGTCTACCACGATCGGGAGATCACGGATGCCGACATCACCGCCATTCGTCTGGGAATGAACGAACTCTGCTCGGGACCGAACTCCGGGGAAGACCTCACCCTGCTCCTGCTCGGCCCTGAGGTCGTCGCGCTCGCCGAGGACCTGGGCTATGGCATGACCGATGAGCAACTCGCGACCCAGGCGGAGATCTGGGTCAGTTACGAGAACGATCCGCTATGTCTGAACACCGAACTCACCACCGGCGCCCTCGAGGTGGTTCGGGTGGTCCAGTACGTCGCCATTCTGATGCACGAAGTTGATGGCACCCTCGCCCTGATAGAACTAGTGACGGACATCGACGAGAATGCCACCGTGTCTCCCAGGTACGGCGACTTCACCCTCGAGTCCTTCATTGACACCATCCGAGTCATCGAGCAGGACATCTCCGATAACACGCTCGTGTACGGACCCGCGCAGTTCGTGGCCTGGAAGGAAATCAACGGATTCTCCGTCACCGATCAACCCGACTGGATCTCGGGTGAGTGATGGGCTCCAGCGCCTCATCGAGGTGATGGATCGGCTCCGGTCTCCCGGCGGATGCCCCTGGGATGCTGAGCAGACTCACGAGTCTCTCGTCAAGCACGCGATCGAGGAGGTCTACGAACTCGTCGACGCCATCGAGGGGGGGAGTCGGGTGGACCTACGCGAGGAACTGGGCGACGTGCTCCTTCAGGTGGTGTTCCACGCAAGGATCGCCGAGGAGCACCCCACCGACTCGTTCGACCTCGACGAGGTTGCCGGGCTGGTCGCCGACAAACTTGTGAAGCGTCACCCCCACGTCTTCGGCGATGAGACGGCGACGGGTGTGAGGGACGTCCATGAGACGTGGGAGCGCATCAAGGCCGAGTCGAGGCAGACGGGTTCTGTTCTCGATGGGCTCCCCCGGGACATGCCTGCCCTCGCCCGTGCCCAGAAGGTCCTCTCCCGCGCCAGTCGGGCGGGGATCGATTTCCGCGATCCCGCAGGGGTTGGGGTGGGAAAGGCGATTCTCGATCTCGTGGCCCGGGCGGAGGCGGAAGGTCGGGACGCCGAGGGGGAGCTCCGATCGGCCGTGAGGGCCTTAGAGGAGGCGGTTCGGGAGGTTGAGTCCGGTCCGGTCGCGAACGGCACGGCCTAGCGACTCGCGGTCCCAGTGGTGGGTCCGGACGAGAACCGTCTGGACAATGGAAGGCGTGACCGTCCCCACCCGTCCAGGTGTACCTCGCAGGCCCGCCCGGCGCGAGAAGCCTTTGACGGCAGCCACGCAGCCTTCCGCTGCGAACGGGCAGGCATCCGCCGCGACCGCACAGCCCCCCACCGCGACCGGGCAGGCATCCGCGTCGGCCGAACGCCCCCGACGGTCCTCGACACATGAGCACCTCGCCAGAATCCGGAGGGGATCGACCGGCCGGACGACGGCGTCCTGGCGGGTCGTCGTCTTCATCCTCGTCCTGGTCATGGCGCTTGCCGTCTTGCTGCCCTCGCTTCGGGCATACGTCCGGCAGCGGGACCGGCTTGCAGAACTTCGCGCCGATGCGGAGGCCGCTTCTGCCGAGGTTGCCGATCTCGAGGCGGAGCTCGCACGATGGGATGACCCGGCGTATGTCATCGCCCGGGCGCGCGAGAGGCTGAGTTACGTGCTTCCCGGCGAGACTCCCTACCGTGTCATCGACCCCGAGACGGCAACGGGTGCGCCCGATCCCGTCGTGGAGCCGGACGCTCCGGCCATCCGGGACGGGGCGCCGTGGTACTCCGTCGTATGGGGCTCCCTCGAGAACCCCGAGGGGGGGTGAAAGCCATCAGTCCGGAACCGCCAGGGGTGACCTCTGCCGATCTTGCCATCCTCGCCCGTCAACTCGGCCGAAAGCCCCGCGGGGTAGTCGCCGTGTCCGCGAGGTGTCTGTGCGGCAATCCGGTCGTCGTGATGACCGATTCCCGACTCGAAGACGGAACGCCCTTCCCCACCCTGTATTACCTCACCCATCCGGGGGCGGTCGCGGCAGTGTCCCGGCTCGAGGCCGCCGGGCGGATGCGGGAGATGACGGACCGACTCAGGGAGGACGAGGCGCTTGTCGCACGGTACCGGGCTGCGCACAAGGCCTACCTCGAGGATCGGCGGCGGCTGGGCGAGGTGCCAGAGATCGACGGGGTGAGCGCCGGGGGAATGCCCGATCGGGTCAAATGCCTGCACGTTCTCGTCGCACACGCCCTCGCTGCAGGGCCGGGGGTCAACCCGTTGGGGGATGAGGCGTTGGAAGCCATTCGTTCGGAGTGGCGAATCGATCGGTGCACTTGTGCGGAGCCGGGCCCCTGAACGATTTGGCTGCCGCCCGGAGCCCAGGGATTGCGCTCGGAGTTGAGACTCTTGGCCGGGGTTGAGGCTCCCGCATGAGGCTTAGAGTCCCCGCCGATACGCTAGGCGTATGCCTCGCGTCGCCGCCATCGACTGTGGAACCAACTCCCTCCGACTGCTCATCGCCGACGTCGATGTCGGCAGGGGCGAGTTGACCGAGGTCCACTCGGACATGGTGATCGTCCGCCTTGGCCAGGGGGTGGACAGGACGGGGCGATTCGCCGACGAGGCTCTTGTGCGGGCCTTCGACGTCATCGATCTCTACGGGGAGCAATGCCGGGCCGCCGGGGTCGAGTTGATCCGCTTCGTGGCAACATCGGCGACTCGGGACGCCTCCAACCGCGACGAGTTCGTCGCCGGAGTCGAGTCACGATTGGGGATTCAACCCGACGTGATCTCGGGGGTGGAGGAGGCCAGGCTCTCCTTCCGGGGAGCCACCCAGGCCCTAGACGAGACGCATCCGGGACCGTACCTGGTGGCCGATCTCGGGGGAGGGTCGACCGAACTCGTGCTCGGCATGGACAACCCAGAGGCGGAGTATTCCATGGACGTCGGGTGCGTGAGGATGTTCGAGAGGCATGACTTCTCCGATCCTCCGACGGACGCGGAGATCGAGGCGGCGGTTGCGGACATCGACGCCGCACTCGATCGGGCGGCCGAAGCCGTTCCGCTGGGGCGGACACGCACACTGGTCGGGCTCGCCGGGACGGTCACGACCATCGCCGCCCATGCCCTCAACCTCGCGACCTACGATCGCGAGCGTATCCATGGGAGTGTGTTCCTCATCGAGGAGGCCTGTGAGGCGGCGTCCTCGCTCACCCGGATGACGCACGACGAACGGGCGGCGCTGGGTTTCATGGATCCCGGACGGGTGGACGTGATCGGGGCCGGGGCTCTCGTGTGGCGGCAAGTCATGCTCCGAGTCGAGATGGAGACGATGCTGGCCGGAGCCCGCCTCGACACCGTCGTCACGAGCGAACACGACATTCTGGATGGAATCGCCTGGGAGACCGCCTCGGGAGCCTCGCCCGCCGGGGGGTGAACCTGGAACAATCGTCCTGGGCCCCCGTAGCCCAACCGGTAGAGGCAGCCGACTTAAAATCGGTCAAGTGCAGGTTCGATCCCTGCCGGGGGCACCACCCACAGGCCCGCGCGATGTACGCTGGCTGCGGAACCTCAATTCACGAAGGAGCCTGGCATGGCCAATCCATACTTCACAAGCAATCGCGCGTTTTCGGCGCCGAGGAGCGGCGCTGCGACCCCCAGCGTCGAGGAACTCGAAGCCGCCTACAGCGCGCCATCGGCGACGGGCTTCGACACCGGGCGGATGACCTACGAAGGAACGGTCACGAAGACCACGGGGCTTCTCACTCTGCTCTTCGCCACTGCCACCGTGACCTGGCTGGTCGAGCCCATGCTGGGCATCATCGGCGCAATAGTCGGTTTCGTTCTGGCCCTCGTCATCATCTTCAAGAAGCAGATCAAGCCTGGACTCATCATTGCGTACGCCGCCGCGGAGGGGGTCTTCCTCGGAGGTCTGAGCGCCATCGTCGAGCAGGGGGAGGGGATGCAGGGCGTCGCCTTCCAGGCGCTCCTTGCGACCGGCACGACGGCGGCCGTGTGCCTGTGGCTGTACCGCTCGGGCCGGGTCCGCGTGACCGAGGGCTACAAGCGGGTGCTCCTGATGGGCATGATCTCCTACGGGATCTTCTGCCTCGTCAACTTCGTCCTCGTCCTTGGCGGGATGGACGGGTGGGGCCTTCGCTCGGAGGTCAAGATCGGGGGCATCCCCCTCGGGATCATCGTGGGGGCCATCGCCATCGTCCTGGCGTCGATGAGCCTCATCATGGACTTCGATGGCATCAAGCGGGGGGTCGAGAGGGGGGTTCCCGAGATCTTTGAGTGGGCCGCCGCCTTCGGCCTCGTCGTCACCCTCGTGTGGCTGTACGTTGAGTTCCTCCGGGTTCTGGCGATCCTGCGTGGCAGATAGCGGCACGAGGGTCACAGGACCCGCCCCAGGAGAGGAGCCTTGGGAATTCGAGTGGCCGGACGACGCCAGGGAGTTACGGGCGGCGGAACGCGAGGCGGCGCGGAAGCGGGCAGAGGTCCGCCCAGCCCCACGTTTCCTCACGGCCTACCTCGTCGGCGTGTGGACTGTTCTCACCTTCGTCCTCCTGGTCACCTTCTACGAGCCTGCGCTCTTCCTCAGCCTGGTCGCCCCGGTGGCCCTCATCGGGCTGGTGGCGGCTCTTCCCCTCGGATTCGTCCTCGAAGCCGTGACGAGGCGCTCGCATGTGGGCGTCTCCGGGCTGGTCTTCGTGCTCACGGGGGCCGTCGTCGGCTACTTCTGGTCCTACATGATCGTCACCTGGATCTACAACCATGACGGCGTGGTGTTCGATGCCGCAAACTCGTCCGATCGCACCGCGGTCGCGGTCCTCTTCATGACGGCGACCGCGACGGCATTCTTCGCAGCGAGGATGTACACCGACTCCCTGCGTCGAAACCCGAAATCGGTCTGGGTTGCGGCGATCTCCCTCTTCGTCCTGTTCGTTCCCAGTGCGGTCTCAGCCGTCCGTGACCTCGCGGCCTACCTCTAGCAGCGAAGCCCATGGCCCATTACGACCTGCCCCTGGAGGAACTGCGGGCCTACGCCCCGACCGTGCGGGAGCCGGCGGATTTCGATTCCTTCTGGCAGGCCACTATTGCGGAATCGAGGGGGTGTGGGGGGGAGCCGATCCTCCAGGCCGTCGATCTGCCCCTCCCCCAGGTCGAGGCCTACGATCTGACGTTCCCCGGGTTCGGCGGGCATCCCATCAAGGCCTGGTATTCGCGGCCCTCAGGCAGGGACGAGTCCCTTCCCGTCGTCGTCCAGTTCCAGGGGTACGGGGGCGGGCGAGGACTCGCCATCGAGCACACCTTCTGGGCGTCGGCCGGATTCGCCCACGTCATGATGGACACCAGGGGCCAGGGTTCGAGTTGGGGTGGGGGCGGGGAGACCCCGGATCCTGGGGCCTCGTCGGCCGCCGTTCCGGGATTCATGACCCGGGGGATCCTCGATCGTGACGAGTACTACTTCAGGAGGGTTTTCACGGATGCCGTCCGGGCGGTCGATGCAGCGCGTTCCCTCCCGGGGGTTGACGCCTCCCGCACCCTCGTCACCGGGGGATCTCAGGGCGGGGGCATCGCACTCGCCGCCGCGGGCCTTGTCTCCGACCTTGTCGGGGCGATGATCGACGTTCCCTTCCTGTGTCACTACGAACGGGCGCTCGCGGTGACGGACACCGATCCCTTCGGCGAGATTCGCCGGTACCTTGCCGTCCACCGCGCCAAGGCCGACGAGGTTTTCGACACCCTCTCATACTTCGACGGCGTCAACCTGGCCAAGCGCACGGACGCCCCGGCCCTCTTCTCCGTCGGCCTCATGGACCAGACGTGCCCGCCGTCGACGGTCTTCGCGGCCTTCAACGCCTATGCCGGACGACCCAAGGACATTGCCGTGTACCCGTACAACGGGCACGAAGGCGGCGGCCCCCACCAGACCAAGCGCCAATTCTCCTTCGCCCAGGATCTGGTTGGATAGCGGATCGGGGCCTGGTCGGATAGCGGATCGGGGCCTGGTCGGATAGCGGATCGGGGCCTGGTTGGATAGCGGCTCGGGGCCTAGTCGGATCGCAGAGAGTCGTATGCGACCTGACAGAACCCGTGGTTGCAGTACCCGCCCGGGTTCTTGCGGAGGTACTTCTGGTGGTACTCCTCCGCGGGGTGAAAAACACCATCACCGGCCTCATCGGCCGCCTGGATCTCTGTCGCGATCATCCCGAACCCCCGTGACGACAACGCCGCCTGATATCGCTCCCGGGAAGCCTCCGCCTCGGTCAGTTGGGCCTCAGTCGTCGTGAAGACCGCACTCCTGTATTGGGTGCCGATGTCGTTGCCCTGGCGGTTGGGTGTGGTCGGGTCGTGGTTCTCCCAGAAGGCCGCAAGAAGCGCCTCCGTGGACACCCTCGTCGGGTCGTAGGCGACCCGGACCGTTTCGGCGTGCCCGGTACGGGAGGTGCAGACCTCCTCGTAGGTGGGGTTGGACGTGCGTCCCCCCATGTATCCGACGGTCGTCGAATGGACGCCCTCGATCCGCCAGAAGATCCTTTCTGCCCCCCAGAAACACCCCATGGCCAGGTAGATCACCTCATGCCCTGGAAACGCGTCGTCGTACGGGGCCTCGTCCGGTCCGTTCATGTCCCATCCTTTCGTCCTCCCCTGGTCGAACACGGCCTCGATGCCATCTGTTCCTCCGCGCGTCCCGCTTCGCCGCCGGGTCTCCCGTTTCTCGGCGGAGAAGCCGATCCGACGCGATACGCTCGATCCATGGAGAACGAGCCTTCATCCGACGAAGAGGAAATTGCCCCTCCGATCTTGCAGCACGTCCCGCCCCTCTTGCGCATCGCGGGCGCGTGGTCGTGGCGCCTCATCGTGGTCGGCGTTGTCATCATGGCCATCCTGAGCGTCCTCGCGACCCTCGCCCCCATCGTCATCCCCGTGGCGGTGGCCGTCCTGATCGCGGCACCCCTGGAGCGGGTGGTGACGATGATGGAGCATTTCCGCATTCCACGGGGGCTTGGGGCCATCTCCATCGTGCTCGGACTCATCGTTTCTGTCCTCGGGCTGACGGCGGTCGCCAGCACGTCCGTGGTCTCCAGCCTGGGCAACCTCCGCGACAAGGCCAACAGCGGCCTGGATACCGTCATCGCCTGGCTCGCCGACGGGCCCTTCCACATGAGCGAGGAGCAGATTCAGGACTTCCGCGATCGCGCCACCGAGACCCTAGGGGCGAGCAAATCCGGCGTGATATCGAAGACCCTCTCGTTGACCTCCCAGGTGGGGGCCCTCACGGCAGGAGCCGTCATCGCCCTCTTCTGCCTCTTCTTCTTCCTCAAGGAGGGGCGGAGCCTGTGGCTTCAGGTGGTGTCCATCGTGCCCGAACGCTCCCGGGCCCGGGTCGACTACGCCGCGATCGCGGCATGGCGGATGCTCGCCGCCTACACGAAGACCTCGGTCTTCGTCGCCTTCGTCGACGCGACGGGAATCGGTTTAGCGGCCTTCCTCTTGGGCAGCAAACTCGCCCTGCCCATCGCGATCCTGGTATTCCTGACCTCGTTCCTCCCCCTCATCGGGGCGACCATCTCGGGCTCCGTCGCCGTCCTCGTCATCCTGGTTGAGACCTCCTGGGTCAGGGCCTTGGTCATGGTGGGCTGCGTCGTCATCGTCCAATTCGTCGAGGGGAACGTGTTGTACCCGTGGCTGTTCGGGAGGGCGACCGCCATGCACCCGGTGGCGATCCTGCTCACCATCGGCTCGGGCACCCTGATCGCCGGGATCCCCGGGGCCTTCTTCGCGGTGCCGATCGTGGCGCTCATCAAGACCTTCTTCGACGCTCTACGACGAACGGGCCTGGGTCCGACGACGGAGATCGACCTTAGGGAAATGCGGGCGATACTTGATTCCCGAGGGGGACAAGCGGTTCAGGGCCCGAAGTCGGCGAAGGAGCCTAGGCTGAGAAGGGCTCGGCCTCGACGATCCTGACGGCGATCTCTCGACCGTTCGGGGCCGAATAGGTCGCCTCATCGCCGGGCCGCTTGCCGAGGAGCGCTGCCCCGAGCGGGGAATTGGGGGAGAAGACGTCGATGTCCGTACCCTCGGCGACCTCGCGTGAACCCACCAGGAATCGCATGGAGCGGCCACCGACGTCGGCCGTGACCACCATGCCGGGTTGGATAGACCCATCTCCGCTGGGGGGTTCCCCGACGACGGCTTGGTCAAGAGTGCGGCGAAGCTGGGCGATCCGTCCCTCCTGCTTCGCCTGCTCTTCGCGAGCTGCGTGGTATCCGCCGTTCTCGCTGAGGTCGCCCTCGCGGCGGCACTCATCAATCTGTCGGGCAAGGGTGGCACGGCCTTCCCCCACCAGGAAGGCGTATTCCTCCGCCAGGCGGTCGTAGGCCTCCTGGGTGAGCCAGGCACGGGTGTCGGTCACGGTTGCTCCTTTTGGGGAAGGCAACCACGATACCAAGGGGCATCGCGGGGGGGAAGCGGGACCAGCCGCGCAGGAGGGCGGTGACGGCTGTGGTGGGTAAGTGTTTCAGCCGGGGAGGATGGCGGTGACGACTGTGACGGGCAAGCGGTTCAGCCGCGGAGGATGGCGATGGCGGCAGCGATGTAGTGGCACACGTAGCCAACGATCGTCAAGGCGTGGAACAGTTCGTGGAAACCGAAATACCGGGGGCTCGGGTTGGGCCACTTCGTACCATAGATGATCGCCCCGACGGTGTAGGCGAGTCCGCCACCGGCGACGAGCCAGAGAACCGCCGGTCCGCCTGCCTCGTAGAACGGGCGCATGAATCCGACGGCAACCCACCCGAGGCCCAGGTAGAGGGGGACGTATAGCCACCGGGGGGCATTCACCCAGAGGACGCTGAGGATCAGGCCCCCGATAGCCCCCACCCATATGATCGAGAGGGCCACAATCGCGGTTTTCTGCGGCAGGAGCATGACCGTGAGGGGGGTGTAGGTGCCGGCAATGATGAGGAAGATGTTGGCGTGATCGATTCGGCGGAGCACCCCGCGGATCCCCGTATCCCAGTTGCCCCGGTGGTAGAGGGCCGACATGCCGAAGAGGAGGACGGCCGTGATCGTGAAGACGGCGGCGGTCAGGCGTCCGGCCAGGGTCGGGCCGAGGGCGACGAGTACGAGTCCGGCGAGAAGCGCGACCGGGGCCGTGCCCAGGTGAAGCCATCCGCGCATGAGGGGCTTGCCCTGGTCGGCGCCCGGGGTGGTCGAGGCGGGGCGGGTCTCGGTCATCGTCATGAACCTACGATACCGTAGGTTACCCCCGCGGGCGACGGCTGGGAAGGGGGCCACAGGGGAACAGAAACAACGGGGCACGGGAGCCCGCGGGAAAAGGGGGACAGGGGAAGTGGGCCACTGGGAGGGGGAGTCGGCGGGTCGTCTTCTCGACGTCACGGATGAATAACGATCCCGGCTTGGCCCCAGAATCCACCAGCCGTTCCGGCAGTCTTTCCTGGTCCGTAAGGAGGACCCAAGTGAAGACACTCTTCTCAACCCGCACGACCCTACCGATCGCTTTGGCGATCACGCTTGTTCTGTCCGCATGTGCTCCAGCAGACGACTCCGTCTCTCCTGGTACCAACGCCTCGGTGGGGGTCTCCACCATCGATCTTGACTCGCCCCTCGAGCCACAACTCAGGACGGCCATTCTCAACGAGGATGTCGACGCCGTTCGCGCCCTCGTCGATGCCGGGGTCGACCTCGAGACCAGGTACCAGGCGGACTACACCGCCCTGCACCTGGCCGCCGGTGGAAACCGCGCCGAGATCGCCCGTGTCCTGTGTGAGGCAGGGGCCGATGTCAACGCCCTCGCCGACAAGGGAAAGACGCCCCTCATCCTGGCCGCTATTCAGGACAATGGCGACACCATTCGCGTGCTCTTGGAGTACGGGGCGGAAACGTCGATCCGAGAGGACGGCCAGTACACCTTCACCGCCCTTCTGTGGACTGCTCAGCACGGCAATGCCGATGGCGCCCAGGCCCTGATCGACGGTGGTGCCGACGTCGACCTGGCCGACTCGCTGAACGTCACGCCTTTGATCTGGGCGGCGGCGGCGGGACAGCCCGAGGTAGTCACGGTGCTGATCGCCAACGGAGCAGACGTCACGCTCGAGGACAACTTCGGCAACACCGCCTACGAATGGGGTGTCTTCAACAACTACCCCGACGTCGTGGCTGCATTCGAAGCCGCCGGTGTGACGGCATAGTCCAGTAGGAGGCTTATCGGGGTGGGGGCGGCCACAAACCGCCCCCGCCCCGCGTCGTCCTTCTTGGCTTGCCTTCAGCGACGGATAGCCTCGAGCAGCGCCCGCGCCCGAGGGTGATCGAAAAGGGCATCCAGAGTGACGGGTGCGCCATGGCCATCGCACAGCGGGAACTTCCAGTTGGGATACTCATTGTTGGTCCCGGGCTGGTTCAGGGCTCGGACGTCGCCGACGAGGTCGGGTACGGAGATCCCGACGAGGGCGCAGGGCGAGGCCAGGAGCGCCCGATGGAGGCCGATGAGAATCGCGTCGTTGTCCTCCCTCGCCGTGGGCTCAAGCCATCCGTGATCGACCAGCATCCTGGTCATGGCCTCCCGCTCCCGATTCGCCTCGGCTCGGATCTCGTCGACGGGTCCTGTCAACAGCCCGAGGCTCTCCCTCAGGGTCACATGTTCCCCAGTGAGATACGCGGCCGTAGGCGGGATGTCGTGGACTGTTACGGTCGCGAGGACCCCCGGCCGGTAGTCCTCGGGGGGCTTGGGTGAACCGTCGCTGAGTTTCTCGAACCACATGACCGATGTGCCGAGGACTCCGCGGGAGTCCAGGTATTCGCTGACCCAGGGCTCGACGGTCCCGAGATCCTCGCCGATGACGATCGCCCCCGCCCGTTCGGCCTCGAGCACCAGGATGCCAACGAGGGCCTCGTGGTCGTATCGGACGTAGACCCCGTCTTCAGGGGGGTTGTCACCGGGGACCCACCACAGCCGAAAAAGGCCGAGGATGTGATCGATGCGCATGGCACCCGCGTGCCGAAGGGTCGCCCTGACGACGTCACGGAAGGGAAGGTAGGCGGCCTCCTCGAGGGCTCGCGGCTGCCAGGGCGGCTGGGACCAGTTCTGACCCAGCTGGTTGTACATGTCCGGCGGCGCCCCGACCCCGACTCCGTGGGCAAGGACCTTCCCCAGCGTCCACGCGTCGGCCCCCAGGGGATTGACGCCGACGGCCAGATCGGTCACGACGCCGATTCTCATCCCCGCTCGCAGGGCCCCTTCCTGGGCGGCTTCCCTTTGGCCGTCTGCCACCCACTGAAGCCATTCGAAGAATCGGACGCGGTCCCGATGGGCTTCCCTGAAATCTCTGACGCCGGGGGCCGCCGGGTGGGCGAAGTCCTGCGGCCATTCCCCATCCTCCCCCCCGTCCGCCCTCGACTCGACGATGGCGCACCATGTGGCGAAATCCGTCAGCCCGGGGCCCTGATCGGCGACAAAGGCCTCGAACTCCGCCTGTCGGGCCGCCGTCAGCGGAACCTTGGCCACCTCCTCGAGCGCGGACTTCTTGGCCGCCCAGACCGCGTCGCGGTCGAGGAGAAGGCGGTTGAGCGAGGCCTTCCGTGGGGTCTCCCCCAGCCAAGCGACGAGGGCACGATCGGCGGCGTCAAGGTAGGCGGCCTCGGGGATGTCCTCCACCCGGATCGCGAGGGGATGGATGAAGCGACGGGAGGTGGGCAGGTAGGGGGAGGGGGTCAGGGGTGGAACGGGTTCGGCGGCGCACAAAGGGGTGACGGCGATGAAATCCGCCCCCGCCTTGCGGGCCCCGAGGATCGCCAGGTCACGGAGGTCCGCAAGATCCCCGATGCCCCACGACGCGGTGGACCGGATGGAGGGAAGGTGGGCCGTCAGTCCCCAGGGACGGCGGCCGAACTCGGGAAGGCTCAGGCGTTCCGGGGTCACAATGATGGAGCAACACTCGGGCGCGGATCCCGGTCCTGCCACCACCTCAAGGGTGTGGTAGCCCAGGGGCAGATCGGGAAGGGTCAGGATGGTGGCCTGAAGCACTCGGCTTCCGCCGTCCGGAGGATCGACCGTCGCCTCGGCGATATCCGGGGTGGCGATCTCCCCGGACTCGAGGCGCACCATTGCCGCGATGGACGAGCCCCGAGGGGCGCGCACCGGCACCTCGATGGTCGAGCCCTCGCGGGACACCACCACCGGGGGAAGGGAGCGCAAGGCCCTCGCTCCCGCCAGGCGGTCGACCTCCCTCTGGCACGTGAGGTCGTCGTCGGAGGAGACACCCATGGCGTCCAGTGCGCCGCGGATCGCCTGGGCGGAACTCCGATGGACTCCGCCGTCCCATCCCGTGTACTCGGCGGCAATCCCATAGGCCTCCGCAAGCCGAAGCAGCGCCGCGGACGGGGCGTTCACCCTCGCCCTGGGCGCGTCGGTAAAAGCCCTTGGGCCATCGGCCTCGCTCACGGCTCCATCCTGCCAGAGGTCCGGCGGGGCGCTGGGATAGGCTGGCCCTGTGATGCGATACGGCTTGGGAACGACCCTCTCCGACTGGTGGGATGCGATCGCCTCGTGGTTCGACCGGCATGAGGATGCATTGGCTGAACTCGGCATCACCCTTGTCGTCGCGATCGGCATCTGGGTCCTCGGGCGATTGTTCATCCGCCTGGCGATCAGAGGCCTGCGGGAGGGCCTTCCCAAGGGCGAGGGTCGGCTGCCCCGTTTCCTCCGCCGATCCCACCGCACGTCGGCCGCGTCCGTCCTTGAGGACCGTCTCGAGGACGAACGTCGGCAACGCCGGGCCAACACCATCGGGACCGCCCTCCGCTCCGTCCTCAGTGCTTTCGTCATCATCACGACCGGGATCGTCATCCTGACCCAACGCGAGATCGACTTGGGTCCCATCCTCGCGGGTGCCGGACTCATCGGCGTCGCGCTGGGATTCGGGGCCCAGTCCCTCGTCAAGGACCTGCTCGGCGGCATGTTCATCCTTGCGGAGGACCAATACGGGGTCGGGGACTGGGTCAATCTCGGTGAGGCGGAAGGCACCGTGGAGGAGGTGGGGCTTCGAACCACTCGGCTTCGGGGCCTCGACGGGACGGTGTGGTTCGTCCCCAACGGCGAGATCCGGCGGGTCGGCAACCAGTCCCGGTTGTGGTCTCGGGCCATGGTCGAGATCCGCGTCGATCCCAAGGTCGATGTCGAGGTCGCGAAGGCGACGCTGCTGAGCGCGGCCGAGGCCGCGATCACCCGGGAGGATATCGCCCCTGTCGTCCTGGGCACGGCCGACGTTCCTGGGGTGGAATCCATCGCCAGGGATGCGATCGTGCTCCGGGTATTCGTCCAGGTTCGTCCCGGTCGTCAGTGGGATGTCCAGCGTGCGATCCGGGCCGAGATTCATCGGGAGTTCACGAAGGCGAAGATCCGCCTGGCGGTGTCGGAGAACCGGATCTACATGCCGGACGGGGAGTAGGAGGACTCATCCGGGGGTCTGAAGGATCCCTCGACCTTCCTGCTGGCGTAGTTAGCGAGGGCGACGGCAAGGACGCCGAAGAGGAAGAGGTACCCGGTGGGATATCCGAGCGGATCGCCGCTGGTCTCGGCTCCTGAGCCCGCCATCAGCCCGACCCCTCCGGCAAGAATGGCCTGCACGAGAAGCGAGACCTTGAAGCCCGCCTGCGCCAGGATGTGGTCGAGCCACCAGCCGAACAACGCGAGATAGCTCATCGTCAGCCCGAAGAAAGTCCCGATGGAGTAGGGTACACCGGACGTTTCGTCATACCCATAGGTGGCCGGATAGGCGGTGCCGAGGAACACACCGAAAAGCGCCCCAAGGGCGAGGAACGCCAGCCACGCGCGTCCCCACCTCCGGCGTGTCACCTTCCACGTCCGTGCAAAGGGTTGGGGGTAACCCCCGAGAGGAGGCGGGCCGTTCACCTCGGGATCGGAGATGGCGGACCACGAGACCGGGCGGGCCGGGGGAGGGGGGCCGTCGAGCCGGGGTCCGGCCGGAGGAGGGGCATCGATCGGCCGCCCAGATCGGACGGAGCGATCCGGCCTAGTGAGAAACGGATCCTGCGTCTCTGGGCCCGACGTCATGTCGTCACTGTAGCGGAAGCGGTCGGACGCGGTAGCCTCGGAGTGGACCCAAAGAAGGGAACTCGATGATGAAGCCGGACGACCCGTGGGGAGAGGCCGCCGTGGCGTCCGGCCTGGGGATCCTCGACCTCACGCCACTCGAGCCCACGGTCTTCGAGGGCAACTCCCTCAGGGTTCCCGGTGATCGGGTTTTCGGGGGGCAGATGCTCGCTCAGGGTTTGATCGCGGCCGGTCACACGGTCGCGGCGGAGCGACACGTCCATTCCCTTCACGCCTATTTCCTGAGGCCGGGGGATGCGACACGGCCGATCCGGTTTGAGGTCGAACTCCTCCGGGACGGGCGGTCCTTCTCCGCCCGTCGGACTCACGCCTTCCAGGAGGGACGCCCCCTCCTCAGCATGATCTCGTCGTTTCAGGAGGGGGAGGAGGGCTTCGACCATTCCATCCTCATGCCCGAGGTGCCGCCCCCGGACGAGGCCCAGCCCGGCGTGGAGGTCCTGCGGGGTTACGAGGGGCAGCCGATGGCCGACTTCTGGCTCAAGGATGCCCCCTTCGATGTGCGCCACGTCGAGGGGACCCTTTTCGACCGGGTCGACCCGCATCCCCGCGCTTACCAGACCACCTGGATGAGGATCCGGCGCCCCATCGATGTGTCCGAATTGACCCACCGCGCCCTCATTGTGTTCGGCTGCGATCAGGTGATGCTCGAGCCCCTGATCCGGCGTCATGGGATCTCGTGGGCGACTCCGGGGATCACCATCGCAAGCCTCGATCACGCCATGTGGTGGCACCGGTCGGCGCGGGCCGACGAGTGGCTCCTGTTCGTCCAGGATGCCCCCACCGCGCAGGGCGGGCGCGGCCTCACCGGGGCCTGGGTCTTCTCCGAGGACGGGAGGCTCGTGGCCAGCGTCGCCCAGGAAGGGGTTTTCAGGCTCGCGAACGGCTTGGGCGGTCAGGCCGACGAACTCGCGGGGTCATCCTAGGATTTCCCTTCTGCCTGACCTTTGCCCGGCACCTTGCCCTGCCCCGGCCCCTTCCGTGTCTGCTTGCGGTTGACGTCGTCCTCCCGGACGACCTTCGGGCTCTTCGGCCGCCGGGGATCGGCCTTGGGGTCGAATTCCTTGAGGTCCACCCAGGTGGAGGTGATCCCGCGTCCGGCAGCGAGGGCCGCCGCCGACTTTCGTCGGGCGATGCCCCACATGACGAGCAGCACGGCGATGGTGAGGCAGGCGGCCACGAAGACGACCATGACGGCGGGCAGGAGCCAATCGGGGGCCGGAGGGTACTTGTCCACCGGCCACGGGCCGAAGGGGTCGATGTAGGACACGGAGGGGCTGGGAGAGGGAGAAACGACATCCATGGTCACCCCCGGGTGAGTTTCCGATAGGTCACACGATGCGGGCGGGCGGCCTCGGGGCCGAGACGCTCGATCTTGTTCTCCTCGTAGGACTGGAAGTTGCCCTCGAACCAGAACCAGTGCGCCGGATCCTCAGCAGTGCCTTCATAGGCCAGGATATGCGTCGCGACGCGATCGAGGAACCAGCGATCGTGGGAGACGACGACGGCGCATCCGGGAAAATCGAGGAGGGCGTTCTCGAGGGAGCCGAGGGTTTCAACATCAAGATCGTTCGTGGGCTCGTCGAGGAGGAGGAGGTTCCCGCCCTGCTTCATGGTGAGGGCGAGGTTGAGGCGGTTTCGTTCCCCTCCGGAGAGGACTCCTGCCGGTTTCTGCTGGTCCGGACCCTTGAAGCCGAAGGCACTCACGTACGCACGGGACGGCATCTCCACCTTGCCCACATGGATGAAGTCGAGCCCGTCCGAGACGACCTCCCAGAGGGTTTTCTTGGGATCGATTCCCTCCCGTCCTTGGTCGACGTAGGCGATCGAGACCGTCTCGCCGATCTTGAGCTCACCCGCGTCCAAGGGCTCCAATCCCAGGATGGTCTTGAAGAGCGTCGTTTTGCCGACGCCGTTCGGCCCGATGACGCCGACGATGCCGTTCTTGGGCAGGGAGAAGGAGAGACCCTCGATGAGGACCCGGTCGCCGAAGCCCTTCTTGAGGTCTTTCGCCTCGAGGACGAGGTTTCCGAGTCGGGGGCCTGGGGGGATCTGGATCTCCTCGAAGTCCAGCTTGCGGGTCTTGTCGGCCTCGGCGGCCATCTCCTCGTAGCGTTCGAGCCGGGCGCGGGATTTCGTTTGGCGGCCCTTGGCGTTCTGGCGGACCCAGGCGAGTTCGTCCTCGAGGCGCTTCGCCAGTTTCTGGTCCCGCTTGCCCTGGACCTCCAGGCGTTCCCGCTTCTTCTCCAGGTAGGTTGAGTAGTTGCCCTCGTAGGGATAGGCCCGGCCGCGGTCGAGTTCGAGGATCCATTCGGCGACGTTGTCGAGGAAGTATCGGTCGTGGGTGACGGCGAGGACGGCGCCGGGATACTTGGCCAAGTGCTGCTCAAGCCATTGGATGGATTCGGCGTCGAGGTGGTTCGTGGGCTCGTCGAGGAGGAGGAGGTCGGGCTTCTCGAGGAGGAGTTTGCAGAGGGCGACACGACGGCGCTCGCCGCCGGAGAGGGTGGCGACGGAGGCGTCCCCGGGGGGGCAGCGGAGGGCGTCCATTGCCTGCTCGAGCTGGGAGTCGAGGTCCCAGGCGTCCGCGTGGTCGAGTTCCTCCTGGAGGGTTCCCATCTCCTTGAGGAGGGCGTCATAGTCGGCGTCGGGCTCTCCCATGAGGGAGGAGACTTCGTTGAAGCGGTCGAGTTTGGCCTTGATGGGGCCGACGCCCTCTTGGACGTTGCCGAGGACGTCCTTCTCCTCGTTGAGGGTGGGCTCCTGCATGAGGATGCCGACGGAGTACCCGGGGCTGAGTCGCGCCTCTCCGTTCGAGGCGGTTTCGAGTCCGGCCATGATCTTGAGGACCGTCGACTTGCCTGCCCCGTTCGGGCCGACGACGCCGATCTTGGCTCCCGGCAGGAAGGCCAGGGTGACGTCGTCGAGGATGAGTTTGTCTCCGTGCGCCTTGCGCGCCTTGTACATCTGGTAAATGAACTCAGCCACTGAATCTCCGCAGAAGGTAGTCGTCGCGTCCGTCGGCGGCCCCGCCGCGGGGGCGAGGCACGCTGACGGTCCGCGACTAGCCTACGCGGTCATGGCGAGTTCGACGGCCTCCTCCTCGGACGTCGGTCCCACCGGAGAGCCCTCCGTCTCTTCCTCGGAATCATCGGCCGGGTCCTCGGCCGGGTCCCCGGTCGGGCCCTCATCGGGGGCCGGGGTGTCTGAGTCATCGCCCGCCAAAGCGGCATCACCGTAGGCCCTCGTGAACTCCGCGGTGCCCCTGGTGAGGTCGTGGCCGACGCTCGTCGCGTCGATGACGAGGTCCGTGCGGGTGCCGCCCTCGCCCTCCCACTCCGCGGTCCGGAATCGCCCGTGGACGGTCACCGGCTGGCCCTTGTGGATCGAGTTGGCGACGGTGATGGCCGCCGAACGGAACACCTTGACGGTGAACCATTCCGTCCGCCCGTCTGCCCACTCGCCCTTCTCGCGGTCGTAGTACCGGCTGGTCGAGGCCATGCGGAAACTCGTGAGCCTCGCGCCCGTCGGCCCGACGTGCTGGCTGGGTTCGGTTGCCACCCAGCCGTTGATGGTCATGATCAGGTCATTCATGTGCGCCCTCCTTCGGCACGGCCGCACGGTGCGGCGTGCGTCCAGGGTGGCCGCGAGACGGGAGTGCATGCGAATCGGGGCGGCGGAATTGGGGGTTACGAGACGGCCGCACGCCCTGGGGACATCCAATAGGTGGAGGAGTTGGGTGCCACCGCAGAAGTCGCGCCCTCGACGCGCGCGTCGCAGACACCCTCAGTAGGCTAGTTCTCCAATGCATTGATTCAGAGGAGCTCTGCGTGCCGAATCCACCAAGTCGCTCGCGTCTTGCGGAGTCACTCGCAACAATCGCAATAGCTTCGCTCGCGGGGCCGGTCCCTGCCGTCGGCGCGACATTGACCGAGTTAGTGAAACTCGCTCGGAAGTGGTACGACGAAGACGCCGACAACCGAAACCTACGGCGTGCGGTTGCGACTGATCTCGAGGCCATCGCCAAGGGTGAACGAGTTTCAGACACCGACGTCGGCCTCGGGCTCGAACTCGCGACTGCCACGGTCGCAAAGTACGGACTGCCCCTCGACGGCCTCGTCCAAAAGGGCTTCGATGCCGACGCGGCAGCGGATGCGGTGATCAATTGTGCCAAGGATGAGGACCGAAACTGGGGCCGCGAGCCTCATTACGACATGGCAGAGCGGGCGATCCGTGTGGTTTACACCGGATTGGTGCGGCGGTACAACGAGAATGACCCCTTGCTCATGGCCTCTATGGGTTGGATGCATGAGCACCTGGTCAACCTGGCGAATAACCAGAGTGCCGTTGCGGAATCCCTGGGTGAACTCGTTGCTGCGTCGAGCGCTGTTGCCACGGAGGATGACGTTCGAGCCTATCTCCACGCTCAGATTCGTCGATGGAACGAGACGGACTGGCATCCAAGAACGCGACAGATTTCAGAGTTGGAACAACGGCTGCGGGTAAGGACGACTGATGACAGCAACCTTCGTTCCTGGGATCTCGTGGCGGCCGAAGATGCTCTGGACGGTGCGTCGATGTTGGTGGTGTTGGGTGGGCCTGGATCGGGCAAGACTTGGCTGGCGAAGCGCTATGCCCGACAAGCAGCAGAACGCGCCTTGGAGGACCTCGATGCCGGAATGAGGCTGGACAAGGTCGAAATTCCGTTGCTAACGACATGGGACCATTGGGCCCGATTTCAAGCTGCCGACCTCCGCGAGGGCCTGGTTCAGGCTTCCACCTCGCGCGGGATCGACGACCTAGATGACGATTTTTCAATGCCCCGGCTGCGCCGCGCGCTTACCCGGCCCAAGGCTCGAATCTTGATGATCGTCGATTCGCTCGATGAGGCAGCTGACCGCTTCTCACAGGCGGGTCAACGAACACGATTGAGGGACCTCGTGTCGGTGGCCAAGGCGGGCTGGCGAGTCGTCGTCACCAGTCGAGTGGGCGCATGGGAGGCCAGCCAAAGTGGTTCTGGTAGTGCTGCGCGCGAAGTTGAACTCGAGCCAATGGAGTACCCCAAAGATGTCACAGCGTTCGTCTGTTCGTGGTTCGAAGACGAACACGATCGAGCAGACCACCTCCTCGCCGAGATCCGGGACCGGAGTGAGTTACGCCGGCTAGCCTCAGTTCCCTTGTTCCTGACCTTCTACTGTCTTCTCGCGGAGGAGGATGGAGACATTCCGTCTCTCCGACGGGAGCTCTACACACGGCTCACGAACCGCCTTCTCACAGCGGCTTGGTCCAATGACCCACCACTCCCTCCCGACCTAGGACACTGCCATCGACTGCTCCTCAAGTGGGCGTGGTCCGCTGTCGAAGATGCCATCACTCCTAGCGGAATTGGCAACTGGCCGGAAGCGTTCACCCAACCATCAAGACCGCGCCCGGAATACTCAAGGGCGATCGACCACGTCGCTCCACGAGTTTTTCTCGACGGGGAGGGGAACATCACTCGAAGGTTCGTTCACCGCACACTGCTTGAACACTATGTCGCTGAGCATCTCGCCGGCATGGACGTTGAGACAGCCGCCGTGCAACTACTACCCCACCTTTGGTTCGATCCTGACTGGGAGGTCGCAGCGCCCGCTGCGATCGCCGCCCATTCGGACAGGAGCCTTCTACTCGAAAGACTTCTGGGCCGGAAAATCCGCTCAAGTGATCCAATAGGAGAGGCGGCATCGGCGGAGACGGATCGACTCCTTCTGCGCATCGGAGCCGAATCCGCTCCCTATGACTGGTCGCCGGAACAAGCAGCACGAATCGAAACGGCACGGATTCGCCGCGCGATCGAAGAACTCTCCCTCGTCACAGAAACCAACCACTGGACCGACTCCAACCGTGAGGTATCGGCCGCGATCATCGCCGCCCTCCCCGAGGCCGGAATCCATTATGGCGCCGAAGAGTTGCCTGAGGCGTTGGTGACCCTGGCATCAACTGACGAGCAGCGCCGTGAGGCGTTGGCCGAGATCATGGCCGCCGTTCCCACCATTGGCCCGAAAGGCCTCGCAACATTGGCTGCGGCGTTGATGT
>JAFGBM010000013.1 GCA_016933155.1 Demequinaceae bacterium | reverse complement strand
TTGGGGTGGATTCCGGCACTCAACGTCTGCAGGGACCCCCAATGACTGGTCGTCATCTTGGGGATCCCGTTCCGACTCGCAGAGGGGAGGCGGGAGTGAACGTGTGGGCTAGATGCGGGGAGAGGTGCCGGCGTAGGCGTCCCACACGAGGGCGCGGTCGGTTCGTCGGGCTTCGACCCAGGACCCGTGTCTGGCCGCGCCTCGGACGGGTTGCGACCACTCGCCTTCGACCCTGAGTAGCCTGACCCCCGGGGAATCGAGCCAGGACGCGACGAGCTGCATCTCCTCGACCAGGGGTTGGACGTCGGAGGGCTGGCCGGCGTCGTCCGCGAGCAGGCCGTCGGCGGCCGCATCGAGGGCCTCGTGGGAGGGGTCCACCACCCGAACGGACCCCGTGAGCCATCCCCCGGAGACCGCGATGACGTCCCAGGAATTCCCGTTGGGACGGCCTGCCACGATGCTGCATCGGCGAAGGGCGCCGTAGTACTGGGCGTCGGCCGCACCCTGGATTAGGGCGCTCACGCCGTTGCGCAGGGCGGCGGCCCGTTCGTACTCGAACCTGCCGGCGTAATCCGTGATTCGTTCGGTCAGGGCTTCGACGATGGGGGAGGGGTCGCGGGTGATCGCATCGATGAGGGTTTCGATGACGTTCGGGTAACCCCCGGCGTCGCCCAGGATGCAGGGGGCGGCGCAGGATTCCAGGTCGGCCTGGAGGCATGCCCGCGCTCCCGTCGTGGGGGTCTTGGGCAGCCTGGCCTTGCAGGTTCGGATGGCCGTGACCTCCTCGAGGGCCTCCACGGCGGCCTTGGCGTCACCCGCTCCGCCCATGGGGCCGATGTGGACGGCTTCCCCGGAGACCGCCCTGACGACGCTGAGGCGCGGATGCGGTTCGTCGGTGAGGCGAACCCAGGGGGTGCGCTCCGGGCGGCTCGACCGGCGGTTGTACCGGGGCCGGTGACGGTCGATGAGCCGGATTTCCAGCACGTTGGCCTCGATCTCGGTCGGGGTCGGGTAGCCATCGACTGATTCCGCGATTACAAGCATGTCCCGGATCGCGCGCCGCTGCTCGCCGGAGGTGAAGTAGGTCTTCACGCGGGAGCGGATGTTCTTGGAGGTGCCGATGTAGAGCGGCTCCCCCCCGTTCCCCCTGAAGACGTACACCCCGGGAAAGGGCGGCAGGGCATCGGCCATCGGAGCCTTGCGGCGGATGCTTGCCGGCACCGGGTTGCGGAGCGAGTCGAGATCCTCTCGATGGGTGATGCCCCAGGCCGCCAGCCGCTCGAACATGGCGTGCATTATCTCCGAGGTCGCCCGGGCGTCGTCAAGCGCCCGGTGGTTCGGGGTGACCTGGGTGCCGAAGACCCTTGCGAGGGTTCCCAGTTTCTTGTTCGGGGCCTCTTCGGATGTGGTCGCTCGGCGGGCGAGGGTGACGGTGTCGACGATGTCGTTTCCCGGCCATCGGTAGTCGAGTTGGGTGCAGGCGGCCTTGAGGAACCCCACGTCGAAGGGGGCGTTGTGGGCGACGAGCACGGCGTTTCCGAGGAACTCGAGGAAGGAGGGGAGCACCTGGGAGAGGGCGGGCGCCCCGGCGACCATGGCGTCCGTGATCCCCGTCAGGGCCACGATCATCGGGGGAATGGGCACGCCGGGATTGACGAGGGTCTGGAACTCCCCGATCACCTCGCCCCCGCGGGTCTTGACCGCCCCGATCTCGGTGATGGCGCTGGTCCTGGGGGAGCCCCCCGTCGTCTCGAGGTCGACGGTGACGAAGGTGACGGCCGAGAGGGGTTCACCGATGTCGTCGAGGCCGGGCTGGATGGCCGTGCCCTGGTCGGTGATCACGGAGGTCATGGAACGACGGTATCGCCGATGCCCGACAGGACTGACCGGCCTAGGTGTACCCGGCCATCACACCCCTGGCGTGTCAGACCCCAGCCCTACCGTTGAGGTATGAAGATCGACTGCGATACATGTGCCGTTCGGGGCGATGCGTGTGCCGACTGCGTCGTCTCCTTTCTCACGCTGTCATCCGATGAGCGTGCACCGATGGACCCGACCACCCGTGGGGCCCTGGAGTTGGACGACGAGCAGGGGGCGGCGATCCTGGCGTTCTCGCGGGGAGGCCTCGTCCCGCCCTTGAGGCATCTCGCGTCCTGACCGGCTGTGTCGATGCCGGATCATGCCGGGGGCGTCGACACGTCGGCACCCCTGGAGCCGCAGGCGAAGGCGGCGATTCTCGCCCTCCTGGAAGCCTCCGGAGCCTCCTAGATCTCCTCGATCGGAGTCCGGTCGTCGATGTACAGGGCGGCGATGTCGCTTGCGAAGTCCTCGATGACCCGCGCCCTCTTCACCTTGAGCGAGGGGGTCAGGTAACCGTTCAGCACCGTGAAGTCGGTGAAGAGGATCCGGTACTTCCGGATGCTCTCAGCCCTCGATACTGCTTGGTTCGTGCGTTCGATGGCCTTGTCCAGGGTGGCCTTGACCGCGGGATGGGCTGCGGCCTCCGCGACCGTCATCTCTTCGAGGTCGTGGGCCTTGAGCCATCCGGGGAGGGCCTCCTCATCGAGGGTGATGAGCATGCCGATGAAGGGCCTGGCGTCCCCGATGGCGACGCACTGGCTGATGAGGGGGTGGGAGCGGAGCCTGTCTTCGAGGACGGCGGGGGCGACATTCTTGCCTCCTGCAGTCACGATGAGGTCCTTCTTTCGTCCCGTGATCTTGAGGAACCCGTCGGCGTCCAGCTCTCCGATGTCGCCGGTGTGGAACCAACCCTTCCGGATGGCGTCCTTGGTCGCCGCATCGTTCCGGTAGTACCCGGAGAAGACGATGTCGCCCTTGAGCAGGATCTCCCCGTCGGGGGCGATTTTCGCCTCGAGTCCCGGCAGGGGGATGCCGACGGTTCCGATGCGATTCTTGTTCGGACGGTTGACGTGGGAGGCGGCTGTTGTCTCGGTCAGCCCATATCCTTCGAGGACGATCAGGCCGAGGCCCCTGAAGAAGTGCGCGAGCCGCTCCCCGAGCGGAGCCCCTCCGGAGACCGCCCACTTGAGTCGGCCGCCCGTGGCGTGCCGGATCTTCGAAAGCACCAGGTGGTCGGAGACCTTGTATCGGAACTTGAGGCCCCTCGATGGGCCTTCGGGGGCGTCAAGCGCCTTCGAGTAGTCGATGGCCTGCTTGGCCGCCCATCGGAAGATCTTGACCTTGCCCCCGGCCATGGCCTTCTGCTCGGCACCGTTGTAGACCTTCTCGAAGACCCGCGGGACGGCCACGAGGAGGGTCGGGTGGAAGGTCGTCATGTCGGCGCCGATTTCGCGGGAGTCCGGGCAGTAGCCGATCACCGTTCCGGAGTAGATACACGCGGTCTGGATGAGCCGGGCGAAGATGTGGGCGAGGGTCATGAACTGAAGGGTGGATCCGCCCTCGAGGACCTCATGCAACTCCTCGCGGACGCCGACGGCCTGGCGGCACATGTTGAAGTGGCTGAGCATGACGCCCTTGGGGCGGCCCGTCGTCCCCGATGTGTAGATGATGGTGCTGACGTCGTCGGGCTTGGCGGCTTTGGAGCGTTTGTCGAGGTCCGTGTCCGGCAGACCCTTGCCGACCTTGATGAGGTCCTCCACCGCGCCGGTGTCGATGCACCGGATGTCGGTGATGGGCGACTGTCCCTGGGCGACCTCGCTCACGAGCCCGAGGTTCTCCTTGGTCTCGACGAAGACCAGGCGGATGTCCGAGTCCGACGTGATCCAGTCCACCTGGTCGGCCGACGACGTGTCGTAGATGGGCACGGGGATCCCGTTGGCGAAGAGGATGGCGAAGTCGAGGTATGTCCATTCGAGTCGGGTGCGGGCCATGATCCCCACGCGTTCCCCGGGTTTCAGGCCCTCGGAGATCAGGCCTTTGGCGATGGCGCGCACATCCTCGAGGGCCTCCGCCCCCGTGATGTCCCTCCATCCGCCCTTCCCGTCCTTTTCTTGAAGGACGACGGCATCTCGGAACTCGGTCCATGCCTCGGTGACAAGCGCGGGCATGTTGACTGGATAAGACTTCGCGGTCTTCTCGGGTACCATGGCGCCTCCGTTGGCTCTCGGCTCGTGTTGGTCACGATACCCTGTGGGAGCGCGTAGGTGAATGATGAAAGGGTGGCGAAAATGCTCGCGGTCGGGGTTGATATCGGGGGCACCAAGATTGCCGCTGGGGTCGTGGACGAGGATGGGAGGATTCTTGCCCAGGATCGTCGGGACACCTCTCCTCGTGACGCGGCGGGGATCAACCGGTCCGTCGTCGAGATCGTCGATGGGTTCGCGGAGAGCTACGAGTTCGAGGCGATCGGCATCGCCGCGGCTGGTTTCGTCAGTTCCGACCGCGCTCACATGGTCTTCGGACCCAATATCGCCGCCTGGCGTGACTATCCGCTTGCCGACGAGGTTCGCACCCTGCTGAAACGCGACGCGACCGTCATCGTGGAGAACGATGCGAACGCCGCCGGGTGGGCGGAGTTCGTGTATGGGTCGGGTCGCGAGACGTCCACCATGATCATGCTGACCATCGGCACCGGGCTCGGCGCGGCGATGGTCATCGATGGCAGACTCGTCCGGGGCGCCTACGGTTTCGCCGCCGAACTCGGCCACATGCGAGTGGTGCCCAATGGTCACCTGTGCGGGTGCGGCCACCGAGGCTGCTGGGAGCAATACGCGTCCGGTTCCGCCCTGGTCCGCGAGGCGCGGCTCGTGGCGATGGAGAACCCTGAGCGGACCGCCGGCATCCTGGCCCAATCGGGAGGGTCGGCCGACCACCTGACCGGACCGCACGTGACCGCGGCCGCCGTGGGAGGCGACGCCCTCGCCATCAACCTCCTCGAGGAGTTGGGGACACGGATCGGCGAGGGATGCGCCTCCCTGGCTGCGGTGCTGGATCCGGAGATCTTCATCATCGGCGGCGGGGTCATCGCGGCGGGTGACCTCGTGCTCGAGCCGGCTCGGGACGCCTACCAGAAGGCCCTCCCCGCAGGGGGGCATAGGCCGATCGCTCCGATCGTCGCCGCAGCCATGGGAAACGACGCCGGAATCGTCGGGGCGGCCTCGCTCGCCCGTGCAGACGGCTCAGCCGCGGGCTAGCCTGGTTAACGAGAGGCAGGCTCGATGTACTACCAAGTCTTCAAGTATGTTCTCCTGGGACCGGGGCTCAAGATGGTCTACCGTCCTTGGGCCGAGGGATTGGACAACATCCCCGACAAGGGTCCCGCCATCTTGGCCAGCAACCACCTGTCCTTCTCGGATTCGATCTTCCTTCCCTTGGTCATGACCCGGAAACTCGTCTTTCTCGGGAAGGCCGATTACTTCAACGGTCGAGGGCTTAAGGGGGCGGCGACGAGGGCGTTCATGGCGGGGGTCGGGACCATTCCCGTCAACAGGGGCGGCGGACGGGCATCGGAAGCCGCGCTCCGGACCGGGCTTCAAGTGCTCGCCAACGGGGATCTGCTGGGCATCTATCCGGAAGGGACCCGCAGCCCCGATGGGCGTCTGTACAAGGGCAAGACCGGGGTCGCGCGCCTGGCGATCGAATCCGGAGTTCCCGTCATCCCCGTGGCCATGATCGACACCCACATCGCCCAACCGATCGGCAAGCGCATCCCGACCCGTCACCAGACGGGAGTCAAGGTCGGGGAGCCTCTCGACTTCTCGGATTATGCGGGTCGTCAGGAAGACCGGGAGGCCCTTCGCGAGGTGACGGACACGGTTATGGCAGCCATTCAGGACCTCTCGGGCCAGGAATACGTCGACCGCGACGGCGTCCAGTACAAGAAGGAGCTGGATCGGGAACTCAAGGGGGAGTGGGAGGGCGAGTTGGGGGATTAGGGCCCCGGGAGGCCCCCCTAGAATGGGGACGTTCTACAGTCGTCCATCGAAAGGCCTGGCATGACCGTCCATCGCGTAGCCCTACTGACAGCGGGCGGCTTCGCCCCGTGCCTCTCCTCGGCCGTCGGCGGCCTCATCGGCCGCTACACCGAGGTCGCGCCGGAGGTCGAGATCATCGCCTACCAACACGGATACCACGGGTTGCTCAAGGGGGATTCCATCGTTGTTTCCCCCGAGGTGCGCGAGCAGGCGGGGATCCTCCACGGTTTCGGAGGCAGCCCCATCGGGAACAGCAGGGTGAAGCTCACGAACGTGGCCGACTGCGTCAAGAGAGGCCTCGTCAAAGAGGGGGAGAACCCTCTTGAGGTGGCCGCAAACCAGCTCAAGGCCGACGGGGTCGACGTGCTCCACACGATCGGCGGCGACGACACCAACACGTCGGCGGCCGACCTCGCCGCCTTCCTCGAGGTCAACGGCTACGACCTCACGGTCGTGGGGCTGCCCAAGACGATCGACAACGACATTGTTCCCATCAAGCAGTCCCTGGGGGCCTGGAGCGCGGCCGAGCAGGCGAGCATCTTCGCCCAGAACGTCATCGGGGAGCACCGGTCGAGCCCGAGGATGCTCATCGTCCACGAGGTCATGGGACGGGGCTGCGGATGGCTGACGGCCGCCGCCGCCCAGAAGTACCGCGAATGGCTCGACACCCTGCAATGGGTGCCCGGGATCGGCCTGACGCGCGACCGGTGGGAGATCCACGCCGTCTACGTACCGGAGGCCAGCTATGACCTCGACGCCGAGGCCGTCCGCCTGAAGAAGGTCATGGACACCATCGGCAACGTCAACATCTTCTTGAGCGAAGGGGCCGGCGTGCCCGAGATCGTCAAGGAGATGGAGGAGGCTGGCCAGGAGGTCGGGAGGGACGCGTTCGGACACGTCAAGCTCGACGAGATCAACCCCGGGGTGTGGTTCGCTCAGCAGTTCGCGGACCGGATCGAGGCCGAGAAGGTCATGGTCCAGAAGTCCGGGTACTTCTCGCGATCGGCCAGGGCCAACCTGCAGGACATCCAGCTCATCAAGTCGATGACGGACTACGCGGTCGAATGCGCCCTTCGGGGGGAGGCCGGCGTCGTCGGGCACGATGAGGAGGACGGCGGCCGTCTCAAGGCGATCGCGTTCCCCCGTATCGAGGGGCACAAGGCCTTCGACATCACTCAGCCTTGGTACATCCAGATGCTCAAGGACATCGGACAACCCCGATGAAGTCCTCACAGGAGTTGCTGGCCGAGGCCGGGGTCGACTCGTACCTCAGCAAGAAGGCGTGTCAGCAGCCGACGTGGCCGGATCGCGAGGCCCTCGCCGCCGCGAGCCTCGAACTCTGCGCCAAGCCGCCCCTCGTGTTCGCTGGGGAGGCCGACCAGTTGCGGGAGCTTCTGGGGGCCGCGAGCGCAGGCCGGGCCTTCGTCCTCCAGGGAGGGGATTGCGCGGAGACCTTCGCCGAGGCCACGGCCGATCGCATCCGGGGGAAGATTAAGACGATCCTTCAGATGGCCGTCGTCCTCACGTATGGCGCGAGCCTTCCCGTCGTCAAGATCGGGAGGATGGCCGGCCAGTACGCGAAGCCGCGCTCGTCCGACACGGAGATCCGGGACGGCGTCGAACTGCCCGCCTACCGGGGGGACATCATCAATCGGATCGGCTTCACGGAGGAGGAGAGGACTCCCGACCCGGCTCGTCTCATCGAGGCGTACCACACGTCTGCCGCGACCCTCAACCTCATCCGGGCCTTTACCAAGGGGGGGTTCGCCGACCTCCGACTCGTTCACGAATGGAACAAGGGTTTTACCAAGAGCCCCGCGTATTCAAAGTTCGAGCAGATGGCGACCGAGATCGACCGGGCCGTGCGATTCATGGGCGCCTGCGGGGAGTACTTCGACTCGCTCCGCACCGTCGACCTGTTCTCGAGCCACGAGGCACTGCTCCTGGACTACGAGCGGCCCCTGACCCGCATCGACTCCCGCACGGGCGACCCCTACGACTGCTCCGCCCACTTCCTCTGGATTGGGGAGCGGACGCGGGACCTCGATGGGGCCCACGTCGAGTTCATGTCGAAGGTCAAGAATCCCATCGGGGTCAAGCTCGGGCCGACGACGACCCCAGCCGAGGCCCTTGGCCTCATCGAGCGGCTCAATCCCGATGCCGTCCCCGGGCGTCTGACGTTCATCACGCGGATGGGGGCGGACAGGATCCGTGACTCCCTTCCGCCGATCGTCGCGGCAGTCCGGGACTCAGCGGTGCCGGTCACGTGGGTCACGGATCCGATGCACGGGAACACCTTCACCTCGGAGTCCGGGTACAAGACCCGCCAGTTCGAGACGATCCTGGACGAGGTGCGTGGCTTCTTCGAGGTGCACCGCGAGGCGGGGACGACGCCTGGGGGGATTCACATCGAGCTCACCGGCGACGACGTCACCGAAGTCATGGGGGGCACGGAGGAGATCGACGACAAGAAACTGGGCGAACGGTACGAGACCCTCGTCGACCCGAGGCTCAACCACCAGCAGTCGCTCGAACTGGCCTTCATCGTGTCGGAGTTGCTCCAGCACTAGCCATACGTGAGGATGATGGTCGTTCCCACCTCAACCTTGCTTCCGGGGGCGATGTTCTGGTCGAGGATCCTGTTCCCCGTGCTCCACCAGTGCTGCTTCTGGAGCGTGACGACGAGGCCCAATTCCTCTGCCGCCTCTTGCGCGTCCTCCTTCTCCATGAAGTAGTACCCCGGCACGGTGACGAGAGGCGGCCCCTCCGACACCCAGATGGTGATCGTGTCGGTCCGGTGGCCCGTCTCCCCTCCGCTCGGGTCCTGATCGTAGACCAGCCCTTTGGCGTACTCGCTCGTCCGCCCGGATTCCACCAGGACCTCCAAGCCGTACTGGTCCTCGAGGACTGTCCTGGCCGTGTCCTCAGCCGACCCGAGGACGTCCGGGAAGGTGATGGGCTTGGGCCCGTTGGAGATCACGAGGGTGAGCAAGGTGTCATGGCGAACGGTCTGGCCCTCTTCCGGATCCACGGAGATGACGTCCCCCGTCGAGACGGTGTCGCTGTATTCGCGGGTGACGTCGGGTTCGGGGAATCCCAGGACAGTGAGTTGGGACCGCGCATCCCCCTCATCGATTCCCACTATCAAGGGGATCTCTGTCATCCGCGGCCCCAGGGAAACCGTCACGGTGACCGTGCCCTCCTTCGACACCGACCCTCCCTCCTCCGGAGTTGTCGAGACGACGCGGCCGATGGGGACCTCGTCGTCGAAGGCCTGGATGAATTGGGCGTCGAGCCCGAGATCCGTGAGGACCGTGGTGGCCTCCTCAATCGTCATTCCCGACACTTGGGGAACCTTGGCGTAGGCGCCCGGCCCGGCGGTGGTGTACCACCAGAAGGCCACTGCCGTGAGGACGGCGGCGGCGGCGGCGATCGCGATGATCCAGGATGCCGAGGTGGGCTTCTTCGGAGGCGGGGGAACGGGGATGAGGGCCCGGTCGTCGTCCGGCTCCCGTGCGCCCGCCTCGCCGAGGCCGATGGGAAGGGCCACGGTCGCTCCGGTCGGCGTGGGCTCGAGGGAGACGGTCGAATCGGTGTCCATCGTCACGGGCACGGTGCCCGACGGGGGTTCGGCCCGACGGGCCAGCGTCGGGTCGTCGATCATGCTGCGGGTTTCCCTGAGCAGGGGGAGAGCCTCGTTCGCGTCGAAGGGCCGGAGGTTGGGGTCGCGTTCGGTCAGCTTGGCGATGAGGGCGTCGAATTCGGGGGGAAGCCAGGGGACGTATGAGGAGGGAGCTGGGACGTCTTCATGGACGTGGCGGGCGGCGATCTCGATGGCCGACGAACCGGTGAAGGGCTGACGGCCGGTCACGAGTTCGAAGAGGAGGACCCCGATGGCGTAGACGTCCGTGCGAGAGTCGCTCTCCCCGTTTCGGACGAGCTCGGGGGCCAGGTAGGCGACCGTGCCGAGGACCTTGCCCGTGGTCGTCGCCGTCACCTCCGTGGCCGCCCTCGCGATCCCGAAGTCGGCGAGCTTGGGGAGGCCGTCCGGGTCGATGAGGATGTTCTCCGGCTTGATGTCCCGATGGACGAGGCCCTGTCGGTGGGCGGCCCCGACGGCGTCGAGGACACGCTCGACGATGCTGAAAGCCTCCCCGACGGGGATGGTGGCGACGCTGGCCAGGTACTGCCGGAGGTTCGGGCCCTTGATGTACTCCATCGTCAGGTAGCTGGTGTCGCCGTCGACGCCCTGGTCGTAGACCCGGACCATGCCGGGGTGGGTCAGCCGCGCCGCCGCGCGGGCCTCCCTGCGGAACCGCGCCCCGAAGTCGCTCCCCTCGGAGTCGGCGAAGAAGGCCGGATTCATGATCTTGAGCGCGACATCGCGGCCGAGCCTTCGGTCGGTCGCCCGATAGACCGTCGCCATCCCGCCGAAGGCCAGGCGCTCGCGGACGAGGTATCGACCGTCGACGATGTGGCCGATATAGGGATCGGTCAGGGTGTCGGACACCGTCCCATTCTAGGAGAGCGGGTGTCGGGAGTGTCCCATCGGCGCGTCCGTCGCCTTCTGTACCCTGGTGGCATGGCTGGCGAAATGACGTGGTTGACGCTTCCCGATGTTGCCGAGCGGTTGGGTGTCCCCCTCGCGAGGGTGCGGGAGTTGCTGCGTGAGCGATACTTGCTCGCGGTGCGCCGGGAGGGAGACGGGGTCCTCCACCTTCCGGAATCGTTCCTCATCGAGGGGGAGTCGGGCATGGAGGCGATCCCGACCCTGCGGGGGACGATCCTGGTGTTGGCGGATGCCGGATTGACGGATGACGAGGTCATGCGCTGGATGTTGGGCGACAACGACGAGATCGGGGAGTCACCGGTCGATGCGCTCAGGTCGGGGAAGAAGACCGTCGTGCGCCGGATCGCCCAAACCTCGTTCTAGCCCTCGCCCCGCCCTATCGGTCCCGGTCGGCCGCATCCGCCGCGATCTTCACCAGGAGCGTGGCGTAGGGCTCCTCCAGTCCCAGTCCCCTGATCCGGGTCTGCGCTTGCAGGGATGCCTCGCCGATCTCCTTCTCGACCGCCTCGAAGGCCCCCGTCGTTCGGGCCACGTCGATGGCCGCCGAGACCTCGCCGTCCGAGGCCGTCCTGACACCCAGGGCCCTCCGCAGGGCGGCGCGTTGGGCAGAGGAGGCCCGGGCCCAGGCGTGCCACATGAGCAGGGTCCGCTTTCCCTCGCGGATGTCCTCCCCGGCGGGTTTGCCCGTGACGGCGGGATCCCCGCTGAGGCCCAGGATGTCGTCTCGGAGTTGGAAGGCAAGGCCGAGGTACACCCCCGCGTCCCGGATCGCCTCGACCTTCGCGTCATCCATGCCCGCCGACGCCGCGCCGAGGGCGAGGGGTGCTTCGCCTGTGTAGGCGGCCGTCTTGGCCCGCATCGTCGTGCGGATGTCCGCCTCCTGATGCGCGAGGGCCTCGACGGGCTGGGTCGCTATCCGCATATCGAGGTACTGTCCGGCGACGACGAGGTCGACGGTGTCGTGGAAGAGGGAGGCCACCCGGTCGCGGGGCGTGCCCGAAAGCGCGCTCGTGGCGGCGTGGAGGGCCCGGTCCGCGGCCATCAGGGCCACATCCCCGGCGAGGATGGCCCCGGCGTTGCCGAAGGCGAGGGGATCTCCTTCCCACCCCTTCTCTCGATGGTGGGAGGCGAAGTGCCGGTGGGCAGAGGGGCGTCCCCGACGGGTGTCGGACTCGTCGAGGATGTCGTCGTGGAGCAAGGCTCCCGTGTGGAACAGTTCGAGGGCGGCGCCGAGGGCGATCGCCGACCTCGGGGCTGAGCCCCCATGGGCGTGATGGGAGGCGAGCAGCAGGATCGACCTCAGGCGCTTGCCTCCTTCGGCGGCATCCGCGATGGCCTGGGTGATGTCATGGCTGGCCGCCCCGACGGGGATCATGGCTGCGGCGACGGATGCCAGCGTGGCCAGGATTGTGCGGTCGACTCCGTCCCGCCATTTGTCGAGCTCATCGTCCACGGGGATAGCCTACGGGGAGCGGGGGCGGACGACCCGCGTCCCCAGGGCGGGCCGGGCCTTGGCTCATCCCCGTTCGGCCGGTTCCGAGTCCGGTCGAGGCGTCTTTCCTCCAGGGTGAGGGGATGGAATCCACCCGCCTCCACGGTCCCGGCGCCCTCGTGGCGGCCATTCCGTCTCTTCTCGGCTATCGGCCGAGTGAGAGTGTCGTCGTCGTGTCGCTTCGCCGACGGGGAGAGGTGGGCATCCTTCTTCGGGTCGATCGCGTGGACTGCCTCCATCCCGACATTGCCGAGCCCCTCGCCCGATCGATCGCGGGCCGCCTCGTCCAGGACCATGCGATCGGGGCGTTCCTCGTGTCCTACACCGAAGACCACGTCAGGCTGGCCTGCCCCGCGCTGGACAGCCTCCGGCCCGTGGTTGCCGATGCCGTCGAGGAGGTGGAGACCTGGGCCGTCGTGGGGGACAGGTACTTCTTCCCGGGGTGCGCGAGGGAATCGTGTTGCCCCGCGAAGGGACGCCCGGTTCCGGAGGCTCCAGCCTGGTGGGGCCCGCCCATCGAGGTTGCGTCGATTCCCCACCGTCTGGCCACCGTTTCCCCGGACGCACAATTCGAGGTCGACGAGACGGCTCGACGCCGGGCGGCCCGGGCGGGGGAGCGGTGGTGGGCGCATCGGGGGGACGACGTCGTCGCCTGGAGGCGGCGTTCCTATGTCCTGTGGCGAAAGGCCGTCGAGGGGATGAGGTTCGATCGATACCCCGTGGGGGCGGAGGCAGGAAAGCTCATCGAGGCGTTGCAGGATCGGAGGGTCCGGGATGCGGTTCTCGTCTCCCTCCTGCCGGGTTCGGGAAAGGTGGCCCGGGGGGTCCTCGACGGTAGCGCGGACGACCGGGTGTCCGAGGTTCTGAGGACCCTGTTGTCGCCCGAAGATGGGACTCCTCCGGCCAAGGAGGCCATCGGCCCGGCGTGGAATCTGTTGGGTTGGCTGACCGCTCACGCCCGGGTCAACAGCCGGGCGCCGACCCTCACCCTGTGCGCTGTCCTCGCCTGGTGGGAGGGCGATGGCGAGGCGTGTCGAGGACTCCTGGCGCGGGCGCACGACGCCGAGCCGGGGTATCGACTGGCCGGACTTTTAGAGTGCACAGTCCTGGCTGGGATCGATCCGGGATGGAAAAGGGCGGGTTGGCAAGAAGTTCCGTCCCGTTTGCGGTAGAACGGCCCTTCTGAGCAGGGAGAATGCGACGGCTGGGAATGGACAGTCGGCTCCGAGGCGTTACAATTTAGTGAATATTGCGCTACGGCGACAGGCCGACGCAGCCCCCTGTTCGACGAGAGGTTTCCTCGGTGCCGCCCAGCCTGTTCCAGCGTAAGAAAGAACGATCCAGCGAGGCTCCCGAGCCCGCTTCGGCTCCAGCCGCCACCAAGGCGAAGGCCGCCGTGACGAAGACTGCGCCCAGTAAGGCCGAGAAGGCCGCACCCCAGAAGGCCGCACCCAAGAAGGCCGAAGCCAAAGAGGTTCAGCCCGCTGCCGTGACGAAGGCCGAGCCCGCCGCCAAGAAGGAAACCTCCAGCCCTGCGAAGAAAACACTCTCGCAACCCGCATCGTCGAAGAAGGGTGCCGCTGCCAAGGACGACAAGCCCGCCGACGAGTCCGAAGCCGTCGTCGAGGACGAGGACCTGCCCGAGAAGGGGCCGGACCCCGCCGAACTCGCCGGGGAGGAAGACGTCCCCGTCGAGGACGTCGAGGATGAGGACGAGGACGAAGAGGAGACGAAGGGCTTCGTCATCGGCGGGGCTGACGATGACGCTCCCGCCCAGCAGGTGGTGACGGCGGGGGCCACGGCGGATCCCGTCAAGGACTACCTCAAGCAGATCGGCAAGGTCGCGCTCCTCAACGCCGAGCAGGAGGTCGACCTCGCCAAGCGGATCGAGGCCGGGCTGTTCGCCGAGGAGAAGCTCGCCTCGAAGAAGAAGATGGACGCGAAGTTCCGCCGAGAACTGGAATGGATCGCCAACGACGGCCGCCACGCCAAGAACCACCTCCTGGAGGCGAACCTCCGGCTGGTGGTCTCCCTCGCCAAGCGGTACACGGGCCGGGGCATGCTCTTCCTCGACCTCATCCAGGAGGGCAACCTGGGACTCATCAGGGCGGTCGAGAAGTTCGATTACACCAAGGGGTACAAGTTCTCCACCTACGCGACGTGGTGGATCCGGCAGGCCATCACCCGCGCCATGGCCGACCAGGCCCGCACCATCCGCATCCCCGTCCACATGGTCGAGGTCATCAACAAACTCGCCCGGGTCCAGCGGCAGATGCTCCAGGACCTTGGCCGGGAGCCGACGCCCGAGGAGCTCGCCGCCGAGCTCGACATGACCCCGGAGAAGGTGGTCGAGGTCCAGAAGTACGGGCGCGAACCCATTTCCCTCCACACCCCGCTCGGCGAGGACGGCGACAGCGAGTTCGGCGACCTCATCGAGGACTCGGAAGCCGTCGTCCCGGCGGACGCCGTCGGCTTCACCCTCCTCCAGGAGGAGCTGAGCAAGGTCATGGACACCCTCTCGGAGCGGGAGGCCGGGGTCGTCGGGATGCGCTTCGGCCTCACGGACGGGCAGCCGAAGACCCTCGACGAGATCGGCCGGGTTTTCGGGGTGACGCGGGAGAGGATCCGTCAGATCGAGTCGAAGACCATGTCCAAGCTCCGCCACCCCTCGCGCTCCCAGGTCCTCCGGGACTACCTCGACTGACGTGAGACGCGCCGGGCCTTCCGCTGCCCTTCTCCTTGCCGCCATCCTCGGGCTGACCGCCTGCGCGTCGGCCAGTCCCGAGCCGACGCCCAGCCCGTCCACGTCGCCCTCCCCGAGCCCGTCGCCCAGCCCGTCGCCCAGCCCATCGCCGACCTTCATGTGGGAGTCCCGGCCCGCGTCGGCCGCCGACGCCCAGACCTGGCGGGAGGGCTGCCCCGTCGGCCTGGACGAGCTCATCGTCGTCGACCTCGCCTACTGGACCTTCGAGGGGGAGCCCGCGACGGGGGAGCTGGTCATCAACGCCGACATCGAGGACGAGACCCGGCAGGCCTTCGCGCGGCTCTTCGAGATTCGCTTCCCCATCCGCTCGATCCGCAACATCGACGAGTTCGCCGGCAGCGATGACGCGTCGATGGCCGCCGACAACACCTCAGGATTCAACTGCCGCTACGCCGTCGCGGACGGGGCCCCGCAGTGGTCGAACCACGCCTACGGGCGGGCCATCGACGTCAACCCTGTCGAGAACCCCTACGTGTTCCACGGGGAGGCGCTGCCGCCGGAGGGTGAGGCGTTCGTCGACCGGACGGAGCGCTCAGGGATGCTCGTGGTGGGCGGTGATGCGCTCCAGGCGTTCCTGGATGCGGGATTCTTCTGGGGTGGTGTGTGGAAAAACTCCGACTACCAGCACCTGGAGATCGAGGAGTAGGGGTGAGCCCGGGGGCTTGACGCCCATTCCCGGGTGGCTAGGGTGGGGACGACCGGGCAAACGACCCGGTTGCTGGGGGAGGCATCTCTCAAGGAGGAAAGATGAGTCGTGTGATCGAGGGCTTCGAGGCCCTTCTGTTGTTGACCCTGGCGGTCATTTTCGGTGGGGTCATTCAGCAAGTCCGGGAGAAGTCCAAGCGCGTCCTTCCGTCGATGTGGCCGGCAGCCCGAATCGCCATCGTCGCGTTTGCCGCTCTCGTGCTGATCAAGTACACGTCCGACAAGGTCGTCGGCTTCCTGTACGACCGCTGGCACCTGCTGGCGTACACCCTGATCGTCGTGGCCGCCGCCGGGCTGACCTGCCTCTTCCGGAAGTCGAAGAGCGTGTCTATGCTCATCTGGCTGGTCATCACGCTGGCCGCGGGTGCTGGGGTGGTACTCCACCTTTTCTGGTAGGACTCGGTTCGACAGACACGGCGGGGCCGGAGGGCCCCGCCGCTCCATCGTGTGCGGCGCGGCTCGCTCGCCGTGTGGGAGCCGCGATCTAGGCTGACTCCGTGGCCCCGTCCGACTACTCCGCCCGGCACCTCTCCGTGCTCGAAGGGCTCGAGGCCGTCCGCAAGCGCCCGGGCATGTACGTGGGGACCACGGACTCGCGCGGGCTCATGCACTGCCTGTGGGAGATCCTCGACAACTCCGTCGACGAGGCGCTCGCGGGGTTCGGAAAGCGGATCGAGATCCTCCTCCATCCGGACGGGTCGGTCGAGGTCAGGGACGTCGGGCGGGGGATCCCCGTGGACCTCGAGCCGAAGACGGGCCTGACGGGGGTCGAGGTCGTCATGACCAAGCTTCACGCCGGCGGGAAGTTCGGCGGCGGCTCGTATGCGGCATCGGGGGGCCTCCACGGGGTCGGGGCCTCGGTCGTCAACGCCCTGAGCGAGCGGCTCGACGTGTGGGTCGACCGGGACGGCGCCACCCACCACATGGCCTTCCGGCGCGGCGAGCCCGGTATCTTCCAGGACCCGGCTTCGGGCCCCAGCCCGGACGCCCCCTTCCAGCCGTTCACCGACGAGTCCCGCCTGGAGCAGGTCGGCAAGGTGGCCAAGGGGGTCACGGGCACCCGGACCCGGTTCTGGCCCGACCGGGAGGTCTTCTCCAAGTCCGCCCGGCTCGAATACGAGGACCTCGTCTCCCGGGCCCGGCAGACCTCCTACCTCATCCCCGGGCTTGAACTCGTCCTCAGGGATGAACGCCAAGCGGGCGAGCCGGCCGAGCAGGTCTTCCGCTCCACTGGGGGGCCCCGGGACTTTGTCGACCACCTCGCCCGCGACACCGCTATCACGGACACGTGGGAACTCAGGGGCTCCGACACCTTCATGGAGGTGGCCCAGGTCCTTACGCCGTCCGGGACGCTCGTGACCCAGGACGTCGAGAGGGAGTGTCACGTCGACATCGCCCTCCGGTGGGGGACCGGGTACGACACGGTCGAGCGGTCGTTCGTCAACATCATCGCCACGCCCCACGGGGGCACCCATCAGGCAGGCTTCGAGGCGGGGCTCGCGAAGGTGGTCCGGAAGGCCATCGAGGCTAATGCTCGGCGTCTCAAACTGAGCGGCCGCGACGGGAGCGAGCGCATCGAGAAGGACGACTTCATGGCAGGCCTCACCGCCATCGTCACCGTCCGCGTGCCCGAGCCGCAGTTCGAGGGCCAGACCAAGGAGGTTCTCGGAACGGGTCCGGTGCGGGGCATCGTCGCCAGGGTCGTCGAGCAGGAGCTCGGCGCGATCCTCGGCTCGACGAAGGCCGCGACCAAACAGCAGGTGACGACGCTCCTCACCAAGATCGTCTCCGAGATGCAGGCGCGCGTCAGCGCCCGGAAGCAGAAGGAGATCACTCGTAGGAAGAACGCCCTCGAGACGTCGTCCCTGCCCGCCAAGCTCGCGGACTGCCGCTCGAGCGACACGGAGGCGAGCGAGCTCTTCATCGTCGAGGGGGACAGTGCCCTCGGCACGGCCAAGCTCGCCCGCCGCTCCGACTACCAGGCCCTCCTGCCCATCCGAGGCAAGATCCTCAACGTCCAGAAGGCCTCCGTCACGGACATGCTCCACAACGCCGAATGCGCGAGCATCATCCAGGTGGTCGGCGCGGGCTCGGGGAAGACCTTCGACCTCGACCAGGTGCGGTACGGGAAGATCATCCTCATGACGGACGCCGACGTCGACGGCGCCCACATCCGCACCCTGCTCCTCACTCTGTTCTTCCGATACATGCGCCCGCTTGTGGATGCCGGCCGGGTGTACGCAGCTGTCCCCCCGCTTCATCGGGTCGAGGTCGGGGGCACGGCGCGGCGCAAGGCCGAGTACCTGTACACCTTCTCCGAGCGGGAGCTCCAGCAGACCCTCGCCTCGCTGAGGAGGAGTGGCCGACCGTACAAGGAGGACATCCAGCGGTACAAGGGCCTCGGGGAGATGGACGCGAACCAGCTCGCCGAGACGACGATGGATCCCTCCCGCCGGACACTCCGCCGGATCACGGTGGACGACGCGGAACGGGCCGAGCGGGTCTTCAGCCTCCTCATGGGCAGCGACGTGGCGCCGCGCAAGGAATTCATCGTCCAGGGGGCGGGGAGCCTCGACCGCGGGCGGATCGACGCGTAGTCATGCATAGCCAGGTCATCATGCGATACGAGTTCGCTCTGGTTGTGAAAGGAAGCAGATGACCCCGATCGTGCGGACTTCGGTGGTCTCGCCACCCGCGCGACGACTGTACCTTCGTAGTCTCGGATTCGCTGTGGTGTTCGGTTCTGGGCTTCTCGTATTCGGGCTGCGTGACACAAATGACTTCAGTCCCAGTTCCATCTTCCGGCAGATAGAAGAGACAAAGATTGTGTACCTTCTTCTGGCGGTTCCGATTGTCGTGATCTTGTGTTGGGTACCGCTGCGTTGGTGGACGACCTCTGGCCGACTTGCGGTCCTCTATTCCCATGAGGTGGGTGACCACTGGAGGTTAGCCACGCTGTTGGGACACCTTCGACGGGTGTGGATCGTCGTTGATCGCGACACCCCTACGCTCACGTTGAAGTCAAGGCCCAAGACGAGTCGACGTGACAAGGATGGAAATCAGATCGGGTACTCATGGATGCTGTCGGATGGCACGTCGGCGATTGTATGCGACGTCGATGCTCCCGTCACACGAGTGCAGCACGCACAGCTCGCTAGTTGGCAAGAACAGGTTCGGAGCAGCGGCACAGGAAAGCGGTAGTCGGTGGATTTCGTTCTCTCCGTGGAGCCTCGATCGCGGGTGCTTCGACGCCCAGGAGGCTCAGGGTTCTGCTGGCTAATCGGATCGGCGACAAGGGGGCCACGTGGAGCGGGTCAATCTGCCTTCTATCTTGAGGTTGGGTTTGTCGGCGACGTCTCGGTCGCAGCTGCGTATCCGGTGGGAGGATGATTTCGTGGAGGAGTACACGTTTCGCGAGTTTCTCGAGATGGAGTGTCCCGTAATTCCCTGTCGTTCGGGCCCGGATCCTGAACTAGTTGATTACGTGCTTGCCGAGTGTCTGTTGCATGCTCGGTCGTACAGGGATAACCAGCCGCGCTCATTCAATACCGCGTATCTGTCCGTCTATCACGACCGGGGGGTGGTTGAGATGGTATGTGACATCTACCCGGAAATGAAGTTCGAGATGCCTGTTGAGGAGTTCGTTTCTGAGGTGAAGCGTCGATTGTGTGAACCCATCTGAACTTGGGTTGGCTGCCTCTTTCTGAGTCGGTTCATTGGCTACGATGACAGACATGTCCGAATATCGCAGCAAGACCAGTACCGCAGGGCGGTCCATGGCGGGGGCACGCGCCCTCTGGCGGGCCACGGGGATGAAGGATGGGGATTTCGGGAAGCCCATCATCGCCATCGTCAACAGCTTCTCCCAGTTCGTTCCCGGCCACGTCCACCTCCACGACATGGGCCAACGCGTCAAGAAGGTCATCGACGCGGCCGGGGGATGGGGCGCCGAGTTCAACACCATCGCCATCGATGACGGCATCGCCATGGGGCACGGCGGGATGCTGTACTCGCTTCCCAGCCGCGAGTTGATCGCCGACAGCGTCGAATACATGGCCAACGCCCACTGCGCCGACGCGTTGCTGTGCATCACCAACTGCGACAAGATCACCCCCGGGATGGTCATGGCCGCCATGCGCCTCAACATCCCGACCATCGTGGTCTCGGGCGGGCCGATGGAGGCCGGGAAGTACACCGGCACCATCGCCGGACAGGCGTCCACCCATGCCCTCGACCTCGTCGACGCGATGGTCGCGGCCAGCGACGACTCCGTGACGGACGATGAGATCGGGGCGCTCGAGCGGTCGGCCTGCCCGACCTGCGGGTCGTGCTCCGGGATGTTCACCGCCAACAGCATGAACTGCCTGTGCGAGGCCCTCGGCCTGTCCCTACCCGGCAATGGGACGCTGGTCGCCACCCACGCCTCCCGGTGGGGGCTGTTCGAGGAAGCGGGACGCCGCATCGTCGAGATGGCGAAGGCCCATTACGTCGGCGGGGACGACTCCGTCCTTCCCCGGTCGATCGCCACCTTCGAGGCGTTCGAGAACGCCATGACCCTGGACATCGCCATGGGCGGTTCCACCAACACCGTCCTCCACCTCCTCGCGATCGCCCAGGAGGCCGGGGTCGACTTCACGATGGCCGACATCGACCGGCTCAGCCGCAAGGTGCCGAACGTCTGCAAGGTCGCGCCCTCGTCGCGGTTCCACCTGGAGGACGTCAACCGGGTCGGCGGCATCCTCTCGATCATGGGGGAGCTCGACCGGGCGGGGCTCATCCACCGGGAGGCCTACACCGTCCACGCGCCGACGATCGGCGAGGCCATCGACCTCAACGACATTCGGCGCCCGACCGCCTCCGATGCGGCGCAGAAGCGGGCACTCGCGGCCCCGTCGGGTGTGGTCGGCCAGGCCGGCTTCTCCCAGGAGACTTACTTCGAGACGCCCGACCTCGACCGGGAGTCGGGGTGCCTCCGGGACATCGAACACGCCTACAACCGTGAGGGAGGGCTCGCGGTGCTTTTCGGGAACCTCGTCCGGGACGGCGGCATCGTCAAGACCGCCGGGGTGGACGAGTCGATCTTCCACTTCGAGGGCCCGGCCAGGGTCTTCCATTCCCAGGAGGCCGCCTGCGAGGCGATCCTCGGGAACAAGATCCAGGCGGGCGACGTGGTCGTCATCGTCTATGAGGGTCCGCGCGGCGGGCCGGGCATGCAGGAGATGCTCTACCCGACCTCGTTCCTCAAGGGCAAAGGTCTTGGGAAGGTGTGCGCGCTTATCACCGACGGGCGGTTCTCGGGCGGAACGTCTGGGCTCAGCATTTGTCACGTCTCCCCGGAGGCTACCGAGGGCGGGGCCATCGGCCTGATCGAGGAGGGCGACCGGATCCTCATCGATATCGTCGAACGAAAGCTCGACCTGCTCATCCCGGAGGCGGAACTCGAGAAGCGGCGGAAGGCGATGGAGGCCCGCGGGGCGATGGCCTGGAAGCCGACTCGCGACCGGACCGTGACGCCTGCCCTTCGGGCCTACGCGGCCATGACGACGAGCGCCGCCCGCGGGGCCGTCAGGGACGTCACCCAGATCGAGCGATAGGCCAGGCCTCTTCGTTACCGGCGTTATCAACACCCCGTGAGGGGCATGTACAGAAGTATGTACAACGTCCTACAATGGTCCCATGAAGACCGTCAGCTTCTCCGAGTCGCGAGCGAACTACGCCGCGACCCTCGACGCAGTCGCCAACGACCGCGAGGAGGTCCTCATCACCCGTGCGGGCAAGCCCTCCGTGGTCGTCATGGCGGTGGACGACTACACCTCGATAGTGGAGACGGCCTTCCTCATGCGCGTGCCCGCAAACGCCCGGCACCTTCTCGACTCGATAGCCGAGCTCGAGAGCGGCGAGGCGGCCGAGCGCGAACTCCTGAAGTAACGCGTCCCGTGCGAGTCCTCTTCACGTCTCGCGCCTGGGAGGACTACCTCTCGTGGCAGGCGGGCGACAGGAAGACGCTCAAGCGTGTCAACGCCCTGATCGCCGACATTGTTCGCAACGGCCATAAGGGCATCGGCAAGCCGGAAGAACTGAGGCATTCGCTTGCGGGCTTCTGGTCGAGACGCATCGACCAGGAGCACCGGCTCGTCTACCGGATCCGGGACGACGCGATCGAGATCGTCGCCTGCCGCTACCACTACTGAGCGTTGGGACGCGCCTCAGATGCTGCCGAACGGGTGGGAAACGACCCGCGATCAGTGCGGCTCGTAGATCCCGTCGCCGACCTCGAGGATATGGCCGTCGGGGTCGAGGCACCGGAAGGCGAGTTCGCCGGAAGGCAGGGCTTGGATCGTGTGAAGGATCGTCGAGGCCTTCGTGACGCGGGAGAAATCCTCGTCGAGCGTGTCGCTGACGAAGTAGTAAACGGTGTTGTCGCGGCCCCAGGTTGCCCCGGGTTCGCGGGAACGCCCGAGCGCCGCGTCGTGGAGGGCGTCGCCGTCGTGGATGGAGAAGCCGTCCGGGAAGAGCACGAAGGTCTCGGATTCGAAGATCGGAGTGATCCCGATGATGTCCCGGTAGAAGGCGGTCGAGGCCGACACGGACTCGACGAAGGCGATCGCGTTGTGGAAGCGGATCATGGGTCTAGCCGATCCCGTGTATCGGGGTACGGGGCGGGGTGCCCGACGCATCCCGACGGCCGAATTCGGTGGGCAGGGGGACGGCCTGGCCGCCCGAGGTGACGGCGCGGGCGGGCGAGGGTCCGGCCCAGGCGAGGAGCAGCGCATCCTCGTCCTTGAGGAACTTGTGGGCCCGGACCCCGCCGGTGGCCCGGCCCTTCGGGGGGAACTCCGCGAGCGGGGTGACCTTGACGGTCCCGCGGGCGGTCCCGGGAAGCGCGGTCGAGGGCCCGGCGACCGTCACCGCGACCGGCTCCTGGGCGTCGACCGCGACGGCCCCGAAGAACACGACCCCCTGCCCCTCGGAAACTGAGATACCGGCCATGCCACCGGCGCCCCGGCCCTGGGGCCTGACGAGCGAGGCCGAATATCTGAGGAGCTGGGCGTCGGAGGTGACGAAAACCAATTCGGCGTCGTCGTCCGCGAGGGTGGCCCCGACCACGGCGTCCCCTTCCCGGAGCGCAATCACCTCCCACGACTCCTTTTGCGGCGGTTCCTCGGGGGCGACCCGCTTGACGACGCCCTGGGCCGTCCCGAGGGCGAGCGGCGTCTCGGCCCCTAACGGAACGAGGGCCACCGCCTCCTCGCCCTTGTCCAGCGACACGACCTCGGCGAGCGGGGTTCCGCCCCCAAGGGACGGAGGATCGGCCGAAGGAGCAAGGGCGGGCACATCGAGGAGCGAGAGGCGCACGATCCGGCCCGCGCTCGTCACGACCCCGACGTCGGCCCGGGCGGTCGCAGGAACGACGGAGCGGAGCGCGTCGTGGGGGGACCGTCGGCCGGCCCGGACGACGGGGGCATCGGACGAAGTTCGAGCCACGAGCCCGGTCACGCTGAGCAGGGCGAAGCAGGGGACGTCCTCGATCTGGAGGGGCGCGCCCGCGGCCTTGGCGGACGTGCCATTCGCGGCAGGGGACGGCCCACCCCCATCGGTCAGGAGAATCGTCCGGCGGGGCGTCCCATACGCAGCAGCCACCGAGTCCATCTCGCGCGCCACGACGGCCCGAAGGGCGGCATCGGACCCGAGGATCTCCTCAAGGTCGGCGATCTCGGCCATGAGCCTGGCCTTCTCGGTCTCCAACTCGGTCCGGGAGAACTTGGTCAGGCGTCGGAGCTTGAGCTCGAGGATGTATTCCGCCTGCACCTCGCTCAGGTCGAACGCCGACATGAGCCCTTCGCGCGCCACCCCCGCGTCGTCAGCCGCCCGGATGATCCGGATGGCCTCGTCGATGTCGAGGATCGCGATCAATAACCCGTCGACCAGGTGGAGCCGGTCGCGCCTGGCGCCCAGCCGATGCTCACTCCTCCGCCTGACGACCTCAAGCCGGTGCCCCACCCACACCACGAGCAGCTCACGCAGGCCCAGGGTCTGGGGCTCCCCGTCGACGAGGGCCACGTTGTTGATCCCGAAGGTCTCCTCGAGCGGGGTCAGTTGGAAGAGGCGTTCGAGCACGGATTCCGGCACGAATCCGCTCTTGACCTCCACGACGAGCCGGAGCCCGTGGTGCCGGTCCGTCAGGTCGGTGACCGCCGCCACCCCCTCGAGGCGCCGGGCGGTGATGGCCTCCTTGATCTTCTCTATCACCCTCTCAGGCCCAACAAGATAGGGGAGCTCGGTGATGACGATTCCCTGCCGTCGGGACGAGACCTTCTCGATCCGGGCGGTCGCCCGCGTCTTGAACGCCCCCCGGCCCCCCTCGTACGCGTCGCGGATCCCCTCGAGTCCGGTGATCTTCCCGCCCCCGGGTAGGTCCGGCCCCGGCACGAAGTGCATGAGTTCGGCGGTGGTCGCCTCCGGGTGGGCGAGGAGGTGGTGGGCGGCGGCGATGACCTCGATGAGGTTGTGGGGGGGCATGTTGCTCGCCATCCCGACGGCGATCCCCGAGGCCCCGTTGACGAGGAGGTTGGGGATGGCGGCCGGAAGGACGGACGGCTGGGTGAGCTTGTTGTCGTAGTTGGGGACGAAGTCGACGGTGTCCTCGGCGATGTCGGCGGTCAGGGCCATCGCGGCGGGGGCGAGGCGCGCCTCGGTATAGCGGGCGGCGGCGGGGCCGTCGTCCAGGGAGCCGAAGTTGCCGTGACCGTCGACGAGGGGGAGCCGGAGGGAGAACGGCTGGGACATCCGGACGAGCGCGTCGTAGATGGCCTGGTCGCCGTGGGGGTGGAGCTTGCCCATGACCTCGCCGACGACGCGGGCGGACTTGACGTGGGAGTGGTCGGGCCGGAGCCCCATCTCGTTCATCATGTAGACGATGCGGCGCTGGACGGGCTTGAGGCCGTCGCGGGCGTCGGGGAGGGCGCGGGCGTAGATGACGGAATAGGCATACTCGAGGAAGGATTGCTCCATCTCCTCGCTCACGTCGATGTCGACGATCTGCGAGTCCTCGGGGGCCTCCGTGGCCGTCACGGGCTCGTTCCTCTCTTCGATGTCACGGGTCTACGGGGCATTGTCTCGCCCATCCCTGACGCACCTCGGCTGCCACACCGGATGGGGTGACCATCACGGGTGGCAGTTGATTGGGGCGAGTGCGGTCTTCCTAGGAGGCGGTGGACACGCCCACCCTGAGGGTCGGGTCCCCGAGGAGGATCCAGTTCACACTGCTGGGAATGGGCGCGGAATCTACCGAGATGGAATAAGTCTGCGTCTCGAGGAGCGCCGGACCCACGGGGAGGTCGGCTAGGGCCTCGTTGTAGACAACGATCTCTTCCCAAGTGATCTCCGACGGGACCGCGAAACCGAAGAAGATCAGGCTTCCGCCCAGGGTCAACGTGCTTCCGATGTCGTTTTCCAAAGCGATGTCGCCCGTCGAGCAGGAGGAGGACGAGACGAACAAGGGAAGCTGTCCCCCCGAATCGAGAACGGAGAGGACGTCGACATTGGTAAACAGGCCGCCCCATCCCTCATGCCAACCATGAATCCCAATTGAAAGGTAGGTGTAGCCATCGCTCATCAGCGTGATGAACTCCTGCTGGGCGATCACCTCCGATCGCTCGTCTGAACTCGAGACGTTCCAGAATTCCGTCGGCCATTCGTCGCTTCCGGCCTCATCGTCGAAGACGAACGCGTACGTCTCGGCGGTCAACCCGACTATGGAGTCGATCTCGTTCTGCGACCAGGTGGCACTGGTCGCCTCATAGCGCCCGTAGTGATGGTGGGCATACGTCGCGTAGATTGCCGCATCTTGCGCGCTCAGGTTCCCGGTGCGGTAGGCGTGGTCCCGGTCGAAGTAGTCCTTCATGAGGTCGACTTCGGACTCATTGAAGATGTCGACATGCTCGGCGTTCAGTCGGCCGATGAAAATCTCCGGCTTCCGATCGCCGGCCCCATCGGAGAGAGCGTCGTAGATTCCGTCCTTGTTCGCATCGGTCCAGGTGCCGTCGAGGTCCATGAGGTAGTGGTCGGCCGGCCCGGCCCAGTCCGCGCCTTGGTCCAGGTACGCGGAACTCTCGGCATACGGGAAGGTTCCGACCAGGAAGACGCCCGCGAAGGGCTTATGGGCATAGATGCTGTGGAGAAATCCCCTGAGTTCTTCCGCCGTTGTTGTTGGCATGATCGAAGAAACGGGATGCCAAGCCTCGTTTCGCATGTCCTCTTCAAGGGTGGCCAGCTCTGGCGCAAGGGGATCGTATAGGTCCTGATTGACGAGGACAAGGACATTGGCAGATGCGTCATCGCCCAGTTGTCCGACGATGGCTTGGGCGGCGTCATCCAGGCTCAGCGGCGTGGTCGTCGGCGTAGCTGTGGGCGGGGGAGTCGGGCTTGGGCCTGCGGAGGTCTCCGTCGGGCTGGAAGAAGAACACCCAGTCAACACGAGAACAACAAGGCAGGTGAGGGCGCGAGTCCGAATCATGCACCTACCTTAGCCACCATCGCTCGTTGTCCGTTCACCGTGACGCGTGCACGCCGGGGATGAGAGAATGCCGCTATGTCCGCGTCCCTCGACAAGGCCGTCGCCACGGCCGGGTATTACCCGGCCCTCGCCTCCCACGTCCTCAAGATCGCCATCGGCTCCGAACGGGTCAAGAACCACTTCGTCCAAGCCGAAACAACCTTCTTCGGCCGCGAGGTTCGCCGCCACATGACCGTCTTGGTCCTCACCCCCACCCGTTTCATCCGGGTCCACATCGACGACGGCCAGGAGGGGGAGGCCTCGAACTCCGCGTCGGCGACAATCGAGTCGGCCCTGCTCCGGACCGTCTCGAGCGTCGCGCTCACCCACATCGTCCGCGACCCCGAGCAATTCCGGGAAGGTGACATCCCGAGCGAGGTGGTCCTTGCCGTCGGATGGGGCGTGCATTCCAGGATCGAGCTCGAGCCTGCGGTGTGTCCCGACGAGAACTGCGACGCCGATCACGGCTACACCGGGGGCATCACCGGTGACGACACGATGGTTCGGGTGAGCGCCATCGCCGACGGTGAGGCGAGCGTCCGCGCCCTGGAGGGCTTCGCGGCCGCCCTGAATGCCGCCGTCGGGGAACACGCGTGACCTTAGCCGAGCGTGTCGACCGCGCTGGCTTCGTTCTCCCCGACTATGGCGGCCGGGAACTCGGGGGGGTGCTGAGTGCGGCCATTTCCGCTATCGGAGCCCCCGAGGTGGTCCCGGGAAGGGAAGCCCGAGAGGACCAGAGGCGTCTCAACGTCCCGGATGCGCGGCACGTATGCGTCGCTCTCCTCGACGGGCTGGGGGAGCTCAACCTCGACGCGAGGCGGGGGCATGCCCCCTTCCTTCGGTTCCTTGCGGGAGTGACGGCGACGGCCGGATATCCGTCCACGACTGCGGCATCGTTGTCACTCATGGGGACGGGGAGGACGAGTGGCGAGACCGGGATGGCGGGCTACACCGTCCGGAACCCGAAGACCGGAAAGCTCGCGAACCTCATCAGCTGGGAGGGTGCAGAGCCTGCGGAGGAATGGCAGGTCATGCCTTCCCTGCTTGAGCAGGCCGACCTTGCCGGGATCGAGGTGACGACCTTGGGTCGGGCGCGTTTCGCCGGTTCGGGGTTGACGAGCGCGGTGCTTCGGGGGGGTCAGTTCATCGGGGCGGAGAGGCTCGCCGATCGGGTCGACGTCGCGTTGGGGGCGATGAAGGATCCGGGCGTCTCCTACATGTATTGGGGGGAGATCGACGGGGTGGGGCATGCGTATGGATGGATGTCGGAGAAGTGGACGGCGTCCCTCGAGGATGCTGACCGCGAGCTCGCCCGGCTAGCCCTCACCATGCCCAAGGACACCGTTCTGCTGGTCACGGCCGACCACGGCATGATCGATGTGACGGGCGCACCTCGGTGGGATCTCGCCCACAGCCCGTCTCTGGACGACGGGGTGGAGTTCCTCGCGGGGGAGCCTCGGGCGCTTCACGTGTACACCCGGGATCCGGTGGGGGTTGCGGCACGGTGGCAGGAGACGCTGGGGGAGAGCGCGGTCGTCGCCGTTCAAGAGGAGGCGATCGGGCTGGGGTTATTCGGCCCGGTGCTTCCGGCGGTCAGGGACAGGCTTGGGGATGTGATCGTTGCCATGACGGGGCGGGCGACGGTGGTGGACTCCCGGGTGCAGTCGGAGGCGTCGATGGGGTTGATCGGGGTGCATGGATCGCTGACGCCGAACGAGATGCTCATCCCCGTGCTCGTCGCAACTTAGGGTAAGCATCGCAAAGGTGATGAGCCGGATGTGTGATCTTCGTCACACCTGATAGCCATCGATATCGTTTCAGTTCCCGGGGTATCGAATGCCTTTTCCGGCGAATCGGACACCGATGTGGGCCCGTTGCACCAGCGGCGAGGAATTCCGAGTAGCGGGAACGTGTGATTTGTGCCACCTTTTTCTGAAGGCTCACCGACGAGCCACAGACTCAGCTGGGGGAATCATGCGTTCTTCTTTCCGTGCTCTCGTGTCCGGGCTCGTGTCCTTCGCACTCCTTGCCGCCCTTCCGGTGTCAGCCGAAGCCGATCCGCTGGACGGCACGCTCACCGCCGACGCGTCGTCTACATTCGACCTGCCCGATGGCGGTGAGGCCGTCTTCAATCCGACGGATCCGGATGCCGTGGGGGCAAGCGTCGATGTTGTACCCATCGACACCGAGGGCGCGAGTGCGGTCACACCCGACGGAGAGGTGGTCGCGCTCGGCGATGGGGTCGACATCACCGCCACCTCGGCCAACGGCGAGGACATCACCACGCTCGAGCACCAGGTGACGATCATCCAGCCGGAGGGCAACGAAGGCCCTGCGATTGATGAGATGACTCCGGCCATCGAGCTCACCTTCCCTGTGTCTGCCGAGGAGATCGCTGGCATCGACCTGACGTCCTTGGGTGTGTACTCGCGTGAAAGCGCGAACGACCCGTGGGTATGGGTGCCCTCGGCCTACGACGCGGATCTCGGCGCCGTTGTCGCCCACTCGGATCACCTGTCGGAGTTCACGGTTATGGGGGCTCCGGCGGCCGCGGCCGCGGGCGATGAGATCCCGAGGATCGCCCTTGACCCTGACAATCCTGTCGCCAGGATCAACTGGGGATCGGGCATCGTCACCGAGACCCAGTACAGTTACGCGGTCGCGGCGGCGGTTGAAGCCGAACTCGAATCCACGTGCGGCGCGGAGGTATACATCACGCGGCCGTCGGGCGCGGATGCCAACGTGAGTCGAACCATTCGGGCGAACCGGATCCGGAACTTCGACCCCGACATCGCGGTCACCTTGGCGTTCAATGCCAACAACTACATCCCAGGCAGCGACCCGATCACGTTCGCCCCGTGGGGCCAGGAGTGGAACGGAGGGATGGTTGCCGCGGCGCCGAGCAACAGTTCGAGCCTGGCGTTGGCCAACGAGTTCAAGGATTGGATTCCGTACTACACCGCTCGGCCCGATCTTCAGCCCGTCAACCCGCATTTCTATGACCATCTCCCGTATCCCGAGTTCGCCGGGGTCGCTCCCGCTTACGCCCATATTGAACTCCTCTTCCTCGACCACAACTGGGATTACCCGGTCATAAAGAACCGCCGTGACTTGGTCGTGAAGGCTGTGGTTGCGTCCCTTCTCGAGCAGATCGAAGCCACCCCTGGCATCGCGTGCGTCGAGCCTGTAACCCTGCCGGAGCCTCCCACCCAGGCTGAGATCGACGAACTTCGCCAGATGGGGGAGAACAACTATCAGATGTACGGTACGGATCCGGTCAACCTGTCGACCGGCAACTTCGTCACGTCGGCAGAGGTGTTCACGCTCACCGGCGTCGGCGACCAGGCCATCGACCTGACGCTCGCCTACAACGCCCTCGACGGTCGCGCCTCCCAGGTCGGCAATGGCTGGAACTTCGCCTACTCGTCCCGCGCGCAGCGGTTCGCCGATGGCTCGGTGCTGGTGACCTTGGCCGACGGTAGGAGCGTCTTCTTCGAGTCCAACGGGAGCGGTGGGTTCACCATGCCCCCCGGGGCACGATCGTCGCTCGCGGCGACGGATACCGGCGTGCACCTGACGTTTGGCGATGGCACGAGCCTGGAGTTCACGGTCGACGAGGTGACGGGGTATGGGGAGTTGACGCGCGCCGTTGACCGTCAGGGGAATGCCTACACCCTCGCGTATGGACCGCTGGCCGAGGCCGCGGAGGGCGAGATCGTCTTCCCGCCACTGACCTCTATCACGGACGAGGCCGGTCAGACCGTGGCGGTGACGTCCACCCCTGAGGGCCGGATCACGGCTTTCACCCATCCGGACGGGCGCGTGTGGACCTTGGCCTATGACGCCTCTGGGAACCTTGTCTCGTTGACGGATGGCGCGGGTCGGACCCGGTCGTTCTCTTACAACGCCTCGGGGCTTCTCGACGTGGTGACGGGCGCCGATGGCGTCGACGAGGTCACGAACACCTACGACGATGAGAAGAGGGTCGTCACCCAGACCGATGGGGCGGGCCACGTCCGCACCATCGACTACGGGGAATATCGGATGACGACGCTGACCGATGCGTTGGGGAATGAAAGCGTTATCACGCACAACGAGTTGGGTCAGGCGACGGCGTCTCAGGACGCCGAGGGTGGGCTCACGTTGACGATGTATGACGAGAACTACAATCCGGTGACGTCGATCGATGCGAATGGCAACACCTATACGTCGACGTTCGACGCCTATGGCCGGGTCCAGACGTATACCAACCCGCTCGGCGAGACGACGACGTACGCCTACAACTCCCTCGGGGATCTCACGTCTGTCACGACGCCCGATGGCGATGGGGGCACGGCGACGACGTCGTTCGTCCTCAATGGGGATGGGCGGGCGATCGAGACGCATCTGCCGGATGGGACGGTCACGTATGCGACGTATGACGAGCATGGGGACGTCACCAGCTTGACGGATACGGTGGGGGCGACGACGACGTTTGCCTACGACGGCCGGGGCAACGTCCTGACCGTCACCGACGCGTTGGGTGGGACGACCACCCGGGAGTATGACCTGGCGAACCGGGTGACGTCGATGACCGACGCCTTGGGGAACACGACGACATCTACCTGGGATGACGCGGACAACCTGATTTCGATGACTGATGCCCTCGGCCAGGTGACGTCGTTCACGTATGACGTCATGGGTTCGATGGTGTCGATGACGGATGCGGCGGGGAACACGACGACGTATGAATACAACGTCAACCTTCAGGTGACGGCGGTCAACCTGCCCGATGGGACCCGGGTGGAGTACGGCTACGACGCCGAGCATCACCTGGTGAGCCAACTCAACCCGGACGGCACGTCGCGGTCGTGGGAGTACGACGGACTCGGCCGGGCGACCGCCATGGTGGATGAGAACGGCGGCCGCTGGGTCACCGAATATGACGCGATCGGCAACCCTCTCGCGACGATCGATCCAGAAGGCAACCGGACGGAGACGACCTTTGACGTCATCGGTCGCCCCGTCGAGTGGATCGACGCCCTCGGCAACCAGTCCGCAGTCACCTACAACACGCTCGGGCTTGTGTCGTCCAGTACGGACGAGCTAGGCAGAGTCACGGCCTATGAATTCGATGTCATGGGAAGGCTTCTTGAGACCACTCGGCCTGATGGTTCCTCGACCGTATACGGATACGACCCGGCGGGGAATATGGTGTCCGCGACGGATCCGCGTGGTTTCACGACGGTATTCGAGTGCGACGCACTCGGACGGAGGACGGCGACGATCGATGCCCTCGGGTATCGATCCCGCACCGAATATGACGCGCTGGGGAACGTCACGGCGACCGTGAACCCGCTGGGGGCTCGGACCGAGTTCGCCTACGACGGATTGTCGCGCATGGTGGGTACGACCGACGCCCTGGGTGGGCAGACGGCAGTGGCTTACGATCCCGTGGGCAACGTGCTTACCCGCACCGACGAGCTTGGGCGTGTCACATCCGCCACTCACGATCCGATGGGACGCATCCTGTCGGTTACCCAGTCTGATGGGGCGACGACGCGGTTCGGTTATGACTCGATAGGAAACCTCGTCTCGGAGGAGGACGCGCGGGGATTCACGGTCTACCGCGAGTACGACAATCTCGGTTTTGAGACTGCCACAACGGACAAGGCGGGGCAGCGATGGTTGACGGAGTACGACGCGGTGGGAAATCCGATCGCGACCGTGGATCCGACCGGGGCCCGTACGCAAATGGAGTATGACGCTCTTGGACGAATGACGGCGATCGTCAACGCCCTCGGTCACAGGTCCGAGTTCCAGTACAACGCGGTTGGCGGGACGACAGCCGTGACGAATGCCCTCGGTCAGACGTACGTCTATGACCACGACGCGATGGGGAGGCTTGTGGCGACGACCCGTCCCGACGGCACCGTTGAGACCAACACGTATGACTTGGCGGGGAATGTGACATCGAGTACCGACCCGCGGGGGTTCACCACCGAATTCGAGTATGACGCTTTGGGGCGCATGACCGCCGTTGTCGATCCGCTCGCAAACCGCACCGAATTCGAATACGACGCCGTGGGCCTCCTCGTGACAACCGTCGATCCGAGGGGGGCCAGGACCGAGAACACCTACGATGCCCTCTCCCGGTTGATCTCGACGACCGATGCCCTCGGAAACGTCACGTCGCGGGAGTATGACAAGGTGGGCAATGTCGTCACCATGACCGACGCTTCAGGGAACGCGATGGCCCAAACCTTCGATCCGATGTCGCGCTTGACGTCGGTCGTCGCCGCAGATGGCGGGGAAACGCAGTTCTCGTATGACCCGATGGGGAATCTCATCCAGAAGGTGGACCCACTCGGCCACTCCACGGTCTTTGAGTTCGACGCTCGAGGGTTACTGACCGCTCGGGTCGACGAGGTCGGTGAGCGTTGGCTGATCGAGCGTGACATCGTAGGGAATCCGATCGCCCAGGTCGATCCGACAGGGTCTCGCACCTCTGTCGAATACGATGCGCTTTCCCGGCCGGTTGCGACTGTTGATGCGCTCGGCAATCGGTCGGAGACGTCCTACGACGCGGCCGGCAACACGGTCTCGGTGACGAACGCGCTCGGCAATCTCACGACGTTCGGATACGACGCATTGAATCGGATGACCTCGATCACCACCCCGTCGGGTTCGTCCACGGTGTATGCCTATGACGCGGCGGGGAACACTGTCGCGGTGACAAATGCTCGGGGCGACACGATGACACAGGAGTATGACGAGGTGAACCGGTTGTCGGCGATCGTCGACCCCGATGGTGGTCGCATGACGGTCGGGTATGACGCGGTGGGTAATCAGACGTCGGTGACCGACTCGCTCGGTGCGGTTCGCACGTTTGGGTATGACCTGCTGGGTCGCATGACGAGTGTCACCGATGCGGAAGGCTACCTGGCGACGACCGTCTATGACGCTACCGGCAACGTCGTGTCCGTCACGGACGCCAAGCGGGCGGTGACCGTGTTCGAATATGACCCGCTCGGTCGACTCGTCAGCGAGACGAACGCTATCGGCGATGTGTCGTCGACGGAATATGACGTAGCTGGCAATGTTGTCTCCACGACGGATCCGGTGGGGGTGGTCACCCGGTTCGATTACGATCCTCGTGGCCTGCTTGTCTCGACGACGGAGAACTTCATCCCGGGTGAGGCGTCGTCCGAGACCGTGAATGTGACGACACAGGTGACGTATGACGTTCGGGGTTCGATGGCGAGTGTTGTGGATCCGAAGGGTCATGCGACTGTGTATGGGTACGACTCGGTGGGGCGGCTTGTGTCGGAGACGGATGCTTTGGGTCGGACGACGGCGACGACGTTTGACGCTGCGGGTCGAGTAGCTGAGGTGACGGCACCTGATGGTTCCGTGACGTCCCTCGCCTACACGCCTGATGGTCATGTCGCCTCGGTCGCCTATGCGGAACAGTCCGTCGGATACGCGTATGACGCGATCGGGAACCGGACATCAATGACCGACAACCTCGGTTTGTCAACGTGGGAGTACGACTGGGCGAGCCGGGTGACTCGCACGGTGGATGCCCTCGGCCAGGAGAACTCCTACACGTATGACCTAGTGGGTAACCAGGTTCGGGTCGAATACGCCGACGGTCGGGCGCTCAACCGGGAGTTCGATGCTCGGGGTTTGACGGTGGCCCAGACTGACGCCGACGGCACGACCGCGTTCGCCTATGACGAGACGGGGGCATTGACGGGGATCGATCGCCCATCCGGGGTGGCGACGACGATTGAGCGGGACTTGGTGGGTCGGGTGACGGGCATCGTCCACAGTGGTCAAGGTGTTGCGGGAAATCCTCTGCCTTCCGGTGAGGTGAATCCGTCGTCGATGGCGCCGGGGAATGCGTATGGGCACTGTAAGGACAACGGGAATGGTCACCCGAACCAGCAACCTGCGGGGTGCACCACCGGGGTCCTGGCGTTCGGGTATGACTATGACGCGCGTGGCCTGGTCACCGGGCGGGAGGTGTTGTCGGATGAGGCGACGACGGAGACCGTGTATGCGCATGATGCCTTGGGTCGGTTGACAGAATCAGTGACGGGTCCTGTGGTGTCGGAATACTCGTGGGATGCGGCGTCGAACTTGGTTACGGAGTCGGTGTCGGAGGATTTGTCGACTGTCAAGAAGGGGGATGGTTACACGGTCGTCCGGGAGGTGAATGCGGTCAATCAGGTGGTTCGGGAGGTTCTGGATCCGATGGTGTTGCCGGATACGGCGACGGTGGCGACCTTGTTCGGGTATGACGGTCGGGGAAACCGGACATCGGAGTTCGCTTACACCTTGAGTGGGAATCGGTCTCACACGGTTGCGGACGTGTCGTATGCCTATGACGGCACCGATCAGGTGGTGTCCCGTACGGGGACGGGTGTCGATCTCGTGTTCGAGCGGGATGGTGTGGGTCGGGCGGTGACGGTTATCGAGGATGGGGTGTCTCGGACGCGGTTGTTTGATGGGTTGCGGGTGGTTCGGGATGGGGAGACGGCACTCACGCGGGGTCCGGGTGGTCAGGTGTTGACGGAGTCGACTCCGGTGACGACGGGTAGTGGCAAGAACACGTCGACGACGGTCGAATCGGTGGATGTACTCACCGACCTGTTGGGGTCTCCCGTGGCGGTGGCCTCGAATGGGGTGATCGATGCGGATCTGGCGTTGTTTGGGGACTTTGGGGATCTCGTGACCGATCCTGGGTGGGACACGGTGACGGGGTTCACCGGTCAAGTCGAGTCGGCAGGCTTGGTGGAGTTTGCGTCTCGGTCGTATGACGTCGAATCCCGGGTATGGCTTCAAGACGACGCCTATCGGGGCACTGTCACCCGCGCCAGCTCCTTGAACCGCTACGCCTATGTGGAAGGTGCCCCCGAATCCTTTGTGGATGTGTTGGGGTTCTTCCGGGCCCAAGCGGCGCTTCAGGCTCAATGGTTGTCGGCTCAGGAGGCGGCGTATAAGGCCGCGTGGACGTCGTATCTGAATACGTTGCCT
>JAFGBM010000012.1 GCA_016933155.1 Demequinaceae bacterium | reverse complement strand
CGTGGACGGAGCGGACGCAAACGGGTGCGACCCTCGCCCCGGTCGGGACGGTCGAGTTGGTTCAGGCCGATTCCGGGTTGTTGTCCCTCGACACGGTGGAAACCTATGAGCCCGAGGCGTATGTGCTCACGATGCCCGACGGTCGGGAGTTCACGTTCTCGCTTGCTGAGGGGTTGACGGAGGCGACGGATGCGAATGGGAACACGGTCACCATTACGTCGAGCGGGATCACGTCGTCGAGTGGGGTGTCGGTGGTGTTTGAGCGGGACGGGGAGGGTCGGATCACGTCGGTGACCACGCCGGGTGGGCTGGTCACGCGTTACACCTATGACGACGCCGGGAACCTCATTGCGGTGACGGATCCGGAGGGGAACGTGACGTCGTTCGCCTACGGCACTGGTCACTATTTGACGGGGATTGTGGATGCCTTGGGTCGGGTGCCGGCCCTGAATGAGTATGACGCGGCGGGCCGGCTCATCGCGGTGGTGGATGCGGCGGGGAATCGGGTGGAGATCACGTCGGATCCGGATCTCAGGACGGAGACGGTGACGGACCGGTTGGGGAACGTCACGGTTCGGAGGTTTGATGAGCGGGGCCGCTTGGTGGAGGTGGTGTTCCCTGATGGGTCTCGAGAGACCTATACGAATGATGAGGCGGGGAATCGTCTGTCCCGGACGGATGGGTTGGGGAACACGTGGTCGGCGACGTATGACGGCAGGAAGAACCGGACCAGCATTACGGACCCGTTGGGGAATGTGAGGCTGTTCGAGTATGACTCGGCGAACCGGCTGGTGTCGTCCACGGATGCTTTGGGTCGCACGACGACGGTGACGTATGACGCGAATGGGAATGCTACGGCGGTGTCGTATCCGGATGGCACGTCGGTGGCGTTCACGTATGACGCGCGCGGGAACGTGCTCACGGAGACGGATGAGTCGGGTCGGGTGACGACGCACGCCTATGACTCGTTAGGCAGGCGCACGTCGACGACATCCCCAGGTGGGTTCACGACCACCTACACCTATGACACGGACGGCAGGCTCACGTCGACGACGGACCCGGAGGGTGGGGTGCGGGCCGTGACCCGGGATGGCCTTGGTTTGGTGACCTCAAGCACGGACCCGTTGGGGGCGGTCTCCTCGTCGGTGTTCGATGCGGTGGGGAAGAGGACCGAGTACACGGACGCCACCGGCGGGACGACTGCATACGCCTATGACGAGTTGGGGCGGTTGACCTCCCAGACGAACCCGAACGGTGAAACCACCGGGTACACGTATGACGCGGAGGGGAGGGTCGTTTCGACGACCCGTCCCGACGGTGTCGTCACGGCGACGTCCTACGATTCGCGGGGCCGGGTCGTATCGACATCGGTGGATGGGGTGGTGATCTCGTCGCGGACGTTCGACGCGGCAGGCCGGGTGGCCACCTCGACGAACGCCCTTGGCGAGACGACCACCTACACCTATGACGCGGCGGGTCGGATGGTGTCGGTTACGGCTCCCGACGGCACCGTGACCGCTTACACCTACGACGCGGCGGGCCAGGTGCTCTCCATCACGGGCCCAGCCGGCACGACCACATACACCTACGACCTGCGGGGCCGGACCACCTCAATCACCGGTCCGGATGGTGCGGTGACCCAGTATGTGTATGACCCGTCGGGTCGGGTGGCCTCCGAGGTCGCCGCCGATGGCGCCGCGATGACGTTCACGTATGACGCGGACGGGCGTCTCGAATCGGCCGCGGATCCATTGGGGAACACGGCCCACGTGTCGTATGACGGGAACGGTCAACGGGTCTCGGTCGTGGACCCCCTGGGTCGGACTCGGATTTGGGAGTTCGACGCCGCAGGCCGGTTGCTCAACTATGGCGTCGCTGGGGTGACACAGCTTTCCCAGACGTTCGACCCGGCCGGTCGGGTGACGTCTCGGGCGTTCGGGGACGGACAGGTCACGACCTATGAGTATGACCCAGCAGGTCGCCTGACCCGGATTGTGCCTCTGGATGGTGTGCCGACCGTGTTCACCTACACCGAGACCGGTCAACGGGCCACCGTCACGGATGCCCGAGGCACCACCACCTACACCTATGACACCCGCAGCCGCCTGACGGAGGTGGCCTCCCCCGAGGGAACCGTCGCCTACACCTACGACGATGCGGGTCGCCTCACCTCGATGACCACCCCCGCAGGCTCCACCACCTACACCCGGGACGTGATGGGCCGGATCACCTCCGTCACCGACCCCGAAGGCGGCCACTACTCGGTTGGTCGGGACGACGCGGGCCGAATCGAATCCATCACCTACCCCAACGAGGTCATGGAGACGGTCACCCGCGATGATGCGGGACGCCCAGTGAACCTGGCCGTCACCGACGGGACCGGCACGGTCCTCGTGGAGTTCACGGCCGAACGAGACATCACCGGCCGTCTAGAGCAGTTCACGGAAACGTGGGATGGCGCCCCCGATCGAAACCGAGTATTCGACTACGACGACGCGGGACGCCTCACCTCCGTGGACACCACAACCGGAGTCGCCACGACCTCTGTCGACTATGTGCTCGACGGTCTCGGAAACAGGACGACCACAACAACCGACGGCATCCCCGTCTCCTCGACCGTGAACGACCTGGATCAACTCACCACCACCGGCACCGCCTCCTACATCTACGACTTGGCCGGACGCCTGACCGAAATTGACGACCTGGCCGGAATCACAGGCTTCTCGTGGAACTCGGACAACCGCCTAACCTCGGTCTCCCTCCCCACGGGTGGAACCGTCGACTACACCTACGACATCGACGGGAACATCGTCACCCGCACCGACTCCACCACCGGCGCCTCGGTCGACTACGTCTATGACACCCGCACCGGCTTGCCTCACCCGGTATTGGCCTCAGACGGCACCTGGTGGCTCTATGTGGACGGCCACCCCATCGCCCAACACACGAACGGCACCACCTACTACCTCCACGCCGACATCCGCAACGACATCCGCCTAGTGACCGATACGACCGGGAACGTGACGGACACATTCACCTGGACCATCGACGGAGTGTTGGAAGCCCGGACCGGCACTACCCCCATCACCGTCGGCTGGCGAGGAGAAACTCGAGACACTGCCACCGGCCTTACCTGGCTCCGAGCGAGATGGTATGACCCGGCATCGGCCCGGTTCCTGTCGGCCGACCCCTGGATGGGCAACCCGTCAAACCCGGTCTCCCTGAACCGCTACCTCTACGCCAACGGAGACCCCACCAACCTCCACGACCCCACCGGGATGGAAGCTACAAAGCTTGAGGACCCGGTTGAAGCGATGGTTGTCGCGGGGATTCTGTTCGCGATCCGAATCGCGCCCTATACAGCGATATTGGCGGAAATCACTACTGCCCTAATGGTGATCAACTCGACCCACGGCACACCCCCGGGAGTCGACGATCCCAACAAGGATGAAGGCATCGACGGCAGCCCTCGAATAACTCCCCAAGTGCAACCTGCGCCAACGCCTGGTTCTCAGAATCTGGCACCGCCTGGGAATTGCACCCAGTATCAGTACGACGTGCTTCGTGCCGCCGTAGTCTCTGCCTGTAAGGGGCCGTCGTTCTCCTGCAAGGGCTCAGACTCGTGTGCCGTCCTGTTGCAGAAGATAGGATTGGCGCAGGACTGCAAGGATGCGCGAGAACAGTTGAGTAATACATGCTTCAACGGCGGAGACCCCGGACACCAGCAAGCCATCGACGAGGTTGGCAACGCCATCAGCAAGTGTTGGAACTACTACAACCAGAAAGGTTGCGGGATTTGCCTTGACTGAGTCATCTGAACGTAATGCCCTGATCGAGTCGATTGCGGCCGCCTTCGCATCGCGTGAAAAGCCTTCGGGTCTCTTGCTGAACCCAAACATGAATGTGCCGGGCTCTGAGGAACACGGTCTTGTCCGTTTCTATGGGCCTCGAACATGGGCTGATATCACATTGCAGGGCGTTCTTGATGACATCACTGAGGCTCACTTGGATGTGATCCCTCTGATGAGCACCTCAGCGAAGGCCTACTATCTGCCAGCGTTCATGATCATGACGCTGCGTCATTGGCATGACAAGGATGAGAATCTCGAAGACTGGGCATACCGGTTTCGGGAGATCGTGGTGTACACGCTTACAAGTCGCTTTTTCATAGGAGACTTCCGACCTCTGGACGAGTTGGTCACGTGCCTATCACCCGCAGAGCGGAAGGCTGTCGTTCAGTACCTTCGCTACATCGATACTTACGGGGATGTCGATGTCGCCGAGAAGGACGACATCGCCCATGGCGTGGCGGTCTTTGAGCAAGACTTGTAGACGGCCTAGACCCTTGCGCTACGTACCGATTGCGGTGACATTCGCCGATCCTGCATTCTTCACGCCATGTCCTGCGATCGTAGGCCGGTGCTTCATGACGGGGTCACCCATCGGCGATCTCGGGAACTCTGACTACCGTGGTAGACATGTCCGATTCGAACCCGACCAGCGAGACCGCTTGGCGGGCACGTATCGAGAGGGTGTTCGCGCAGTCCCCTGAGTATCGAAAGCTTCTTGAGTCTGGCCTGCCGGAGGACCCGGGAAGCGCACTCGCCTTGGATCGCTCCTCTCTCCCCGTGTATGCAACCGCGACACTGGCGTGGACCGGTATAGCGTCGGCGCTTGAGCATATCGTTTCCGCCGCCCATCTGTGGGTGTCCCTCGGGCATGACACGCTGATCTGTACCGCGTGTTCGGGATAATGGCGGAGTGTGCTTCTCGCGAGGAGGGCTTTCGTATCACCGTCCTAGGGGATTGGTACTCTGTTGTGCGGAACAGTCCGAGCTCTCGCTTCTTTCAGCACTCTGATGGGGAGGTCGCCCACCCAACCTGCTTCTGGAAGCAATGCCAGTCGAGCCGTTCGGGCGATGGAGGTTGACGAATGGAGTACGCGGACGGGACGATCGCAGAACTTGGAGACTATCTCGATATGGGGCTGGGGGATTCCGGTACCGTCGTCGCGATCATGGAGGAAGAGGCGTACTCGGACGGCGTTCCCCAGGAGCAGTGGGGGTACCTCAAGGAAGGGGCCCTTGTCGATACGAATTTTGGGGGAATCATCTGGTACACCCGATTCGATGACGACCCGAGCATCGTGTTCGTGAGCCGAGTCGAGGATGCTTCTTCCATGAGTGACTAGCCAGACCAGAGGGCCTCCGCGCCAGTACCAAGGAATCTGGGTCGACTCCTAATCAACGGTAAAGCGCCTAGATGGTGTTCACCCATGCCTTCGTGTGCCGAGCAGGTGTAGCCTCCATCCAAATGCTCTACTCGGACGGCACACGCGCGCGACTGGGTGATTCGGTCCGCATAGACGGACGGCAATATGCCCAGATCGTGGCGATCATCGACAACGGTGAATGGAGCAACGACAACTTCTATAGGGGTTTCAACCGTTGGCGGGATCTGGATTCCGGGGTCCTGCTCTGGCTTCCAATAGAGCCGGATGCGATGATCGCGGGAGATCACGGAAGGATCGAGCATCGGCCGGATCTTCTCGGCGACCCAGCGGTCACCCGCATACTCAAGGGCCCCAGGGTCATCGATTCCCTGCCCGTTCAGGTCGGACCGCGAGACGAGGTGGCGCGGTATCGCGTCGAGTTTGCTGATTGCTCATCTCCTGAAACTCGCGTTATCGCTGTCGTCACAACAGGGGGCGACTACAAGGCGATGGCGCTTGCCGCCATAGCCGTGCGGATGGGGAAGATGGTCAACGGCTCGACCCGGTACGATGCCCGCACAAACTGGAGTTCTGTCTCCCCTCAATTCAACGGCCCCGTGACGATCACCAATGTGGAGCGCACCTTTGCCGCTCAGCCGGGTGATGTTGTCGACCGATTCAGCGGGAAACCGCGCAAACACGCCCCCAAGACGGAGGTGGTGGGTCGGCCCGGAGAATGGGGATCGCCAAACGGTCCGGTTCCGAGATACACGTTTGGTGTGGGGATAGTCGGCGAGACCGATGTTCGTGAGATCCGGGTCAAGGTTTCACAGGGGGCGGGCCGAGCAGCCGCGATGGCAGCGGAGAGCATCGTCTTCGGGACGGACTCTGAGGGTGAGGGTGTTTGGGTGACGAGGAGACTGCCGGGCTTGCTCATCGAGTCGATCGGGCTCGTCCGAGTCGAATGGCAGTACAGGTCGGACGGTGACGAGCTGTTTGTGTACAACGACGTCGCATAGACGCTCGGGTGCCCCGCCGCGATACCATGTCGCAGAAGCGGATTGGCTTTGCTCAGGCCTACGGCCCTCTCGCCGAACGGCTTGCTGGGGGACCAGACTCGAGAGAGGAAGACCCGATGAAGCCCTACACCGAAACCCACAACTTCGAGGGCGTGCTTGATGCCCCCATCGATACAGCCTGGGCGCTCCACACGAACCCCGATCAGATGCGCTCCGCCCTCAGCCGGATTCTCGACATGGAGGTCGTCGCCGGAACACCGGGGCAGAAAGGATGCGTCACCCGGTCCGTCCAACGCGACGGCAAAGGCCAGCCGAGAACGCTGGACACCGAGATCGTCGAGGTTCACCCACCGCACAGCATCACCGTGCGCGTCTCCGTCCGAAAGGCGTCGCGAGTGACCTACGAATCGACGCGCACGTTCGAGCGGCAGGGGAACCACACCCCCACGACCCTCACGATCACGGCGACGACGAGCCCGATCCCGTGGGTCATGCGCGCGATCATCGGTCTGGGCCGATCGAAGAGGGCACGCGAAACGGCGGCCGAGTTCAGAACGGAGACGGCAGAGGAGAACGCCTACTACGCGCACTCCGCTCCATGACCCAGCCCCTTCTCCCGCCGCTCCAGTTGGGTCCGCTCGTCGTCAACACGCCCGTCGTCCTCGCCCCCATGGCCGGCGTCACCAACGCCGCGTTCCGTCGGCTCTGCCGGGAGCACGGTGGCGGGCTGTTCGTCGCCGAGATGGTGACCAGCCGCGCCCTCGTCGAGCGCACCCCCGAGAGCCTCCGCATCATCCGCCACGACCCCGACGAGACCCCCCGCTCCGTCCAGGTGTACGGCGTCGACCCCGCGACCGTCGGCGCCGCCGTCCGCATCCTGGCCGACGAGGACCGAGCCGACCACATCGACCTCAACTTCGGCTGCCCCGTCCCCAAGGTCACCCGCAAGGGCGGGGGAGCCGTCCTGCCCTGGAAGACGGACCTGTTCCGGCGCATCGTCCGGGCCGCGGTGGAGGCGTCCGCGGGGTTGCCGGTGACGGTGAAGATGCGCAAGGGCATCGACGACGGGCACCTGACGTACCTCGAGACCGGGCGGGTGGCCGAGGGGGAGGGGGCGGCGGCGGTGGCCCTTCACGCCCGGACGGCGGCCGACCACTACTCGGGTCACGCGGACTGGACGGCGATCGCGGCGCTCAAGGGGGCGGTGACGTCGGTCCCGGTGCTCGGCAACGGCGACATCTGGACGGCGGAGGACGCGCTACGGATGGTCGCGGAGACGGGGTGCGACGGGGTGGTCGTCGGCCGAGGATGCCTCGGGAGGCCGTGGCTGTTCGCGGACCTGCAGGCGGCGTTCGAGGGGCGGACGGATCGGGTCCGGCCCGGTCTCAGGCGCGTCGCGGACACGGTGTATCGGCACGGCGAGCTCCTCGCCGCCCACCTCGAAGAAGACGAGCGCAAGGCGATGCAGGAGATCCGGAAACACATCGCCTGGTACTTCAAGGGGTACCAGGTGGGCGGCGAGGCGAGACGCAGGCTTGGGCTCGTGGGATCGCTCGAGGAGTTGCGCGGCATTCTGGACGGCCTCGACCTCGACCTGCCCTACCCGGGGGAAGGCGCGGAGGGGGCCCGCGGGCGACAGGGGACACCCAAGCGCCCGACCTGCCCCGAGGGCTGGCTCGACACCCGCGATGTCACCCCAGACATGGAGGCCCGACTCCAGGAGGCCGAACTGAGCGTCTCCGGGGGGTAGTCACCAGGGACGGAGCCCGCGGCCCGACCTAGGGCGCCGAATAGGGCAGCTCGAAGGCGAACCACCTGACGGGAAAGGTGTCCTCCCAGAAACCCGCCTCCAGGACGTCCACATCGACACCCGGGAGTCGGGTCGCCACCTGGTTCTGGTGGTCCCAAAAGTTGAGTGGGACATCCACCTCGGTCGCGGATCCGCCGTCCATCGAGAGAATCCAGGTCGAGTACTCCGTATAGTGTTCGCTCTCATTGTTGGCGGAGCAGTTCCATACCAGAGTTCCGGGAAGAATCGTCCATTCATCGGCGCAGTACCCGAGCCCCGGGGGCAATGTGAGGACTCTTTCGACCACCGATCCGTCGAGGTAGACCTCCCAGACGGAGGTCCCACCGTAGGCATCGCCCAGGTTCGCATCCGGAATGGCGAGCAAGTGGTCGTCGTAGATCCTCCAATTGACATTGGTCCGGACGGAGGGCCGGGGGAACTGGAGGTCCGGCTCGGTCGCTCCAGGGGTATACACCGCGATTCCTTTAAGGGCCACGGATTGATGGGTGTCGAAGGACAGCCACACCTCGCGGCCGTCGGGAAGCATTCCGAGGAACTCGTAGTTGTCGGACGCGTCCGCAAACGGTTCGAGTTCTCCGCTCGCGAGATTGAGAACCCACGAGAGGTCGGAGTCCCAGTAGATCAACTCGTGGCGTTCGGGTCGCCACAACTGCATGTCGGCTTCGGCGCTCGCACGACCGACCTCCCAGATTCCCCGGTCGGGGGAGACCAGGAAGAACCTCGTGTCATCAACCGACGGGGTGCCCTCCGGAGGGGCGCCGGAGGTGTATTCGGCGAGGATCCACCCGGGACCCACCTGGGCGAGGGTCGCATCATCGACTTGGGGCGCGATGGGCAGCCCAGCATCGTCGCGAGGGACGTCCCAGGGTTCCGGTATCGTCCCGGATGCCGATGGGCTCGGGGTGGCGGATGGGGACGGCGAAGGTGAGACGGGAATCGATCCTGACGGGTTCGGGCTGGCGCCGGGAACGGGCTCGCCCTGGTGCCCAAGGGTTAGCCACGCGAGGCCCCCAGTGAGCGCCAACAAGGCCAGTCCCCCGAAGGCCTGGACCGTCGCGCGAACGCGACGCTTGCCTCGGGCTTTGCGGCGGATGGTGTCCAGGAGCGCGGCCGGATCGAAGCCATCGCGGGAGCCGGTGGCCTCGTGGGCCATCTCGGCCCGGAGGAGGGCGGCAAGGTCGTTCATGGGGCACCCCCCGTCGTCACGTCGGACCATTCGTCGCGCTCGGCGTCGGCGTCGGTGCCGAGGAGGCCGTTGAGTCTCGCGACGGCGTCGGAGACGTAGCGCTTGACCGCTCCGTCGCTCAGACCCAGGGCCTGGGCGACCTCGTGGGTGGACAGGTGGTCGAGGTAGCGGAGCATGATGCAGGCGCGTTCCCTGGGGGACAGCTGTGCCAGGGCTGCCCCCACATCGGTTGAGTGTTCGGCGCGGAGATGGGGCCCGGCCGCAGGGTCCGCCTCCGTGGCCCCGACCTTCCTGAGCGCCCGACGTTCGGCGCTCGCCTTGCGACACCCGTCGATGAAACGGGAGGCGATGACCTTCCGCACGTACGTCTCGGCCACGATGGCATTCGGAAAGGACCGCGGCTTCCCGAAAGTCTCGATGAGCGCCGTCTGCACCAGGTCCTCCGCCTCTTGTCGATCACGGGTGAGCATCTGGGCATACCCCAGCAGGTCGTGATGGCGTGCCGTCACGACCTCCTCGAGCAGTGGCTCCCACTGGGCCATGCCACCCTTTCAGCGTGTCTTGCTCATAGAACGAGACGGCGCACGGATCGGTTGGGTCTCAGCGTAATGACGTCGGCAACGTGGACGCCTTGAATCCCGGATTGGGAGGACTGGTAGCGTGGCGGTGTGTCCGTTATCGTCCGTGTGGCCCTCCCCCTCGTCCTTCTCCTGACCGCCTGTTCCCCGGGCGGGGAGGCGTCTCCCGAACCTTCTTCCGGCGCGTCCTACGCCATCGGGGAGCAGTGGGAGTACGTGCTCGACCTCCTCGCGGATCCAGACAGCGCGGATACGACGGAGATCGGGGAACGGTTCCACCCGGTCTTCCTCGCTCAAGTGCCTGCGGACACGCTCGTCGCCGTCCTGGAGACGCTCCAGGGCGACTACGTCGTCGACGAGATGGAGACCGACACCGCGCTCCGGCGGACGGGGATCATGAGCGCCGATGGCGTGCGGATCGCATTCTTCTTCGGGATCGATTCGGGGTCCGGCAAGATCACCGAACTGCTCTTCCAACCGGCGGGGCCGGATCCGGATGCGGGGTCCGTCTCTGCGGTGGATGCGGACGAGGCTCTCGCGACGGTCGCGGCCCAGGGCGGTTGGGCGGTCTACGACACCACGGGGGGGACGTGTGAAGCGTTGTACGAGGCCAACGCACGCACCCCATATGCCATCGGCTCCGAGTTCAAACTGTGGATCCTCGCGGCGATCCTCGAAGACGTCAACGACGGGCTGCTCTCGTGGTCGGACACGGTCACGGTGCGAGACGGACTCAAGTCGACATCCGACGGTCAGGTGTATGCCAAACCCGACGGGACGGAGATGACGATCGACGAGCTTGCGCTCCTCATGATCTCGATCTCCGACAACACGGCGACCGATTTGCTGCTCGACCGCGTCGGGCGGGATCGCGCATGGGAGGCGATGCGCGACGCCGGTATCGTCGAACCCGAGCGAAACAACCCCTTCCTGTCGACCCGGGAGATCTTCCTCCTGAAGCTCATGCCCGAGCACGGGGGATGGCCGGATCTATCGGCCCCCGAACGCGCCGCATACCTGGACGACGAGCTCGCTGGCGTGACACTCGACGAAGTCGACCTCGAGACCCTGCCGGACGCTCCGTGGAGGATCGACCGGCTCGAGTGGTTCGCCTCAGCCGAGGACATGTGCCACACATGGCTTCGGCTTGAAGCCTTGATCGCCGCGTCCGAGCCCGGCGACGCGGCGTCCGCGACGGCGGCACTGACCGCCAATCCCGGCCTCGAAATCGACGCGGCGCGCTGGCCCGAGGTCTGGTACAAGGGTGGATCGGAGCCCGGCGTGTTTGCCATGACCTGGCGCCTCGTCGGGGCGGACGGCCGTGAGTACGTCGTGGCGGCCTTTCTCAACGACCCCGAGAACGAGTTCAGCGAACTGTACGCGATCGACGCCATGATGACCGTGTTCGCGGCCTTCCAGGACCTAGTCGCGTCGTAGGACGTCCCGCCCCAGTACCATCGTCACGTGGGAACCCCAGCATCCGGCTACTCCGAGGCAGACGCCGAACGCTGGGTGCAGGAGTCCCCCAAGAGCGTCGGCCGCACCGCCTTCGAACGGGACCGAGCGCGCATCGTCCACAGCAGCGCCCTCCGCCGCCTCGGGGCCAAGACCCAGGTCCTCGGCGCGGGCACGGGGGACTTCGTTCGCACCCGCCTCACCCACACGCTTGAGGTCGCCCAGATCGGCCGGGAACTCGGCAAGGCCCTCGGGTGCGACCCCGACGTCGTCGACACGGCCTGCCTCGCCCACGACCTGGGCCATCCCCCCTTCGGCCACAACGGCGAACGCGCCCTCAACGAGGTCGCCGGCCACATCGGCGGATTCGAGGCCAACGCCCAGACCCTCCGCGTCCTCACCCGCCTCGAACCCAAGTCCGCCGACCCCAAGACCGGTCGGGGCGTCGGCCTCAACCTCACCCGCGCCTCCCTCGACGCGAGCCTCAAGTACCCGTGGACTCTCGCCGACGCTCCCGCGACCATGAGCGGGCGGCTTACCCGCAAGTTCGGGGTCTACGACGACGACCTCGACGTGTTCCGTTGGCTCCGCAAGGGGATCCCGGCGGGGTCGATCTCATTCGAGGCGCAGGTGATGGACCTCGCCGACGACATCTCCTACTCGGTGCACGACGTCGAGGACTCCGTGGTCCACAACGACGTGTCGCTCAGCGTCCTCGCCGACCCGGGCCAGGCGAGAGCGGTCGTAGCCCACGTCCGCGAGTGGTACGGCAAGGGAGAGGAGGAGTCCCTCCTGGCCGCGCTCACACGGGTGCGGAACCTGCCCTTCTGGGTCCCCGACTACGACGGCTCCATCCGTTCCCTCGCCGGCCTCAAGGACCTCACGAGCCAGCTCATCGGGCGCTTCTGCGACGCCGTGACCCAAGCGACGAGGGAGGTCCACGGACCCGGACCCCTCACCCGGCACGGCGCCGGCCTCATCATCCCCGAGGACACGGCCGACGAGATCCTCGTCCTCAAGGGGATCGCCGTCCACTTCCTCATGGCGCCGAGGGAGAAGGCGCGGGGCCACAAGGCCCAGCGGGAGCGGCTGGCCGAGTTGGTGCTGGCGATCGACCACCGCGGGGAGGACTGGTTGCACCCGCACTTCGCGGCGGCTTGGCGGGAGGCGGCCGACGACGCCACGCGATTCAGGGTCGCCGTCGACCAGGTGGCGTCGTTGACGGACAAGAGCGCGTACGACCTCCACCACAAGTACTGCCGAAAAGCGGGGGAGGGGACGACGCGGCCGGGTCCCACCCGGGCTGGGACGGGCCCGGCGGGGGCTAGGCGCGCTGGGTCTGGACGCGCATCGGGAGGCGGGTCGCCTCGACGTCGTCGATCGTGACCACCCATTCGAACTTCCCGGCGGCCTCGAACCGCATCGCCTCGACTACGAAAGCGAAGCACGCGAGCTGCTCGTCGCCGTCGACCAACGCAGGCGGGCGCCCCAGCGTGAACTCGCCCCCCATGGCCGTGAGGACGGCGGGCTTGCCCTCCGCGTCGGCGCGCATCCCGATGGGGTGCTCCTGGCCGTCCTCCGTGACGAGGCGAACCTCGAGCTTGTGGGTCGAGTTGGTGTCCGTGAACGGGACGTGGACGGTCAGGGCGAGGGCGAGCCTCCGGTGCACGACCGGAAAGCCGCGGGCGTAGATGGTGTTCCAGCCCATGCCCAAGGCGTAGATCTTGTTGTTGATGACCTCGGCGGTGTCCGCGAGGAATGCGTCGACCCTCATCGTTCTCCTTGTCCGCCTCCAGCGTAGCGGTGGCGGCCGACGCGTGAAGGGGTGTTCGCGGTGGGCATAGGGCCGACGCAGGTGGGGCCAGGGGCATAGGGTTGCTTCGTGGCAGGCAGCATCGTCAGGGACGACATCGAAGCGGTGCGGGAGAAGACCCGCATCGAGGACATCGTCGGCGAGCGCGTCGCCCTCAAGTCCGGCGGCGTCGGCTCCCTCAAGGGCCTGTGCCCCTTCCACGACGAGAAGACGCCGTCCTTCCACGTCCGTCCGAGCATCGGCCGCTGGCACTGCTTCGGTTGCGGGGAGGGTGGGGACGTCATCTCGTTCCTCATGAAGGCCGACGGGCTGCCGTTCGCCGAGGCGGTCGAGTACCTCGCGGGCAGGGTCGGGATTTCGCTCCGGTATGAGTCGGGGGGCAAGCGGGCGGGATCCGGCGACGGCAGCGGGAGGAGGAGGCTCGTCGACGCCAACCGCGTGGCAGCCGAGTTCTACGTTGCGGCGCTCGAGAGCCCGGAGGCCAAGCCCGGTCGCGACTTCCTGACGGGGAGGGGCTTCGACAAACAGGCGGCCGAGACGTTCGGCATCGGATACGCCCCCAAGGGCTGGACCGGCCTCGTGGAGCATCTCCGGAACAAGGGCTTCACCGAGCCGGAGATCGAGGCGTCCGGGCTCGCCTCGCGGGGTCAGCAGGCCTCGGGCCGGGACGCCCGGCTCTTCGACCGGTTCCGGGGCAGGTTAGTCTGGCCGATCCGTGCGGTCACGGGGGAGGTCGTCGGCTTCGGGGCCCGCAGGCTGTACGAGGACGACGACGGCCCCAAGTACCTCAACACCCCTGAAACCCCGTTGTACAAGAAATCCCAGGTGTTGTACGGCCTCGACCTCGCGAAGAAGGCCATCGCGTCCTCCCGCCGGGTCGTCGTCGTCGAGGGCTACACCGATGTCATGGCGTGCCACCTCGCGGGGGTCCCGACGGCCGTCGCCACTTGCGGGACGGCGTTCGGGGAGGAGCACGCCCGGATGCTGCGCCGCCTCCTCGGCGGGCAGACGGCGGCCCCCACGAAGGTCGGGATGTCCCGGGCGGAGGTCGTGTTCACGTTCGATGCCGACGAGGCCGGCCAGAATGCCGCACTCAAGGCGTTCCAGTTGGAGTCGGAGTTCCTGTCGCAGACGTTCGTGGCGATCGGCCCGGACGGGCTCGACCCGTGCGATCTCAGGCTCCAGCGGGGGGACAAGTCGGTCGAGGAGTTGATCGATTCCCGGGTGCCCCTGTTCGAGTTCGTCATCAAGGCGGCCCTCGCGGGGAACGATCTGGAATCCGCTGAGGGTCGGGTCGCGGCGCTCCGGGCGGCGGCGCCGGTCGTGGCGCAGATCCGGGACGAGGCGCTCCGGCCCGAGTACGCGAGGCGGCTCGCCGGGTGGCTCGGGGTGGAGGTCGACCGGGTGCGGTCCGCCGTGATGTCGGCCGGGAAGGCGATGGTGAAGGGTTCGGCCGGACGGCCGGGTGGCCCCTCCCGCCCCGGGCCCGATACCACGTCGGCGCCCCCCTCCTCGCCAGAGGTCCCGGCCCTCAACCCCAAGGACCCCGTCGTCCGGGCCGAACGCCTGGCGCTCGAGGTTCTCCTCCAGGCCCCGGCGAGCGTCGACGCCGCCTGGGCCGCGGCGCTGGAGGCGGAGGCGTTCACCGTGCCCCAGTACCGGGCGGTGTGGGATGGGATCGTCGCCGCGGGCGGAATCGCCGCTGCGGGCGGATTGGGGGGCGCCTGGGTCAATCGGGTCGCCGACGAGGTGGGGACGGCCGTTGCGCCTGTCGTCTCCGAACTAGCCGTGTCGCCCATGTCGCAGGACCGCCCGGCCGAGATGCCCCGCTACGCGAGGAGCGTCCTGGCCGGGGTGCGGGACCTGGCCCTGACCCGGCGGATCGCGGAGGCCCGGGGCCGGATGCAACGAATCGGCGAGGGAAACGTTGGATATCAAGAGGCGTTCGCCGAACTCGTACGCCTGGAGGGGGAGAGGCGGGCCCTCCGAGAGGAGTAGCCCGTCGACCTGAGGGACGGTTGGTGGACCTGCGGGATGGGATCGTAACGTTTCGACGTGAGCAAACTCACGCGGGGATATCGACCGCAAACAGGCCCTGACTAGTAAACTCGACACCATGTTGGCCGTACAGGGGCCAGTCCTTGTCACCGGTGCCAAGGGAACGACTGGACGCCGGGTAGTCGAACGCGTGCGTCGTGAGGACGTGGAGGTACGGGCGGCGTCCCGCTCGAGCGAGACCCGATTCGACTGGGCCCAACCCGACACGTGGAAACCCGCCCTGGCCGGGATGCGCTCCGTCTACATCGTCCCCGAGGGCTGCCCCGACGTCGCGACCATGGAGGCGTTCTGCCAGGCCGCAGTCGAGGAAGGGCTGGCCCAACTCGTCCTTCTCTCGACCCGCGAGGCCGAGTATGACGGGTACGAGAGCTTCCTGGAGATCGAGGACGCCATCATCGACGCCGGGACGGGTTGGACGATCCTCCGCCCGAGTTGGTTCAGTCAGAACTTCCACTCCCACTACGACAAGGAGATCCGCGCGGGCTTACTGGAATTGCCCGCGGGGGAGGGGCGTGACCCCTTCATCGACGCGGATGACGTCGCGGAGGTCGCGTTTCAAGCGCTCACCATGCACGGCCACGACGAGAAGGTCTACGAGCTCTCGGGCCCGGATCCCCTCTCCTTCCGGGAGGCGACAGAACGAATCAGCGCACTCACCGGGCTGACCGTCCGATATCAGCCGATCACCGAGGAAGCCTACCTCGAGCGCCTCAAGTCTTTGGGCAGTCCAGATGATGTAGCCCGACTCCACGCATCGGCCTATCGCCCCATCGCCAAGGGGGACAATGACTACACGTCCGAAGGGTTCAGGCGCCTGCTGGGGCATTCGCCCAGGGACTTCGACACCTTCGTCAAGGAGGCCGTCCAGAAGGGCATCTGGCCGCCTCCGTAGGGGTCGTCCCCCCTGCTATGGGGTGATCGGCCTCGATGCGGTACCGAGATCGAGGCGAAACGCCCCATGCGGCACACGGGTACACTTGGGGAGCCGACCCGGCATGGTCGGCGATCCCCTCCACAGAAGCGAGACCGCATGCCCGCGCGCGCCAACCTCCGCAACGTCGCCATCGTCGCGCACGTCGACCACGGCAAGACCACCCTCGTGGACGCCATGCTCTGGCAGGGCGGGGCGTTCGGTGCTCACGCCCACGTCGCCGAGCGCGCCATGGACACCGGCGACCTCGAGCGCGAGAAGGGCATCACGATCCTCGCGAAGAACACCGCCATCCACTACACGGGAGAGGCGGCCGGGCCCGGCGGGGTGACCATCAACGTCATCGACACCCCCGGGCACGCCGACTTCGGGGGCGAGGTCGAGCGCGGACTGTCCATGGTCGACGGTGTCCTCCTGTTGGTCGACGCCTCCGAGGGCCCCCTCCCGCAGACCCGTTTCGTCCTCCGCAAGGCCCTCGCCGCCCGCCTGCCCGTCATCATCGTCGTCAACAAGACCGACCGGACCGATTCCCGGATCACCGCCGTCGTCGACGAAACCTACGACCTCCTGCTTGGGCTCGCCTCCGACCTCCACGACGACATCCCCGACCTCGACATCGACGCCGTCCTCACAGTCCCCGTCGTCTATGCCTCGGCCCGGGCCGGGCGCGCGTCGCTCAGTCAGCCCGCCGACGGCGAGATGCCCGAAAGCGACAGCCTTGAACCCCTCTTCCGGGTGATCCTCGAGAGCGTCCCGGCCCCGACGTACACCGACGGCGCCCCCCTCCAGGCCCACGTCACCAACCTCGACGCCTCCCCATTCCTCGGACGCCTCGCGCTCCTCCGCGTCTTCAACGGCACCCTCCGCAAGGGCCAGACGGTCGCGTGGGCCCGACGCGACGGCACCGTCGCCCCCGTCAAGGTCACTGAACTCTTCGAGACGAAGGGTCTGGAGCGGGTTCCGATGGACGAGGCGGGGCCCGGGGACATCGTCGCGGTCGCCGGGATCGAGGAGATCACCATCGGCGAGACCCTGACCGACCTCGAGGACCCCCGGCCGCTTCCCCTCATCACCGTCGACGACCCCGCGATCTCCGTCACCATCGGCATCAACACGTCGCCGCTGGCCGGGCGGGTCAAGGGCGCCAAGGTCACGGCCCGCCAGGTCAAGGACCGCCTCGACCGCGAGTTGGTCGGGAACGTCTCGATCCGCGTCCTCCCAACGGGCCGCCCCGACGCCTGGGAGGTCCAGGGGCGGGGGGAGCTCGCGCTCGCCATCCTGGTCGAGCAGATGCGCCGGGAGGGGTTCGAGTTGACCGTCGGCAAGCCCCAGGTGGTCACGCGAACGGTCGACGGGCGGGTGATGGAGCCGATGGAGCACCTGACCGTCGATGTGCCGGAGACGCACCTGGGCACGGTGACCCAGTTGATGGCGTCCCGAAAGGGCCGGATGGCGACGATGTCGAATCACGGCTCCGGATGGGTCAGGATGGAATTCGTCGTCCCGGCCCGGGGTCTCATCGGATTCCGGTCGCAGTTCCTGACGGACACCAGGGGCACGGGGATAGCCTCGTCCATCGCCCACGGCTACGAGCCCTGGTGCGGGCCGATCGAGTACCGGACCACGGGGTCGCTCGTGGCCGACCGTCCCGGACCTGCGACCCCCTTCGCACTCATCGCCCTCCAGGATCGCGGGGCGTTCTTCGTCTCGCCGACGGAGGAGGTCTACGAGGGCATGATCGTCGGGGAGAACTCCCGGGGCGAGGACATGGACGTCAACATCACCAAGGAGAAAAAGCTCACCAACATGCGGTCGTCGACGGCCGACGAGTTGGAGCGTCTGACGCCGCCGCGTCGCCTGACCCTCGAGGAGTGCCTGGATTTCGCCCGGGAGGACGAGTGCGTCGAGGTGACCCCGGAGGCGGTGAGGATCCGCAAGGTGATCCTCGATCGTCAGGAGAGGGGCAAGGTCGCCGGCCGGGCGAGGCGTGCCGAGGGCTGATATTGCGATCGGGGTGGGCTCCCGCGACTGGACTCGAACCAGTAACCCTCCGATTAACAGTCGGATGCTCTGCCAATTGAGCTACGCGGGATCGCGACCCCTCACTTTACCGGATCGCACTCCCTGGTCGATCACGTCATGAACTCGAAACCAGATCTTCCCCCGCCGGAAATCGGCGAGAAACGCGATCGAAATCCGGCATCGCTACGGTCGGCTCGACGCGCTCCTCGGGTCTGGGTTTGCCGGTCGACCTTGCCGCGTGCGACAAGTGATGGGAGACACCCGTGGCCTTCGACACTGGCGACACCGCTTGGATGATCCTGTGCACCGCCTTGGTGCTCCTGATGTCCCCGGGGCTCGCGGTCTTCTACGCAGGGATGGTGCGGTCACGTCACGTCCTGTCGATGATCATGTACAACCTGAGCGCCCTCGTGGTGATATCCGTGACTTGGGTGTTGGTTGGATTCAGCCTCGCGTTCGGCCCCGATGCCGGCAACGGGCTCGTCGGTGGATTGGACTACTCGGGGTTGGCGAATATCAACGACCCCGGCGCATTTTCGTACAGTTTCCCGCCGGCCGCATTCGTCCTCTTCCAGATGATGTTCGCCGTCATCACGGGCGCTCTCATCACCGGCGCCGCCGCCGATCGGATGAGATTCCCGGCGATGGTCGCTTTCCTGGCGCTCTGGTCGGTGTTGGTGTACCCGATCATCGCCCACTGGGCTTGGGGGCCCGAGGGGTGGATGGCGAAGTGGGGAGTGCTGGACTTCGCGGGTGGCACGGTGGTCGAGATATGCTCCGGCGCCTCTGCGTTCGCCCTTGCCATCGTCCTAGGGCGGCGTCTGGGTTGGCCGAGGGAGCCCATGCCTCCCCACAACCTGCCGCTCACGATTCTCGGTGCTGGTCTCCTGTGGTTCGGCTGGATCGGGTTCAACGCCGGGTCGGCCCTGTCGGCGGGGGCTGATGCCGCTTCCGCCGCCTTGGGAACGCACCTGTCGGGCGTCGGAGGAGTCATCGGCTGGCTCGTTCTCGAGCGACGTCTTGTCGGGAAACCGACCGCCCTGGGAGCCGCCTCGGGTGCTGTTGCGGGGCTCGTCGCGATCACCCCGGCGGCGGGATTCCTCGATCCTCTCCCCGCGCTGCTTCTTGGAGTCGTGGCCGGGGCTGTGTGCATGCTCGCCGTCAAGATCAAGTTCAGACTCCGAGTCGACGACTCACTGGACGTGCTCGCCATCCACTTCTTCGGGGGTGTCGTCGGGATGCTCTTCCTCGGGTTCTTCGCGCGGGCCCTATTCGCCAATGGCGGTGCGGGCCTCGGGCTTCTTGCGGGGGGAGACGCGACGCAATTGGGCAGGCAGACGGTTGCGATCGTTGCGGCGGCGGTGTTCGCCTTCGGCATGAGCCTGCTTCTGGCGTGGCTCGTTAAGAGGGTGATGGACATCCGGGTGCAGGAGGCCGATGAGGTTGCCGGCATCGACTACGCCCAACACGGCGAGAGCGCATACGAGATCCAGATCTAGTCGGGGTGACGGGGTGTTGTCGTCCCCCACCGGTGGACAAGTAGGCTGGGACAGGGGCCAGTAGCTCAGCCGGTTAGAGCAACGGACTCATAATCCGTCGGTCGTGGGTTCGAGCCCCACCTGGCCCACCCTGGAGCGGGGACCTGTCGGCGCGGGAGGGTGACGAAAGAGGGTGGTGGAGATGTCGGACATGGGTCCAGCCGAGCGGCAGGTCCGTTCGGCGAAGGTCAGGACGATGGAGTTCAACCACTGCGGCCAGTATTCGATACTCATGGGGTTGGGCGTCTCCCTCGTCCCCGCCGCCTCGCTCCTGGCGGGGGGTTTCTATCCTCAGTGGGTCATGTTCGGTGGAGCCCTGTTTCTGGGGGTTGTCGGAGGCCTTCTGTATCTCGCAGTGAAGGGATTCTCTTACGGTGTGCGTGGATACAAGGCTTCGAAGAGGGGGCTTGCCACAAACAGGGGGACCTCCATGATGGGAATTCTGCTCACCTCCGTCATGATTGCGTGGGCGTCGGTGGGGCTCATCCAACTGTTCTTCTAGGAGACCCCGGTGAGCCGCTCGATCTCATCGACAGTCAGGTGATCTACTCGGTGGTGCGGGAACGATCGATGAGGGCCGTGTAGGACGCCACCGCGAGAGAGTCAGCGTCCTGGGCGTTCAGGAGTCGACGGAGTTGCTGGCGGGCCAGCAGAATGCCCCAGGCCTCATAGCCGAACCTCCGGGTGTCGAGGTCGGCGGAGAACTGGCCCTCCTCGACCGCGATCTCCGCGGCTCGGGAGAAGGTGTTGATGATCTCGTCGATCATGGCCGCGACCTTGTCGTGGACGGGCCCGGGGCGGTCGTCGAAGTCCGTCGCTGCCGCCATGAGGGAGCATCCCGCCTTGCTCTTCTCGTCCTCCCACATGGTCCACAGCCTGCAGAGTTGCTCGATGCGGGGGATTCCGCGGGGGGCCTGGAAGGCGGGTATGAGGACGGCGTTGATGAATCGTTCCTTGGCTGCATCGATGACGGCGCATTGCAGGTCCTCTTTCGAGGAGAAGTGCGCATAGAGTCCGCTCTTGGACATGCCCGCCACCGTCGCGAGAGCCCCGATGGACATACCCTCGAGGCCGGTCGTGCACGCTAACTCGAGTGCCAGACGGAGGATCTCCTCACGGGTCTTCTGCCCTTTGGTGCCCGTCGGCGTGGTTTCCGGCATCAGTTCCGTCCGTAGTCGAGGTCCTCACGTATCTCCGCAGGTGCGGGGTCGATCTCGAGCCCGCGGAAATCTACCCTGCCCATGGTACGCAGGGGGCGGGTGAGGCGGCGCCATTTCGATTCGAGCTTGACGGTGGAGTCGCCTGGGGCTCGAGCGGCCTGACGGTGGGCGGTGGGGATGCTCAGGGGTCGGCTTCTGGAGACGGCGGCGTCGGACATGGGGGCTCCCGTTCTGTGGATCGTTGGAGGTCTCGACGGCGACCCCATCGCTAAAAATAGCACGAACGATCGGAAAGTCAAGCCGGCCGCACGGACGTGCACCCGGCTTGCCCAGCCTGATACTCTTTCCCGGACGTTAGGGATCGGTATAGAAGAGCGGAGTTCTTCCCGGAGATGAGCGCCACGACGGATAGACAAGAACCCGACACGCTGCGCACGCTGCCCGGGGACGACGTGCGGCAAATCATGTGGCGGTTCGCCGACCGCTTTGACCTGCAGATGGTCGTGCAGTCGGTTCGTGCGGTTGCCCGCGGGCCGGTCGCCCGGCTGGTCGCCGGCGGTGGACGCAATTCCCACGACTGGACCGACGAGAAGAACGCCCTCCTCGCAGCGTTCGACGAGTCCGGGATCACCGCACTGGGCGCCGAGCCCGAGCACGGCGGCTACCTTGAGGGGCCCCAGAACCTTGCCATGGCGCTGGCCGCCTTCGAGCTGTCGTGGGTCGACGCCGGGGCGGCGACGAGCAGCCTCGCCAGTCACCTCGGGCTGTCGCCGATTCACGAACACGGAACACCCGAGCAGAAGCAGACCTACCTGTCCCGCGCCGTGCCCACCAACGACGGCGACATCTGTCGCGGGGCGTTCGCGCTCACCGAGCCGCTGCCATACGTCGGAGTCGACACCGGCGTGCTCTCCGGCAAGGCCAAGATCGCCGAGTGGAACGACGGCGAGGAACCCATCCTGCAGATCGACAAGCGCGGACGGTTCATCACGGGCATGGACTTCGCGAACATGGTCACGGCCGCGGTCGACAGTGCCGACGAGCGGATCAATGGCAGCTTTTTCGTCATCCTGGAGGAGGGGGACGAGGGCATGTTCGACCGCGGCGCGCCGACCCTCAAACTCGTGCACCAGTTGTCGTCAACCCGCGATCCGATCTTCAACCTCAAGGTCCCTGCGAGCCGCATCGTCGGCGGTTACACGATCAAGGACGGCGTCCTCACGCCGAACGTCAGCCACAGCGAGGTTCTCAACGACGTCTTCCGACACACCCGCGTGCCGGTCGGCCTCATGACGTCCGCCAAGCTCCTCTCTGCCGTCGAGCCGATCATCCGCTACCAGCGCGGCCGCTTCCGCGGCGGCGAAGGAAAGCCCGGCACGCCGCGTCACGACCTCGGACTGCAGCAGAAGGAAGACGCGCTGCATCGGCTGATCGACGTCTGGGCGACGGGCGAGGCCATGACGTCGCTCGGCCTGGCGACGGCGCGGCTGTTCGACGAGTACGACCCCCTCAAGAGGGAAAAGGACAGGATCTTCGCCGAGCGCGGGGTCACCGGCATCCGCGCCATGATGGGCGAACTCAAGACGATCGAGAAGGCGGCGCTCGAATTCCTCGACGGCCGAGCCAGCGGCGAGACGTCGAGCGGCGCAGTACCAGGCGAAGATCCGTTGATTCGCTTCGTCATCGATGACTCGCTCACGAGTGTGCTCTGCCCGGCGACCAAACTGTGGAACACCGGCTACGGAGCGACCGTGATGCGCGAGGCGGTCTCCCTGGTCGGCGGCTACGGCATCACCGAGGACTGCCCCGGCTTCCTCGGCCAGAAGTGGATGGATGCCCAGCTCGAGGCCACGTATGAGGGGCCCGAGGCGGTGCAGCGTCGGCAACTTTCCATCACGATGGCGAACCCGGTGTTCCTGCGCCAGTTCGACGACTGGATCGTCGAGTTGGGCCAGATCGCCGGCAACAAGGCGGGCCTCGGCGCCTCAACGCTCGCCAGCGCGATGAAACTGTGGCGGTGGACGCTCGATCACCTCCGCGAGACCAAGGACGCCGACGGGAAGCCGCTCTTCCGCGACAACCGGCAGGGTGTGACGTTCCCGATGGGTGACGCGCTTTCCTGGCTGGTCGCCTCCCGCTACCAGATGCTCGACGTGCTCGAACTCGAGAGCAAGGGCAAAGAGCGGCCGGAGCTTGCGGAGAGCCTGCCCGGCACCGTGCAGTTCTTCACCGACTTGTGCCGCGTGCAGGCGGCCCGGGCCGCGGGCGAAGTCGGGCGGATGTGCGCTGAACTCGTCTACGGCTACCAGCGGCAGCCAAGCGGGGAGGCTCTCGCGACCTTCCAGGCACTGCGCAGCGAGCTCGATGAATCGATCGCCGAGGCGCGCCTGGCCAAGGACCGCGCCGCGCGCTCGCTCACCGGCGTCATGATCCCCGAAGCGCTCGACTACCCGGCCTAGCGTCCATGCACGACAACACGGTAGAACGACAGTGCCTGGAGGTCGACATCGCATGCGTCGGGTTCGGCCCGGCGAGCGGCGGCTTCCTGACGACACTCTCGCGCGGACTAACCGAGGCGCAGGGCGAGTTTGAGAGCAGTGCGATGCCGGGACTCCCGCCGCAGGTGGTGTGTTATGAGCGGGCCGACGACCTTGGTTTCGGGGTGTCCGGTGTCGTCACGCGGGCGACCGCCATCCGTGAGACGTACCCCGACCTCGATTCAGCGTCCATTCCGATGACAGCTCCGGTCACGAGCGAGAAGGTCGTCTACCTGCTCGACCCGATCGGCGCGAGCCGGCGCGGCTTGGCGGTGCGGTTCGCCGACGCGATGCTGCGCGGACTGCGCTTCGTGTTTCGGGTGCGTGACGAAGCCTTCACGCTCCCCTTCATCCCGAAGTTCCTGCACAAGGACGGCGGGCTGGTGCTCGGCATCGGCCAGTTCCACCAATGGGTCGCCAGCCAACTGATGGCCGAGGCGCAGGTCCAACTTTGGCCGGGAACCCCGGTCGCCGAGCCGCTGATCGAAGACGACGCGGTCGTCGGCGTGCGACTCGTCGACCAGGGCACGGATCTGAAGGGCGAGCCCGACGTCGGCTACCTCCCCGGCATGGACATCAAGGCGGCGCTGACCGTCGTCGCCGACGGCCCCGTCGGCCCGATCGGCCGGAAGCTCGACGAGCACTTCGGGTTGCCCGAGGGCCATGAGAGGCGCGACTGGGCGGTCGGCATGAAGTTGGTCGTGGACCTGCCCGAGGATTGCGCGCTCGAACCGGGCACCGTGCTGCACACGATGGGCTACCCCGAGCCGGAGGTCTTCGGTTTCCTGTACGTCAACCAGCCGGGTCTCGCCTCGCTCGGGATCTTCGTGCCGTCGTCCCTCGACAGCCCGGTGCGCGCCAGCTATCGCTACCTGCAGCACTGGATGCAGCACCCCTACCTTTGGAAGCACCTGAAGGGCGGCAAGCTGCGCTCGTGGGGGGCCAAAACGCTGCAGGAATCCGGTCGCCAGGGGGAGCCCCACCTGGTGGGCGACGGCTACGCGCGGATCGGCGAGGGTTCGGGCAGCACCAACATCCTCACCAATTCCGGTGTCGACGAGGCCTGGGCGACCGGGGCGCAACTCGCCGAGGCGGTGCTCGAACTGCTCAAGAGCAAGCAGCCGTTCACCCGCGACAACCTCGAGCGGACCTACGTCAAGCGCCGCCGGGAAAGCACGCTTGACAAGGAGAGCAAGGTCGCGGCCAAGGCGCGGGTCGGGTTCCGACGGGGTTTCGTCCGTGGCGTGATCGGCACGGGATTGACGGGCCTGACGCGCGGCCGGCTCAACGCACCCGGCGGCCTGGGGACGAAGCACCGCGAGATCAAGACCCTGGCCGAGCACTTCAAGGGCAGGATCCCCGCCAGCGAGATCGAACGCATCGAGGCCGAGGCTAGCGCCTCGCAGCGGCCGCTCCAGGACGTGTACATGGACCGCGTTGGCTGGCCCGCGATTCCGTTCGACGGCGAGCTCCTGGTCTCCCACCAAGATGCCCTGCTGCTCGGCGGCAAGGTCCAGGCGCCGCCCGGCTATGCCGACCATGTCGTGTTCCTCGACCCGGCGGCGTGCGCGGCCTGTGAGACCAAGCCGTGCATCGCCATCTGCTCCGGGCAGGCCTTGACCCTCGGCGGGGAGGACGGTGTTCCCCTCTTCGACCGTGAGAAATGCATCCACTGCGGCGCTTGCCAGTGGAGTTGTCCTGCGCCACGCCAACCGGGCCACGACGCCGCCGCCATCGCTTTGGAGGCGGGCGCCGGGGGCCTGCATTCCGCAGAGAACTGATCGACCGACCATGGAGATGACTGATGACTGACGGATTCCACATCGTCGTGTGCGGCAGCCTCGTGCCCGACCCGATCCAGACCCTGGAGCCGGTGCCCGGTGGTGACCGGCCCGCGCTGAAGAACGAGGCGATGCTGCCCTCGGTGCTCGACCCCTGGGCTGGGCATGCGCTCTACGAGGCCGCGCACCTCGCCGCCAAGACCCCGGGGAGCAAGGTGTGGCTGGTCAGCCTCGGTCCCAAGGCCCAGCTGCAGCAGCTCATGATGCGGGTGGCGCAGAAGGTGCCGTTCGAGTTGGTCGCCCTTGATGGCCCGGCCAGCGGCTTCACCGACTCCTTCGAGGTCGCCGTGGCCCTCGCCCAGGCGATCGAGGGGATCGACGGGCTCGATCGGTCCAGGCTCCTGCTCTTCGGCGGCTGCGCCTCGGCCTCTCGCGATGCCGGCGTCACGGTGCAGATGGTCGGCGAGCGGCTCGGTATTCACGACCAGTTCCTTGCGGTAGATGAGCTGAAGGTCGAGGACGGCGGATCGATCCGGGTGCTTGAGCGTGTCGAGGGCGGTCGGTATCTGGCCTCGGTCTGCGAGGGCGCACCGCTCGTAGCGGCCTGGGCGACTGGCTCGCTGCCCGAACCGCCCAACAGCCCGCAGGTCGGCATGCAGAACATGCGGACGATCATGCCGGCGCTGGCGAAGGCGGGGCCTGCGACGCTCGGCGGGGAGGGCACGACCTGGCTGACGGCCGAGGTGCCGCAACAGCGGCGTGAGACACGCGTCGTGAAGGACTCCTCCGCGGATGAGATCGCGCAGGAGATCGTCACCTGGATCAAGGGCTGAGGAGGCTACACACCATGGACAAGATTCTTTTCCTGGCCCACACCGAGGCGGATGGCACGCTGCCCAAGGCCGCGTACGAGGCGCTGACCGCGGCGAAGAACCTGGCTGGCGACCTCCAAGGGGCGACCCTTGTCGCTGGCCTGATCGGCGCGGATGTTGCCCAGGTGGCGGATACCCTGACGGGGATCGAGCGGGTCCTGGGCGTGAGCGGCCCCGAATTCGCTGTTTCGCGCTACTCCAGCGACGTCGCCGCGGCCGCGGCCCTCGTCTCGACGTCCGACGCGACGATAATCGTTGCCCCGGCGACGCCGAGGTTCTGCCGGGCGCTGCCCGGCGCGGCCGCGAGGCTCGATGGCCGGATCGAGACGCAGGTCACCGCGATCTCGGCCGAGGGCGACGCCGTCGAGGCTGAGCGTTGGTTCTACCGTCAGCGCATCGTGGCCAAGTTCAGCCGCAGCCAACGCCCGTGGTTCCTGCTCACGAGCCCGGGAGCGTTTGAGCCCGCGTCGGCCGAGGCAGGCAAGGCCACCTTGGAAGCCGTGTCGGTTGACCTCCCGGCGAAGCTTCGTACGAAGGTGACGGGGATCGAGGCCGCCACCACCGAGGCCCAGACCATCCGGCCCGACGCCGACATCCTGTTGGTTGCCGGCGCCGGCTGGAACAAGAAGCAGAAGGATGGGGCGACCCACGTCAATGACGCCTCGAGCCTGGTCCTCGGCTTCCTCGAGCTCGCCCGCGCTTCGCTCGGTAGCACCAAGTCGCTCGTCGACCAGGGCGCCGAGGGAGCCGAGGTCATGTCGTTCATGAGCCACCTCAACCAGGTGGGCCAGACCGGCTCGACGCCGCGCCACCGCAAGGGACTCGCGACCTGCTGCCACGGCGAGGAGCCGCACGTCGTCGGCTGGCGCTTCGTCTCCGAGCGTCGGGCGATCAACCTCGACGAGACCTGCGGCTGGGCCCAGGGCAAGGCCGACGTGCTCTATGTTGCGGACGCCTTCGAGGTGATGGCCAAGGTCAACGAGCTGCTCGCGGCCGACGCCTGATCGGTCGTCGGCGGCGACCAACCGTCCGTGGTAGCGTCCGATCGTGGCCGAGACCTTCACCTTCACTGCGCGGGTTTTCGCCGGAACGGGTGACGGGGCGTGGCACATGGTGTCCCTCCCCGAGGACCTCTCCGATGAGATCGACGTCCGGTACGTCGGACCCAAGCGTGGATTCGGGGCGGTGCGGGTAGTCGCCCGGATCGGTAGGACCGAGTGGGGGACATCGGTCTTCCCGAATCGCTCGACGGGTATCTTCATCATGGGGATCAAGCGCGCCGTGCGGGAGGCGGAGGGCCTCGACGAGGGTTCGACCGTGACCGTCGCGATCGAGATCCCCGACCTGGGTTGACCCCGTTACTCGGGGATTCTGAAACCTCTGTCGAGGGCGTCCATCGCCCGCTGCAGGACCGAGCCAAGGGATGTGGCGAACCCGCTCTCGTACCAGTGGTGGATCGCGCCGGTCACCGCACCGACGAGCGCATGGGAGAGGAGTTGAACATCGAGGTCTCCGTGTTCGCGACCGAGCGCCTCGCTCAGCGTGTTCCCGATCAGTTCGGCGGCCTCGTAGAGGGCGAGGGCAGATGCCGCCTCGATGGAGGGTTCTTCCATGATCAGTTTGGTGCGCCGCCGGACGTACTCCTCGTCGGTGGTCAAGGGGCCGATGATCAGGGCTTCTGCTGCGCGTCGAAGTGACTCGAGCGGTGGTCGGGTCTTGATCTCCTCGAAGAACTGCTCGATCCAGACCGGGTCATACTCGTCCCACAGGACGAGCTGCTCCTTCGTTTTGAAGTACCGGTAGACAGAACTGGGGGAGACCTCCGCCTCGGCCGCGATGCGTTCGATGGTCACGGCGCCGAAACCCTCGCGCTCGAAGAGGTCGAAGGCGACCTCCTGGATCCGCCTCATCGCCGCTAGGCGCTTGCGTTCCCGAAGGCCGACGGTATGGTCACCCTCACTCATGGCATCAGGCTAACATCGATGACAGTTACGCGCACTTGACAGTTACTTCCATAGGAGTTACCGTCAGTTGAGAGTGACTGTCATTCGGCCGGGTCGTTCCGGAGGATGAGGAACCTTGGCGGGCACCGGGCCTATGTTGGACAAGACGAAGGGAAACGCGATGACTGAGGCGATACGCACCGAGGGGCTGGTCAAGCGCTACGGCACGACCTTGGCACTAGACGGATTGGACCTGTCCGTGGCGACCGGTGAGATCCACGGCTTCCTCGGGCCCAACGGCGCCGGGAAGTCCACCACCGTGCGCATCCTACTCGGGTTGCTCCGGGCCGACGCCGGGAAGGCGAGCTTGCTCGGAGGCGACCCCTGGCACGACGCCGTCGACCTCCACCGTCGGCTCGCCTACGTGCCAGGCGACGTCAACCTCTGGCCCACTCTCTCGGGCGGCGAGGCGATCGACCTGCTCGCCAGCCTCCGCTGCGGCCTCGACCCCCGCCTCCGAGACGAGATGATCGAACGATTCCAACTTGACCCTCGGAAGCGCTGCTCAAGCTACTCGAAGGGCAACCGACAGAAGGTCGCCATCGTGGCCGCCTTCGCCTCCGACGTCGAACTGTACCTCCTCGACGAGCCGACCTCCGGCCTCGACCCCCTCATGGAGACCGTCTTCCAGGACGTCGTCAAAGAACGGGTGGGCCAGGGAAAGACCGCGCTCCTCTCAAGCCACATCCTCGCCGAGGCGGAGGCCCTGTGTGACCGGGTCAGCATCATCCGCGAGGGCCGCATCGTCGAGACCGGGACGCTCGACGACATGCGGCACCTCACCCGCACCTCGATCCATGTCAGAACGGAGCGCCCCCTCACGGGGATCAGCCGCCTCATGGGCGTGCACGACTTCGAAGCCCACCACGACGGCGGGGCCTTCGAGGTCGACTCCGAACACCTCGGCGCGGCCCTCACCCATCTCACCGGTTTCGGCATCCTCGACCTGGAGAGCACCCCGCCGACGCTCGAGGACCTGTTCCTCCGTCACTACGGTGACGAGTTGGCGGCGCTTTCGGGCAACGGCGCCACGAACGGCGTCGTCAAGCGCGGGCGGCGCCGATGAGCGCCTGGACTGGTACGCCCCGCCTGGTCCGACTCGCCCTCCGCCGGGATCGGGTGATCCTCACCGTCTGGCTTGTCGCCATCTCAGGACTCATCTACGGGGTGATCTCCGCCGAGGTTGCCCTCTACGTCGATGAAGCCCAGAGACTTGCCGGGGCGAGCTTCGGCGCCCAGAACGTCATGGCGCGGATCTTCGACGGGCCTGCCTCCGGGACTTCCCTGGGAGCCATGTCCTGGGTCGAGGCCTACATCGTCCTCGCCGTGCTCGTCGCCATCATGAGCGGCCAGGCGGTCGTCCGGCACACGAGGCTCGACGAGGAGACCGGCCGCGCAGAGATGATCGAATCCAGCGTCGTCGGGCGCCATGCGCGCCTGACCGCGGCCCTCGTCGTCGCCGCGATCGCCAACGCCGTCGTCGCCCTGGCCACCACGCTGGTCATGGTGGGCAGCGGGCTCGACCTCCGAGGATCGCTTGTCGCCTCGATGGCGATGGCCGGGGTCGGCATGACGTTCGCGAGCGTCGCCGCCCTGACCTCCCAGGTGTCCACCACTCAGAGGGGGGCGAACGGCCTCGTCGCCCTCGTCATCGGGGTGGCGTTCTTCCTCCGGGCTGTCGGCGATGCGTTGGGGACGGTGGGTCCGAACGGGGTCGAGGTCATCAGCCTGTGGCCGTCCTGGCTGTCGCCCCTCGGCTGGGGCCATCAGGCCCGGCCCTTTTACCAGGACAACTGGGAGATCGGGCTGCTGTACCTCGGGTTGTCGGCGGTGCTCATCGGTATCGCGTACCGTCTCTCGAGAGCCCGCGACCTCGGGGCCGGTCTGCTCCAAGACAAGGTGGGGAGTGATCGGGCCTCATCCTCCCTCCTCAGCCCGTTGGGGCTCGCCCTTCGGATTCACCGTGGCGGCCTCCTGGCGTGGGGAATCGGGATGTCCGTGATGGCCTATGCCTTCGGAATCGTGGGAAGAAGCGTCGACGACTTCGAGGAAGTCAGCCCCCAGTTCGTCGAGTTCCTGGAGGACCTCTACCCAGGGGCCGACCTCATCGATATCTTCTCGACGTTCCTCATGGCGATGCTGGCGATCGCCGCCGCGGGCTTCACCCTCCAAGCCCTTCTCAGGATGCGGGCAGAGGAAGCGTCCGGGCGACTCGAACCGATCCTCGCGACCGCCGTCGATCGCCGGGTGTGGCTCGCCAGCCACGGCGTGATCGCGGGGGTGGGCACCGCCGCCATCCTGGGGGCCATGGGGATGGCGGGGATGCTCGGCTACCTCACGGGAGGCGGCGACCTTGCCGGGGGATGGGGCCAGTTTCAGGCCGCCGTTGTGTTCATCCCATCGGTCCTCACCCTAGGGGCCTTCGTCCTGTTGGCCTTCGCCCTGCTTCCCCGCTGGGCTTCCCTCATCGGCTGGGGGGCCTTGGTCATGAGCCTCGTCATGGGGCAGCTGGGTGAGCTCCTCAAGTTCCCCCAGGCCGTGCTCAACGCCTCTCCCTTCACTCATGCGCCGAAGGTGCCGGCCGAGGCCTTCACGGCCCTGCCCCTCATCATCTTGCTCGTGTGCGCGGCCGGACTCTCCTCACTCGCGGTATGGAGGTTCCGGCAAAGAGACCTCGCCATCGCCGCCTAGCGCCCTTTCAGCACTTCCTTGACCGTCTCGCGGAGGGCATCGACGGTCGCGGGAAGGGCATCGGCGACGTCCAGAGCCGCGATGGGGCCCCCGCCCGAGGCGAGGGTGGCCGCGCGTCCGTGGACAAGGGCCGCCAGGGCGCCGGCCTCATCGGCCTCGAGGCCTGAGGCCAGCAGGACCCCGGCGATCCCGGCCAGGACGTCCCCGGCTCCAGCGGTCGCCAACCAAGGGGGAGCGTCCGCCTGGCTCCAGACGGGGCCGCCGGGGGAGACGACCAGGGTGACCGCACCCTTGAGCAGGACGGTCGCGTCGGATAGGTGCGCGAGGAGCCGAGCCGCCTCGGCGGGATCGGCCTCGACGGCCTCGGCGTTCGCGGTCTCACCCGCCGCGGCCAGGGCTCGGGCCAGCTCGCCCGCGTGGGGAGTCAGGAGCAACCGGCCGAACGGGGTGGCCCGCCCTCCCCCCACCCGCGCCCGGACGCAGGCCTCGATCGCTCCGGCGTCGACGACGGCGGGAAGGCCGGACGCGAGCGCGGCCTCGATCGCCGCCTCCTGACCGGGTTCGTCCGCCACCCCTGGGCCGAGGACCCAGGCGCCCACCCGGGGGAGGGCGTCGGCCTCGGCTGGCGCTTCGGCCGCGACCACCTCGGGGCGGGCGGTGAGCACCAGGTCCTGCACCCGCCGTGGGCCGAGGTACCGGACGAGGCCGGCCCCGACGCGGACTGCGGCCGAGCATGCGAGGATCGCGGCGCCCGGATAGCGGTCGGACCCAGCGACAACGCCGACGACGCCGCGGGAGTACTTGTCGTCCCCCGGCCCGGGGACCGGCCACCAGGCGGCGGCCCCCTCCGGGGTCAGGCGGCGAGGGGCCTCTGCGAGGGGCTTGGGCAGCGGGATGCCGACGCTCGCCACGACGATACGGCCGGCGTCGAGCGCGGCCGGGGGGAGGAGGAGGCAGGGTTTGGGTGAAGTGAAGGTGACGGTCACGGTCGCATGGACGTGGGGGAGGGTGACGGAGCCTCCGTCCGGGTCCATCCCGCTGGGCAGGTCGACGGCGAGGACGGGAGTTCTGGCGGGTATCGCCCCCACCAGGGTTGCGGAGGGCTCCCGCAACCCGGGGCTCGCGCCGATGCCGACGATCCCGTCGACGACGAGGTCGGCGGCCTCGATGGCCGCGGCGGCGGCCGCGACACCACCGTTGGCCGACGAGCCCGCGACCTGGATGACCTCGCCTCCGGCCACCCGGAGCCATTCGAGCCCCCGCGGGTGCGCGCTGTCCCCAAGAAGGACCGCGGTGACCGAAGCCCCGTCGTTCGCGAGCCGGGCTCCGGCCAGGAGGGCGTCCCCGCCGTTGTTCCCCGTCCCGACCAGGAGGACGACCCTGGCGGCCCCCCTGTCCCCAAGCATCGTCCGCGCCTCGGCCGCAACGGCGTCGGCCGCGCGATCCATGAGAGGGTCCTCGCCGACCCGCGCCAGGACGTCGTCCTCGACCGCGCGGATCTGGTTGGCCGTCGCCGCTGCCCAGGACTCGGAGTCGTTCATGCCCCTAGGCTGGCACACCTCCGACAGGATTGACATCCATCTCGTAGAGGAGGGAGTCGACCCATTCGCCCCTGACCTCCCGATCCCGCTCGATCCTTGTCACGAACCTCAGGCCGGCCTTCTCCATGACGCGGGCCGACGCGGGGTTGTCCGGACGGCAGCGGGCTGAGATCGTCGTCACACCGTCGAGCGTCAGGACATGCGCGACGAGGGCCCTCGCCGCCTCCGTCGCATATCCCTGGTCCCACAGGTCCCGGCGCATCACCCAGCCGAGTTCGTACCGCCCCTCGTCCCCGGGCCGCGCGGAGATCCCCCCGACGACCCGTCCGGCGAGCGTGATCGCCAGGTCGATGGCGGAGTTCGCGGGGTCCGTGACGGACGCGAGGAACGCGACCGTTTCCTCCCAGGTGTTCGGGCCGAAGTCGGCGGTCCGGCACACCTCGGGATCAGAGCCGTAGGCGTGGACGTCCTCCGCGTCGGACGTCGAGTACGGACGGAGGACGAGGCGGTCGGTCTCGATGATCATGGAGACATCGTAGGGGTCCGGAGGGAGGGCGTCGGCATGGAACAATACCTCCATGCCTATGCGAGACATCCGGATAATCGGCGACCCCGTCCTCCGCACACCCTGCGAACCCATCACCGAGATCGACGACCGCGTGCGGTCCCTGGTCCAGGACCTCCTCGACACCGTCGACGCCGAGGGTCGGGCCGGGGTGTCGGCCAATCAGATCGGGGTCAGCCTGCGGGCGTTCAGCTGGAACATCGACGGGAACGTCGGATACATCCTCAACCCCGTGATCACGGAGATGAGCGAGGAGTTCCAGGAGTTGGGGGAGGAGGGGTGCCTGTCGATTCCCGACCTCTGGTATCCCTGCGAGCGGCCGGCTTACGGCAAATGCGAGGGCACGGACCTCGACGGCAATCCCGTCGTCGTCGAGGGCGGCGAGATCTGGGCCAGGCTCATCCAGCACGAGACCGATCACCTGGTCGGCAAGGTCTTCATCGACCGGCTCAAGAAGGACGTGCGGAAGCGCGCGATGAAGGAGATGCGGGAGCGGCTCTAGCCGCCGGGCCCCTGCCTACGACGCGGCGACGGCGCCGACCAGTTCCTTGGGCAGGATGTGCTCGGCGGACATCGCATAGAGCAGGGAGGGCGCCGGCTGGCCGTCCATCAGGACGTCGTCCTCGATCTCCCGGACGAACTCCATCCCGAGTTTCTCCATGATCCGTTTGGAGGCGGTGTTCTCCGGGCGGCAGCGGGCCGAGACCCGGGCGACGTTCGGCAGTTTGGCCGCGATCGCGGCGATGGCCCGCCCGGCCTCCGTGCCGTATCCCCGACCCCAGCGATCCCGCCGGAGGATCCATCCCACCTCGGACACCTGCTTGTCGTAGGGCTGGCAACGGACGTGGCCGATCACCTCCCCGGTGTCGCGCTCGACGATCGCGTACCCCCGATGCTCGTCATCGCGTTGGCAAAGACCTTCGAGGAAGGTGACGGTGTCGCGTTTCTTGAACGGGCCGGCGGCCGTAAGGCGGCAGACCTCGGGGTCCGACATGTAGGAGTGGACGGCGTCGAGATCGTGGGGGGCGGCAACACGGAGAATCAAACGGTCTGTGTGGAGGATCACATTTCCATGGTAGGACGGCGGGCGAGGGGAGTCGATGGCCCCGGCCTCGATCCGGATGTGACCTGCGACACACCGAAAACGGACTAATGGGGACGTCAGAGGAGGAAACTACCCATCGTCGCGGCTCGCCGCAGCCGCGGGAATCGAGTACAGCCGGGAATCCCGCACGGTTCCCCTCCTGGTGTCCCCCTGGATGATGCGGATGAAGGTCATGCCCACGCGCGCCATGAGCGCCGCGGAGGCTGCGTTCTCGACGTGACAGCGCCCGACGATCTCGGTGATGCCCGGCAGGCCGGACGCGTAGGCGATGATCGCCCGGGCGGCCTCCTTCCCGTATCCCTGCCGCCACCGATCCCGTCCGAGGATCCACCCCACCTCGGATTGCCCCGCCCCGTACGGCTCGCACCCGGCAACTCCGATCACGTCGCCCGTCGCCCGTTCGATGACCGCGTACTCTTCGTGGCCGGCGTGCGGGGGGTCGATCGTGGTGAGGAACGCCGTGGTTTCCTCCAAGGACCACGGGCCGTCAAAGGTGTACCGGCACACTTCGGGGTCCGACATGAAGGCATGGACAGCGGCGGCGTCCTCGACGGTCAGGGGGCGCAGGGTGAGCCGCTCGGTCGTCAGGATCATGGCCCCATTCTAGGGTCGCGGTGCGGTCGGCGGCCCCGGGTCACGACTCGCCCGGGTAGGATCACACTGGCGTAATTCGCTGCCGTGAGGCACGATAGTAGACACACGCGTGGCGTGCCAGCTGGTTCCGACTGTCGAGGTCGTTGGGGAAGACGCACCTAGACAGAAAGGAAGGGCTATGGCTGCCATTACTCGCGGTGTCCTTTTCGTGCACTCCGCCACCCGTGCCATGTGCCCGCACATCGAATGGGCCGCAGGAAACGTGTTGGGATCGCGGGCCACGTTCGACTGGACCGAGCAACCCGCCGGAGTGAACCTGTTGCGCTGCGAGGTGTCGTGGCAGGGGGTGCAGGGGACCGGCGCCCGGCTGGCCTCCGCCCTCCGCGGGTGGGAACACGTCCGGTACGAGGTGACCGAGGATGCCTCCTTCGGCTGCGACGGCGGACGGTGGTCGCATACCCCGGGGCTGGGTATCTTCCACGCCGTGACGGATGTCGCCGGGAACATCGTCGTCCCGGAGGACCGCATCAGGGCCGCCCTCGACTCCGGGGGGAACGCGGCCGACCTCAAGCGGGCCCTGGACCTCGCGCTCGGGACCGCTTGGGACGAGGAGCTCGAGCCCTTCCGGTATGCGGGGCACGGCGCTCCCGTGCGCTGGCTCCACCGGGTCGGGTAGGGGGCTTCGGGCCGGGAACCGGCACTGGGTGTCGGCAGGGAGGCCTTAAGCGCGCCTGCCGACGGTGAGTGCCGGAAACGGGCCGGGAACCAGCACTGGGTGTCGGCAGGGAGGCCTGAAGCGCGCCTGCCGACGGTGAGTGCCGGAAACGGGCCGGGAACCGGCCCTGGGTGTCGGCAGGGACCCCCGAATGGTCGTCGAGGGTCACCGGACCTGAGAACCGGCTGACATTCAGATCAGAGAGGGGGAGGGCGAACTGTTCCGGGGAAACCCTTAGGTCGGCCCCCGCAGAACCAGGGGCTTCCCCAATAGTGACGGGACAAGCCGTCACCCTACCGTCGAGGTATGGAAATGACTTCTGCCCCACACAGGACTTCGGCAACGATTCGGCTCAATCGCACGCTTTGGGCCAAGACCGCTCTAGCGTCATGCATCGTCCTCTCCCTCGGCGCCTGCTCCACTGGTGCCGATCCCGACCCTTCCCCTGGCACCGACGCCGAACGAGCGGCTGCGTCCGATCAGGTCATTGAGAGGCTGGTATCGAATCCCGAAGGACCAGGGTGTTCGGCGGCCGTCGCCAGGAACGGCGAAGTGATTTGGGCCGGAGCAGCGGGTTCCGCTCAGGTCTCATCCTCGACCCCGATCACGCTTGAGACAGCGTTCGATATTGGATCCGTCTCCAAGCACGTCACCGGGATGGCCACCCTCCTCCTCGTTGAGGATGGGCTGGTCGACCTCGATGCTGCAGTGGCAACCTACCTTCCGGACATCGGCCCTTGGGCCGAGACCACTACCGTCTCTCAGTTGCTGACCCACACCTCCGGGCTGCCGGACTACATCGACATCGCGGTGGAGGCTGGTGCGTCCTTCTCTGACCACGTCACCATGGACATGGCCCTGGATTTGCTGAGTGATATCCCTGGTACCGCAACGCCAGCGCCTTGGGTGTACTCCAATTCGAACTACATCGTCCTGGCGCGCCTCGTTGAGGTCGTCTCCGGTCAGCCGTTCTCGGACTTCGCGGAAGAACGGCTCTTCACGCCTGCGGGCTCGAATCTTCGTGTCGATCCCCTTGCCAAGTTCCCCGAGATCGCTGCCCGGTACTCCGACATCGCCGGTGCCGATGGCGAGATCGAGGTGAATATCGACGTGGTCGGGGATGGTGCGATTGTGGCCACCCCGAGCGAACTGGCCGCCTGGTTTGACGTCTTCAGGACCGGCTTGCCGGATCATCCCACCATTCAGGATGAGATGGTCGCGGATGCCGTCGAGATGCCAGGTGCATACGGTGGTGCCTATGGGGCGGGGATCATGGTGTTCCCCAACGGGAGGATCACCCACAGTGGGCAATGGGCGGGTCACCTCACCAACGTGAGCATGAGTCCTGATCATTCGACCACCCTCGCCATCTCATGCAACTCCGAGGATCTGGCTGCCGAGGTCCTTCTCGGTCTCAGCATTGAGCTCGAAATGCTTTGGTGGCCGACTGAGTAGACGGGTCGAGTAGGTAGGACGGACGGGCTTCCCCAAGGGGAGCCCGTCCGTCTTTGTCTAGGCGTTCGTGAAGGCCAGCGCCACGTTGTGGCCGCCGAATCCGAAGGAGTTGCTGAGCGCCACCCCGTCCCCGGCGGGAAGATCCCGCGGCACGTCGCGGACGAGGTCCACCTCGAGCTCGGGATCGGGCTGCGTGACATTGATGGTCGGTGGTGCCTTCCGGTGGTGGAGGGCCTTGACGGTGAAGAGGGCCTCCACCGCGCCGGCGCCGCCGAGCAGGTGCCCCGTCATCGACTTGGTCGCGCTGAGCAACACGTTGTCCGCGTGGGAGCCGAGCAGGCCCCGGATGGCCCGGGCCTCGATCATGTCCCCCACGACGGTGGATGTCGCATGCGGGTTGATGTGGACCACATCCGTGATCGCAAGACCGGCGCTTTCGAGCGCGAGACGCATCGCCCGCGACTGTTCCGCACCGTTCGGCTCGGGGGCAGCGATGTGGTGGGCGTCCGACGTCATGCCCACCCCGGAGAGGCGGGCGTAGATCTTCGCACCCCTGGCTTTGGCGTGCTCCTCCGACTCCAGGATGAGCACGCTGGAGCCCTCGCCCATGACGAAGCCGTCGCGGGTCACGTCGTACGGCCGGGAAGCCCCCGCCGGGTCGTCGTTGCGGCGGGACAGGGCCCGCATGGCATCGAAGGCGGCCAGGCAGATGGGATGCGTCGCGGCCTCCGTCCCCCCGGCCACGACCACGTCCGCGCGGCCCAATTGGATCATCGTGTACGCGGTGGCGATCGCCTCCGCTCCGGACGCGCACGCCGAGACCGGCGCATGCGCCCCCGCGCGGGCACCCATCTCGAGTTCCACGTAAGCAGACGGGGAGTTCGGCATGAGCATCGGCACGGTCATGGGCAGGACGCGGGACGCGCCCTTCTCACGGAGGGTGTCCCACGAGTCGAGCAGGGTCCAGACCCCGCCGATCCCCGAGGAGACGGCAACCCCGAGGCGTTCGGGGTCGACCTCGGGGGATCCGGCGTCCGCCCAAGCCTCGCGGGTGGCAACGATCGCCAACTGGGCCGAGGGGTCCATACGCTTCGTTTCCGGGCGCGTCAGGACCTCCTCGGGCCGGACCGCGATCTGGCCTGCGATCCGGACCTCGAGCCCGTACTTCTCGGCCCAATCGTTTTCGAGGATTCGTATCCCCGAGCGGCCGGCGAGCGCGGCCTCCCAGGTCGAGGCGACGTCTCCGCCCAGAGGCGTGGTCGCCCCCAATCCCGTGACGACGACGGTGGTCATGATCTCTCCATGAGGTTGGGTAAAACAGGGGTCAAACGTGGGTGAATTCCGATCACATGCGGGTGGGGCTAACTCTGTGCCTTCGTCATATAGGCGACGGCGTCGGCGACGGTGACGAGGTTCTTGACGTCCTCGTCCGGGATCCTGACGCTGAACTTCTCCTCCGCCAGGGTGACGATCGTCATCATCGACAGCGAGTCGATGTCGAGGTCGTCGGTGAACGACTTGGGGCCGGTCACCTCGGCGGCGTCGAGCCCGGTCTCTTCAGCAACAATCTCCGCGAGGCCCGCGAGGACCTCCTTCTCGGACAATGCCATGGTTCTTCTCCTTGTATAGGTCCGGCTGGTGCCGGTTCTGAGCACTCCCAGATTACGGAAGCGCGGTCAATTGGCTAGGGAAGCGCGACCACCTGAGCCGCAAAGACCAGACCGGCACCGAAGCCGATCTGGAGGGCGAGGTCGCCCGATTTCACCTGGCCGTCACGGAACAGGCGTTCCGTGGCCAGGGGGATGGAGGCGGCGGACGTGTTCCCCGAGTCCACGATGTCGCGGCCGATGGCCACCGTGTCCGGCAGGCCGATGCGTTTCGCCATCTGGTCGATGATCCGGATGTTCGCCTGGTGGGGGATGAAGGCCTGGATGTCGGCGGGGGTCAGGCCCGCGGCCTCGATGGCCTTCGCCGCGGCGTCGGGCATTTCGAACGACGCCCATTTGAAGACCGTCTGTCCCTCTTGGACCAGGGTCGGGAAGGGGGTGGTGGGGTCGTCTCGGACCTCCAGCCAGGAATGGGTCATGCGGACGAACTCGGCGCCGTCCTTGGACCCCCAGACGGTCGGGCCGATGGCGGGGGCGTCGGACGGGCCGACGACGACCGCGCCCGCCCCGTCGCCGAGGAGGAACGAGATGGACCGGTCGGTGGGATCGACGAAGTCGCTCATCTTCTCCGCACCGACGACGAGGACGTACGTGCTCTGACCGGACCGGACGAGGGCGTCGGCCTGGGCGATGCCGTAGCAGTAGCCCGCGCACGCGGCCGAGATGTCGAAGGCGGCGGCCGTGGGGCACCCGAGGCGGGCTCCGAGCTCCGGAGCGGCGGCAGGGGTCATTTGGGGGTGGGTGATCGTCGAGAAGATGACGGTGTCGATCGCTCTTCCCTCGATGCCCGCAGCGATGAGGGCGTCGCGTGAGGCGCGTTCTGCGAGGTCGAGGACGGAGGTCTCGGGCTTGGCCCGCATCCGCGTGACGATGCCCGTCCGCTGCTGAATCCACTCGTCGGACGAGTCGATGGGCCCGGCGACGTCGTCGTTGGTGACGGTGACCTCGCCGCGGGCGACCCCGAGGCCCATGAGTCGGGCGTACTCGGGTCCTTTGGTGGTGCGGATGACGGTCATGACTTCTCCATCAGTTCTCGGGCGGCGTCGAGGTCCGCGGGGGTCTTGAGGGCAACTGAGGGTATCCCCTTCATCGTGCGCTTGGCGAGTCCGGTGAGGACGCCGCCGGGCGCGACCTCGATGAGGGCGGTCACGCCACGGTCCACCATAGCCGCTTGGCACAGGTCCCACCGCACGGGCTTGGCCACCTGCCCGATGAGACGGTCGAGGGCTTCCCGGCCGGTGGGCACGGAGGCGCCGTCGGCATTGGACAGGAGGATAGGGGTGGGGTCGTGGGGCGCGACACCGGAGGCGGCCTCGGCGAGGCGGTCGACGGCGGGGAGCATGTCGGAGGTGTGGAAGGCTCCGGCGACCTGGAGTTCGATGACGCGCGTCCCGGATGGGGGGGAGGCGACGAGGGCGGCGATGGCGTCCTTGCTCCCGGCGGCGACGATCTGGCCGCCGCCGTTCATGTTCGCAGGAGTGAGGCCGAGGGCGGTGAGGACGGACGCGACGTCGCTGGGGTCTCCGCCGAGGACGGCGGCCATGGAGCCGGGTCCGGCGGCAGCGGCGGCTTCGGCCATGGCGGTTCCGCGGACGGCCACCAGGTGCAGGGCCTCCTCGTCGGTGAGGACGCCCGCGAGGGCGGCGGCGGCGAACTCGCCGACGGAGTGGCCGGCGGTCAGGCCGGGGGTCGCGTGGGCAGGGAGGTCTCCGAGCAGTTCGCGTGCCGTGGCGAGGGCGGTCGCGACGAGCAGGGGCTGGGCGACGGCGGTGTCCCGGATGGTGTCCGCATCGGAGGTGGTGCCGTGGCGGATGAGGTCGACGCCCGCGGCCTCCGAGAGGGCTCTGAGGCGCCGGGTGACGAACGGGAGTTCCAGCCACGGGGACAGCATCCCCGGGGACTGGGCGCCCTGTCCGGGGCACACGATCGCAAGCACCTCACTAGGGTGCCGCATCGCCGGCCCTCCGGGTGGCCTGGGGCCGACCAAAGTGCACCGGCGCGTTTGTAGGAATCCTACAAAGGCGCGCGGCCGGATTCCCGGAGTTGCCCGAGCGCGAAGGCGGTCGACAGCACTGCGGCGTCCCGGGCGTCGAGCGCGTCCCAGCCCGTCAACTCGGTGACCTTCTTGAGCCGGTACCGGACGGTGTTGGGGTGGACGAACATCGTCTTGGAACACAACTCGAGGGAGCGTCCGCAGGCGAGGAACATGCCGACGGTCTCCTTGAGGGCACCTCCGGCCTTGGCGATGGGGTCATAGGCGAGGGCCAGGAGTCGGTCTCTCGCGCTTTCGTCGCCGATGAGGACCCGTTCGGGGAGGAGGTCGTCGGCTTGGACGGGGCGCGGGGTCAGGGCCCAGGCGGGGGCGGCCTCAACCCCGGCGAGGGCTGCGCGGGTGGCGCGGGCGACCTCGACGAGGCTCGTGGCCGTCGGCCCGATGACCACTGGCCCGGGGCCGAAGTTCACGAGCAGGGCCTGAGAGAGTTCATCTAGGTCGACATCGCTCCTGGCGATGATGATGAGGTCCTCGCCGTGGATCCCCACGAGGGCTCCTCGCGCCGCCCTCCGGATGGATCGCCGCAATTCGGCCGATTCGACCTCACCCAGCGGCCCGTTCGTCACCCCCACCATAACCAGAGTCGGCCCCGTCTTCCAGCCGAGGGCAGCCGCCCGGGAGGGAAGGTCGTCGTCCACCTGGCCCCTGACGAGGGCGTCGACGACGAGGGCCTCGAGCCGGGCATCCCAGGCGCCGCGGGATTCGGCGGCTCGGGCGTAGACCTCGGCGGCGCTGAAGGCGATCTCTCGGGAGTAGCGGAGGATGGCTTCCCGGAGTTCCGCCTCGGCTCCGGGGGACGCGAATTCGTCGCTGTGGCTCTCGACGACTTTGACGACAGTCCGGACGATGGAGAGCGTGTGTTGAAGGGAGACGGATCGGGTGAGTTCGGGGGGCGCGGCGGCGAAGACCTCGGCGGCTCCGCGCTGGACGGCCTCGGGGTTGGCGTACCACTGGACGAAGGCGTGGATGCCGGCCTGGGCGACGGTGCCGACCCAGGAGCGCTCGCGGGCGGGGAGGTCGCGGAACCAGGGGTGCTCGGCGTCGAGGCTCTTGATGGCGGCCGTCGCGAGCCTGCCGGTGCCGGCCTTGAGGCGCTTGAGCGTCTCAGCGCGGGTGTCGCCTGCCATGACGCCACTATACGGCCGCGTTGTGGGATGCCCACAAATTGCAGGACGCCGGAACGCGGGTGTCTAGGACGTCGGGGTCAGGCTTGGTTCAGGGTGTCGGCTCGATTCACCAGGCTCCTCATATGAGGAAACGCCTCTGGAGAGTTGCTGGACGAGGCGCTCAGGTACTTGGCCCAGGTCGTGGAGAGATCCTCGTCTCCGATGGCTTCGACGAGGCTCTCAATCTTCTGATTGAGACGCTGAGCCTGGGGCATCGCCGCCTGGGCACTGATTTCCCCTCCCATGTGGCGCATCTCAAGCATGAGTCGTTCTTCAAGGACATTCATCAGTTCCTGTGGCTGTCCACTCATCGGGACTCCTTTTCTTTGGTTCTTGTCCCAGCGGGCTAGAGGGATCTCGCCAGAATCTGGGCGAGGGATAGGGGTAGGTTCATCGGCGGCAGGCTCCGGAGGCGCGCCTCGAAGGCGTCGGCGGCCTGGTGCCCGGTCGGGGTCGCGTCGTTGCTGACTTTCAGGTGTGCTCGCATGGTGTGGGCTTGGCCGATCAGCCCCGAGCCGGGGTCCGGCCTTCGATCGGCGATCTTGGCGAGGCTCGCGATGATCGGGTGACCCCCAGGGGGAGTGACCTGGGAGACGAGGCGCGCGATCGCCTCGGCGGCTTGCTCGTCGGTCAGTGACGGCACCCCGGCGTCGGCGAGAGCGCCGGGCACGAGTTCCTCGATGACCCACTCGCTTGAGGATCCAGGGAGGCTCGAGAGCGTGAAGAGGTCGTTCCCTTCGCATCCGATCGCCACGAGTTGGGCGGCGACCCTGGGCCAGTCCTTCCAGGGGAGTGCTCCAAGGTGGTGCGCCGCCGCGACGCATAGGACCTCGTCCGAGGTGTTCATGTACTGGACGCTAGTCCAGACGACGGGGGCGGGCTAGGGGCAGGCGACTTGAATCTTCGGTGGTTTGGGGTATTCTCGTGAACAAGCGCTCATGAACAAGCGCTCATGAAGTGGCGAAGTCACGAAAGGACGGACATGACAGCGATATCGATCGAGGGACTGACGAAGGACTTCGGCGTTCACCGGGTGGTGGATGACGTGACCTTCGAGGTCCCCTCGGGAACCATTACGGGATTCCTCGGCCCGAACGGGGCCGGGAAGACCACCACGCTCCGCATGGCGCTCGGGCTCGTCACACCCACTGCCGGGCGCGCCCTCATCGGCGGCCGTCCCTACGGTGACCTCGAGGAACCGCGTCGAGTTGTCGGCGCCCTGCTGGAGGCCACGGGCTTCCATCCCGGGCGCAGCGGCCGCGACCACCTCCGCGTCCTCGCCCAGGTCGCCGGCACGTCGGCATTCCGCATCGACGAGGTCCTCACCCTCGTCGACCTCGGGCCTGCGGCCGGCGACCGCGTCCGCACCTACTCCCTCGGCATGAAGCAGCGTCTCGGCTTGGCCGCCGCGCTCCTCGGCGACCCCGAGGTCTTGGTTCTCGATGAACCCGCGAATGGCCTCGATCCCGCCGGTATGGCGTGGCTCCGGGGCTTGCTCCGAAACCTCGCCTCCGAGGGTCGAACCGTCCTCGTCTCCAGTCATGTCCTGAGTGAAGTCCAGCAGATCGCGACGAACGTTGTCATCATCCAAACCGGCACGCTCCGCTACTCCGGCGCCCTCGCCGACCTCCCCGGACCGTCCCTTGAGGACGCGTTCCTCTCCCTAACCGCAGCCAAGTGAAAGGCACCCCAGGCATGAGCAGCACCGCGATGCGCACCTTCCACCGCCTCATCGGCGACGAATACCTCAAACTCCGCACCACGCGAAGCCCGTTCGTCATCATCGGCGCCGCCCAGCTCGTCGTGATCCTTGGGATCAGCGGTGTGTTCGTCAGCGGCCGGGATCCCTTCGACTCCGAGACCGTGCTCCTCGCGTTCAGCCACATCGGCATCGTCTCGATCTTCTCCCTCATGCTCGGGATCACGGCGGTGGCGGGGGAGTACCGGAACAAGACCGTCACCGACACGTACCTCGCGACGCCGTCACGCGGCCGGGTCGTCGGGGCGAAGATCGTCGCGTATGCCGTCGTCGGCGTCGGGCTTGGCCTGCTTGCCACCCTGACCGCGTCGGCCGCGACCGCCATCTGGCTCGATGCCAAGGGCACGAGCCTCGATATCGGCATGCCCGGCCTCGGGCGGACCGTCCTCGGCTGCCTCGTGTGGAACGTCTGCTTCGCTGCCGTCGGTGTGGGGGTGGGGGCCTTCGTCCGCAACCTCAGCGGGGCCGTGGCCGGGGCGCTGGTGTGGATCGCGATCGTCGAGGGCATGGTCGGACAGCTCGTCGAGGACGCCTCCAGGTGGTTGCCGTTCCGGGCGGGTTCGGCGATGCAGGGGCTTCCCTCGATGAACGGCGGGGAGCAGTTATCGCAGGTGTCGGGTGGGCTTGTGCTCGTGGCGTACGCGGGGACCTTCGTCGCTGTCGCTCTCGCCACTAGCATGAGGCGTGATGTCACCTAGCCCGTTCGACCACCTCGCCTCCGCGCACCGGCGGATCGCCGACGCGCACAAGCAGGCCCTTAACGCGCACAAGGCCAGGGCGCGGGGCGAGGGCCCGACGGGGTCTTCGCCCGAGATCCGGGAGAAGCTGATCGACGCGGTCGATCGACTCCTGGCGGAGCGCCAGGTGTCGGCGATCACGTCGCGGGACATCGCCCGGGAGGCGGGACTGTCGGATGGTGTGCTCTACAACTACTTCGCCACCAAGAACGACCTCGTGGTGGCGGCGCTGGTTCGACGCTTCGACGCGCAACTCACGGAGTTCGAGCGGGGCCTGCCGGAGTCGGGGGAAGGGGAGGTCGAGGAGAATCTCGTCGCGTATGCGCGGGCGTGGCGGGGGCTCGCGACCACCACGATGCCGACGGTCGTGGGCCTGATGTCCGAGCCCGACCTGATGCACCTGTTCCTTGAGGAGATCCACGACGAGGGGCGAGGGATGCAGCGGGCGTTCGACCGTATCGCGGGATATCTGACGGCGGAACAGGGGCTGGGAAGGCTCGGAGATTTCGACGTGGAGGCGGCTGTGACGACGTTCGTGGGCTCGATGGCTGCTCTCGCTCTCCAGGGGACGATGACGGGACGGGCCGAGGTGGAGTCAGGGGAGCGGGTGCGGGCGATCATCCGGACCCTGCTCAGAGGGATGGGGGCGTAGCGCCGGGCACGAGGTGTGCGGACAGGAACGCCCGAACGTCGTCCAGTTCCTCCTCGCGGACCCCGTGCCCGAGCCCCGGGTAGACCAGCGCCGTGAGCGCGGCGTCGATGCCGGCCTGCTCCGGCTCGTCCGGCTCCTCGTCCGGGACGAAGGGCAGGTTGAGGGGGAACCACGTCGCCCCGCCGAACTCCAGGTCGAGGGGCGCGCGCAGGGACGCCCACGCCATTCCGTCGGGAAGCCACGGCGTGAGCGAGGGAAGATCGTGCTCGTCGGAACCCAGGCCATGGAGCAGGAGGACGACGGGGGCATCGCTGGGAGAGGAGGCATCCGGCCACGTGGGGGACAGGAGGGCGCGTAGGTCGGTCACAACTCAAGTATCCCGGCTCGCGCCGGCCGCGATCGGCTCGGGGTGCGGCGTCGTGCGACGCTGAAGTCAGCAACTGCTGGGGCGATGACGACGAGTAGTCGGTGAGGTCCTCAACCCGCGGGCAGTCGGTGTTGTCGGGGTGGCGCCACCAGGCCCCACCAAGCCCAAAAAGGGTCAGGGTGCTAGACTTGCCCCAATCCCTCCGCGTGGGAGTGGCGCGCGGGGAGTGAACCGGATGGCCGAACAACGGCCAAGCCCGCGGGAGATGCCAATCGGCAGACGTCCCGAATGCCCAGAAGCGGCGTAACGCTTCATGTCGAGCGAGGGTTGCCGGATGGCACGTTTTGGATTCCTCAGCACATTCCCACCAACGCGATGTGGCTTGGCGACGTTCACCGACGCGCTGGCCACCGCCATGGTTCTCTCCAGCGACGACGCGTTCGTCGTTCGCGTCATGGACGAGCAATCTCCTCCGGCCCCACGCGGCAAACGCCGCATCGCCGTATCGGAGATGCGCAACGGCGACCCCGCGAGCATCGCCGCCGCCACCCGGATGCTCAACACGGCCGACATCGCCGTGATCCAACACGAATATGGCATCTACGGCGGCCCGAACGGGGACGAGGTGCTCGGAATCCTCGAAGGCCTCACCATCCCCAGTCTGGTCGTGCTTCACACCGTGCTCGCTGAGCCGACCCCGGGCCAAAGACGCGTCCTCGAACGGGTGGTGGCCCTCGCGTCCGCGACAGTCGTCATGACCGAAACGGCACGTGCACTCCTCGTAGACCGCTACACCGTGGACCCGTCCACCGTCACCGTCATCGCCCACGGCGTGCCCATGCTGCCGCCCGCGGTGCCGCACCTCCCGCACATCCGCCCCGTCGTCCTCACGTGGGGCCTCCTCGGCCCCGGCAAGGGCGTCGAATGGGGCATCCGGGCCTTCGCCGAGCTCTCCGACCTGCGCCCTCGCCCCCGATACGTCGTGCTCGGGCAGACCCACCCGAAGGTGCTCGCACAGGACGGCGACGCCTACCGCGACCGGCTCCACGCGATCGTCGCCTCGCTCAAGCTCGCCAAGAGCGTCACCATCGACGGGCGGTACTTGAGTTCGGAGGGCCTCGCGCGGAGCATCCTCGCCGCCGATGTCGTGTTGCTTCCGTACGACTCCCGCACCCAGGTCACGTCGGGCGTGCTCGCCGAGGCCGTCGCCGCATCCAAGCCCGTGGTCGCGACCGCCTTCCCCCACGCCGTCGAGCTGCTCTCGACCGGGGCGGGCACCGTCGTCGCCCACGAGAACCCGTCGGCCATCGCCGCCGCCGTGCGCGCGATCCTCGATGAGCCGGGCGTCGCGGACGGCATGGCGCAGGCCTCTCGGGCGATCTCGAAGGAGACCGCCTGGCCCGCCATCGGAGCCCGGTATCGCCGCCTGGCGGTCAGGCTCCACCAGACTGTGGCCGCATGACGAACGCCTTTCCGTTCAAGGCGGGCCCTTCATACGCGCACCTGCTCCGCATGACGGACGGGCGTGGGCTGTTCGAACACGCCGACCACGACATCCCCCGCCGCGATCAGGGGTACTGCGTGGACGACGTCGCCCGCGCCCTCCTCGTGACGCTCTTGGAGGCGGAGCCCACCCCCGAGGTCGCATACCTGACTGAGACGTACCTCGGGTTCCTCGAGGATGCGGTTGAGGCCGACGGCACGGTGCACAACAGGATGGACGAGAACGGCAGGTGGACGGACGTCGCCTCGTGCGGTGATTGGTGGGGGCGAGCCGTTCGGGCCTTCGGGGTCGCCACGGTCCGTGCCCCTCTCCCCTCCACGCGTGAGCGAGCGATGCGGGCGTTCTTCGGCGTGTCCGCGCAGAGGTCTCCCGATCTGCACGCGATGACGTTTGCAGCGAGCGGAGCCGCCGAGTTCATCTTGGGCACCGCCCACGCACTGGGCACCCCACCTCCCGCTGGCGCGGTTCGCCTCGTCCGCGATGCGGTCGCCATGATCCCGACGGCGCCGGCCGGGTCTGTGTGGCCGTGGCCCGAGCCGCGCCTCCGTTACAGCAACGGATCGATCCCCGAGATGCTCATCCTCGCCGGCAGAGCCCTCGGGGAGCCCGAGATCACCGATCGAGGCCTTGCGCTGTTGACGTTCCTTCTCGACATCGAGACGGACGGCGGACACCTTTCTGTGACGGGTTCCGACGGCCGCGGGCCGGGTGAGGCGGGTCCGCAATTCGACCAGCAGCCCATCGAGGTCGCGTCTCTGGCGAAGGCATGCGCCCAGGCGTTCGAGACGACCGGCGACTCCGGATGGCTCAAGGGCCTGTGGTTGGCCTGGGAGTGGTTCCTGGGCGACAACGACAGCCGAACGCCGATGATCGACCACGAGACCGGAGCCGGGTTCGACGGACTGACACCCAAGGGGCGCAATGAGAACAGGGGGGCGGAGTCCACCTTGGCCGCCCTCACGACCTGCCAACTCGCCCATCGGATCCTCGCCCCCCAATCCCGCGTGACGTCCGGGGCGCGACGATGACCGGTCTGGTGAAGAGACTTGAGGTGAGGACGAGCGCCGACGAACTGGTTCCCGACCCCTCCCGGGTGGCGATTCGCCTCTTCTTGCCCGGCGAGGATCCTCACGATCGCGGCTCAAGGGTCCGGGAGATCGTCGAGCGCATCCTGGCCCTTCCCGAGGATGGCTTGGAGGAGGCGGCGGATGAGATCCTCGCGTCCTTTGGTCCCCGCACCGACAGCCTGGTGGGGGCGCTGCTCGACCATGCCGCGACCGTGGGCTTTCACCAGACGCGCACCGAGCCGCTGAGCCACAGCCGGAAGCTGGTGCTCGGGGCGGCGTTCACGTCGGAATACGCGGTCGAGGGCGCGGCGTTGTGCAACCCGAGCGCCGTGCCTCACCCCGACCAGACCGGGCTAGAGGACGGCCAGATGCGGGTCGCCGTGGCCCTTCGGGGGATCGGCGAGGGGCATATCTCCTCGATCGGGTTCGCGACCGCGGTCATCGGGCCCGGGCGCACGTGGGAATTCGCCCGGCGCGAGTTCCCGCTCGTCCGGCCGACCATTTCGGAGCTCCGCTGGTCGCGCGAACACTTCCTCCGGGCACTCGAATCCGACGGCCACCTCACGGAACTCATGCGTGCCGTGGCTCGGTCGCTTCCAGAAACCTTCGACGACCACGACCTTGAGTATGCGATCCGAAGCCTTCCCTCCGAACTGGCGCAGCGGCACGACGCGCGGCTTGACCTCGAGATCATCCGGACAACCCAGGCGTCGGCCTACGTCGCGGGCTTCCCTGCCACGAGCGAGCTCTCTCAGCGGGTGCTCCAGCCGGTCGCCCCCGAGGAGGCGAGCGGGATGGAGGATGCCCGGTTCGTCCTCATCACCTACCCCGACGGCTCCACGGGCTACCGTGCCACCTACACCGCGTATGACGGGCACGGCATCGCTCCCCGCCTCATCGTCTCGCCCGACCTTGTCTCGTTCGACGTGCATCGGCTCTCGGGGTCGGCCGTGAAAAACAAGGGGATGGCCCTCTTCCCGCGCCTCGTCAACGGCGAGATCCTGTCGCTGACCCGGACGGACGGCGAGAGCCTTCGTCTCGCGCGGTCGAAGAAGGGACGAATTTGGAACAACGAGACGCCGGTGCACTCGCCGCGGCGGCTGTGGGAGATCGTGCAGGCGGGCAATTGCGGCTCGCCGATCGAGACCGAGCGCGGATGGCTGGTCCTCACCCATGGCGTGGGGCCGATGAGGCGTTACTGCATCGGGGCGATTCTCCTCGACCTCGACTATCCGGATATCGTCATCGCTAGCCTCGACCGTCCCCTCATCGAGCCGGAGGGGACGCTCCGCGACGGCTACGTCCCGAACGTGGTGTATTCGTGCGGGGGCGTGGTGCACGACGGGGTGTTGTGGCTGCCTTATGGCGTGGGCGACGCCCGGGTGCGGGTGGCGTCGGTCGTGGTCGAGGACCTGCTCGATGAGATGGCTCCCGCGTAGTCCAGTGCCGCGGTGCTATCGGCTCGGGCACGTCGTCGTGCGACGATGAGGGCAGGCGACGGAGGTCACGATGGCGAAGCGGGCGGAGCCGACTGAGCGGATGAGGCTGGCGGAACGGGTGGGGCGCACTGAGCAGACGGGACGGATTGAGCGAGCGGTGTGGGGGCGGTGGGCGACGCTGGTGGCTTTCGGCGTGGGCTTCGGGTATGTCGAGGCGGCCGTGGTGCACTACCTGCGGGAGATCATCGGTGGCCTCTCCACCGACATCGAAGTGGCCAAGACCTATCTTGACCTTGGATTCATCGCCTTCGTTCAGCCGGAGAGGTCGGTGCTCGTCGACCCCGGCCTGACGCGCGTCGAGACCGTTCGGGAGGCGGCGACCATTCTCATGCTCGGGGCCGTCGCCTGGATTGCGGCGACGACGTGGCGCCGTCGGGTCGCGGCGTTCTTCGTCGCCTTCACCGTGTGGGACCTGACCTACTACCTGTTCCTGTGGGTGCTCAATGGTTGGCCCACTTCCGTCATGGACCGCGATGTCTTCTTCCTCATCCCGGTGGCCTGGGTGGGGCCGGTCCTCACGGCCTTGGTCGCGTCGGCGCTGGTGCTCGTCGCGGCGTCGACCGTCTACCTGCGCTCGCCTCACCGCGTGTAGTCGGTGAGGTCCTGGACCTGGCGGTAGTCGGCTTCGTGGAGCCAGTGACACCAGACATTGGAGCCGGGAATCCTGAGGCGCGGGGAATAGCCGACGGCTGCGTCCCAGGCCGCGACCTCGACCCTTGGCTTGCCGGTGGTGGCCCTCATGCGCTGGAGCATCTCGATGGTCGGCAGGAGGTCCGTGTCCGTCGAGACGATGATCGCCACGTCGTAGGCGCCGCGATGAGCATGGTCGATTACATCCAAGGCCAGCGCCACGTCGATTCCCTTTTCGTGCGGGCGTTTGCCAGGGGCAGGGTTCGGCCAGATGGATGGATACCGGAGCATGCGCGCGACGACCGTGGCTTCCGACTTCTCCCACCTCGCAGTCCGAGCCCGCCAGGCTCGATACCCCCGCGGGTCTAGGGAAGGAGAAGGCATACCCCGGTAGATTCGCGTGGCTTCGAGGTGCCGGAGCGTAAGCGATTTCCCGACGATCACCTTGGCAAGCCGTACTGGATCGATGTGGCCCATTCGGCCCGACACCTGAGCACCAGGGTGAAATGCCTCGCGCGCTCCCCAGTAGACGTTCTCATAGTCGATGAAGACGACGACGCGGTCAGGCATCTTGAGAAAAAGATAAACCCCGCCAGTGCGGGCGAACCCGGACGGCGGGGAGTAGCGGATTCATCATATCACCCAGCCTGGCGGGGCCAATGGGGCGTAGCGGTGACCGACGATGAGGCGGTGGAAACGACACTTAGGGTCAGGCCTTGGGGACATCAGTCGCTGGCGGGAGGGCGGGGGTCAGCGGGAAGGCCGCCAGGGGATGAGCATCGAGGTTGTGCGACGGTAGTCGGCGTACTCGGGGTGGCGGCGCATTCCGCGCGCTACCGCGAGTAGTCGGTGAGGTCCTGGACCTGCCTGTACACCGCCTCGTCCAGCCAGTGGCACCACGTGTTGCGAGAGGTCCTGAGACGGTGGGTGTCCGTCGTTCCCGGTGACCACGCGGTGACTTCGATCCGCGGCCGACCCGTCCCAAGTCCAATGGTCTGGACCCGTTCGAGGGCAGGGATCAGGTCGGCATCGAGGGAGAAGACGATCGCGATGTCGTACTCCCTGCGGTGAGCGAGGTCGACGAGGTCGACGGCGAGGGCCACGTCGATGCCCTTTTCCTTGGGGCGTTGCTCAACATCGACGTTCGGCCAGTCGACGGGGTACCAGATGGCTTGGGTCACAACCTTCACCCCGGAAGCCCGCCATGACGCCACCTGGCGTTGCCAAGCCCGATGGCTTCTGGGGTCCAACGTGGGAGAGGGCATCCCGCGATAGACCCTCACCTCGGCGAGAGTGCGAGCTTTCGGACCCATGTCGGTCAGGATGGCACCCAGCTTCGCGGGGTCGATACCGCCGAATCTTCGAGGTGCGGGCGATGCCAGGTGGAACGACGAGCGGGCCGACCAGTAGATGTTCATGTAGTCGAGAAAGACCACGATGCGGTCAGGCACGCAAGGCCCGAAATGAATAATCCCGCCGATGCGAGCGAACTCGCATGGCGGGGACTATTGGGTTCATCATAGCATCAGCCTGGAGGGGGCAATCGGGTTTAGCGATGACCGACGATCAGGCTGTGGAGACGATGCTTCAGGTAAGGCGCTTGGGACATCAGTGGTAAGCGGTGGGGAGCGTTTGAGGTCAGCGGGAGGGGCGCCAGGGGATGAGCATCGAGGTGGTGCGACGGTAGTCGGCGTACTCGGGGTGGCGCCGTCGTGGCCGCGCTACCGCGTGTAGTCGGTGAGGTCCTGGACCTGCCTGTACACCGTCTCGTTCAGCCAGTGGCACCAGGTGTTGCGAGAGGTCCTGAGACGGTGGGTGTCCGTCGTTCCTCCTGACCATGCCGCGACTTCGATCCGCGGCCGACCCTTCCCAAGTCCAATGGTCTGGACCCGTTCGAGGGCAGGGATCAGGTCGGCATCGAGGGAGAAGACGATCGCGATGTCGTACTCCCGTCGATGGGCGAGGTCGACGAGGTCGACGGCGAGGGCTACGTCGATGCCCTTCTCCTTGGGTCGCTGCCCGGCGTCGACGTTTGGCCAGCCGACGGGGTACCAGATGGCTTGGGTCACAACCGTTGCTCCGGAAGCTTGCCATGCCGCCGCCTGACGTTGCCAGGTGCGGTGGCTTCTTGGATCCAGCTTGGGCGAGGGCCTTCCGCGGTAGATCCTCACTCCGGCGAGGGTGCGAGCGCCCGGACCCATGTCGTTCAGGATGGCACCCAGCTTCGCGGGGTCGACGTCGCCGTATCTTCCTGGTGAAGGCCTCGTCCCATGGAATGCCGCACGGGCGGACCAGTAGACGTTCTGGTAGTCGAGGAAGACCATGACACGATCAGGCATGCTAGGCCTGGAAAGAATAATCCCGCCGATGCGAGCGAACTCGCATGGCGGGGACTAGTGGATTCATCATAACACCAGCCTGGAGGGAGCAATGGGCGGTAACGATGACCGACGACGAGGCGGTGGAGACGACACTTAGGGTCAGGCCTTGGGGACATCAGTGGCAGGCGGGAGGGCGGGGGTCAGCGGGAAGGCCGCCAGGGGATGAGCATCGAGGTGGTGCGACGGTAGTCGGCGTACTCGGGGTGGCGCCGCATGGAGATCCACTCGGTGAACAGGGTCGAGCCGACGAACAGGAGCGTGAGGAGGATGGCTCCGGCCGCGGTCGGGAGCCAGGGGGTGCCGGCGGCGAGGGCCGCGAAGGCGAACACCACCCACCACTGCGCGATCTCGAAAAAGTAGTTGGGGTGTCGGCTGTAGCGGAACAGGCCGGTCCGGAGGACGCCACCCTTCCGAGCACCGCCGCCTATCCCAGACGCCCCACCCTCGCGCCCCCGGTGGAAGTCCCAGCGCTGCTGGTCCGCAACCGTCTCCCCAACCAGAAACCCCACGAAGAGGACGGCCAGAACGGCGTCGGCCGCCCCGAGCCCCCCGGGGTTCTGGGCGACGGTCCACACGGGCAGCGTCACAAGGAGCAGGAGGGCGTTCTGGTAGGCCGCGATGAAGAGGAGGTTGAACGCGGCGAACCGCCACCCGGGCAGGAGGCCGCGCAGGATCCCCCAGCGGTAGTCCTCTCCTCCGGGGGCGTAGCCGCCCTTGCGGGCGAAGTTGAACGTCAGGCGTGCGCCCCAGAGGGTGACGAGGACGGCGACGAGGGTCGCACGGGCGCCGGCCCCGTCATCGGCACCCCCGGCCAACACCCACGCGTAGACGACGGGGGCGATGGACCAGACGCGGTCCGTCCAGGAGTACTCGCGGGTCAGGACGGAGGCCAGCCAGCATCCGGCGGTCACGGCGACCGAGATCCACAGGGCGAGGGCGAGAGGGCTCATGGGGATGACCCTAGTCGTTGGCCTGCTGGCCGCGCCCGACCGCAGGGGTCGCGGACCGTTGCGGTTGCCATTTGGGCGGTGCACAATGGAAGAGCAAAGGGCGCTCGCCCTGAGAAGTGAGCCTGGTGGCCTTCCGGACGGTCGGCCCGCCAGGCTTCGCGCTTTCTAGGCGAGGGTGTGTACCTCGACGCAGATGCCGCGCTCCTCCAAAGCCCGCCGCCACGTCGTCGGCTTGGACCACGCCCCGACGACGAGATCCGGTATCCAGAGCAGCGGCTCCTCGTGCGCTCGCAGGTGGACGAAAGTAGGACGCTGAGACTCGGGAATGGGTTTCAGGATTCGGGAAGCGGTGCGTCGATCCCGGTCGAGGTTCGCGTCGTCCCGCTCGAACACGACGCGAGACACCGCCGTGGTACAGGCGTGGGCCATGACCCAGGCGACGCCGTCTTCCCGTGGAGCAGGCCACAGGCGACCATGCGGCACGTCGACGATGAGATACGTGACCGGGAGTGTGGCGAGGATGTCGAGAGCGCGCCGTTTGGCTGCGGCCGATTCGTGTGTCGCGTGGAAACGCCGCGCGTGGGGTGCTGCGATTCGTCTGACAGTCTTCCGTACGTTGTCGACTTCATCGTTTTCGATTCGTGCACCGGCAAATCGGAATCCGCGTGCTTTCGACTCATCAATGAATGCAGAGGCCCCGGGACCCTGCCACAGGGCCAATCCGGGGCGTACTTCCAGGAGTGGGGCCTCGCGGCCCGGGGCTTTCCTCTCACCATCGACCGTGGGACACTGATGGAGCGCCGTGCAGTAGCGCGGCGAAGTGAGCCCGGCTGGCGTCCGGATGGACGACTTGCCGGGCTTCGCGCTTTCTACGCGAGGGTGTGCACCGCGACGCAGATGCCTCCTCGTGTGGCATCCCGATGGGTGGTGTGTCACGGATGACCGGGGATTCGTTCGTGGCTCGACGGTGACGTCGAAGCGGTCGCCTCGCCGAAACTGATCGCCGAGTCCGACAAATCCTCCCTCGTCGCCCTCGTCCAGACGGGTGGTGCGGCCGCGCTCGTAGGCTCGATGACGACGCTCAGGATTGTCAGGACGGCCGACGGGTGGGCGGGGACCGACGTCTTACTAGAAGGCGGCACAGGGTTTCCTGCCATTTCTCAGGGCACCCGCCTACTCGGTGCGATAGGTTCGGTGCAGGCGGCGACTTGCTACCCGCCGAAGGAGGGGATCGAGCCTGTGAGCGAATTCGAGACCCCGCAGCCGGACGCTTTCGCAGCGCTCGCCCCGGGCCAACGAGTCAGCGCTCCCAGCCTCCCCGGTGTGGTGACGGTCGTCGCTATCGAACGCCACGGCGCTGACGTCGTCAACGTCGTTTACCGGGATTCGGAGGGAAAGACCGGCGAGGCCCTCCTTTTCCGCAAGGACGAGGCCAGTCTTCGCCAACACACGGGCGCGGGCGGCAACGGCCAGGCCACCTTCGACGCTGACCCGCACGCCTGGCGCCTCGCCGCGGAGGCCCTCCGGATTAAGAACGCCGCGCTCTACGACCCCATGCTTGCCGTCACTACCAGCCAGATCGACCCCCTCCCGCACCAGATCCGCGCCGTGTATGGCGAACTGCTCCAGCGCACCCCACTCCGCTACCTCCTCGCGGACGACCCCGGCGCCGGCAAGACGATCATGGCTGGCCTCTACCTCAAAGAGCTCCTGCTCCGGGGCGACCTGGACCGCTGCCTCATCGTTCCCCCGGGGAGCCTCGTCGAGCAGTGGCAGGATGAACTCCGCGAGAAGTTCGGCCTCCACTTCGACCTACTCAGCAACGACCTCATCGAGAACGCCACCGGTGGCAACGTCTTCGATCAGCATCCCTACCTCATTGCCCGTATGGACCACCTCGCACGACGCGACGACCTTCACCCCCTCCTGGAGCAGGTTGAGTGGGACGTCATCGTCGTCGACGAAGCGCACCGTATGTCCGCCAACTACTACGGCAACGAACTCAAGACCACGCTCCGGTACCAACTCGGCCAGATCCTCAGCACCAACACCCGTCACTTCTTGCTCATGACCGCCACCCCGCACGCAGGCGACGATCAGGCGTACCAGCTCTTTCTCTCCCTCCTCGACCCCGATCGGTTCGAGGGCCACCATGATCCAAAGGCCGCCCGCGACGACGCTCGAGACATCATGCGCCGGATGATCAAGGAGGACCTCCTGACCATGGAGGGCAAGCGCCTCTTTCCGGAGCGTTTCGCCTACACGGCCAACTACATGCTCTCGCCCGCGGAGCGAGACCTCTATGAGCAGGTCTCCGCCTACGTGCGCGACGAGATGAACCGCGCCGACCGGCTCAAGGACGCGGGAGAGGGACGACGGGGCAACAGGGTGGGATTTGCCCTCACCGTCCTTCAGCGCCGTTTGGCATCTAGCCCGGAGGCCATTCTCCGTAGCCTTGAGCGTCGCAAGGCACGCCTGGAGTCCCAGCGCGACAAGATGCGCAAGGTCGCCCAGGGTTCCGTGTTGGAGTCCTGGATGGAGGATGAGATCCGGTCCTTGGATAGCGCAATGGATCCGAGTGCCTTCTATGAGGCAATGGAGGACTTCACGAGCGACGAGGTGGAGGTCCTCGAGGAAGAGATCATGGATTCGGCGACCGCTGCCATGACCGCCGAAGAACTCGCCATCGAGATCAGCAGTCTTGAGCGCTTGGTCGAACTCGCCAGGCGGGTCTATCACGCTGGAACGGACGCGAAGTGGCAACAGCTGAGCGCCATCTTGGGCGACAAAGTGGCTTCGGCGCCGGACTCTCCTAACGTGGACAAGCTCATCGTGTTCACCGAGCACCGCGACACCCTCACTTACCTCGTCAAACGCATCGGCGACTTCCTCGGCCGAGGCGACGCGGTTGTGACGATCCATGGCGGCACGCGCAGGGAGGATCGACGATCCATCCGGGAGTCATTCTCGAAGGATCCAAAGGTTCGGATCCTCGTGGCGACGGACGCGGCTGGCGAGGGCATCAACCTTCAGCGCGCGCACCTTATGGTCAACTACGACCTGCCCTGGAACCCCAACCGGATCGAACAACGATTCGGTCGCATCCACCGCATCGGTCAGACGGAGGTGTGTCACCTCTGGAACCTTGTCGCCGCGGAGACTCGCGAAGGTCAGGTCTACCAGACCCTCCTGGAGAAGATCGCCATCCAACGTGAGGCCTACGGCGGAAAGGTCTTCGATGTCATCGGGAACGCCTTCGAGGGTCGACCTTTGGAGAAGCTGATGATGGAGGCTATCCGGTATGGCGATCAGCCCGAGGTCAGGGCCCGGCTGGAGATGGTCATCGACGCCGCGGTCAGTCTCGGCATCCCCGAACTCATCAAGGAAAACTCCCTCAACTCCATCGACATGCCAGCGGAGGATGTGGAGAAGGTTCGCAGGGAGATGGACGAGGCTCAGGCGAGGCGCCTCCAGCCACACCACATCCAAGCCTTCTTCCGGACGGCTTTCGAGGACCTCGGCGGTCGCATGGTCGAGCGGGAATCCAGGCGCTTCGAAATCACCCGCGTACCGGCGGCATTGATCGACGCATCCCGCCGCACCCCCACCCGCACCCCCCTCATCAGCCACTACGAGCGTGTGACCTTCGACCTCGACAAGGTGGAGGGACCCCCACGGGCGGATCTGCTCGCCCCCGGCCATCCCTTGCTGGACACCGTGGGGTCGATGATCACGGAGAAGTATGGCGACACCCTCCGCCGGGGAACGATCTGGGCGGATCCCGATAGTAGCGAGCCACGCCTGTTCGTCGCGCTCACCGAGGAAATCCGCGACGGAAGCACCCCTCAACCGCATACGATCTCCCGCGCCTTCTCATTCATGGATATCCATCCCTCCGGAGAGGCCACATCCGCGGGATCCACGCCCTACCTCGACCTCGACGTGCCCTCTGAGGCCGTGACCACTCGCGGCCGCGAAATCGCCCAACAAGATTGGCTTGTAGCGGGCCCGGAGGCTACAGCTCGGGCGTGGGCGGCCCAGCATTCGATTCCTCTTCACCTCGATGCTGTCGAACGACGGATGACGGCTGTGGCGGACAAAACCCGGGAGCTCGTCTCTAGACGCCTCAACAAGGAGATGAAGTACTGGGACAGCTATCGCCTCGAAGCTCTCGATAAGCGCAGGCGGGGGGTTCGTGTGCGCTATTCCCCCGAGTACGCCGAGGAGAAGTCGCGGGATCTCGAAGGGCGACTGGACCGGCGGCTCAAGCAGATCGAGGCTTCCGAGCGCCTCACGGCCTTGCCCGCCACCGTCGCAGGCGTGGCCTTGGTCCTTCCGCCCGACGAGGTCGCGCTTCCTCCGGAGCATGCCCGGGAAACGGAGGAGGTCGAGCGCCGAGCCGTGGATGCCACGCTAGCCGCGGAACGCGCCTTGGATCGCGTCCCGACTGAGATGCGTCGCACCAACAAGGGGTATGACATCCAGTCTTCGGTGCCCGACGGCCCTACCATTTTCATCGAGGTCAAGGGCCGCCTGGCGGGGGCAACTGAGGTGACAGTCACCAAGAGCGAAGTCCTCCTCGGGAAGAACGCGGCGGATAACTACCGGCTCGCCCTCGTGAGCGTCCACCCGGATAGCCCCCACCTGGACGCGGTGCGCTACGTCACCCGTCCCTTCGACGCGACGCCCATGGATGACCCGACGGTCACGCGCGTCACCTACGGGTGGAAGGCGTTGTGGGACGCCGCAGCATTGCCCTTCTAGCCGTCCCTCATTTTCCTCACGAGCCCCTCGTCTCTCCCACTAGGGAGGCCCCCTTACTAGGAGTAGTCCGTCTCGGCATTCTCGGGAGTGACGGGACTCCCGATACTGAACTCCCCAAGGCGCATGAGTGGGAGCACCGGCTGCCCAATGCCCAGGCGTCCAGCCGAGCCGAGAATTGACGCCCGCATGTGCGAGAAGGCGACCATGAACGCCACCTTTTCGGCGAACTCGCGGCGTACCTCTTCGGTGACCTCCGAGGTTGAATGCTCGGTAAGAGCGAAGATCGTCTCGATATCACACACGTACTTGGCGTCAACGTCATCGAGGTTGAGCCGAAATCGAAAGTGGAGTTCAGTCTCGTTCGCACCGATCTTCGTGCTGATGCGGATCCCGGCTTCATGCGCGTCGGAAGACGCGGTCGGGTCGGCCGGAGTCTCGGTGGCCTGACGACGCACAGACTCCTCCCAGAACCGTATTCCCGTGAGTTCGCAGATACCCAGAAGCGCCTTCGCGTCTGCGATGCCTTTCGCGGTGGTCACGATGTCAGGGCGAAGTCGTTCTTCGCGCCGGTCACCGCCTCGCGAGAGATGACGCTCTGGCCGGTTGCCGGGAGTGTCACCGAAACGTCGATGTCATGGTTGAAGTCGAACCACTCGAGGTCGTCATCACGATCCCCATCAGCTCGGACATCATGTCGAACCATGGCGCCGATGGCGTTGGCGTATTGACGAATCGTCGAGAGCCGCGGATCAGACTCAAGGCGTTCGAATGCCGAGACGGCCTGCTGGGAGATCCCTAGCGCTTTGGCGACATCCTCTTGGGTGATGTTGTTGGCGCGCCTGATTTCGATGAGCTTGATCCGCATATCGAGGTCGTTGCCTGCAAGTGCAGTTGCACGCCATTGTTGGCACTTCGCGTCCATGACGTCTCCCTAATCGCTGAGTACCTACAATACAACTTCTAGGTTGTATTCGTTACCGCAAGGTGGTGGATCCGACTCCTGGCCAGGCATCGAAGCGCATCTTGGCGAACTTGATTTCATCCTGTTGCCAAGCCCAAATCGTCTCTCGATCATCAACCCGCTTGAGGTGGCGGTGCAGGCGTACGAGGGCTTTCTTCTCCGCCTCGGGTTCGGCGTGGTACTGCCTGATCAAGCGGACCCTTCGAGTGCCCGGTTCGGTGACTTCCCACTTCATCTCGAACATGTGCTCGTAGGTGTGCACCGGTTCAATCTGGTATGGAGCGCCCTTGGGGAGGCGCCCCTTCGTTGCCCGATCCTCTTGAACCTGAATCATGCCCACAACGTCTTGGCGGGACGCGATCGGCAATCCTTCAAGCCATTCGTTGAAGCGTACGACCGACTTGTTGGCCGTGTCGATGAAGTCGTACCAGAAGTACGGACTGTTCTGCGGCCGACAGCAGCGCGAGATGGTCATGTCCGGATGCTAGTGCCACCCTCCGACACTCCGCTGGTTGTTGTCGGTGACGCTCGCATGCCGAGCATCCTGTCGGGGCGGTCAATAGGATGGGGGGCATGGACCCCGCTCTGAAGCGCAAACTCATCGAGGTCTCCCTCCCGCTCGAGGACATCAACCGCGAGTCCGCGCGCGAGAAGTCCATCCGCCACGGCCACCCGTCCACCTTGCACCTCTGGTGGGCCCGACGACCCCTCGCCGCCGCCCGCGCTGTCCTCTTCGCCCAGCTCGTCGACGACCCCTCATCGCACCCGGACCGCTTCCCCACCGAGGAGGATCAGGCGAAGGAACGTGAACGCCTCCACGACATCATCCGCAAGCTCGTGGTGTGGGAGAACATCAACGACACCGCCCTGTTCAAGCAGGCGCACCAGGAGATCCTGAACTCCACGGGAGGCCACCCGCCCGCCATCCTCGACCCGTTCGCGGGCGGCGGCACCATCCCGCTCGAAGCGCAGCGCCTCGGACTCGAGGCCCACGCGAGCGACCTCAACCCGGTCGCGGTGCTCATCAACAAGGCGCTCATCGAGATCCCGCCCAAGTTCGCGGGCCGCCCGCCGGTGTTCCCCGGTGCGGCCGCGACCAAGATGGGCGCCTGGCCGCGCGCGACCGGCCTCGCCGAGGACGTCCGCCGCTACGGCGTGTGGATGCGCGACCGTGCCGAGGAACGCATCGGCCACCTTTACCCCAAGGCGACACTCGCCGACGGGTCGCAGGCGACGGTCATCGCATGGATCTGGGCCCGCACGGTCACGTGCCCCAACCCGGCGTGCGGCATTGAGATGCCGCTCGTGCGCTCGTGGTGGCTGAGCAAGAAGAAGAACCGCCCTGCGTACGTGATCCCGACGGTTGTGGACGATGCCAGCGCTCGCGGCGGACGACGTGTCGAGTTCAGCATCGGGCACGATGCGGCCGGGGCGCCAACGGACGATGCGGGCGGGACCATGGATCACGGCAAGGGCAGGTGCCTCGCGTGCGGGTCTGTGGCAACAAACGATGCCATTCGTAGCCAGGCAACCGGAAGTGGGCTGGGCATCCAGTTGATGACAGTCGTCGCGGAAGGCACTGCTCGACGAGACTACCTTCAGCCCAATGCCGCTCACCGTGACGCTGCACTTCGGGTCGAGCGGCCCGCCGATACTCCAGATCAGCTCGTCACGACCCCCAACCACGATGTAGACCGCTTGCCGATGTATGGCATGCCTCGGTGGAGCGATGCCTTCACAAACCGGCAGCTCACAGCGCTCACGACTTTCAGTGACCTCGTGATGGAAGCCCGGACGCAGGTGCTCGCGGATGCTCTTGCGGGTGGTGCACCCAAGGGTGACCGCCTCGAAGCTGGCGGCAGCGACGCCGCCGGCTATGCCGACGCCGTCGCCACCTATCTCGCGATGGCCCTGAGCCGCACTACCAACAAAGCATCATCCATATGTAGTTGGGACAGTAGCCCCAAGATGGACGCGGTGCGAGGCGTCTTCGCTCGGCAGGCTCTCCCGATGACCTGGGACTACGCGGAGAGCAACCCTTTCGCGAGTTCATCAGGCAGCTATGTCGAAGACCTCAGTTGGGTCACGCGAGTTCTCGACGCTCTTCCCGGCGCAGAGATCACTGCGTACGCCGCCCAGGCCGATGCGGCCACGCGCTCGTTTGGGGGCGCACTCCTCTCGACCGACCCGCCGTACTACGACAACATTGGTTACTCAGACCTCTCCGACTTCTTCTACGTGTGGCTCCGCCGCTCGATCCATGACATCCACCCGCAACTCCTGAGTACCGTCCTTGTGCCGAAGGCGGAGGAACTCGTCGCGAACCCCTACCGCCACGACGGAAAGGAAGGCGCGTCGAAGTTCTTCGAGCAGGGATTCGAGCGTGTGTTTGCGCGTGCCCGGGAGACCGCGCTCGATGACTTCCCCATCACCGTCTACTACGCATTCAAGCAAGCTGAACTCGAGGCCGAGGGCATCGCCTCGACCGGGTGGTCCACGCTCCTTGAGGGAATGATCCGCTCGGGATGGGCCATCACCGCGACGTGGCCGGTGCGGAGCGAACTGAGCAACCGGATGATCGCCTCAGGAACCAACGCCCTCGCGTCGTCCATTGTTCTCGCCCTCCGCCCGCGCGAGGCGACGGCTGGTGCCGTCGCGAGGGGGTCGTTCATCGCGGAACTGAAACGTGACCTTCCTCATGCTCTTGCCGAAATGAAGCAGGGGGCGATCGCGGCCGTTGACCTTGCTCAGGCGACCATCGGGCCGGGTATGGCGATCTTCTCGCGCCACAGCAAGGTCGTCGAGGCGGACGGCGCGGCCATGACCGTCAAGACCGCACTCGCGCTCATCAACCAGGTACTGGACGAGGTGCTCTCCGAACAGGACGCGAACCTTGACGGCGACACGCGCTTCTGCATCAAGTGGTACGAGCAGTACGGGTGGACCGCCCAGGATTTCGGCCAAGCAGACGTGCTCGCCCGCGCCATGAACACTTCGGTCGAAGGGCTCGCGCGCGGAGGTGTCCTCACGAGCAAGGCTGGCAAGGTGCAGCTGATCGAACCCAGGTTGATGCCCACGGATTGGGACCCAGCCACCGACAAGCACACATCCGTGTGGGAGGGAGCGATGCACCTGATCCGGCTTCTCGACTCCCTGGGTTTGGACGCCGCCAGCGCACTCATGGCCAAGGCGCAAGGGGTGATTGACCGGGCCGAAGTGCAGACCCTGGCGCTCCGCCTCTACAAAGTCGCCGAGAAGGAACGCGCGCAAGACGCGATCCTCTTCAACACCCTCGCCACCTCGTGGCACGACCTCACGGCTGGTGCGGACCAGGTGGCGCGGCACGGGCCCGTGGAGTCGCAACCGGGCCTCGAATGGGACAGACTGGACCAGTCGTAGTGCTAGCCGGGCGAACGATGGAGGTGGAGCCGCATGGCCGTCAACAACAGGGATCGCATCGGCCGAGCGCTTGAGATAATCGCGGCGGGTCTACTCCCCTACGTCGACGAGAAGATGTCCGCGGCCGCTCCTGGTAAAGATTGGATCGCCCTGCTACAGGCGCGTGACAACCAGCGACACGGGACCTCCCATCAATACAAGAAGAACGACCTGCAGATCCTGCTGCGATGCCTGACCGAGGAGTGGCGGGCCTTTCCCGCGCTCGACCGAGTCCACCAGAACTATGCCTCCGAACTGCGCGACATACGGAACCGCTGGGCACACACCGAGACCTTCACGGCGGACGACACCACCCGGGCGCTCGATACCGCTCGCCTGCTGCTGAGGGCCATCGGGGCGGTGTCCGAGGCCGAGGAGATCGACCGCTCCTACAACGACCACCTGCGCACCACCTTTGACGACCGTACCCGCAAGACCAAGCAGGCCGCCGTGGGAGTAGCGGACACACCCGGCAAGGGTCTGAAATCGTGGCGCGAGGTCATCGAGCCCCATGACGATGTCGCGAGCGGCAACTTCAACGCAGCCGAGTTTGCCGCTGACTTGCACCTGGTGGCTTCCGGAGACTCCACAGACGACGAGTATTCGGACCCGATCAAGTTCTTCGCCCGAACCTATGTCACCGAGGGACTCCGCGACCTCCTAGACCGGGCGACGCGTCGGCTTTCCGGTGACAGCAACGCCTCCCCGGTCGTCAACCTTCAAACCAATTTCGGCGGAGGCAAGACCCACTCGATGCTCGCGCTCTGGCACCTGTTCTCCGGAACCAAGGCGAGCGCCTTTCCCCAATCCGTCCAGGAAGTCGTCGGAAAGGTCAAGATCGAGGACCTCAAGGTAAGGCGGGTGGCTCTAGTCGGCACCCACCTGGGCGCGAACCAGCCACGCAACAAATCCGATGGGACCGAGGTCCGCACCCTGTGGGGCGAACTGGCCTGGCAACTCGGGGGACGCGCGGCCTACGACGTCATCGCGGACTCGGACCGCACCAGCACCCCACCCGGCGACGCGATGACCAAGCTCATCGCCGCCCACTCCCCAGCCCTCATCCTCATCGACGAGTGGGTCGCCTACGCAAGGAACCTCAATGACGATGACTCCCTCGTGGGCGGCAGATTCGAGGCTCAATTCACCTTCGCCCAGCAACTGACCGAGGCGGTCTCCGCGACCCCCGGTGCGATGCTCATCATCTCCATCCCCGCCTCCGACAGCAACTCGAAGATGGAGGAGGGGTCGCTCATCGAGGTAGGCGGAGCCCGAGGACGCCAGGCGCTCGAGGCCCTCAAGAACGTCGTGGGGCGTAAGGCGGACCACTGGAAACCCGCCAACCAGGAGGAGTCGTTCGAGATCGTCAGGCGACGCCTCTTCAAGGAGCCGGGAGCCGAGGCCAGGAGGGACATCGGAGCCGTAGCGCGGGCATTCGTCGATTACTACCGAGAGAACAAGGGGCAATTCCCCCGCGGTACCGACGACACCGCCTACCAGAAGCGAATCGAATCCGCCTACCCCATCCACCCCGAGCTCTTCGACCGTCTCTACACCGACTGGTCGACTCTCGATCGCTTCCAACGGACGCGAGGGGTGCTCCGCTTTATGTCGACGGTCATCTACACGCTGTGGCGCGACCAGGACCCAAGCCCGCTCATCATGCCCGGTTCCGTACCGCTGTTCTCGAACGCGACCCACAGCGAACTCACCAACTACCTTGAGGACAGCTGGAAGCCCATCATCGACCGGGACATCGACGGTGACGATGCCACGCCCCGAAAGATCGATGACGAGCGTCCCGTCTTCGGCAAACGGAGCCTCACCCGGCGCATCGCCCGGACTGTCTTCATCGACACCGCCCCTACGGTCAAGACCGAGCACAAGGGGGTGGAGCGGCCGTACCTGTGGCTGGGGGTGGCGGTCCCTGGCGACACCGTGGGGAACTTCGGTTCGGCCCTAGAACTTCTATCCCAGCGAGCTACATACATCTACACCGACAACGGCCGGTATTGGTTCGACACCTCTCCTTCGATCGGGCGGAGTGCGCGAGATCGGGCCGATCGGCTACGGGAGTCTCCCGAGGTGGTGTGGGAGGAGGTCAAGGATCGGCTACGCGCCCTTGCTTCCGATCGGGGTGATTTCACGGCGGTTCATCCCTCCCCCGAATCGAGCGGGGACGTGCCCGATGTCGATACCGCTCGTCTCGTGCTTCTCTCGCCACGTCTCAGGCATCGAAAGGGCGCCGAGGACTCCGAGGCCATGGCCTTCGCCCTCGAGGTGTTCCAGCGTCACGGAAGCGGAGCCCGGAAGCACGGCAACATGCTGGCTTTCGCGGCGTTCGACGACTCCCAGTACGTGGACAACGTCGAAAGCGCCGTCTGCTCCTACCTGGCCTGGAAGGAGATCGCCGAGGACAAGTCTCTGAACCTGCCGCCGAATCAGGCCGAGCAGGTGGCGTCTCGACTCAAGCAGGAGAACCAGACCGTGGTAGACCGTCTACGCGGCGCGCTCTGCTGGCTTCTGGTACCCGTCCAAAGCCCGCCCACCGCGCCCGCTTCTATCCTTCCCGAACGCCTGACCGACACGACGGCCGGGATCGGGACTGGCGTGTCGAAGAAGCTCCGGACGAGTGACCGGCTCTCGACCGTGTACTCGGCGGCCCGGATCCGGATGGCATTGGACGGACCCCTCGCGGTCTTGTGGAAACGCGGTCACGTCTCGGTAGGTGAGCTGTGGTCTCTGTACACGCAGTACCCCTACCTTGACCGGCTGGTTGGGCGCGCCACGCTCGATCGCGCGGTGACGGACGCGTTCGGGCTGTCCGGGACCGTCATGTGGGAGAAGGAAGGTTTCGCTCTCGCCGAGGGGTGGGACGAGGGTGGTGGCCGCTACGTTGGGCTCCGTGTTCCGTCGATGGACGAAGAGCCGCTGGGTGTCACTGACTCGTGGCTACTGGTGCGACCCGACTTGGCCCTTGCACAGCGAGCCGCGGAGACTCCCCCTCCCGGTCACGACGCTTCACCTGGACTCAAGCCGTCACCCTCATCGGGTTCTGGACCCATAGCCCCGACTCCTCCAGAGCCATCAAAGCCTGCGCTCAAGACCCGTTACTTCGGATCCAAGACACTCCACCCCGAACGATTCGCGCGCGACTTTGGTGACATCACGAAGGAGGTGCTGGAGCGTCTCGCAGCCCAAGAGGGCACGGAACTCGAGATCAGCGTTGAGATCACAGCGCGGAACCCGGATGGATTCACGCCTGAGACCATTCGCACTGTGCGCGAGAACTCGACAACGCTGAAGTTCTCGGATCACGGATTCGAGGAGGAGTAGGGATTTCCGTCCGCGCACATTAAGAACAGCCCCCTTTCTCCACTGCTACTTCTTTGGTGGGGCGTTGAACAACGCGATGAGATCTTGAACCTTCACAGTCGCCGGGGGGCTAGGCGCGGATATGGTCCCGGACCAGATGGTTGTGGTCGCTCGTCGCGGTCGATTGCTAGTGTCGTGTGCATTCGGCCGGGCCGGTCGTCGGCGGCTGACTGCACTGCGGGAGGTCAATGCCATGGGCGAGTCGACGGGCGCTGGGCGCCAGATGGTGCGGATTCGCGCGGCGCTCCAATGGGTCGAGCCCGAGGTGTGGAGGGTGCTTGACGTCGACGCCGAGATGACCCTGGAGGAACTCCACCGGGCGTTGCAGGTCGCGTTCGGGTGGCGGGACTACCACCTCCACGCCTTCGCCCAGGAACTGGACCTGCCGAAGGACGTGACGGTGCCCGCCGACGCGCGCGGGGCGTCGTCCACCCGGCACGGGACGTCCGTCGAGTACGGGCCGATGGGGGAGAGGCGGCTCAGGAAGTATTGGCGGGACGAACGCTCGCTCGCCGAGGGGATGACCGGCATTCCAGAGGCGGACGCGAAGGTGGGGGAGGTGTTCGCCGAGTCCCACCCCCCGGTCGAGTACGAGTACGACTTCGGCGACGGGTGGGTGCACACGCTCGAATGGGTGGACACCTGCGCGGGCGAGCCGGGTGAGTCGCGCGCCACCTTGGTTCGGGCGGAGGGGAACACCCCCTGGGAGGACTCCGGCGGCCCTCCGGGGTATGCGGAGATGCGGGAGGCGGCGGGCGACCCGACCCACGAGGATCACCTCCCCGCGGCCCGCTGGGTCCACGACCTCCAGGGACCCTGGGTGTGGCCCCACGGCACGCCCCCCGACGTCGGGCTCATCTCGCGGGAGCTGGCCCGGCAGTTCCCCGACGTCGACGCGGCGCCCCGGCGGCCGACCGCAATCGACGCCCTCATAGAGATCATGGTGGACGGCTGGGTGCCGGAGTTCCGCATCTACCTCGACCGGGCCGGGGTTGACCTCGACGTCGCCGTCACCGACCCCGCCGTCGACCCATCGGTCATACAAGCCGCCGTCCGGCCCTTCGCCTGGCTCCTCCACCGCGTCGGCCCCACGGGGCTCAAGCTGACCGCCGCCGGGTGGCTCCCGCCCGCCGTCGTCGTCGACGCCCTCGCGGAGTTGGGGTGGCAGGACCGCGAGGTGGGCACCGGCAACCGGGAGAACCAAACCAATTCGGTGTTCGACCTCCGCCACACGGCCATGGCCGTCGGGCTCCTCCGCGTCCAGAAGGGGATGCTCCTGCTGACCCCTGCGGGGAGGAAGGTGGCCGACGACGCCCTGGGCCTCTGGCGGCACCTCGCCCGGGCGGTGGTGGACAGGGCGAAGACGGACGTGGAGCGGGATGCGGCGCTGTTGTTCGCCGTCGAGTTGGCGGCCGGGCGCGACTCCACGTGGGACCACCCGCGGGACCGCCTGAGGGATCCGTATGGCGACGCCGTCGCCGACGCCCTCCAGATCGTCGGGTGGACGTCCCGGTCGGGCGAGGAGATCGACGCGTTCACGGCGCGGGACGCCGGACGCCTGGCGCTGGACGTGTTTGACATACTCGGCGCGTGGGAGCGTAACAGCCGGACCCGGCGCGGCGCCGCGACCGAGGCCGGCCGCGCCTTCGCCCGCGACATCCTCGCCCTCCCCGCCGACCTCGCCCGGCACCGGTCGTCTTCGGGTCGCTGAGGGGCGACGGATCAGCCCATGGAGCGCGCACCATCGCGCTCCACTGCACGCGCCAGGCGGTTGTGGTGTCCCCAGGTCCAACCGTGCGGCAACCCGTCCACCCGGCTGTCCGTCGGCCGCGCGTCGCCGTTCGTGTCGAATCAGAATCGTCGTGCTTGCCTGAAATCCGTTCGTCTCGCCATCAGAGCCTTCAGGGCTGGCTCGGGCGCACAAGACGGGGCGGGCATCGAATGGATCAAAACCACTCACGAAAGGTATGACAGTGATAGGATTATATCCATGCCTGTCACGACTTCCGTCTTGCCGCCAACCTTCACGACAAAGGACGCGCGCGGTTTCGGAGTGCACCCGCGGGACCTTTACGCATGGCGCGACAGCGGACAGATCGTCGAAATCTCCCGTGGTGTGTTCCGGCGCGGTGATGCCCCACCCGCGTCGTACCCCGACGTCCTCGCCGTGGCATACCGAGCACCGCGGGCCATACTGTGCTGCCTATCAGCCGCCGCGATCCACGACCTTACGGACGAGTTGCTGGGATCGGTTCACATCGCGGTGCCGATGGGCACCTACAAGCCGACGATCGACCGGCCTTTGACGACCGTGTACCGATTCCGAGCTGACACCTTCGAGTTGGGACTGACCGGTCTCGAGGCGGCACCAGGCGAGTCTGTGCGGGTGTACGACGCCGCACGCACCGTGGTGGACCTCATGCGGCTCCGGCACCGGTTCGGAGAACCCGCCGCCCACTCCGCCCTCCACCGCTTCCTCGCCGCGCCGGGAGCCCGTCCGGCACTCCTCCTCGACTACGCGCAAGCCCTCGGTGTGCTCGGGCCGATGCGCGCTGCCCTCGACATCGCGAGCGCCCGTTGAGAGGTCCGACCCGCGAGACGGCCGCAGGACGCGCTTATCGTGACCTGCAGAACCGTGCTCGTCGTGAGCGGCGCGGAACACAGGAACTGCTGACCATGTACGTGGTCGAGCGTTGGCTTGCACGGCTGAGCAGGTCTCCCTACGTCGATGATTTCGTGCTCAAGGGCGGGATGCTCCTTGCGGCCTTCGGCACCAGACGCCCTACCGTGGACGCCGACACGCTGGCCCGCAACATCTCGGCCGATCAAGGTTCCGTGGCCACGCGGATCGCATCGATCGCGGCACTCCCCGACCCGGATGATGGCGTCGAGTTTGTTGCTGGAACATTGACGACTTCGACGATCCGAGAGAATGCGGCCTACCTGGGAGTGCGTGCGGTCATGACCGCGCGTATCGCGACCGCCCAGGTCAGGTTCCGGCTTGACATCAGTTTCGGCGACCCCGTGACGCCTGCTCCGCAGATGATCGAACTTCCCGCTCTACGCCCCCGCACAGCCCCGGTTCGGGTGCTTGGCTACCCGATCGAGACGGTGCTTGCGGAAAAGATCTCCACCGCGATCGAGCTGGGCGCCGCAAGTACTCGAGTGCGTGACTGGGCCGACATCTACGTGCTGACGGGCGCACAAGCAGTGACCTGCGCCGCCGCCCGTGAGGCTCTGCGAGCGACATGTGCGTTCCGTGGAACAACGTTCGTTCGGCTCTCTGCGGCCATCGGAGCGCTGGCGCAGTTGCGGCTCTCAACGTACGACGCCTACCGCAGAGGCCTTGGCCCAGACGGCGATCGCCTTCCTACACGATTCGACGAGGTTGTGGAGGAGGTCGTGACGTTCGCCGACCCGCTCATCGATGGTGCCAGTCCATCCGATCGTTGGGATCCTGAATCTCGCCGATGGAAAGCCCTCGCGACCTAGGCATCCCCGCCGGTGGAGCCGGATGCCCCGGCGTGGACATCGTGGAGGCGGTAACGTTCGATCGCCTCGGCGAGTGAGCCGGTTGGCACCTCGCCAGCGAGTTCGAGCCGCTCCAGCACCTTCGCCGCCGTCGAGGGCCCGTCGATGTGGAACCACCGCCGCGCCGCCGCGCGGGAGTCCGAGAAGCCGAAGCCGTCCGCCCCGAGCGTCGCGTAGTCGCCCGGGATCCAGGCGCGGATCTGGTCCGGGACAAGGTGGTCGTAATCGCTCGTCGCCACGAACGGCCCCTTCGCGCCCGAGAGCTTCCGGGTGAGGTACGGCACCCGTCGCTCGTGCGCGGGGAACAGGAACGCCTCCTCGTCGCAGGCCAGCGCTTCGCGGCGGAGCTCCGACCAGCTCGTCACCGACCACACGTCTGCCCGGACGCCCCAGTCGGCGGCGAGCAACTGCTGCGCCTCGAGCGCCCACTGGACCCCGACCCCCGACGCGAGGATCTGCGCCCGCGGGCCCTCGCCGTCGGCCCGCCGCAGCAGGTAGATGCCCTTGAGGATGCCCTCGACGTCCACGTCGGCGGGCTCGGCCGGCTGGGGAACCGGCTCGTTGTACACAGTCAGGTAGTAGAAGACGTTCTCCCCCTTCACGAACATCCGCTCGATCCCGTCGCGGACGATGTGCCGGATCTCGTACCCGAACGCCGGGTCGTATATTACAGCGGCGTGGTTCGTGCTGGCCAAGATCGGCGAATGCCCGTCGGCGTGCTGAAGACCCTCGCCCGTCAGCGTCGTCCGCCCGGCCGTCGCCCCGATCGCGAACCCGCGCGTCATCTGGTCGCCCGCGGCCCAGAACTGGTCGCCCGTCCGCTGGAACCCGAACATCGAATAGAAGATGTACACCGGCACGAGCGGCACCCCGTGCGTCGCGTACGCCGTCCCGACCGCCTGGAACGCCGCCACCGACCCGGCCTCGTTGATCCCCGTGTGCATGATCTGCCCGGCCTCGGACTCCTTGTAACTCAGCAGGAGTTCCCGGTCGACCGGCAGGTACGACTGCCCCTTGGTGTTGAAGATCTTCGCGGTGGGGAAGAGCGAGTCGATGCCGAACGTCCGCGCCTCGTCCGGGACAATCGGAACGATCCGGTGCCCAAACTCCGGGTCCTTGACGAGGTCCTTCAACAGCCGCACGAACGCCATCGTCGTCGCGACCTTCTGCGAGCCGGAGCCCTGCGCGAGCTCGTCATACACCGTCGGGGCGGGGAGGGCGACGGGGGTCTTGCGGTCCCGACGCTCGGGGACGAAGCCGCCGAGGGCGCGACGACGGTCGAGCATGTACTGGAGCTCCGGGCTGTCCGGTCCGGGGTGGTAGTACGGCGGACGGTACGGCTCGCGCTCGAGGTCCTCGTCGGTCAGCGGGATGTCGAACGTATCCCGCATGGTCTTGAGGTCCGCGCCGACGAGCTTCTTCATCTGGTGGGTGGCGTTCCGGGACGCGAAGTTTTGGCCGAGCCCGTAGCCCTTGATCGTCTTGGCGAGGATGACGGTGGGCTTGCCGTTGGTCATCGAGGTGGCGCGGGCATACGCGGCATACAGCTTCCTGAGGTCGTGCCCTCCGCGCTCGAGCGCCCAGATCTGCTCGTCCGACATGTGTGCGACCAACTGCTTCGCCCGCGGGTCGCCCCCGAAGAACTGGTCCCGGATGAACGCCCCCGACTCCGCCCGGAAGGTCTGGAAGTCCCCGTCGGGGAGCGTGTTCATGAGGTTGAGGAGGGCGCCGGAGGAGTCGTCGGCGAAGAGCTGGTCCCAGCCCCGGCCCCAGATCACTTTGAGGACGTTCCAGCCGCCACCCCGGAAGTACGCCTCCAGCTCCTGGATGATCTTGCCGTTGCCCCGGACGGGCCCGTCGAGCCGCTGGAGGTTGCAGTTGATGACGAATGTCAGGTTGTCGAGGCCCTGGTCCGCCGCGAGCTGGAGCATGCCCCGGCTCTCCGGCTCGTCCATCTCGCCGTCCCCAAGGAACGCCCACACGTGCTGCTGGCTGGTGTCCTTGAGGCCCCTCAGGTGCATGTAGCGGTTCGTCCACGCCTGGTAGATGGCCGCGGCAGGCCCGAGCCCCATGGAGACCGTCGGGAATTCCCACAGGTCGGGCAGGAGGCGTGGGTGGGGGTACGACGGGAGGCCCCGGCCGGGTCCGGACTTCTCCTGGCGGAAGGAGTCGAGGTCGGTGTCCGTGAGGCGGCCCTCCAAATAGGCGCGGGCGTAGACGCCGGGGGAGGCGTGGCCCTGGAAGAAGACCTGGTCGCCGCCGCCCGGGTGGTCCTTGCCGCGGAAGAAGTGGTTGAGTCCCACCTCGTAGAGGCTCGCGACAGAAGCGTACGACGAGATGTGGCCGCCGATGCCGGCGCTGTCCGCCTGGGCGCGGGTCACCATCGCCGCGGCGTTCCAGCGGATCCAGCCCTGGTACCGCTTCTCGTACTCCTCGTTGCCCGGGTACTCCGGCTCGGCGTCGAGCTGGATCGTGTTGACGTACGGGGTGTTGAGGCTGAGGGGGACGGAGAGGCGTTTGTTCGCCGCGTGCTCCACGAGGGAGGTCACGATGAACTCGCCCCGGGAGGGGCCATCGGACGCGACCAGCCCGTCCAGCGATTCGAGCCATTCGGCGGTCTCTTCCGGATCCTTGTCGGAGCCATCGACGGTGGTCACTCTGGTTCCTCCCTGTCGGCGCCGGGGGTGGTGGCGCCGATCGAGTCTGCCCGGCGGGTGCGCCGTTGTCCCTGCCATTCTTGCCATATGCAACGGGAATGTCACGTCGGGCTATTCCCCAGGGCTGCCCGGGTGCCCCAGGATTGCCGGAGCGATTGCGGGTATCGGCGCTTGGGCTCTAGGCTGGACACCTAGCCGCAAAGCGTGCGGAGAAGCGAGAAAGGGGCATCGCCACCGTGGCGCAGTCGGAGGTGGACGCCGTCGAGGCGGGTGTGGCACGGCTGGGCCTCGTAAAAGGCATGGTCGTCCAAGAGTTTCTTTACGACGCTGACGCCGATGAGGCGTTGAGGAACGCGATCGCACGGGTGACGGGGCAGGCCCTCGTTGACGACGGCTATGGCGACGTCACGGACGCCGCCCTGGTCTGGTATCGGAACGGGGACGACGACCTGGCCGACGTCTTGCTCGACGTCCAGACCCTCCTGGACGACGGGGCCCCCATCTGGCTCCTCACCCCGAAGGCCGGGCTCCCCAACCAGGTGGAGCAGCGGGACATTGAGGAGGCAGCGTCGCTCTCCGGGCTGCATGCCACCTCGACCTTCGTCATCTCCCCCGTGTGGAAGGCGACTCAACTGGTCGAGAAGGGTCGCCAGAAGTGACCCATCCCCTGGTCGGTCGCCTCGCACCGGACTTCACCCTCACGAACACCCAGGGAAAGCCGATCACCCTCACCGATCTCCGGGGCACGCCGGTCCTCCTCGTCTTCGCCCCCTGGGCGACCTCGGAGGACTGCACCAAGGAACTGTGCGAGATCCGCGACTCGGGGGAGTTGAAGAAGGCGCGGAACGTCCACATCCTCGTCGTCTCGTGCGAATCCCTTCCCGCGCTCAAGTTGTGGGGCGAGATCCACCATTACCAGGGGGACCTCCTCTCCGACTTCTGGCCGCATGGGGAGGTCGCCCGCTGGTATGGGATCTTCAATCCGAGGCGCGGCATCTCCGTTCGTGCCTCTTTCCTCATCGCCGCCGACGGGGTGGTGAAGTGGGCGGTCGTCCATGCGCCCGACGACCCCCGGGACATCGACGAATACATGGCGGCGATCCACGAGTTGTAGCTGGGGCCTGTAGCTCAGTCAGGAAGAGCACTGCGTTTATACCGCAGAAGCCACCGGTTCGAATCCGGTCTGGCCTACTAGTGGGTGGTGGTTCGTTGCGCCCAGACGCCAGAGGAGGCCGCCCGGTTGGGCGGCCTCCTCAATGCTTTCCGTCGAAGTAGATGCTATTCGCGCTCCTGGCGGATCTCTTCGACGATTTCGTCGACGTTCTCGGGGATCGGAAGCCCGCACGCCGCAAGCTCCTCCGGGAGCTCCAGGGTGATGCCCTTCTTCCCGTAGGCGTGTGCGTCACCCACCGTGCCCTTGAAGATCTGCGGGTCGGACGACTCGAGGTTGACGGCCGGAACGTCCTCGCACAGGTGGTAGTAGTCGCCGAACGTCGTCCAGACGACGAGGTCCTCACCCGTGAGTTCGATGACCCGCTGAGTCTCTGCGGTGTACTGCTCTACGGACGGGGAGTCGAACGACATGCCGAAGTAGGCGGCGACGAGCGCGACCACGATGGCGATGCTGCCGGCGATCCCCTTCTGCTTGCTGTCCATGTCCTTGTTCAGGAAGATCAGGACGATCAACGGCAGGAACGCGATGATCGAGATGATGAGCCCGAGCTGGTTCTGGATCCAGAAGCGGATGGGTTCGGAGCGCTTGGCCGGGTCGGCCCTGTTGGCCTTCTTCCACAGCACCGAGCCGATGATCGCGAGGATGCCGATGACGACGATCGCCGCGATGAGCAGGACCATGTTGACCTCGCCAGCGACGGTGGCGCCGGCCTCGTCTACGGTGTCCTCGGGGTTGAGCACCCAGATGATGGTCGCGGCTTCGCCCGCGATGGCCACCAACCACAGCAGCATCGCAATAAGGCGGAGCCGGGTGGCCTTGCCCTTGGCTTCGGCTGTGGGCTTCCAGGTCGGCTCGCTCGGAGGCTTCGACTCCTTGCGTTCGACCCGAACAACCTTCTTTGTCGGCTTGTTTGCCATGTTGTCTCCTTTATATGAATGCTTGGCACGAGCCTAACGCACGGGGATGGAACAATGGGGGCGGGCCCGTAGCTCAGTTGGTTAGAGCACTGCGTTTACACCGCAGGTGTCATCGGTTCGAATCCGGTCGGGCCCACCATTTGACCGGAGTCCAAGGACGTGTGTGTCCGGGTCGCATTCCGGCCCGTTCCGTCTACCCCCATCACCCAGGATGCCACCCCCACGGGACCCGAGTGCCCCATCCGATCGTCGACGGGCCGAAGGCGAAATCCTCCCCGCGTGCCGGCCCTGGGGGCAGGAGCAGTCCCCATGCCAGCCAGGAGCCCGCTTCAAGGTTGTGTGTTACAACATATGGCCCTTCCGGACCTCGGATCGATGCGTGGACTCCGGCTTGAGGGCCGCCAAGATGGTCTCGATTCGGCCTCATTTCCGCGTCTAAAAACATCGTAAAGGGACGAATCGGGCACGGCAAATCACGGGATTCCACGAGACACTTGCCGGGGCTCAGGACTTAGTATATGTTCGATCCGTCCACAAAAGTAGGGCGGACCTGAAGGAAGCGGCAGGACATCCTCCGCCCCTCCAGGCCGCACCGCAAGCACTCGTGGCGTCGCGTGACTCGAAGGTGCTCCCCAGTGGTTTCGGCTCAGGCGGTGGGTGCGGACACCGATGTCCAGCCAGAAGAAAATGATGAGGAAGGGAACGCACAACACATGTCAGCAAGAAAGAGTGTTCTCGGGCTCGTTGCCGTCAGTGGCGCCGCGCTCTTGCTGTCGTCGTGTTCCACGGCGGCAGAACCAGACAACAGCGATTCCACCGGAACGGAGTGCAACGTCGGCATTGCGATGCCCACGCGCAGTCTCGAGCGGTGGATCAACGACGGCGAGGGCCTTCAGGCCCTTCTCGAGGCCGACGGGTGCACCGTCGACCTCCAGTACGCCGACAACAAGACTGACCAGCAGATCTCCCAACTCCAGAACATGATCGCCAACGGCGCGAAGATCCTCGTGATCGCCTCGATCGACGGCACCCTGCTGGGTCCGGTTCTTGAGGATGCTGCCGCCGAAGGTGTCGTGGTCATCGCGTACGACCGGCTCATCAACGGGTCGCCGAACGTCGACTACTACGCCACGTTCGACAACTACTCGGTGGGCACGCTCCAGGGCGAGTTCATCGAAGAGCAGCTCGACCTCGCCAATGATGCGGGACCGTTCAACCTTGAACCCTTCGCCGGTAGCCCCGATGACAACAACGCTCGGTACTTCTTCGCTGGTGCGTGGGATGTTCTTCTTCCCTACGTCCAGAGCGGACAGCTTGTTGTGCAGTCGGGCAAGTCGCCTGCGAGCAACGACGAGTGGGCGTCCATCGGCATCCTTGAATGGAAGACGGCTACCGCACAGGCTGAGATGGAAAACCGTCTGAGCTCGTTCTACACCGATGACAAGGTCGACGTGGTCCTCTCCCCGAACGACTCGCTCGCTCAGGGCATCTCGGCCGCTCTGGCCGGAAACGGATACACGCCCGGCGTCGACTGGCCCATCGTTACGGGTCAGGATGGCGACAAGGCGAGCGTGATTAACATCCTTGCCGACATGCAGTCGATGACGGTCTGGAAGGACACCCGCACCCTCGGTGCTCGCGTCCACACCATGATCCAGTCGATCATCGCCGGTGAGGAAGTTGAAGTGAACGACACCACCACCTACGACAATGGAGTGAAGGTTGTCCCCTCCTTCCTCATTACCCCCGAGGTCGTCGTGAAGGACCAGGTTCAGTCGAAGCTCATCGACTCCGGGTTCCTCAAGCCGGCCGACGTGGGCTTGTAGATTCGTAGGCACAGGTGCGGTGGCCGGGTGCAACCCACCCGGCCACCGCACCCCTAAGTCTCAGGGAGAGTGGGAGTTGAAGGACAACGACGTCATCTTGCGGATGACCGACATCACCAAAAGCTTCGGAGGCGTCAACGCCCTGACCGATGTCAGCCTTTCGGTGAATCGCGGTCAGGTCCATGGAATCGTAGGGGAGAACGGCGCGGGCAAGTCAACGCTCATGAACGTGCTCTCCGGGGTGTGGCCCCACGGTTCGTTCGAGGGCACGATCGAGTTCGATGGCAAGACGGCGGACTATCGGTCGATCAACGACTCCGAGAGAGACGGGATCGTCATCATCCACCAGGAGCTCGCCCTCAGCCCCCACCTGTCCATCGCGGAGAACATCTTCCTGGGCAACGAGCGCGCGAGTCACGGCATCATCGACTGGAACGAGACCAATGAAGACGCGAGGGTTCTGCTAGAGCGCGTCGGCTTGATGGAGGCGCCGACGACGCCGATCATCCAACTCGGGGTGGGGAAGCAGCAGCTCGTCGAAATCGCGAAGGCGTTCTCCAAGGAGGTCAAGCTACTCATCCTGGATGAGCCCACCGCAGCCCTCAACGACGAAGACTCCGCCCACCTCCTCGGCCTCATCAGCGGACTCCGAGACCACGGGATCACCTGCATCATCATCTCCCACAAACTGGCCGAGATCCGCGCGATCTCGGACACCATCACTGTGCTTCGCGACGGCAAGACCGTCGAGACCTTCAGCATGAAGGACAAGGACAATTCCGAGTCGCGGATGATCCGCTCGATGGTGGGGCGGTCGCTCGACAACCTCTACCCGCCGCGGACCCCGAAGATCGGCGACGAAGTCCTCCGGGTCGAGAACTGGAACGTCTATCACCCCGTCGACACCCAGCGGAAGGTCGTCGACGACGCTTCCTTCACCGTCCGGGCTGGCGAGATCGTCGGCATGGCGGGGCTCATGGGGGCCGGGCGAACCGAACTCGCGATGAGCCTCTTCGGACGCCGCTATGGGACGAAGATCTCCGGCAGGGTCTTCAAGAACGGCGACGAGGTCTCGACCCGGACCGTCAACGACGCTATCGACAACGGGATCGCCTACATCACGGAGGACCGCAAGCGCTTCGGCCTCAACCTCATCGGAACGGTCGCGGCGAACATCTCCGGGGCGGGGCTCAGCAGCCTCTCGAAGTGGGGGGTCATCGACCTCCACGATGAGGCGGCGGAGGCGGAGAGGCTCCGCACCGCCCTCAACATCAAGACCGACACCGTGGTCAAACTCGTCGGCAAGCTTTCGGGAGGGAACCAACAGAAGGTGCTCCTCGCGAAGTGGCTCCACACCCTTCCCGACGTCCTCCTGCTCGACGAGCCGACGCGCGGTGTGGACGTCGGTGCCAAGTACGAGATCTACGGGCTCATCAACGAACTTGCAGGAGAGGGAAAGGCGATGGTCGTCATCTCGTCTGAACTCTCGGAGCTCCTCGGAATCTGCGACCGCATATACACCATCTCGGAGGGCCGGATCACGGGCCAGCGAGATCGCAAGGACGCCACTCAGGAAAACCTGATGGAACTGATGACACTAGGAGGGAAGTAGGCCGTGGCTGAGATGGTCAAGAAAGCAAATGTCCTGGGCCGCGTGCGCGGTGGAGGCGTCAATGTTCGAGACTATGGGCTCCTTGGTGCCCTCGTCGTTATCGTGATGTTCTTCCAATTCATGACCCACGGAAAGTTGCTCTACTCGGGCAACGTCAACAACCTCATCATGCAGAACGCGTATGTCGTCATCCTCGCGGTCGGCATGGTCATGGTCATCATCGCTGGGCACATCGACCTTTCGGTCGGGTCCCTGGTCGCCATGATCGGAGCCATCGTTGCTTTGGCGATCAAGGACTGGGGAATGCCGTGGCCCCTGGCGATCGTGATCGCGCTGCTCGCGGGTGCGCTCGTGGGAATATGGCAAGGCTTCTGGGTGGCCTACGTCGGGATACCGGCGTTCATCGTCACGCTGGCGGGCATGCTCCTCTTCCGTGGGCTCGCCATCATCTTCCTGACCGGTGGCACGATCGGGGGGCTTCCCGAGGGATTCGTCGCGGTCGGAGCGCGGTGGATGCCGGCATGGTTGGGGCATTTCGCCGACGGACGAGACGTCCTCACCATCCTGATCGGTCTGATCGCGATCGCGGGAATGGTCGTCGCTCAGATGCGCGCCCGAGGCAAACTCAAGGCACGGGGGCTTCCACGGACGCCCCTCGCCCTCTTCATCTTCAAGAACGCCGCCATCGGTGCCATCATCTTCTACTTCGCCTACCTCCTCTCGGGTTACCGGGGCACGCCCTACATCCTCATCGTGCTCTCGGTCCTCGTGGTCGCCTACACCTTCGTCCTCAACCGGACCGTCTTCGGCCGCCACATCTACGCCATGGGTGGCAACCGCTTCGCCGCCGTCATGTCGGGCGTCAAGACGAAGAAGGTCGACTTCTACATCTTCGTCAACATCGGCGTGCTCGCGGCGCTCGCGGGGATCGTCTCGACGGCGCGGGCGGCGGGCGCGGTCTCGAGCGCGGGGACCTTCTACGAGCTCGATGCCATCGCGGCCGTCTTCATCGGCGGAGCAGCGGTCCAGGGCGGTGTCGGGAGGATCTCCGGTACAGTCACCGGGGCGCTCATCATGGGCGTGCTCAACCAGGGGCTCTCGATCATGGGAGTCGATTCGGCGTGGCAGCAGGTCATCAAGGGACTGGTGCTTCTCTTGGCCGTCGCCTTCGACGTCACGAACCGTCGCAGGGCCGGCGATAGATAGCTAATCTAGTACCCGTGCCCAATCGAAGAGAGGCCGGTTTCCGGTGAGTGCATCGCGGGCTTCGCGGTCTTTGAGGGCCGGGATCGGGAGCGGCAACGACGGAACACGGCGGCACAACCTCTCGACCGTGTTGACGACGATTCATCACCACGACCCCATGTCGCGGTCGGAAGTCACTCGCCGCACCCAACTCAACCGATCGACCGTCGGCGCCCTCGTCACCGAACTCGTGGAGTTGGGCCTCGCGTACGAGACTCCGCCGGAGGAGCAGGCCCAGCGGGGCCGACCGAGCCCGATCGTGCATCCGAATTCCAAGGTCTCCGCCCTCGTCGTCAACCCCGACGTCGAAGCGCTCACCCTAGGCCTGGTCGGACTGGGCGGCGTGGTCCACAAGCGGGTGCGACACGCCTTGGACCGCAAACCCTCCCCACGTGAGGCCATCGACGTCACCGTCGACCTCGTCAAGGGCATGGGGGAGGAGCTGGAAAGGGACTATCGCGTCATCGGAGTCGGCCTTGCCATCCCCGGGCTCGTCCGCAATCGGGACGGCCTGGTGAGGAGGGCCCCCTACCTGGACTGGACCAGCGAGCCCTTCGCCGAACACGTGTCGAGGGCCCTCGGCCTCCCGACGTTCGCGGGGAACGACGCGAGCGTCGCGATGATCTCCGAGTCGCTGTACGGGGCGGGAAGGGGAGTGAGCAACCTCGTCTACCTCAACGGGTTCCTCGTGGGCATCGGCGGTGGGGTGATGGTGGCCGGGGTCCCCCTGGTCGGCGAGGATGGCTACGCCGCGGAACTCGGCCACACGGTCGTGAGCGAGGGATCGCTCCGCTGCCACTGCGGGCGCCTGGGATGCCTCGAGACCGAGGTCAACTTCCTTCGGCTGCGCGAGGCGATGTCGGGGGACCCGGTGGACCTCTACGACCTCGACTCCGTGCTCACGACCACGACGGACCGGGGACTCCTCCTCGAGGCGGAAAGGCAGATCAACGTCCTCGCCGAGGCCATCGCCAACTTCATCTCGGTGTTCAACCCCGAGGTGGTGCTCCTCGGCGGGTTCCTCGGATCCCTCGAAGCGGCCTTCCCGGACCTCGTGAGACGGAAGGTCTACGAATCGTCCTTCGCCCCGCTGGCGGAGAACGTCCGGATCGAACGCGCGACCCTTCGGACCCCGCTTCCGCTTCTGGGCTCCGCCGAACTCGCGTTCACCCCCCTGCTCCGCGACCCCGCCGGTGTCGCGCTTCCCCTCGCGTACGGCGGTCCTCCCGCGGCCTAGCCCTAGGCTGGCGTCGCCGTCGTCACCGGTAGGGGATGACCTCGCGGGCCTCCTCGACCGTCATCCCCGGTGCGATCTCCGGCAGGTACAGGATCTCGATCACCATCTTGTCCAGGTCCGAATATTTCTGAACCTCGCTCCATGGCTGATAGAAGATGCTGTCCTCATGGGTGTAGGAGTCGTTCATCAGGCCGAGGGCTTGGGTGACCTCTTCCCGGATGATGTGGTTCCGTTGCTTCTGATTGATGTCATCGGAGGTCGATACGAGGATCCGCGCCTTCGTGAGGGTTCCGGTCTCGTCCCACCAGGTCCAGAAGAATCCCACATTGCCCGGCCGGTAGTTGGGTTCGATGCTCGGGAAACGAGACTCGGGAACGAAGTAGAGGTCGACGTTCTGGCCGGACCCGACGATCGAGACCTCGACCGTCTGAGAGAGGGCGTTGATCTCGGAGATCACCTGGCACAGGGTGGCCTTGTCGATCGCGGAGGGGTCGCCATGGACGGCGATCGTGACATCCTCCATCCATCGGTGGATCTCGCCGGGGCTCGAGCCGAATTCCGCCCCGAAGGCGATCTCGGTGAAGTAGTCGACAGCCTCACGGGGATAGTAGGGGAGATCGCCCGTCGTCGTGACGCCCGTCGGCTCGGTGACGATCGAACCGCAATCGACCGCGGGAGTCCCGCACGCGGTGAGCGACAGCGAGGCGAGGAGCACCACCACCGACAATCCACGACTCGGGTTCACGTCTCTCACTCTAGGGCGACCGCCGCGTCGGCAGGCCGAACCGGGTAGCCTGGGCCCATGGCCACCGTGCGGGAAATCGTCGACATCCTCGACCGCCGCTACCCGCCCCATCTCGCCGAGGACTGGGACCGCGTCGGCCTCTCCGTCGGCGACCCGAAGGCGGACGTCACCCGCATCCTCTTCGCCGTCGATCCCGTCATGGCCGTAGCCGACGAGGCGATCTCCATGGGCGCCCAGATGGTCGTGTCCATCCACCCCCTGCTCCTCCGAGGCGTGCACTCCGTCGCGGCCGACACCACCAAGGGGGCGGTGGTCCATCGCCTCATCGGAGCGAGCGTCGCCCTCTACACCGCCCACACGAACGCCGACGCCGTCCTAGGCGGAGTGGCGGAAGCCCTCGCCGTCGCGGTCGGGCTCCAAGAGTCGACACCCCTGATCCCGCATCCGGAGGAGCCGACGCTCGGAATCGGACGGGTCGGGCGGCTTCCCAAGGCCCTCCCGCTCGGGGACTTCGCCCAGGCCGTCTCCGACGCCATCCCCGCAACCGTCCAGGGGGTCCGAGTGGCCGGCGACCTCGCCCTCCAGATCCAGAAGGTAGCCGTGCTCGCGGGCTCGGGGGACAAATTCTTCGACGCCGTCCGGGCCTCCGGTGCGGACGTGTACGTCACCGCCGACCTCAGGCACCACCCGGCCTCCGAGGCCAGGGAACACGCCCTGCTCGGAGACGGCCGCCCCGCGCTCGTCGACCTCAGCCACTTCGCCTCGGAATGGGTATGGCTCCGGACCGCCGCAGAGGAACTGGCCGCCGCCGCCGGAGTCGAGACCATCGTCAGCACCATCCGAACCGACCCCTGGACCGCGCGGTTCGGCGGAATAGACAACTGAAGGAGCACCATGCCCACCGCCCCCGCCTCTGACCAACAGAGGCTCCTGGACATCCAGGCCCTCGACTCCGAGGCGCTGCAGGCGACCCATCGGCGGACAAGCCTCCCGGCCCTCGCCTCTATAGCGGAGCTCGAAGAGCGGGAGAAGGCGCTCCACGACGACCTGGTGGCCAGGACGACGGAAGTGTCCGACCTCCGCCGCGAGGTCACGAAGGCCGAGGACGACGTGCAATCCATCCGGGACCGCTCAGACAGGGACGCGGCGCGCCTCCAATCGGGGCAGGGAACGCCGAAAGACCTCCAGGCCCTCCAGAGCGAGATCGAAGCGCTCGCCAAGCGGCGGTCCGACCTCGAGGATGTCGAACTCGACGCCATGGAGCGGCTCGAGGCCGCCGAGGCGGCGCTCGCGGAGGTCAAGGCCGAGATCGACGAGATCCACACCCGACTCGAGGTGCTCGCAGCCGAGCGGGACGCGGCCTTCGCGGAGATCGACGGAGAACTGGCGCGACTCGCCTCCGAGCGCGCCCCGCTCCTGGAGGGGTTCGACCAGGGGCTCCTGGATCTCTACGAGAAGCTGCGGGCCTCCCATGAGGGGGTCGGGGCCGCCGCCCTCCTGGCGGGGCAGTGCAGCGGGTGCCACGTCAAGATCGACAACGGCACCCTGGCCTCCATCGCCACCATGCCCGACGACACCGTCCTCCGATGCGAAGAATGCGGCCGCATCCTCATCAGGGAGACGTAGTGCGAGTTCTGATCGTCGAGGCCGACGGAGGTTCGCGAGGCAATCCCGGCCCGGCCGGCTACGGAGCCCTGGTGGCCGAAGGGGCGACGGGTGAGGTCCTGGCCGAGCGGGCCGGTTTCCTCGGGGTCGCGACGAACAACGTCGCCGAATACTGGGGGCTCATCGCCGGATTGCAGGCGGCGAGGGACATCGATCCCGGGGCACTCGTCGACGTCCGGCTGGACTCCCGTCTGCTCGTCAACCAGATGAAGGGGGAGTGGAAGGTCAAGCATCCGGACATGAAAGCCCTTCACGCCGAGGCCCGGAGGATCGCCCGGGACATGCAGGTGACCTTCGCCTGGGCGCCCAGGGCCGAGAACGCCCGAGCCGACGCCTTGGCCAACGAGGCGATGGACACCGAGAAGGCATCGATCCGGAGGGGCCTAGGGGCCGATGCGGGCGAGGCCGACGGGATGGGACGGGGTGATCATGCCCTCTTCTAGCCTGGGGCCGGATGCCATACCCGAACCCGACATCTCGGATCTCGGCACGGAGGAGGCCCCCCAGGAGGCGTCCGTCCGCGGCGGCGGCTCCCTCTTCCACACGGCTCCCCCCGGCGTCATCAGTCCGCTGACCCTGGTCTTCGTCCGCCACGGCGTCACCGACATGACCCTCACCCACTGCCTGTCCGGTTCGTCCAAACCCGGGCCCAAACTGAATGCCGAAGGCCGGGCCCAGGCCAATGCCGCCGCCGACGCCCTCTACCGGATGGGACGCGACCGGTGGCGGAACGTCCCGACGATCTCGCGCGTCTTGGCCTCCCCCATGGTACGCACCCAGGAGACGGGGAGGGCCATCGGGATGAGGCTCGGGGTCGACGTCGAGACGGACGTCCGACTGCGGGAGGCCCACTTCGGGCTGTGGGAGGGCAGGACGGGCCACGAGATCGCCGAGCAGTATGGCGACGAGATCCACCAATGGCGATTCGGGGAGATACCCGCCCCCGGGGGGGAGTCCATCCCCGAGGTCGGGGAACGGGTCGACGGCCTGGTCCGCGAACTCGCGCGGGAGCACGTCGCGAGGTGCGCCGCCGGGGACGACGCGCGTCGGGCCTATGCCCTGGCGTCGCACGCCGTCGCGATCAAGGCCATCGTCGGCCTGTCCATGGAGATGGACCCGAGGATGTGGGGCTCGATCTGGCCCCGACCGGCGTCCGTCACCATCCTCGAGCTCCGAGTGGACCCGAAGGGCGAAATTGCCGAGCGCCATTTGCTCTGTTTGGGGGAGACTAGTTCCTAGTCGGGTGTCGATCAGAAGGAGGAGGCGGAATGTCAACCGCATGGAAACTGCCCGTGGTGCTGTTGCGAGAGCCGTGGAAGGCCACCAGCGCCCGCATCCTGGGCCGGGCGGTCGTACCCGCCGTGGGCCTGTGGCTTTCGGGTGTGCCGGGGACGCCGTGGACCGGGACGATCGACTGGCTCGTCCTCCGGATCCCGGTGTTCGCCGTCGCCGCGGTCGCGCTGATCCTGTGGTTCTTCGCGATCGGCAACATCTCCGCGAACCGTCGGGTGGTGCTTCGCTGCATGCCGACGGGTTCGATCGAGCGGCCGCGGTCGCTCCAGGAGCGGCTCCTGAAGATTCCCCAGGAGTACGCGATCGGGAAGACGGTCTCGGTCACTCCAGAGCACCCTCAGTTCATGAGCAGGGCCGAGCCCAGGGTCACCCTATACGCGGAGGGAACGATCAAGAGGATCCCGCTCCATGGGATTGCCGTCGAGGACTTCGTCGCTCAGGCGAATGGCCTGCTCAAAGGCAGGGGGGTCACGTTTGTCATCGTCGAACCGGAGGGCCCCCCGGGATTCGGGGAGCCCATCGACGACACCGAATCAACCAAAGGGGACGCATCATGATCCGATTCCGTTCAGGTTTGGCCGTTGTCTCCGTCGCGGTTCTGGCCCTGGCCGGATGCACCGGAGGCGGGGAGCCGAGCGCGACGCCGTCGCCCGACTCCAGCGCGAGCCCCGGTCCGTCCGTATCGCCGTCGGCCACTCCGGGGGCCTTCGTCCCCGACCCGGCCGCCGCCGCCCTCGGCGCGCCCGCCCAGGTTGCCCTCCTCAAGCTCGGCCCCACGGGGCTGTACCTGTATGACTTCGACGGCAATGGGGTCGTCCAGGTCGACTACACGCCCGGTGGCGCTCCGGGCTACATGCTGACGGTCGACGGGGACGTGTCGTGGGATGGCGTCCAGGTGGCGTTCACGTCGTACGCGTCGGATGTGGTTTCCGGGGATACGAACGGGGTCACGGACATCTTCCTCAAGAACCTCTCCAGTGGCGCCGTGATCCAGGTGAGCGACGGTCCCGTCACGTCGTGGAACGAGGGCTCCGACAGGCCCCGGATCTCCGCGGACGGCGCCTACGTGGCCTTCACCTCCTATGCGACGGGGCTGGTCCCCGGGGTGATGGACACGCCCCAGGTGTACCTGTACTCGGTCCTCTCCGGGGAGATCCTCCGCGTGAGCATCGACCCCGACAGCGTGGCGGGGTACGCGTACGGGTCGGCCGTCTCGGCCGGGGGACGCTACGTCGCCTATGCGTCGAGCGCCCAGGGCGAGTTCGGGGACGACAATTATCTCGGGGGTGTGTACGTCCTGGACACCGACACGGGCATCGTCGAACAGATTAGCGTCGCGTCCGACGGGACTCCGGGGGACTTCCTCTCGGCCAACCCGAGCATCTCCCTGGACGGCCGATGGATCGCCTTCGACTCGGAGGCGTCGAACTTCGTCGCCGACGACACGAATGCGTTCCCCAACATCTATGTGCGCGACCGCGTCACGGGCGAGACCCTACTGGTCAGCAAGAATGCCGCCGGGGGGCCGGGCAACAACGACTCGACGAATCCGAGGATTCTCGGTGACGGCAGCGGGGTGGTGTTCCAGTCGTATGCGAGCGACCTCGTCCCGGGCGACACGAACGGCGACTACGACATCTTCTACGCCGACCTCGCGACGGGGGCGATCGAGCGGATCAACGTCGGGCCGGGGGGCGTGGAGGCCAACGGCTTCTCGAGGCTCGAGGGACTGTATGGCTCGCGCTATGCGGTCTTCATGACCGATGCGACGAACCTCGGCGGCGACGGCGACGACGGCCCGATGTACTGGTACGTCTACGACCTCGAAATGGAGACCCTGACGAAGCTCCGGTAGCACCTTCCTGTCGAGCGGTACGGATGGCGGGATAGGTGCAGGTGGCTCCTCTTCGATACGATTCGGAGATGCGGCGTCGCTGGCGGAAACGGATGTCGACGAGCCAGCGTGCGGGTGTCGTCGCCGCATCCGCTTCGGTGCCGCGCTCCCTCGTCCCGCTGGTGCAGCCGCGATCCGCCGTCGACCAGGGCCTGATCACCGGGCTGACGGCGGCGATGACCTACTCGTTCGCGGCCGTAGCCCATGAGGCTTCCCGGGGTATCGCTCGCGCCCTCCTCAGGAGTTCCGGGGCCAGGACGGACCCCGCCAGCACGACCCGGATGACGCTCGCCGTCAACCTGACGGCGCTCGGAGTCTCGTCGGCCGTATATGCCGCGCTGCCATACAGGAAGAGGGAGTCGGTCGGTCGGGGCCTGGCCCGGGCGGTCGCCCACCGCGTGGTGACGGCATCGGCGGCGGGGCTGGTGGCGGCATCGCTGGACAAGCTTCCGAGCCGAAACCGCCCGGTGCGTGCGGTGGCGCGGAGCGCTCCGACCGTCATCGCCGTCGGAGCGGGTGTGTCGGGGACCGTCCAGCACCTCCGCTCGAAGTCGCTGAAGGAGAGCGGGGCTCCCCCGCGTCGGGCCAACCAGCCGCCCCTGGTGAAATCCATCGCGATCGGGGGTGCGGCGGCGATGGGGGCGGCGGGCCTCGCAGCGGTCGAACGGGAATTCGCCCGAGGCATCGGGGCCGGTGTCTCTCGGGCAGGTGGGGGGAAGACTCGGAGCGCCCTGGCTGGCCACCTCGTCTCCCTCGGAATCATTGGGGCCGCCATCCACCGCGTCGGGGTCATGTACTTCCATCGAGCCGAAACCGCGATGTCGACCCCCGACCCGGCCCTCTGGCGGTCACCGGAGTCGCCGCTCGTCAGCGGCGGAACCGGGAGCCTGGTCGCATGGGGCCCCCTCACGCGTGAGGCGCGACGCCACCTCGTCACCGCAACCTCGGCCGAGAGGATCGCGTCCGTCATGGGCGAGCCCGCGATCGAGCCAATCCGGGTATACGTCGGCCTGACCTCGGCCCCGACCATCGAGGAACGCGTCCGACTGGCGCTCAAGGAGATCGACCGGACCGGGGCCCTCGACCGATCGCTGCTCGTCCTGTGTTCGCCGACGGGAAGCGGCTTCATCAACTATTCCGCGAGCGCGGCATGGGAGTACCTGAGCCGGGGGGACTGCGCTTCCGTCGCCCTGCAGTATGCCTCACGTCCATCGTGGCTGTCCCTCGATCGGGTGGCCGCGGGCCGGGAGCAGAACTGGGCCATGTGGACCGCACTGGCGAAGGTGCTCAACGACCGCGAACCCGCCCGACGTCCGCGGGTCGTGATTTTCGGCGAAAGCCTCGGCGCCCACACCAGCCAGGACCCCTTCCTCCACACGGGAACGATGGGACTGCACGACCTCGGCATCGAGCGGGCGCTCTGGCTGGGGACGCCCCACACGAGCCGCTGGTCCCTTGAGGCACGGGACCCGAAAAACCCCGATATCCGGCCGGGGGAGATCCTGCGGGTGGCCAGCGCAGCCGAACTCTCCCTTGTCGACCCCAACACGTCCCCGGCCCGATACGTCCTGCTCTCCCACGACGACGACGCCGTCACGCTGTTCAGCCCCTCACTCCTTGTCGAGCACCCCTGGTGGCTGGGTGACGAGCGATCCCCGGCCATCCCACCGGAGGCGAGTTGGTCGAGCCCGACGACGTTCCTCCAAGCGGCGGTCGATGCGAAGAACGCCGGGGCGGTGGCTCCGGGCGAGTTCGGGTCCACGGGCCACGACTACCGGGGCGATGTGGCCCGGGCGGTGCGTTTCGCCTTCGACCTGCCCTGCACCAAGGCCCAACTCACCGTCCTGGAGAAGGCCCTCCGGGAGGAGGAGCGGGAGCATGCGGCGCTGTGGACGCCCCGGCCGGAGGCGACGACGCGGGCCGCGGGGGCTTCGGAGTGGATCGGGCGCCTCGTGCCGCGTACCCTAAGAGGGCGGATGAGTCGGCCAGGCGGTCGCGTCGCGGGTAACCGCGCCGAGGAACGTCCGGGCTCCGCAGGGCAGGGTGGTGGCTAACGACCACCTGGGGCGACCCACGGGCAAGTGCAACAGAAAGCAAACCGCCTCCCCGGGCAACCGGGGCGGTAAGGGTGAAACGGTGAGGTAAGAGCTCACCAGCGCTTCCGGTGACGGGGGCGGCTAGGTAAACCCCACCCGGAGCAAGGCCAGACAGGATGCGTGTGAGGGCTGCCCGCCCGAGCATCCGGGTAGGCCGCTAGAGGCGTGCGGCAACGTACGTCGTAGATGGATGGCCGCCGGCCGCGCCGCAAGGCGTGGTCACAGAACCCGGCGTATCGGCCGACTCATCCGCACCAACATCTGAGAAGCGAACCGGGCGGAGACTAGGCTTTCTTGTCCTTCAGTTTCGCCTTTTCCTGCGCGAGGAAGCGCTCATAGGCGCGGTCCGTGAGCCGTTCGTCGATGAAGTAGGCGATAACGTGGAAGAGAAGCCCCACGGCCCATGGAATGGCGACCCAGAAGGCCCACTGAATCCCGTCCTCCAAGTACCAATCCAGGAGGAACATGAACGGAACGACGATGACGTACGACGCGATGTGCCACATCAGTCCGACGAAATCGTTGGCGCGCTTCCTCGCTCGCTCCTCGGGGGTGTTTGCGTTCATGCTCCGATCCTAGGGTGATCTGATGCGCACGTGGTAGTGGAACGGGCATCGTCGGACACCTCCATTAGCCCCTATTCGCCCGACTGGCGCCTGTGGCGCAGCAGTCGTTCGTTCTCCGTCCAAGCCGCCCGGCACCGGTCGCATCGACAGCCGTAGTTCCCGTAGCCATTGGCCGTGCCATGGACGTGCTCGGGGGTGGTTGACGCGATTCGCTGCTTGCGCTTGTCTCTCTGGTAGTCCCGGAGGGCGGCGCGGCAGGCGTCGCACCGGCACCGGTGATTGGTGTAGCCGCCGGGGGTGCCGTGCCAAGGTTCGTCGGGCATCGCTCGCTCCAAGGTTGGATCGGTTCAGTCTAGACAAGATGCCTCCAGGGGCCCGGTACTGGCAGGATGGCCCCATGAACGAGAACCTGCCAACTGCGGCGCTTGTCACCTGCTCCATCGTCTTGCTGGTGGCGCTCGCGATATGGGTGATCCTCATGGGGGTGACGGCAGGACGGGGCACCACCGATGAGCAGCTCGAGCGCCTTCAGCGATCGTCGCACGCCTACCGCTGGGCATTTGTCAACGCATCTCTCATCGGGCCGCTGATGGTCTCGGTACTCCTGCTGCTCAACGAGGGTCGGGAGACTTGGGCGACGGATGGGATCGCGACAGCCTTCCTCGGCGCCTACCTCGCGATCATCACCGTGTCGTACACCTCCCAGTACGCGGTGCTCCCTGCGCTCCTACGTGAGAAGTCGGGATCGGCGAAGCTCCTCTACTTCGGGGATCGCGACTCGCTCCCATACTTCGGCGCCCTGCTCGCCTACGCCGTCTTCGGTGTCGCGGCGATCCTCTTCTCTCTTCCGTTGATCGATCTCAACGGGACATGGACGGTCGCCGGATGGGTGCTGTTGGCAAGCGGGGTGACGAGCGTCGCCGGTTTCATGGGCTATGCCGCCCGTTTGCGTCTTCTGGAGGAGATGTGCGGTGTCGGGGGTTTTCTGATCGTCCCGTTCGTCGTGCTGGTACTCGTCGGCGCGTGAATCAGGGGCAAACACCGCTCACGGGGATAGATTCGCTGGGTGGACGAACCAGGTAGCGACCCCAGCCGCGGCGACACGAAGCCGCCCCGAAGGCGGCGCAGGCGGCGCTGGCTCAGGAGAACGCTCCTTGCCCTCGTGCTCATCCCCGTCCTGTCAATCGGAGCCTTCGCCATTTGGGCGCAACTGAGCATCAACCATGTTGACGCCCTAAGCGGTGCCGCTGACACCCCCGGCCAGACGTTCCTCATCGTGGGGTCGGACTCTCGCGACGGATGGGCCGACGACGGGACCACCGGGGCCCGGACGGACACGATCATGGTCTTGCATCGGCCCGAAACCGGGCCGACGGCGCTCATCAGCATCCCCCGCGACTCGTACGTGGAGATCCCCGGCCACGGGAAGAACAAGATCAACGCAGCCTTCGCCTTCGGCGGCCCCGCGTTGCTGGTCGAGACCGTGGAGGACCTGACCGGACTGACGATCGACCGCTACCTCGAGATCGGATTCGCGGGCGTGTCCGACGTGGTCGACGCCCTGGGCGGCGTTGAGCTGTGCTACGACAAGGATGTCAATGACCCGCACAGCACCCTCGTCTGGACAGCCGGGTGCCACGAGGCTGATGGTACGACCGCGCTTGCCTTCGCGCGGATGCGGTACAGCGATCCCATCGGTGACATCGGCCGCACGAAGCGCCAGCAGCAGCTCGTCGAGGCCGTGGCCGACAAGGCGCTCCGCCCGTCGACGCTGCTCAACCCGATCGCGGTGATCCGGGTGACCGACGCGGGACTCTCGTCGTTGCGGGTCAGCAACGGAACGAGCGTGCTCGACCTGGCCCAGGCTGCCCTCGTCTTCGATTCCACGCTCGGGGACGGCGCGGTCACCGGGACGCCGCCGCTCGTCAGCCTGGACCACCGCGTCGACGGAGTGGGGTCGACGGTACTCCTCGATCCCGACGCCATCGACGAATTCTGGCGACGGATCGCGGAGGGTGACTACCCACCCGGTCCCGTGGGTGGCTGGAAAAGCGGCTAGGCCGATCCCGTCAAGCGCATCGGCTGCCCGCTCCACCCATGGGTTCCCGAACCTGGACGTAGGATAGTGACCTCGTCGGGTGGGCTAGGCGCCCGAGTCTGGCATGGGAGGGATGGCCTTTCTGTTCCGGAAAGTCATCGCGGTTGCGGCTATTAGCGGCATGCTGGCCGGATGCGGTTCGGCGCCTTCGGACCTGTCCTCGACTCGGCCTGCCAACCCCTGTGTCAGCGGGGAATGCGCACCGGTTGGGGATCTGCCGGGGTGGCGACAGGTCTTCGTCGACGAGTTCGACGGCACCGTCGCGCCAGGCCAGTGGTCCGGCTGCACGTTCGTTGAGCCCCTGACGTGTTCAGGGCTGCCCGAGCCCTACCGTGATCGTTGGTGGGCTTTTCTGGAAGGTTGGTCGGACAACGCGAATGGCGTCTACAGCCCATCGAGGGTGCTGTCCGTATCGGGGGGAGTCCTCGACGTGTCCATCCGCACCGAGGATGGCGTCCACCTCGTGGCGGCACCCGTACCGCTGATCAACGGGATCGATGGTCCACTTGGGCAGCTCTACGGCCGGTATGAGATTCGCTTTTGCGCGGATTCGCTGCCCGGATACAAGATCGCCTGGCTTCTGTGGCCGGATAGCGAGGCCTGGCCGCGCGATGGGGAGATTGACTTTCCCGAAGGAAACCTCGATGGAGACATTGAGGGATACGTTCATCGCCAGGACGGCGCGGCGCCCAACGACCAGGACGGCTTCTTCACCGGCGTTCCCGTCAGCGGCGAGTGGCACACGGCAATCATCGAGTGGAGCCCCGATCTGGTCGTCTTCATCCTCGATGGAGACGAGATCGGGACCACCACGAACCGAATCCCCACCACCCCCATGCACTGGGTTCTCGAAGTCACGACGAGCCTCGATGGCCACGAGCCGGACGATGTCACCGAGGGGCACGTCCTCATCGACTGGGTGGCGGTCTATTCTCCGGAGTGATCGGCTGCGTTGAGCACAATGAACCCGTTGCTGAGGTCGAATCCGCCTCCCCCCGAGCCGTCCGCACGGGTCGTGGGACGGGTGGGGTGGATGGGACGCGAATCAGGGTTGAGATTCGTCACAGGAGTCACATCGATCACCGGACCCGTGCGGACGGTCGGGAATGGGTGAGTGAGGGCACGAGGGACATGGAAGGATTGGCGGGTGACGACGATCCGACCGTTCCGCGCCCTTCGCCCACCCCGCGACCTCGCCAGCCGGGTGGCCGCGCCGCCGTACGACGTGGTGAGCGCCGACGAGGCCAGGGCCCTGGTAGCCACGAACCCGGAGAGTTTCCTACACATCTCCCTTCCGGAGACGAACCTGGACCCGGGGGTGACCCTGGACCCCGAGGATGTTCACCGGCTCGGACGGGCGACGCTCGAGGACTTCGTCCACCGCGGGCTGCTGGTCCAGGAGGGGTCGCCGGGCCTGATGGTGTACCGCCAGCGGATGGGGGATTCGGTCCAGACCGGAGTGGTGGGCTGCGCCAGCGTGGAGGAGTATCGGCAGGGCCTGATCGCCACCCATGAGCACACCCGCCCGGACAAGGAGAACGACCGGACCCGGCACATCGAGGTCCTGGAGGCGCACGACGAGCCAATCTTTCTGATGTATCGCCCCGACGCGCCGGGAGCGGCGGCCATCGCCGATGCCGTCGGCCAGGTCACCTCTAGCGCCCCGGACGTCGAGTTCACCACCGATGCCGGCGTCACGCACACCCTCTGGACCGTCGAGGACGGGCGGGGGATCCAGGCCCTGGTCGAGGGTTTCGAGCAGGTCCCGATGCTTTACATCGCCGACGGGCATCATCGGAGCGCTGCGGCGGCACGGGTCGGGGACGACGTCGCTCACGAGGAGGCGGCCTTCTTCCCCGTCGTCGCCTTCCCGGCCGACCGCCTCACCGTCATGGCCTACAACCGGGTGGTGCGGGACCTAGGTGAGTACAGCCTCGCGTCCCTTCTCGAGGCGCTCGCCCCCGATTTCGACATCCAACGCTTCGATGCCCAGCCCACGGCAGACGCCCCGACGCTCCGGCATCACCAGTTCGGCTTGTACTCGGGCGGCTCCTGGCACCTCTTGACGGCCAGGGACGGCCTCGTCGACGAGTCCGATCCCATCGCCCGCCTGGACGTGTCGATCCTGCAAACCCAAGTGCTCGCGCCGCTCCTCGGGATCGAGGACCCGCGCACCGACCAGCGCATCGCGTTCGTCGGCGGCATCCGGGGTACTGCGGAACTCGTGCGGTTGGTCGACTCGGGGGACTTCGCCGCGGCGTTCGTCCTTCACCCCACCTCGACGGGTGAGGTCATGGACGTCGCCGACTTAGGCGAGGACATGCCGCCGAAGTCCACCTGGTTCGAACCGAAACTTCGGTCGGGCCTATTCGTCCACCCGATCGATCTCTAGTCGATCCCCACGGCCTTTCGAACGAGGGCGGCGATTCTTGCCTCGGCCTCGGGTGTTAGGCCGATGAGCGCGAAAGCGGTGGGCCACATCGTCCCATCGTCGAGCCTGGCCTCGTCGTTGAAGCCAAAGGACGCATATCGGGACTTGAACTTCGACGCGCCCTGAAAGAAGCACACGACCTTGCCGTCGTGGGCGTAGGCGGGCATGCCATACCAGGTCTTGGGGGTAAGCGCTGGCGCATTCTCCCTTACGATCTCATGGATACGCCCAGCCAGGGAGCGATCCGGTTCGGGCATCTCGGCGATCTTGGCTAGCATGGCGGCCTCGCCGTCCGCAGCCATCGCCCCTCGGCCCCTGCCCCGCTCCGCCTTGAGTTCGCTGGCCCGCTCCCGCATTGCGGTCCTCTCCTCGGAGGAGAAACCTGCGGATCTTTTTCCCCCAGGGGTTCGGGCCCTCTTCGTTTCTCTGGCGTCCGTCATCAGTTCGCCCTCCGTCGCCAAAAACTAGTAAGGTAAGCCTAACCCTTATCGCCGTCGATCTCGACCGTCCGCACGGGTCCTGGGACCAGAGGGACGGGTGGGAAGCGGTTGTGGGCCAGATGAGTCACTGGTGTCACATCAGTCCCTAGACCCGTGCGGACGGTAGGGAATGGACCCGTGCGGACGGTAGGGAATGGACCCGTGCGGACGGTAGGGAATGGACCCGTGCGGACGGTAGGGACTGGACCCGTGCGGACGGTCGGGACTGGTTGCCGCCAGGCCTCGGTCGCTCTGTGCGGTTTGCTACGAGTGCCGGGCGGCGCGTTTGACGGCGCGGCGTTGCTCTTCGACCGCAGCGGCGGCCGCCCCCACGATCCCGGCGTTGTTGAACAGGGCCGCCGGCACCACGGGCGCCCGGAGGTCGAAGAAGGGCAGGAATTGCTCGTACTCCTTGGAGACGCCGCCTCCGATGATGATGAGGTCGGGCCACAGGAGCCGCTCCATCTCTCCGAGGAATCGTCCGACGTGGCTCGCCCACTCCTTCCACCCCAGGCCGTGACGATCCCGTGCGGACTCCGCCGCGTACTCCTCGGCGTCCACGCCATCCACCAGCAGGTGCCCCAACTCGCTGTTCGGCACGAGCCGCCCGTCAGAGATCAGCGCCGTCCCGATCCCCGTCCCAAGCGTCACCATCAGCACGAGCCCGTCCTCGGTCCGGGCCGCCCCATACGCGTACTCCCCGAACCCGGCCGCATCCGCGTCGTTCATGACGTGGACGTCGAATCCCGAGTGCTCCCGGATGACGTCGCGCAGGTTCGTGCCGATCCAGGCCGGGTCGACGTTGGCGGCTGTCCGCACGACGCCTTTCTGGACGACGCCGGGGAAGGTCACGCCGATGGCGGTGTCGGATTTGGGCGACCAGAAGGTGATGACCTTGGCGGCGGTTTCGCCGACGGCGTCCGGCGTCGCGGGTTGGGGGGTGGCGAGGCGGTAGCGGTCGGCCGTGAGCTTGCCGCTCCCGAGGTCGACGGGTGCCCCCTTGATCCCCGAGCCCCCGATGTCGATGCCGATCGCGATCTTGCTCATGGAAGGGTCAACACCTCCGCGCCGTCGTCCGTTACCAGGAGGGTGTGCTCGAACTGCGCGCACCATGAGCCGTCGTCCGTCACCACCGTCCACCCGTCCTTCCACTCATGATTCTCCTCCGAGCCGGCGACAATCATCGGCTCTATGGTGAATGTCATTCCCGGCTCGATGATGTCCGCATGGTAGGGAGCGGAGTCGTAGTGGGGGATGACGAGTCCGCTGTGGAAGGCAGGGCCGACTCCGTGGCCCGTGTAGTCGCGGACGGACTGGCACCCGTGGCGCTTGGCGTAGTTCTCGATGACGCGCCCGATGACGTTGACCTCGCGACCGGGCTTGACGGCCGCGATCCCGCGTTCCTGCGCCTCGCGGGTGATCCGGACCAGGTCGTGCGCCTCTTGGGATCCTTCTCCGGCCACGACGCTCGCGCAGTTGTCCCCGTGCACGCCGTCCTTGAAGGCCGTGATGTCGATCTTGACGATGTCGCCATCTTGGATGACGGTCGAGTCGGGGATGCCGTGGCAGACGACCTCGTTGAGGGAGGCGCAGAGCGACTTGGGGAAGGGCGGGCGTCCGGCGCCCCCGGGGTAGAGGAGGGTCGAAGGGTAGGCGCCGTTGTCGCAGAGGAACTCGTGGCCGATGCGGTCGAGTTCGTCGGTCGTGATGCCGGGGGTGACTGCCCGGCAGACCTCGGCGAGGGCCTGGGCCGCGAGGCGGGAGGCGACCCGGATCCGCCCGATCATCTCCTCGTCGTGGACGTCTCCTCCGCGCCAGGTCGCGGCGCGCTTCCGGCCGACGTATTCGGGCCGGGGGATGGAGGCGGGGACGGGGCGGATCGGGGAGACGGCGCCCTTGGATATGGGCGCACGCTCGGGATTCATGGAACCAAGCCTATCGGCATGGGCAGAGGTTCGACGTCGAGATCGGGGACCTCGTCGCCAGGGTGATCCCGCCACCTTGACGCCCCAACGCCGCCGGGCGATGCTTGGGGGAGGGCACGATGCGGTGGGAGGTGCGTTGATGTCGGAGGGCGATGTCGTCGGCGAGTACTACTACAACATCCGCACGCGCATGGTCGAGCATGGACGGCAGAGCCCGTGGGAGCACCTCATGGGGCCGTACGAGACCCACGAAGATGCGGAGAGGGCCCTTGAGATCGCTGAGGCCCGCAATCTTGAGTGGGACGAGGACGACACCGAATGGGATGAGACCTGGGATGAGGACGACGAGACCCGCGAGGAATAGTGCCCCAGGGTACAGTCGCGGGGAGTGACACAAAGGAGGACGAGAGCATGGCAACCGATTCCGCGCCGACCGCACTGGGCACACCCGCCCCCGAGTTCGAACTGCCGACGGCCGATGGCATGGGCAGTGTCAGCCTCGCGGACCTCTGCGATTCCTCCGCCCTGCTCGTCGCCTTCCTCTCGAACCATTGCCCCTACGTCCAACACGTCGAGAGGGCCCTGGGGGAGTTCGCCGCCGAGTATATGGAGAAGGGTCTCGCGGTCGTCGGGATCTGCTCGAACGACGTGGAGGACTACCCCGAGGACGCCCCCGAGGAGATGGTGGGCCAGGCGCGGCGGGCGGGGTTCGGGTTCCCCTACCTGGTCGACGAGTCGCAGGAGGTTGCCCGCGCCTTCGGGGCCGTCTGCACCCCGGACTTCTTTCTATACGACGGGGGGTGCCGCCTGGCATACCGGGGCCAGTTCGACGATTCCCGTCCCCACAGCGCCGTTACGCCGACGGGGGAGACCCTCCGGGCGGCGGTCGATGCCGTCCTCCGGGGGGAGACCGTCCCCGTGCCCCACCTTCCGAGCGTCGGCTGCAGCATCAAGTGGAAGCCGGGTAACGAGCCGCCCGTCCATCTGATGCTCTAGGCCCGGACGACCAGCATGGCGACGATGACCGCCACGTTGATGATGACGCCGTAGAGCCCCTGGTCGGGAGAGGTCTTCCAGTCTCCGTTCCAGAACGCCGCGTGGGCGATGGACACCAGGACGGCGCTTCCGATGACAACCCGGGTGCTCCAATCGGCCTGGAGGATCACGCCGACACCCCCGACGACCATCGCGATTCCGGTGAGACCGATGGAGGCTGCGGCGAAGGCTCGAATCATCCCATCGGGGATGGAGGAGGGGAAGAGAGCGGCCCCGTCCGGCCATCGTGATCCCGGACGGTTTTCGAACCATCGAAGGGCCTGCCCGACGAACATGAGGTGAATGAACGCGTGGCCGATGATGAAGATGCCGAATGCGATGCGCATGGGTTCTCGTTTCCGGGTGGTCTAGGAGCGGACGACCAGGATCGCGACGATGGCCGCCACGTTGATGATGACGCCGTACCCGCCGTGATCGCCGAATTCGGACCACTTGCCGCTCCACAGGAGCAGGTGCGCCACCGTGGCGAGAGCCGCCCCTCCGATCACGACCCAATCCGCCCAGCCCCACTTGAGGAGCATGCCGGCCCCTCCCAGCATGAGGGCGAGGGAGCCCGTTCCAATCGCAACCGAGGCGACTGTCCTGAGGGCCCCGTCGGATAGCGAGGAGAGGGTCCAGGCTCCGGTCGGCCAGGCCATGCCGGGCCGGAGTTCGAACCACCGGAGGGCCTGCCCGACGTACATCGCGTGGACCATGCCATGGAATATGAGGAAGATGCCGAGGAAGACTCTCACGCGTTCTTTCCTTTCGATTGGCGCCCCGAGGGTTAATCTAACACTGTTAGGTTCCGATGCCGACAGTGTCGCACCTAACACTGTTAGGGTCAAGTCGGAAGGCGGTGGAGATGCTGACCCCGGATCTCATCTTCGAGAGGGCCCTCGAGATCATCGACGCCGAGGGCCTCGGGGCCCTGTCCATGCGCCGCCTCGCATCCTCCCTGGGGGTGGAGGCCGCCTCCTTGTACCACCACATCAGGGACAAGCAGGCCCTCCTCGACGGGGTGATCGGTCGGGCTCGGTCGGAGATGGTCGTGACAGCAGATCCCATGGGCGACTGGAAGACGTTCCTCGAAGAGGTCTTCCTCGAGTACCGGCGGATGCTCGTCGCCCATCCGAACCTCCTCGATCTTGCGGGGTGGCGGCTCGAGAACAACATGGAGGACGGGCTCGCCTACCTCGTGGGGATCGGCTTCAGCTTGGACGACGCGGTGGAGATGATGCAGTCGCTCGTCGCGCTCGCCGTCGGGTTCGCGATGTTCGGAGCGGAGGAGGCGCCCAAGGGGGAGAGGGGGTTGCCCCCGGAGATGGCCGCCAGGATGTCGGACTGGCGCGAGGAGACGTGCGCCAGGACGGCCCGGCTCATCCTGGAATCGTACGAGGGGAGTCGGCGGGCCGGTTAGCGGCTGCGCCGCCTGGAGAACACCAGGGATACCGTGACCAGGAGGAGGAGGACGGTCGCGAGGGCGGCGATCACCATCAACGCCACGACCGCCAGGTAGAAGAATATGGATCCGACCCCCTGGTCCGGACTGAACTGCCCGATCACCAGGCGGAACACGATGACGGTCAGGATCCCGGCGATCGAGCCGATGAGCGCGACGCGGAGGCGTCGGTCGGGCTTCGTCCAGAGAAGCCAGATCGTCAGAGCCCCGAAAGCCACGAAGAGCATGGAACTCCCGAGGTGGGACCAGACGAGGTCATCCAGGGTCTTTCCGTGGCCGAACCGACCGGCATCAGAATCCTTGAACAGGAATCGAGCGAACCAGAAGACGAGGAAGAAGAACCCGAAGGCGCCCGCGATCACAACGGAGCCCACGACCTTTCCCGCTCGTGACCGCCGATGCGTTGGCTCGTCCATGCGCCGTCCTCCCGTCTCTAGGTGCACAACCCGCATCCATACGGCCTGCACCGCGGGTCACCGACCGCCGTCACGGCTCATCCTAGCGGCGGTCGTGTTTTCGCACCGCAGTTACGACGGACCACAGCAGGAGCCAGGCCGCCATGCCCGCCGCGAGGTAGACGATGATGACGATCGAGACGTCGAATCCCAACCCCGACACCCCCGCCTCCTGCACCGCGTCTTCGCCGATCTCCCAGAAGACGACCGCCGTCCCGGCCAGCGAGGCGAGGGCCAGGAGCCCCAGGACAAGCACCCTCTGCCCCCGGGCCCTCAGCCACGCGACGATGAGCCCCAGCGCAGTGAGGTATAGCGCCGAAGCCCAGACGTGCCCGGAGAGGGTGCCGTCCGCCGCCCCATCGTCGGGCTGGAAGACCCCGTTCCTCCCCGACCAGAAGATCGCCAACGGCAGGATCGCGAACGCGAGTAGAAGCCCGTTCCACACCCGCGCGGCCGTACGCCTCGTCATTCGCTGAAGTAGTGCCCCGGGTCGGGGAATGCCCCGCCCTTGACCTCGGAGACGTACGACGAGGCGGCCGTCCCGAGGGCCTTGCCGATTTCGGCGTACCGCTTGGCGAAACTCGGCGACCAGTCGCCCATCCCGGCCATGTCGAGCCAGACCAGCACCTGCCCGTCGGTGCCCGGCCCCGCGCCTATCCCGATCGTCGGGATGTCGAGAGCCTTCGTCAGTCTCGTCGCCACCGGCTCGACGACCATCTCCAACACGAGCATGAACGCCCCGGCCTCCTGAAGCGCGAGGGCGTCGGCCAGCATCGACTCGTACGCACCCTCGCCCCGCCCCTGCACGCGATGGCCGCCGAGCATGTTCTCCGACTGCGGGGTGAACCCCAAGTGCCCGCAGAAGGGGATCCCGGCATCGACCACGGCCTCCGCCTGTCTGGCCATCCGTCGTCCGCCCTCGAACTTCACCGCGTTCGCGCCGCCCTCCTTGACGAGTCGGATGGACGACGCGACGGCTTGCTCGGGGCTGACCTCATAGGTCCCGAACGGGAGGTCGGCGATGACGAACGCCCTCTGGGCCGTCCCCGTCACGGCGCGGACGAACGGGATCATCTGGTCGAGGGTCACGGCCGCCGTGTTTCCCTGACCGAGGATGTTGTCCCCGAGGGAATCGCCGACCAGGAGCACGTCGGCCCCGGCCTCGTCGAAGATCCGAGCCGTCGCGATGTCGTAGGCGGTGAGCATGGCGATCTTCTCCCCGCGCGCCTTCATCTCGCGGAAGTGGTGGATCCGCACCTTCTTCATGGCTCCACCTTCTCACGCCACCGGCTCGTGATGGGAAGACGTCGGTCCCTGCCGAAGGCGAGGGCCGTCACCTTCGGGCCGGGCGGGTATTGGCGGCGCTTCCACTCGGCCCTATCGGTCAGCGACAGGACCTTGTCGACGACGGCGGGATCGAAGCCCCGGCCAATGAGTTCGGCCCGTCCCTCGGCGTGTTCCACGTAGGCGTCGAGCACCTCGTCGAGGAGGTCGTACGGGGGGAGGCTGTCCTGGTCGGTTTGGTTGGGGCGGAGCTCCGCGCTCGGCGGCTTGTCGATCGAGTTGGCCGGGATGGGCGGACGCAGGCCGTGAGATTCCGCGTATCGATTCCGCCACCGGGCGAGGTCCCACACGCGGGACTTGTCCACATCCTTGAGCGGGGCGAATCCCCCGACGGCGTCCCCGTACACGGTCGAGTACCCGGTCGCGAGCTCGCTCTTGTTGCCCGTGGCCAGGACCAGCGGCCCCTCCGAGTTCGATATCCCCATGAGGATCATGCCCCGGACCCTCGCCTGGATGTTCTCCGCCGCGACGCCCGTCAGGTGAAGCGCCTCCTCGAACGCCAGGACCATGGGTTCGATCGCGACCGTCCGATACTCGATCCCGAGGTTGGATGCGAGGGTCGCGGCGTCGTCCTTCGAATGATCGGAGGAGTACCGCGACGGCATGGACACCCCGACGACGTTCTCCGCACCCAGGGCGTCGGCCGCCATCATCGCGGTCAGGGCCGAATCAATACCCCCCGACAGGCCGAGGGTGACCCGGCTCATACCGTTCTTCCTGACGTAGTCCCGAAGCCCCGTCACGCAGGCCCAATACACCTCGGCGTCGTCCTCGAGCGGCGTGACGATCTGCGTCTTGTGCGGCGCCTCGTCATCACTCGCCGGGAGGTCCCAGGCGAGCAGGGCGTCCGTGAACGCGGGGGCGGTCGCAAGCAGCGTGCCATCGGCGGCGACGATGAAAGACTGGCCGTCGAAGACGAGGTCATCCTGCCCACCCCAGAGGTTGACATACGCGACCGGCGCCCCGACCTCGGCGGCCCGTCGGGTGGCAAGCTCGCGGCGAACGTGCCCCTTGCCCTCCTCGAAGGGCGACCCGTTGAGGACCACCAGAAGCCTGACCTCGTTCTCGTCCATGAGGCTGACGGGGCCGCCGTCCTGCCAAATGTCCTCGCAGATGACGACGCCGACCTTGCTCGACCCCACCTCGATCACGCAGGTCGTCTCCCCGGGCGCGAAGATCCGACGCTCGTCGAAGACCCCGTAATTGGGCAGGTGATGCTTGGCGTAGCGGGCGACGACCTCGCCCCCTTGGACCACGACGGCCTCGTTCGTCGGCCTCCCGTCCGGGTCCGTGCCCAGGGAGCCCAAGATCGCCACGAGGTCGCCCAGCCCCTCCTCGGCGAGACCCCGGGCGATGCCGGACACCGCCCGTTCCGCCGCCCGCTGAAACGACTCCCGAAGGGCGAGATCCTCGATCGGGTATCCCGTCACGACCATCTCGGGCAGAACGACGAGTTGGGCGCCCAGGGCGGCTGCCCCGCGGCAGGAATCGAGGACGATGGAGGCGTTGCCTTCGAGGTCCCCGACGCACGGGTTGACCTGGGCCAGGGCGAGGCGAAGCGAGGACATGGCATGAGCCTACGCGGGGCACGGCCGAACTTCATGTCCCCCATTCGTCACGGTTGTGCGGCAGGATAGGAGCATGGACAAGCAGCAGGAGTTCGTGCTCCGCAGTGTCGAGGAGCGAGACATCCGATTTATACGCCTCTGGTTCACGGACGTCCTAGGGGTCTTGAAGTCCGTCGCGATTGCTCCAGCCGAACTCGAGAACGCCTTCGAGGAGGGTATCGGCTTCGACGGAAGCGCCATCGAGGGCCTCACCCGGGTATACGAGGCCGACATGATCGCGCAGCCGGACCCGACGACCTTCCAGATCCTTCCCTGGCAGGGAGACGTCCGGGGCGCCGCCCGCATGTTCTGCGACATCCAGACCCCAGAGGGCGAACCGTCGATGGCGGATCCCCGGCAGGTCCTCAAACGCGCCCTCGACAAGGCGAGTGCATTGGGCTTCACCTTCTACACCCATCCGGAGATAGAGTTCTACCTGTTCGAGCCCTTGGTCCCCGGCAAGCCGCCCAAACCCGTCGACAGCGCCGGATACTTCGACAACGTCCCCCGGGGCGCCGCCCACAACTTCCGCCGCGCCGCCATCACCACCCTCGAATCGATGGGGATCTCGGTGGAGTTCTCCCACCATGAGGCCGGGCCCGGTCAGAACGAAATCGACCTCAGGTATGCCGACGCCCTCGCGACGGCGGACAACATCATGACCTTCAAGATGGCGATCAAGGAGGTCGCCATCGAGCAGGGCGTCTTCGCGTCCTTCATGCCCAAACCCCTGCCCGATGCCCCAGGATCGGGCATGCACACCCACATGAGCCTCTTCGAGGGCGACCGCAACGCCTTCTTCGAGGCCGGGGCGCCCTTCCAGCTGAGCAAGGTCGCCAAGAGTTTCATCGCCGGGTTGCTGAAGCACGCGCCGGAGATCACGGCCGTCACCAACCAATATGTCAACTCGTACAAGCGGCTGTGGGGCGGGGCGGAGGCCCCCTCGTTCGTGTGCTGGGGATCGAACAATCGCTCCGCACTCGTCAGGGTCCCCATCTACAAGCCGGGCAAGGGCCAATCCAGCCGGATCGAGTATCGCGCCCTCGACTCCGCAGCCAACCCCTACCTCGCCTTGGCCGTCATCCTCGCCGCCGGACTCAAGGGCATCACCGAGGAATACCCGCTCCCGGAGCACGCCGAGGACGACGTGTGGGAGTTGTCCCCGGCCGAGCGTCGGGCCTTGGGATACGAGCCGTTGCCTTGGTCGCTCGCGGACGCCATCAACGTCATGGAGAAGAGCGAACTGGTGGCCGAGACCCTGGGGGAACAGGTATTCCAGTTCCTCCTCAGGAACAAGCGCTCCGAATGGGAGGGCTACCGATACCAGGTGACCCCCTACGAGATCCAGCGGTTCCTTCCCGTCCTGTAGGAACGGGGGAACGCCATGGCGAGCCGACAGGCACCGACGGCGGCTCTGCTCCGCAAGGTCGGCGTCTCCGATCCCGCCCAGGCCATCGAGGCCTTGACAGCAGTCGAGGGCATTTGCGGTACGACGGTGGTCGAGGTGCCGGAGTCTCTTGCCGGGGTGGCCGATCCGGACCTCGCCATCGGGCAGCTTCTCCGGCTCGCAGAATCGGCGCGTGACCAGGGCCTGCTCGATTCCCTGTCAGCCCTTGCCGGAGCGGAGGCTCGGCTCGCCGCGCTCCTCGGAGGATCGTCAGCCCTCGGGGACTTCCTGGTGCTCCATCCCGAGGTCCTGTCCGTCCTGGTCGACGGCGGGATCGACGACATCGCCGCCGGGGCCCGTGCCGGTCTTCTCCAAGCGGTCGGGGCGGACCCCGAGGCGGCCTGCCCGGTAGCGAGCCTGACGGGCACCGAGGGGATCGACGCCCTCCGCGTGGAGTATCGGCGCCGGATCGTCCGCATCGCGGCGGAGGACCTCGCAGCCGCGAACCCCCTCCAGGTCTTCCCCCGAGTCTCGGAGGCCCTCGCCGACCTCGCTCAGGCGGCGCTCGAGGCCGGACTCGCCCTGGCGAGGGCCGACGAGCCGCGCCACGTCGAGACCCGGCTCGCCATCATCGCGATGGGAAAGTGCGGAGCCCGCGAACTGAACTACGTGTCCGATGTCGACGTCGTCTATGTCGCCGAGCCGGCCGAGGGGGTCGAGGACGCCCAATCCATCGCCATCGCCACCCGCCTGGTTCACGCCACTGTCCGGGCGTGCGACCGGGCGTCGGCTGAACCGGCCCTCTGGGTCGTGGACGCCAACCTCCGTCCCGAGGGCAAGGACGGGGCCCTCGTCCGCAACGTCGAATCGCATCGGGCCTACTACGAACGATGGGCCCACACCTGGGAGTTCCAGGCCCTTCTCAAGGCGCGACCCGTGGCCGGGGACATCGAGGTCGGGCGGGCCTACATGGATGCCGTCTCGCCGATGGTGTGGACCGCCTCCCAGAGGGAGGGCTTCATCGAGGAGGCGCAGGCGATGCGCAGGAGGGTCGAGGAGAACGTCCCGACGGCTGAGGCGGAGTGGCAGATCAAGCTCGGTCCTGGGGGGCTGCGGGACGTGGAGTTCACCATCCAGCTCCTTCAGTTGGTTCACGGGCGAACCGACGAGTCCCTCCGGGTGGCGCCGACGCTCCAAGCCCTGGGTGTGTTGCGGGACAAGGGATACGTCGGCCGGCCCCAGGCGTCGCGGATGGATGAGGCCTACCGGCAGCTGAGGGTGTGGGAGCACAGGGTCCAGCTGGACAGGATGAGGCGAACTCACCTGGTGCCGAACACCGAGGAGGGGTTGCGGCGCCTGGCCCGGGCCTCGGGCTTTCCCGAGGTGGAGGGGTTCCTGGAGGCCTGGCACGAGATCAGGCGGGACGTCCGGGCGATGCACCTCGAGATGTTCTACCGGCCGCTCCTTCCCGTGCTGGCGAGGCTGAGCGCCGGGGAGGTCGCCCTCGATCCCGAAGCCGCGAGGGAGAGGCTGGCCTCCATCGGATACCTCGACCCCGACGCGGCCCAGCGGCACATCGCGGCCCTGACGGAGGGGGTATCCCGCCGCGCCCTCATCCAGCGACAGCTCCTCCCCGCCATGATCGGCTGGTTCGCCAACGGCGCGGAGCCCGACACGGGCCTCCTGGCCTTCCGCACGCTCTCCGAGCACCTGGGGGATGTCTCCTGGTACCTCAAGCTCCTCAGGGATTCCGCTGTGGCCGCCGAGAGATTGGCCCGACTCCTCTCCACGTCCCCCTACGTGACCCAAAGCCTCCTGGCCTCGGCCGAGGATGTCACCTGGCTCGATTCGGATGAGGACCTGGCGCCCCGGGCCCTGGACCGGTTGACGGAGGAGGCCGACGCCATCCTGAGCCGGGCCGACGCCCCCGACCAGGCGATCGCGTCGCTTCGCGGGTTGCGTCGCCGGGAACTGGCGCGCACGGCGGCGGCGGACGTCCTGACCCGGCTCGACACGGTGGAGGCCGCCTGCACCGTCACCCATGTCGCCGACGTCGTCATCGAAGGGGCGCTCCGAGTCGCCATGGCCGAGCAGGCCCGTGCGGGGGGATCCGAGCGCTTGCCCTTCCGCCTGGCGGTTGTCGCCCTGGGAAGGTATGGCGGCATGGAGATGTCCTATCCGTCCGACGCCGACGTCATGTTCGTCTACGAGGCCGACGACGAGGCCGACCGTGTGGAGGCCGATCGTCAGGCCCAGCAGGTCGCAGCCGAGGTGCGCCGGCTGCTTCAGGCCGCGGGCCAGCATCCCCCGTTGGAGACGGATGCCGACCTCCGGCCCGAGGGGAAGAACGGACCCCTCGCCCGGTCCCTCGCCTCGTGCGCCGAGTACTACGGGAAGTGGTCGGAGCCGTGGGAGGCCCAGGCCCTCCTGAGGGCCCGTCCCGTCGCCGGAGACCCCGGCTTGTGTGAGCGTTTCGTCGAGTTGATCGACCCCGTCCGCTACCCCGAGGCCCTGACCGAGGCCGCCCTCAAACAGATGCGCACCCTCAAGGCGCGGATGGAATCCGAGAGGCTTCCCCGGGGCATCGACCCCAAGCGCCACGTCAAGCTCGGCCCCGGGGGGCTCTCCGACGTCGAATGGACCGTTCAGCTGCTGCAGATGCGGCACGCCAAGGACGTCAAGGGCCTCAGGACGACCCTCACCCTCGAGGCGCTCAACGCCGCAGTGCGGGCGAAGGTGCTGGACAGGAAGGACGCGACCGTCCTCGAGGAGGCTTGGCGCCTGGCCACGAGGGTGCGGGGGGCGATGGCCCTCCGGGGGTATCCCAAGGACAAGACGAACATCCTGCCCCATGACGCCCGCGAGCTTCGGGCCCTCACGGCGATCCTCGGGGAGGACTGGTCGGCGTCCGAACTCGACGATCGGTACTCCCGCGCAGCCCGACGAGCGCGTAGCGTGATGGAAAGGGTCTTCTACGGATGGGAAAACAAGGAGGCGGGATGAAGATACTCAGGTCCATACTGGCGCGGATCGTCGTCACGATCGGCGTGCTTGTGCTGGCGTTCTGGTTGAGCGCGAGGTTCATCGTCAATACCGTCAACGGCGGCACGGTCATCTCAGGCCTCGCATCCACCGCCCTCCACCTGGACAGCATCCAGTCCATGATCGCGGAGCAGGCGCAGTCGGGGATCGAATCCCAGTTGGCCGCCCAGGGTGTCGACACCGGAGTTCCCGGTATACAGGACGAACTCAGCGATGGGATCGCCGACGCGGTCGCTTCGGACGGATTCATCGATTCCGTCGTCGACATCATCGAGGAGGTCGAGTCGTCCCTCATCTCCCAACTGACCGACGATTCCCTTCCCCTGGTGCCCCTTTCGGTCACCGTGGACATCAGCGAGCCCCTCTATACCGCCCTCGCCTCGAATCCCCAGCTCGTCAGTCTGATCCCCGACTCGGCCATCGAACCCGTGACCTTCGATCTTGTCGAGGAGGACACGGTCGAGACGGTTCGGGACGGATACGACTGGGTCGAACGGGTGAATACCTGGGGGATCTGGATCGCCTTGGGGCTCCTGGCCATCGGATTCCTCCTCATCCGCAAGAAGCGGTGGATCCTTCCGAAGATGTTCCTCGGGATCGGGATCCTCACCCTCGGCCTCTGGTGGGTCGCGAGGTGGCTGGACGTGGAGTGGATCATCGGACGGCTTCCCGACGATGCCGACGAGAACACCAAGTCGGCGATCAGGGACATCTTCCCTCAGGAGACGATCGACAATGCCGAGGGAACCCTGTTCAAGTGGGCACTGGTGTTCCTCGTCATCTCGGCGGCGCTCTATGTGGGCGTGTGGTGGTTCTTCCACCGACTGAAGGCCCGGGGCGAAGCGGAGCCCGAGCCTGAACCCCTACCCGAGCCCGTTCCCGTGGGGGCGCCCGGTCCCATGGCCGTCGAAGCGTCGGGCGACCCGGGCGTCGCGGCAGCGGGTGAAACGGCGGACGTGATGGTGGTCGAGACGGTGGGGGAGTTGGCGGACCCAACGGGGGAGGACCTCGACCCGGACCTCATAATCCTGTCGGAGCCTGAGGCCGAACCGCCGGTGCCGGGCCCTCAGCAACCGGCACCGGACGGCTCAGAGCCCGCAACTGGGGAGCCCCCGACCCAGTAAGGTGGTCATGCGAAAGCAAGAGGGTGGGACCACCCCGCGCGGTCCCACCCTCTTGCGGCTTCGGGGGCTAGATGTCGAAGTAGAGTTCGAACTCGTGGGGGTGGGGACGGAAGCGGATGGGGTCGATCTCCTTCGTCCGCTTGTACCCGATCCACTCCTCGATGGCGTCCTCGGTGAAGACCCCGCCCTCCGAGAGGTAGGCGTGGTCCTCTTCGAGGTTGTTGAGCACCGCGTCGAGCGAGCCCGGAACCTGGGGGATGAGAGCGTGCTCCTCAGGAGGCAGCTCATACAGGTCCTTGTCCACCGGCGCCGGAGGCTCGATCTTGTTCTTGATCCCATCGAGCCCGGCCATGAGCATCGCCGAGAAGGCGAGGTACGGGTTCGACGACGGGTCGGGGGCGCGGAACTCGAGGCGCTTGGCCTTGGGGTTCGAACCCGTGATCGGGATCCTGATCGCCGCCGACCGGTTGCGGGCCGAGTAGACGAGGTTGACCGGAGCCTCATACCCCGGCACCAGGCGGTGGTAGGAGTTCACCGTCGGGTTGGTGAAGGCCAGGAGCGACTTCGCGTGCTTGAGCAGGCCACCCGCATACCAGCGGGCCATGTCGGACAGGCCTCCGTAGCCCTTCTCGTCGAAGAAGAGGGGCTTACCCGCCTTCCACAGTGACTGGTGGCAGTGCATGCCAGAACCGTTGTCCTGGAACAGCGGCTTCGGCATGAACGTCGCGACCTTGCCGTTCTTCCAGGCCACGTTCTTGACGATGTACTTGAACTTCATGAGGTCGTCCGCGGCGTGAAGGAGCGAGTTGAACTTGAAGTTGATCTCCTGCTGGCCGCCCGTCCCCACCTCGTGGTGGGCGCGTTCGATGATCAAGCCGGACTCGCCGAGGGTGGTGCACATCTCGTCGCGGATGTCGGCGAAGTGGTCGGCCGGCGGAACGGGGAAGTATCCGCCCTTGTACCGGGTCTTGTAGCCGCGGTTGGGGCCGTCCTCGCCGTATTCCTGGCCGGAGTTCCACCAGCCCTCGACCGAGTCGAGGTGGTAGTAGCCCTCGTTTGCCGAGGTGGCGAAACGCGCAGAGTCGAAGATGAAGAACTCCGCCTCCGCACCGATGAAGGCGGTGTCGCCGAGCCCCGTGGACTTGAGGTATTCCTCGGCCTTCAAGGCGATGTTCCGAGGGTCCCGGGAATACGGCTCGCCCGTCAGCGGGTCGACGATGGAGAAGTTGATGATGAGGGTCTTCTGGGCCCGGAAGGGGTCCAGGTAGGCGGTCTGGATGTCGGGCATCAACTTCATGTCCGATTCGTTGATGGCCTGGAATCCACGGATCGAGGATCCATCAAACATCAGGCCCTCCGAGAAGGTGTCTTCGTCGAAGAGCGCGGCCGGGATATTGAAGTGCTGCATGATTCCCGGCAGGTCACAGAACCGGACATCGATGAACTTGACGTCCTGCTCCTTGACGAAGGCCATGGCCTCCGCGGCGTCCTTGAACATGCCTTTGCTCCTTGAGGTCGATAGTCGCCGGGTCTCGGCTGTTCCCACAGTAGGGGGTGACGGTTTCCCGTACGTGTAAGGGATGTTACGGGACTGTTACGGTTCGATGGGGCAAAGCCCGGGTCGGAACGCCTGTCCGGTTAGCGGCCGCGGAGGGCTTTGCGGTCCGGACGGGCCCGCATCGGGTCGATTCCCTTGGGGATGGGCAGTTTCACGGCCCCCAGGGCATGGATGCGGGACTCGATCGCCGCCCGCTCCCGCTTGCTCAGGATCTTCTTCAGGCCCTTGATCGACTTCACCAACTTCTTGAGCCGCAGCTGCCCCTGGCCGAGTCCCGCGTGGAACTCGTTGAGGGGCACCCCGGGCACGATCCTGTTGAGCCGGGCGCGGGCGGCCTGGAGGGGACGCTGGGCGTACGGCCCGCCCTCGGCGATCAGCACGATCCCGCCCTTGCCCACACCCAGGAACACGACCGCTCGGCCCTTCGGGTCGACCTCGATGGGATTGTCCTCGAACTTCCACCCCCTGCGGATGGTCCGCGCGGCCTGGAGGGATCCCCCCAGCGTCCCCTCGACGGCGTTGAACTGCGCCGTATCCACTCGCCTGATGAGGAGGATGAGGGTTCCGAGGATGAGGAGCAGGGTCGCAGCGATGTTCGCGTAGATATGGCTCGTGACCGACCCCCCCAGGAATCCCAGGGTGATGCCCGAACCGGAAATGAGGACGAACATGATGATGAAGGCGGGGAGGAAGACGGGGTCGTTCTTTCGGATGAAGCCGAACGCCTGGAAGATCGCGTTCCACCACTTGACTTTGGGGGGTTTCGTCGCGTTAGCCATGATGTCGACAGTCTAGCGACCGATGCTAGGCCTTGCGGGAAAGAAGCGCGGACGCCTCCTGGCGTGCCGGCATCGGCCGGGTGAGGTGGCGCAGCTCCTCGGGGATGGGCCTCCCCTTCCGGGTCATCGCCTGGGCCCACATCCGGCCGGCCCGGTAGCTCGATCGGACGAGGGGTCCGGCCATGACCCCGAGGAATCCCAGGCTGTCGGCGATCCGGGAGAGCTCCACGAACTCCTCCGGCTTGACCCAGCGGTCGACGGGGTGGTGGAGGGGGGTCGGCCGGAGGTACTGGGTCAGGGTCACGAGGTCGCAGCCCGCGGACCTGAGGTCGCGGAGGGACTCGACGGCTTCCTCCGTCGTCTCGCCCATCCCCAGGATGAGGTTGGACTTGGTCACCAATCCCTCACCCTGGGCAGCCGAGATGACCTCAAGGGAGCGTTCGTAGCGATAGGCGGGACGGATGATCCTGAAGAGGCGGGGAACGGTCTCGAGATTGTGGGCGAGGACCTCCGGTGCCGTCGCGAAGACCTCGGCGAGCGGCTCGGCTCGGCCGCCGAAGTCTGGGATGAGGATCTCGACCCCGGTGCCGGGGTTGAGATCATGGATCAGGCGGGTCGTCTCCGCATAGAGCCAGGCCCCGCCGTCCGGAAGATCGTCCCGCGCGACCCCGGTCGCGGTCGCGTATTTGAGCCCCATGTCGCGGACCGATTCCGCGACGCGTCGGGGTTCGTCCCGGTCGAGGGGTCCGGGCTTGCCGGTGTCGATCAGGCAGAAGGCGCATCGCCGCGTGCAGGTGTCCCCCCCGATGAGGAAGGTCGCCTCCCGGTCCTCCCAGCATTCGAAGATGTTGGGGCAGCCCGCCTCCTCGCACACGGTGTGGAGGGACCCGGCCCGGACGAGGTCCTTGATCTCGCGATACTCCGGCCCCAGCGTCGCGGTCGTGCGGATCCATTCCGGCTTGCGCTCGATGGGGACGGCGGCGTTGCGTGCCTCGACCCGGAGCATCCGGCGGCCTTCCGGGTCGGTCATGACGGGATCTCCTTCGCAAGGGGGGAACTCAAGCGTACGTCGGCGAGCGCCATCTCCAGGGCATCCACCACCGAGGGCACCACCTCGGCGACGGTCACGTCCCTGCCCAGTTCGGCGGACAGCGAGGTGACATCGGCGTCGTCGAGGCCGCAGGGAACGATCCTGGAGAACCCCGTGAGGTCGGGGTTGCAGTTGAGGGCGAAGCCGTGCATCGTCACGCCCCGGGAGACCCGAACACCGATCGCGCACACCTTCCTCTCCCTGTGGGCGGCATCGGCCGGAATCCAGACACCCGTCCGGGCCTCGACCCTCCCGGTCTTCAGCCCAAGCCCGGCGCACACGTCGATGATGGCGTCCTCGAGGGCGCGGACGTACCGGATGACGTCGATCGGCTCGTTGAGCTTGACGATCGGGTATCCGACGAGCTGTCCCGGGCCGTGCCAGGTGATCCGGCCGCCGCGGTCGACGTCGACGACGGGGGTGCCGTCCGTGGGGTGCTCCCACCGGGCGGTGCGCTTTCCCGCCGTGTACACGGAAGGGTGTTCGACGAGGATGAGGGTGTCCGGGCGTGTGCCATCCGCCACATCGACGAGGATTTCACGTTGCAGAGCCCAGGCATCGTAGTAGTCTACGAGCCGCACACCTATTCCGAGATCGAGGATGTCCATCGAGTCAAGGCTAACCCTCGGGGTGTGGCGGCGCGGACGCGAGGAGGACCCAGCGCATGACCATCTCAAGTGACAGCCCGACGATCAAGACGTGGCTCCGGCCCGCGATTATCATCGGCCTCGCGGCCGTCTGGCTCGCGATCGGCGGGGGTCTGGGGGGCTCGTCGATCCCCAAGCTCTCCGAGGAGCAGGAGTTCGACCAGGCGGCCTTCCTCCCCCAGAAGGCGGAATCGACCGAGGCCGACGCCGAACGCGCCCTCTTCGACCCCGCAATCTCCTTCTCCGCGATTCTCTTCCTCGACAGTGTCACGGGCGACGAGCAGGTCACCCAGCTGGGGGACTTCACCCGGACCGTGCTTGAGGAACCCCTCGTCGAGGGCGGCCCGACCATCGGAGACCTCACCGTGGGTGAGACGTTCGTCGCGCGAAGCGCCGACGGGAAGGCGGCCATCGCCATCGTCGAATTCGACTTCGACCGCGTGCTCGACACCTTCGACGGCGAATTCGCCGCCCAGATCATCGCGGAGGAATTCCGCGCGGCTTGGGACGACGCGGGCATCGAGGGCGATTTCTACCTCACGGGAGGGGTGGGCGTCTTCGGCGACCTCATCGGTGCATTCGGCGGGATCGACAGCCTCCTCATCCTCGTCGCGCTCGCCGTCGTCCTCGCGATCCTCCTCCTCGTCTACCGCAGCCCCGTCCTTCCCTTCTTCGTCCTCACGGGCGCCGTCGTCGGCCTGGGGACGGCAACCCTCGCCGTTCTTGCGATGGCGCGCGCCGGAATGATCGACCTCAACGGCCAAAGCCAGGGGATCATGTTCATCCTCGTCGTGGGGGCGACGACCGACTACTCCCTGCTGCTCGTCGCCCGGTACCGAGAGGAACTCCGGCGATACGCGAGCCCCTACGACGCCATGAAACGCGCCTGGAGCCGGTCGTTCGCGCCCATCACGGCATCGGCCATCACCGTCATGCTCGCCCTGCTGACCCTGCTCTTTTCGAACCTCACATCCAACCAGGCGCTCGGTCCGGTCGCCGCGATGGGCATCGCCAGCGCATATATCACCACCCTGACGTTCCTCCCCGCGATCCTGCTCCTCGGGGGCTCGCGTGCGCGGTGGGCGTTCTGGCCCAAGAAGCCGACCTTCCATCCCGAGGATGTCGGACACGTCGACACCCTCAAGGCCGTCGAGAAGCAAGCGGGGCTGTGGGGGAGGATCTCCCGCGGTGTCGCTACGCACCCGAGACGCGTGTGGATCGGAGCCCTCGCCGGACTGGGCTTCTTCGCCCTCTTCCTGCCGACCTTCAAGGCGAGCGGGGTGGGGGACAGCGACCAGGTGCTTGGCGACGTCGAGTCGATCATCGGGCTCGAGGTCTTGACGCAGCACTTCGATGCGGGGACGACCTCTCCGATCGAGATCCAGGCGGACGAGGCATTGGCGGCCGAGGTGTCGGCGGCCGCCCTCGCCGTCGACGGTGTGAGTTCGGCGTATGTCCTGACCCCGCTCATCGTCGCCGGAATGCCGCCGGCGTTGGCCTCGGACGACCCGATCGTCATCGACGGCCGCGTGGCGATCGATGCGGTCACGACGGTGGCGGCAAGCACGAACGAGGCGAAGACCATCGTCGAGGACATCCGCGTGGCCGTGCACGCGGTCGACCCCTCGGCCCTCGTCGGCGGGGAGGCCGCGGTCGCGCTCGACATCAACAAGACGACGGATCGGGACATCACGGTGATCATCCCGCTCGTCCTCCTGGTCATCCTCCTGACCCTCATGGTGCTCCTTCGAGCGATCGTCGCACCGATCCTGATCGTCGCGGCGAACGTCCTCTCGTTCGCGGCGACCCTCGGGCTCTCGGCGCTCGTCTTCAACCACCTGTTCCACTTCCCTGGGTCCGATTCGGCGGTGCCTCTGTTCGCCTTCGTCTTCCTCGTCGCCCTCGGGGTCGACTACTCGATCTTCCTCATGTCGAGGGCCAGGGAGGAGTCGCTCCAGCGAGGCACCCGTGAGGGGATCCGCCGGTCGCTCGCCGTCACGGGCGGGGTCATCACCAGTGCGGGGATCGTGCTCGCGGCGACCTTCGGAGCGCTCGTGGTCCTGCCGTTGCTCTTCCTAGTGCAGATGGCCTTCATCGTCGCGGCGGGGGTCCTGATCGACACCCTTGTCGTCCGGACGCTCCTCCTCCCCGGGCTCATCTACGACATCGACCGCGTGTCATGGTGGCCCTGGCACGCCAGGATCAAGGCCTAGGGTCTCGCCCGCCTCGATGGGGCCTGTGGATAACCCCCGGAGGGGGAGGGTTGCTGGTTTCCTAGGCGCATGAGCCTGGACGTCACAGAGGCCGAAACGGTCACGAGGGTCGTGGGGCGGGGTCCCGAAGACCTCGCGGATGCCGCCCGGCGGTTGGCTACGCTTCGGGAGATCGGCCATCCCAGCGTGGGTATTCCAGACGAGATCCAGATGACCCCGGACGGGGTCGTCGTCGCGACGATGCCCCGGGTCCGGGGGGAGGCCGCCTCGGTCCTGGCCAGGCTTCGGGGTGGATTGAGCCCGGGAGAATGCGTCGCCATCGGTGTCGATGTCGCCACCGCCCTCGCGGCCCTCCATTCGAGAGGCCTCGCCCACGGGGACGTTTCCCCGGCGAACATCATCGCGTCGCCGACCCGGGCGGTCCTTGTCGACACCCTGTCGGGGGCGAGGGAAAACGAGCGGGGAACCGTGGGATTCGCCGCCCCGGAGAGAGCGGTGGGAGCCACCCCGGCGGGGGACGTCTACTCCCTGGGACGGGTCCTGGAGGCCCTCGTCGGGGAGGACGGTCGGGAGCGGATCGCGGCCTGGGCCGAGCCGATGTGCCGACCAAATCCTGGGGAGCGCCCATCGGCCGAGGTCGCGGCGAGGGCGCTCCGGGAGTGCGCCGACCCGATCCCCGTGTCGATCCCCGAGGTGTCCATCGCGGCTGCCGTCCGCGCCCGGGCGATGGAGCCGGAACGCCCGACCGTCCGGTTGCCAGATGGCCGCCCCTGGAGGATCCGCCGGGCGGTTACGGCCTGGGCCCGGCGGGTCTGCCTGGCCGCCGCAGGGTTCCTCGCCCTGCTGATGGTCCTCCGCGTCGTGGGCGCCGTCCTGCCCGACAGGGCCGGTTGGCACTACGTGCCGACCCTTCCGATGCCCGCCGAGGCACTCGCTTCCGCGCCCGACGACGCCGCAGCGGCGCTCGTCGAGACCCGCATTGTGGCGCTCGCCGCCTCCGATCCCGAGGCACTCCTGTCGGCGACGACCGAAGACGGTTCAGCCAGAGAGGCAGATCGTCCGCTCGCGGATCGTCTGGCGTCCGGGGATTTGCGGTATGAGGGACTCGTCGTGGAGGTGGCTTCGAGCGAGACCCTTTCCACGGAGGGAAATGGGGCGACCGTACGAGTGTCCTACCAGACGACCGGACACCTCGTCTGGGACGGAGGCCAACGTATCGACGTCCCCGCAACCTCGGCCGTTATCGATCTCGACATCACCTGGGCCGACGGCGGGTGGCGCATCGAGCGGACGAGGGCCCGGCCCTAGCTCAGTCGGAGAGCCTGAGAAGGATGATCCCGTCGAGCGGCCCCAGCGTGACCTCGGTGACGATGCTGCCGTCGTTGACTTCGGGATCCTGGGAGCCCTCGATCTTCCTGAAACGCTCACCCAAGGGGATGGTCACCTCGTCGCCGGTCGCGTTGACGAGAACCACTCCCCCCTCGAAATCGCGCCGCCAGACATGATCCGAGCCCTCCGCGAGCGTGAGGTCGTCGAGCCACAGCGAGCCCTCGACGCCCCCGACGCGGAGCGTCAGGTTCGCCGTCGGGTCGGCGAAGGCCGTCGTCCCCGTCACCTCGTGGCGGCTCCACGTCTCGGAGACGTCGATCCACCCGAGCGAGGCGTTCTCGCCCCACGGGGCCTCCGACTGCTGGATCACCAACTGGACCCGGTGCGGGGCGTCCGCCTTCGCCCACAACTCGACCGTGTACTGAGTGTCCCCTGAAACGTCGACCGTCGGAGACGAGACCGCCGATCTCCAGTTGACCCCGCCCCATCCCGTGGTGTCGACCCTGAGGGAGCCAGCCCCAGAGACGCCCGTATCCACAGCGGTCGCCACACCATAGCCCTCCGCAGTATCCGCCCAAGCCCCCCAGCCCGCGATTCCGTCCTCGAAGTCCTCGACGAGAAGGGCGCCACGCCGTTCCGTGTCCGCGAGGGGTTGGAAGGCGTCACCGAGCGGCTGGCCCAAGTAGCCACGTCCGGCCCCCGCGTTGTCGTACTCGTCGAACCAGAACATGCACCGCCAGGACTGGGCGTAGGTCGACCAGTCGAACGTGAAGAAGCCATCGCCCAAGAGCGTCGTCGTCAGGCCGAAGCGCATGAGCCGATAGTCGGGCTCGTACCCCGGGTCGAGGCAGTCGGACGCGGCTTGCATCGTCTCCAGGCCACCAGTGTCAAGCGCTGGGGGAGGGATGGACTCGTCGGCGTAGGTCTGAATGACGACGAAGCGCGGTTCGCGTGCCCCGTTGAGCCACGTGAAGTAGCCCCCGTCTCCGAACATGACCTGGGGCCAGGTGGTCCCGCCGTACGTCGTGCCGTCGGCCATGGGAAAGGCCTCGTGGTGGTGCCCGTTGAGGAGGTCGAGGTTCGCCATCCCGCGGTTGACGTACAGGATGACGTCATCCCCCAGGCCCTCGCGAAGCGCCGTCTCATAGACCCGGATTCCCTCGCCCCAGGCCTCCTCGTAGGCGGCGTAGTCGGTGACTAGGGTGTTCGACTGGTCGAGGTCGAGGGAGCGGATGTTGGGGAAATTGAGCATGAAGGCGACGGATGCGTCGGTTCGGTCCAGGAACAAGCCGTCGAAGCTCCCGGACCCGACGAGCGCGATCCCGACCCGGGCGTTGTATTCGGCGTAGGACTCGTCCTCGGTCGAGGTCGTGGCCTGGCCGAGGGGCGCAAGCGTGCTGATGTTCATCGTCCAGCTCCCCGGCCAACTGTGGACGTGGGCGGCGACGCGGGTCCCGGCGGGGTGGTCGGATGCGGGTCGGACGTAGCCGCGTTGGACGGTGAGGCTCTTCGCATCCTCGTCGACGGTGAGCACGAGCGCGGTTTCGGTGTCGATGAGGATCGCGTCCCCCGGGGCGAACAACTGCACGGTTTGTCCATCGGCGGTCGCCGTCATCTTCTCGACGACGAAGGTGGTGGTCGTCGCATCGACGGGCTCGGCCAGGGTCGAACCGACCTGGGTGAGGAACCACTCGGGGGGGATCTGGTGGACGGGTGCGCTGCCATATGGGGCGTCCGGGTCGAACTCGATCTCGCAGCCGCTCGTCGCCTCGAAAATGAGGATGTGGGGGTTGACGGCCTTGACCTCGTCGACCGCACCCGGATACGACCATCCCCCCTGAACGGCATCGAAACGGGCGATGTCGTCGGTGGGTTGGCCCCAGGGGATGGAGGCGAGAAGCCGGGGGAAATCCAGGACGATGTGGCCGTCGACGATGGCGGGCCCGGGGGAGGCGTCCGGGGTGAAGGCCAGGTCGGGCTCGCCGCTGCAGGACGACAGCGTCACCAACCCGACGATGACGGACGCCGTGATTGCCCCGATAGAGGCTGGTCGAGGCACGACGTGTGGCGAACGGCATGTCGCTGTCATGGCCGGACTCCGTTCAAAGGGGGGATGGGATCACCCCTTTTCTACCACCTGGGGGGAGGATGCCGGACCGTCGGTCGGTGGGGCTAGGCCTTGCGGGAGGATTTCCGCTTCCGGTCTTCCGTGATGATCCACGCGGCCGCCGAGGCGATGTCGGGATGGTCCCACTCGAAACCCAGGCGGTTCAGGACCCCGGGAACCCCCCTTTGAGAGCCGAGCAGATCATCGACGGCCGGGCCGATGGCGAGCCGAAGGAACGCTCCGGGAACGGGTAGAACCCCTCGTCTGCTCGCAGCTTCCGATAGGGCGGATATGAGATCGCGACTGGGAGTGGGGTCGGGGGTCACGAGGTTGACCGGGCCGAAGTGGCCGCTGGAGATGAGGAAGAGGATGGCTCGGACGGCATCGGGGAGAGTGATCCAGGAGAGGAAGTTGTCGCCGGGGCCGAGGCTTCGGAGCAGCCTGAGGCGGATGAGGGGCAGAAGACGGTCGACGATCCCGCCATTGGGGGAAAGAACCAGGCCGGTCCGGAGCCACTGCACCCGAACCCCGGCGGATACGGCTGCCGCTGTCGCGTCCTCCCACTGGATGGTGATGGAGGCCAACAGGCTTGCCCCCGGCTCCGATCTCTCCGGGAGGAGTTCGTCGCCGCGGATTCCGTAGTACCCCATGGCGGAGGCCTGAATGAGGCGTCCTCCCCCTTGCTCGGCCAGGATCCGGGAGAGGAGGCGGGTGGTGGTGACGCGGGAATCGAGGACCGTTTGGGCATACGCACGGGTCAACCGGTGGTCACCGATCGAGGCCCCGGCCAGGTTGATGACCAGGTCGGCGGATTTGACTAGATCGCGGTCGACGGTTCCGTTGGGGGGATTCCAGGTCGATTCCGAACGGGATTGCGCCTGGCGACGGACCAATCGCACGACCTCGTGGCCCTCCTGCTCGAGCGAGTGGACCAGGGCGGTGCCGACGAGACCGCTGCATCCCGCCGCCACGACCCGCATGGCTATCGCCCGACTTCCGCCTCGAAGGCGCCTGCCTCCATGCGTGACTTCACGGCGCCGAGGAAGCGGGCGGCGTCGGCTCCGTCGACTAGCCGATGGTCGTAGGAGATGGAGACGAGGCACATGGGGCGGATCGCGATGACCTCCGCACCATCCGGACCCTTGATAACCACGGGCTTCTTGGTGATGACTCCCGTGCCGAGGATCGCCGCCTGCGGGGAGGGGACGATCGGGGTGTCGAAAAGAGCCCCGACCGAACCGGTATTCGTCACGGTGAAGGTCGCTCCGGAGAGGTCGTCCGGAGTGAGCCGGTTGGACCGGGCCCGTTCCCCGAGGTCTGCGATCTCCTTGGCGTGCTCCGTGAGGGACTTGGAGTCGGCGTCCCTGATGGTCGGGACGATCAAGCCCTTGGGGGTGTCGATGGCGATGCCCAGGTGCACAGCCCCGTGGTAGATGATGTTGTCGCCGTCGATCGAGGCGTTGACGACGGGGTGGGTCTTGAGCGCTTCGACTGCCGCCGTGGTGAAGAAGGGCAGGAAGGTCAGCTTCACCCCCTCCCGAGCGAAGAAGGCGTCCTTGGCCTTGGCCCGGAGGGTCCAGACCCGGCTCATGTCGATCTCGACGACGGTGGTCAATTGGGCCATCCCGTGGAGGGATTCCATCATGCGCTCGGCGATGATGCTTCGCAGGCGGGACATCTTGACGGTCGTGCCCCTGAGGGTCGAGGCCTCGTCGGCGGTGTCCTCAGGGGGAGACGATGCGGCCGGCGTCTCCTGGGCCGGGGCTGGGGTCGCGGCGAGGACGTCCTCCTTGGTGACGCGGCCTCCGATACCCGTTCCGATGACGGATTCGAGGGCGATGCCCCGGTCGGTGGCGAGCTTGCGTACCAGGGGGGTGACGTAGGTGCCACCGAGGACGCCCGTGGGGGACGGGGCGGACTCAGGAGATGTAGGCGCCGGGGCAGGGGTCGGGGCCGGGGGAGGAGTTGGAGCCGGGGGGGGGGCCGGAGCCGGGGTGGCTGCTGGGGTCGGAGTGGCTGCTGGGGTCCCGGACGAGGTCGCGACACGGGCGAGGACGGCGCCGACCGATGCGGTTTGGTCCGCCTCGACGACGATCTCGGTCAGGGTGCCCGCTACGGGGGAGGGGACCTCGGTGTCGACCTTGTCCGTCGAGATCTCCAGAAGCGGCTCGTCCAGGGAGACGGTGTCACCGATGCCCTTGAGCCACCGGGTCACCGTGCCTTCGGTCACCGATTCGCCGAGCGCGGGAAGGCGGACTTCCCGGAGATTGGACGCAACGGAGGGAGGGGTGGGGGCCGGTTCGGGCGTGGGGGCCGGCCTGGGGACGTACACCTGCTGCGGGGCAGGGGTCAGGACGGGGGTCGGCTCGGGTTGGGAGACCGGCACCACGATGGGTTCGGACGTTGTCGGCGTCGGAAGGAGCCTCGACGCCGGAGTCGCATCGACCCTGGGCACATAGGTCGACTCGGACGCGGGGGCCGATTCGGATGCCAGGACGGGTGTGGGCTCGGGTTCAGGCTCAAGGACGGGCTCGGGGGTGGCCTCGGGCGGGCTCGCCGCCACATCGGGTTCGCCGATCCTGGCGAGCACGGCCCCGACCGAGACGGTCTGTTCCTCCGCGACCAGAATCTCGGTGACGGTGCCGGCGAAAGGCGAGGGAATCTCGGTGTCGACCTTGTCGGTCGAGATCTCGAGCAGGGGTTCGTCGATCGCGATCGGATCCCCGACCTTCTTGAGCAGTCTGGTGACGATCCCCTCCGTGACGGATTCCCCGAGGGCCGGGAGCGTGACGTCTTGTGCCATGTTCGCATTCTCCCCTATAGGTCAAGAGTGGGCGTGAAGAGGTTTTCCCGCGAGGGCCAGGTGGGCCTCGCCGAGGGCCTCGTTTTGGGTCGGGTGGGCATGGATAAGCGAGGCGACATCCTCGGGGTGGGCCTCCCAGCTGACGATCAACTGGGCTTCCCCGATCTGTTCCCCGATTCGGGCCCCGAGCATGTGGATCCCGACGATCGGCCCGTCCACCACCCGGACGATCTTGATGAATCCAGCCGTTCCGAGGATCTGGCTCTTTCCGTTTCCGCCCAGGTTGTAGTCGACGGTGACGACGGCGTCGGCCCCGTGCTTCTCCGCAGCCTCGGCCTCCGTCAGCCCGACCGAACCGATCTCGGGGTCGCAGTAGGTCACCCGGGGGATGTGGGCCTCGACGATGGGAGCGGGGGACAGCCCGGCGATCTCCTCGGCGACGAAAATCCCCTGCTGGAAGCCCCGGTGCGCGAGCTGCAGGCCGGGGACGATGTCCCCGACGGCGAAGATGCTCGCGATCCCGGTGTGGAGGCGCTCATCGGTCAGGACGAACCCCCGTTCCATCCGGATGCCCTGCGCCTCATACCCGAGGCCCTCCGTCCGAGGCCCGCGTCCGACCGCCACGAAGAGAAGGTCGGCCTCGAGGATGGTCCCGTCCTCCAGCGACACCCTGACCCCCGCGTCGGTCTGTTCGACGCCCTGGAATCGGGCTCCCGTCGTGAAATCGATTCCGCGTTTCCGGAAGGCGCGTTCAAGCCCCTTGGAGAGGGATTCGTCCTCGTTCGGGACAAGGTGGGATAGGGCCTCGATGATGTGGACCTTCGAGCCGAACGACTTCCAGACGGACGCGAACTCCACCCCGATGACCCCGCCGCCGAGGACGATGACGGATGATGGAACGTGGTCGAGCGCGAGCGCCTGGTCGGACGTCATGACCCGACCCCCGATCTCGAGGCCGGGGAGGCTCTTGGGGTACGAGCCCGAGGCGAGGACGATGTTGCGTCCGTGGTATCGGATCCCGTTCACCTCGACGGCGTCCGGGCCGACGAGGGCGCCGTGGCCTGGGATCATCGTCACACCCCGGGAGGAGGCGAGCCCCTGGAGGCCCTTGAAGAGCCGGTCGACAACGCCCTGCTTGTAGGCGTTGACGGCGGCCATGTCGATCGCGCCGAGCGAGGTGTGGACCCCGATGGCCGACCCCTCGCGAGCGGTATCGGCGACCTCGGCCGCGTGGAGCAGGGCCTTGGTCGGGATGCATCCGATGTGGAGGCACGTGCCGCCGAGCTTGTCCTCCTCGACGAGCCCGACGCTGAGGCCGAGTTGGGAGGCACGGAGGGCGGCGGCGTATCCGCCGCTTCCCCCACCAAGGATCAGGACATCGAAGGGGTCGGGGATGGAGTCGGTCACGGTGGCTCCTTCATGAGGCTGTTTCCCCCCATCCTGTCACCTCAACCGTGCACACGAAACCTGGAGGCGCCGTACCCTAGGGGGCATGGGATTGTTCTCCAAGAAGGCGAGGGGCGGCAAGCGGGCCTCTGCATCCGCCCAGCGATCCGCCCGGTCGGAGACCCTCGACCACCTCCAAGCGTTCGTGGCCTCGCATGAGGGCTGCGAGGCTTTCATCGAGCCGCCGACGAGGGTGACGGAGACGACGATGGTGATCGTGGCCGAGACGGGCGAGTGGACGCGCCGGAGGTTCCCGGACGAGGCCACGGCCATGAGGGCCGCCAAGCACTTCAAGATCCCGGCCTATGATGTCAATCTCAGCGGCTACCCCTCGCGGATGCGGGAGTGGAACGAGCGCCAGCGCAAGAGCCTGGGTTAGGCCCCGCAGCGGTTCTCCAGGAATCGGAGCATGGTCCGCACGGCGATGCCCGTGCCTCCCGAAGGGGTGGCGCCGTAGGGGCCGCCCTCATTGAAGGCGGGCCGGGCGATGTCGACATGGGCCCAGGGGGTGTCCCCGGCGAATTCCCGGAGGAACAGGCCCGCGGTGAGCATGCCGCCCATGCGGTCGTTCGAGACGTTCCTGAGGTCCGCGACCTTCGACTCCAGCCCTTCCCTCAGGTGGTCGGGGAGGGGCATGGCCCACATCCCTTCCCCCGCCTCGCCGGCGGCCCCGACAATCGCGTCCCTGACGGATGGGGTTCCCATGACGCCGCAGGTGCGGGCGCCGAGGGCCAGTCCCTGGGCGCCGGTGAGGGTCGCGATGTCGATGAGGACGGTCGGCTTCTCCTCGCGGGCCCGGTCGAGCCCGTCGGCGAGGACCAGGCGACCCTCCGCGTCGGTGTTCATGACCTCGACGGTGGTACCGCCGTGGACTCGGATGACATCGGAGGGCCGCTGGGCCGATCCGGACGGCATATTCTCGGCGAGGCACAACCATCCCGTCACGGCGATGGGGAGCTTGAGTCGGGCAGCAGCGCACACGATGCCGAGGACGGCGGCCGCCCCGGCCATGTCCGATTTCATGGTCGCCATTCCGTCATTCGTCTTGAGGGAGATGCCACCCGTGTCGAAGGTGATGCCCTTCCCGACGAGGGCGACGGTCTCCCGGGCCCCCTCCGGCTTCCATTCGAGACGGATGAGGCGGGGCGGCCGGAGGGACCCCGAGCCGACGGCTATCAGCCCGCCGAATCCCTCCTTCTCCAACTGGTCGGCGTTCCACACCCGAACGTCGACTCCGAGGCCGGACGTGGCCGTCTGAGCCGTTTCCGCGAACGACTCCGGGTAGAGGTCGAGGGGTGGGGTGTTGACGAGGTCCCGGGCCCCGTTGACGGCTTCGGCCAGGATGACTGCCCTGGCGAGGGCGGAGTCGGATGCGCCGGCGATGAGCCACTCGGGCTCGGGAGCGGGCCCGTCGCTCTTCGGGGTCAGGTAGCGGTCGAATCGGTACGAACCGAGGAGGAGACCCTCGGCGACTGCTTGGCAGGCGGAGTCGGTCAGGGCGGGCAGGGCGACGGCGATGCGGCCTGGCCTCTTCCCGCACGCGCGTGAGGCGGCCCCGGCGGATTCCCTCAGGTCGGCGTCGTTCCCCTCCCCGAGCCCGACGAGCACCACACGAGGGGCCTTCACCAGGGGGGAAGCGAGGATCGTGGTCGCTCCGACCTTCGCCTCGGGTTCGAGGGGTCGGGCAGTTTCGGTCAGGGCCGTCCTGATGTCCTCCGGCAGGTTTGCATGGGTGGTGACCTCGCCGCCGGGGATGATGCCGAGTATGAGGGCATCGGCCTCGATTTCGGCGACATCATCGCTTGATGCGGAGAGTCGGATCATAGGGGCATCGTATCCGGCGCTACCTTTGGCTCGTGTACAGACTCATCTTCTCTCTCGTCGTCCGTCGCCTGCCCACCGAATTCGCCCATCATGGATGGCTCCTGTTGGTGAGGTGCGGTTCCTGGATTGCCCCCCTCCTCCGGAAGGTGCGTCTCGCACCGTCCCCCGACCCCCGGGGGGTCGTCCGGGTGTGGGGGCTGGATTTCGCCGGGCCGCTCGGGCTCGCGGCAGGCATGGACAAGCACGTGGCCACCGTCCGGGGGCACATCCGGATGGGCTTCTCCCATGTCGAGGTCGGGACGATCACCCCGAAGGCCCAGCCCGGGAATGAGAAGCCGCGGGCCTGGCGGGAGGTGCCGCTCCGGGCCGTGCGGAACCGGATGGGCTTCAACAACAAGGGGGCTGAGGCCGCGGCTCACCGCCTGGCACGCCTCCGGAAGTCGCGTTCGGGGCGGTGCCTCATCGTCGGGGTCAACATCGGCAAGAACCGGGTCACGCCTCCGGAGGCAGCAGCCGCCGACTACGCGGCCTGCGCCACAGCCCTCGCCCCTTACGCCGATTTCCTCGTCGTCAACGTCTCCTCCCCGAACACCCCCGGCCTTCGGGACCTTCAAGCCGTCGAGGCCCTGCGGCCCATCCTGACAGCCACGCGCGAGGCCGCCGATGCGTCGGCCGGGAAGAGGGTACCCCTCCTGGTGAAGATCGCCCCAGACCTCGCGGACAAGGATGTCGACGCCATCGCCCGGCTGGTCAAGGACTTGGGCCTCGAGGGGGTCGAGGCGACGAACACCACGATCTCCCACGACCTGGGCCCCGGGGGGCTCTCCGGCCCCCCGCTCTTCCCCCGCGCCCTCGAGGTCGTCGCCCGGCTGCGTCGGGTGCTTGGCCCCGATCCGGTCATCATCGGAATGGGGGGAATCACCTCTGTCGAGGATGCGAAGGCGATGCTCGACGCCGGGGCCACCCTCCTCCAGGGGTACACCGCCCTCATCTACGAGGGCCCGGCCTGGCCCGGCCGACTGAATTCCGCTCTCACCCGGTAACGATTCCGGCGCCTCAAGCGTTACCTATCCGTACGCTCCTGCCAGACGTACGCGGCATTGTTTTCTCCTTTGAAGTGAATGAGCCCCGGAACACTCGCCGGGGCTCATTCGCGTTCTAGGCCGGAAACTCGCCGCGCTTGACCTGGGGTTTGGGCATCCTGAGGCGACGGACCTGGAGGATGCGGGTCAGGCCATAGAGGCGATACAGGCGCGGGAGCTTGTCCTCCCCGAACTTCTCGACCGCTCGCCGGCGGATCTTCCGAGTCAAGAGGGCGGCCTCGACCATGGCCGCGATGATCGTCAAGAGGAGGGAGAAGGTGATCGAGACCACGATCTCGGGGAAACCGGAGAGGAAGAACGTCGAGAAGATCGCAATGAGACAGAACGGCAACAGGAACTCGCCGACCGTCATGCGGGAATCGATGTAGTCCCGGGCGAACCTCCGGGGCGCCCCGGCGTGCTGAGCCGGCATATGGCGCTCGTTCCCCGTCGCCATCGCCTCCTGTTCCCTCTGGAACTGGAGGCGTCGTTCGGCCCGACGCTTTTCGGAGTCCGCCTTGCGGTCGAGGACGAGGGGGCGCTTGCGCTCGGCCTCCCGTTCCTTGCGTTTGGGGGTGGGGCGGCCCTTGCCCTCGGGCTTGGGGGCATCCTGTGCCATGGTGGGAATCTCCTTGGGTGTAGGTCGGTTATGGAGGACGTCGACTAGGTTGAGCCTAGTCGTGTGCGGCGGACGCCGCGGTCAGGCGATCCTGACGGGAAGGCTGCGCCGCCCCCATTCGCCCGCCGTCGGCCCGAACCTGCCCGGCACGGTGGCGCCGCACGACGGGCAGCGGCCGTCGGCCGTCAGCCGGTACGCGAGGATCTCATACCAGTCCCGCTCGATGAGGGCGTGCCCGCACGCGGGGCAAGCGGTGACATCGCCGGAGCGATCATGCACGTTGCCGGTGTAGACGAAATGAAGCCCCGCGTCAAGCGCGATGCGCCGCGCGGCTCGGAGGGCAGCGGGCGGCGTCGGAGGCACATCGAGCATCTTGAAGTCGGGATGGAAGGCGGACAGGTGCAGCGGAACATCGGGGCCGATTTCGGCGAGGATCCACCGGCACATTCCTTCGATCTCCTCCGACGAGTCGTTGTGGCCGGGGATGAGGAGGGTCGTCAACTCGATCCACGTGTCGGTGTTCCCGTGCACCCAGGCGATGGTGTCGAGCACGTCCTTGAGGTGGGAGCCGGTGAGTTTCCAGTAGAAGTCCTCCGTGAAGCCCTTGAGGTCGATGTTCGCGGCGTCCATGGGGGCGAAGAAGTCGGACCTGGCCAGGGGCGTGATGTAGCCAGCCGTGACGGCGACGGCATTCAGCCCCCGCTCGTGGCACGCGGCCGCGGTATCGATCGCGTACTCCGCGAAGATCACGGGATCGTTGTAGGTGAAGGCCACCGATGTGCAGCCGGATCTCTCGGCGGCCTCAGCGATCGCATCGGGGGTGGCGATCGCGGCGAGTCGGTCCCATTCGCGAGACTTGGAGATGTCCCAGTTCTGGCAGTACCGGCAGTTCAGGTTGCAGCCTGCGGTCCCGAACGACAGTACCGAAGTGCCCGGGTGGAAGTGGGCGAGCGGCTTCTTCTCGATGGGGTCGATCGCGAAGCCCGAACTGCGTCCGTAGGTGGTGAGGACCATCCGCTCGCCTTCGCGCGCGCGAACGAAGCAGAACCCGCGTTGACCCGGGTGCAGTCGGCACTGCCGAGGGCACAGATCGCACTCGATCCGGCCGTCGTCGATCGTGTGCCACCAGCGAGCGGTCGGAGCGTCGACCCAGGATTCCGCGTCGGCCCTGGACTCCGCTTCCGTGGGGGTATCGCCCGTCATCCTCAGCGCTCCTCGTGCCAGGCCTTCACCGAGTAGGTCTCAAGGGCGATATCGGTGTGCCAGGTGCCGGGGCGAATCCCGGCCTTGTGCCACAGGTGGCTGAGGAACTCCTCGGGCGTCGGCAGGTCCTCCCACACCTGGGGAAGGAATGTCGCTCGGTTCCATGCGCCCATCTCCACGATCACGCCGTCGATGCCGGGTCGCAGCCTGGCGTAGGCGTCGGCCAGGCCCGAGACGGGGAATGGAATGGGTGCGGACAGCACGGAGACCTCGATCGAGACGCCTTCCCACTCATCCTTCTTCAGCGGCGCGAACCGGGGGTCTTGGGTGGCCGCGGCGACCGCATTGAGGGCCACGTCGTTGAGAAGCGGGCGTCTGGCCTCAAGGGAGCCGATGCAGCCCCGCAACTGCCCGCCCTCGGTCAGGGTCACGAAACTCGCGCCCGGCTTGAGAGCCCACGCGGGACGTTCGGTCGGGGGTTCCGCCCTCATCCCGAGTTCTTTTTCGATGGAGGCTCGGGCGGTGGGGAGGAGAAGGGCTCCGGCGTCGTCGGGGACTTCGTCGGTCCGGTCGGCGTCAGGCATCTTGCGCCTCGTCGAACGCGAACGCCGAGTAGCCGACCACGGCGGCATGGTCCCCGGCGGTGTCGCCCGAATTGCATGCGTCGAGCAGTGTGGGGACGAGCTTCTTCCTGCGGGCATAGACGAGAAGTCCGTTGATCGGCGTGGCACCGCACGCCTGGGAGTGGTTGAGCGGTCCGTCGAGGGAGGAGATCTGGGTGATCGTGCCGGCGTCGATCTGGGTGGCCTCGTCGTAACTGAGGTAGTGGGACAGGTCGGAACTGATGACGATGAGCGTCTCCGGCCCTCCGCCAAGCGCCTCGAGAACGTCCGCTACCTCTTCGCCCGACGCGTCACCCGCGAGCAGGGGCACAATCTCGATGTCGCCGAGGGTGCGTTGAAGGAATGGGATCTGGACCTCGATGGAGTGCTCCCATCGGTGGGTCTCGGCGAACACGCACGCGGCCGGAACACCGTTGAGCCGCTCCTCGGCCCAGGACTCCGCCACGGGCACCTCCCCGAGCGGGGTGCGGAAGACGTCGGCCCCCGGGAGGGCTACCCCGAGCACCGGAACCTTGTGGGTCGGGCCGACGATGAGGACCCGCTCAATGGTGTCGCGTCCCGCTGCGATGCGCGCGTACGCGACGGCGGCGGTCGACCCGGAGTAGATATAGCCGGCATGGGGCACGATCACGGCTCGCGGGACGGGGGCATCGGCGGGTGGGGGAGGCGCCGCGGCGAGCAGTCTGTCGACCGCGTCGCGCAACACGGCGGGTTCGCCGGGGTAGAACATTCCCGCCACGGCGGCCTCGCGGACGGCGAGCGGACTCACGGGCCATCACCTCGATTTCCATGCTAGTCCCGCATCGGGGGAAGGTCCCGGGGTCTAGTCGTGCGAGGCGGCCTCCGAGGGCAGCGCGAGCATCTTGTCGAGCGCGACCTTGGCCCACAGGGTGGTGTCCTCGTCGACGACGATTCGGTTAACGATATCGCCGGAGACGAGAGACTCGAGCGCCCAGACGAGGTGGGGGAGGTCGATCTTGTTCATGGTCGCGCAGAAGCAGACGGTGTCATCGAGGAAGTGAATGCGCTTGTCCGGATGGGCGTCGGCGAGGCGACGGACGAGGTTGAGCTCGGTTCCGATGGCCCAGGCGCTGCCGGAGGGGGAGGCCTCGACGGCCTTGATGATGCCCTCCGTCGAAGCGATCTCGTCCGCGGCGAGGGCGACGTCGTGGACGCATTCGGGGTGCACGATGATCCGGGCATCGGGGACCTCGGCGCGGACGCGCTCGATGTTCTCGAGGCGGAACCGGGCGTGGACCGAGCAGTGCCCCTTCCAGAGGATCATGCGGGCGGCGGCGAGGGCTTCGGGGCTGTTGCCGCCGAGGGGCTTCTTGGGGTCGTAGACGACGCAGTCGTCGAGGGTCATCCCGAGGGTGAGGACGGCGGTGTTGCGGCCGAGGTGCTGATCGGGGAGGAACAGCACCTTTCCGTCCCCGCCGAGCCCCCCGACCTGGTCGAAGGCCCACCGGAGGGCCGTCTCGGCATTCGAGGAGGTGCAGACGGTGCCGCCGTTTCGCCCGCAGAAGGCCTTGATCGCGGCGGTCGAATTCATGTAGGTGACGGGGACGGTCCGGTCGGTGATTCCGGCCGTGGCGAGGTCCTCCCACGCCTGCTCGACTTGGCCGATGTCCGCCATGTCCGCCATCGAGCACCCGGCCGCCATGTCGGGGAGGATGACGGCCTGGCTGTCCGAGGTGAGGATGTCCGCGCTCTCGGCCATGAAGTGGACGCCGCAGAAGACGATGTATTCGGCCTCGGGGCGTGCCGCGGCCTCGCGGGCCAGCTTGAAGGAATCACCCGTCGTGTCGGCGAATTGGATGACCTCGTCACGTTGGTAGTGGTGGCCCAGGATGAAGACGCGCGAGCCGAGGGCGGCCTTGGCGGTGGCGGCCCGTTCGACCAGGTCGGGGTCGGATGGCGCGGGGAGGCCTCCGGGGCAATCCACCCCCCGCTCGGAGCCTGCGTCCTTGCCCCGGCCGAGGAGCATGAGGGCGGACGGCTTGGGCTCGACGAACGGTGCGGTCATATGGGCATTCTTTCACAGGGTCGCTTAAGCCATCCGGGACTGGCCACGCCCGGCAGCATGAACGCTAGGCTGCGGGAATGGCGGATTACCTCGAATCCACTACCCACCTTCTCCATCCGGCACAGGCGGGTCTCTATGCGAAGCCAGACCTGCCCGCGGTACGTGGGCTCGGCGTTTTCGGCATCATCTTCACGTCGCTCATCACAGTGGGCTTGGGGGCTGTCATCGTTGTCGTCTGGCATTGGGATTCCGTCAGCCCTCAAGGGGGGAGGGCCACCGCCGGTTTCTTCACATTGGCGTTGTTCCCATGGGTGATCTACAACGTCGGAAGCGTACGTACCAGCATGTGGAGGATCGCCGTCCTGCAAAGGAAGATTCCCGTCGTGGCCTTCGCGAGGGAGGGAATGGGGCTGGTCGTCGTTCCCGTTCGGTATATGGGCATCCGGCACGGACGGGTGCATTTCGTCACGAGGGGCTCCAATCACGACAAAGATGCCCCTTTGATCTTGAAGCCGGGTGATGAGGTGAATCTCGCGATCGAAGGATCGGAATTCATTCCCAGTCGAAGCCGGATTCGTCTTCTTCTTGACGCTCGTGAGGGCTACTTCCGGAGTCGGGTTGGGCTCAGCGCATCAGAACTCGACCTTGAGGGATTTGAGGCGTTTATGGCGGCGAGGGGCATCTCGCTGACGTACGGCTCCTTATACGAACCCTGAGTTGGTGAAGCCTGCTCCCATCGGAACCGGGAATATCCCGGAGGCCACAGACGCTGTCGCCAGGGACACGACTTGCGACCCGAAAGGACGAGCCATGGCTATTACCTCCACCGAGACCCCGACCCACGGCGTAGAGATCACTGCGGCGGCTGCCGCGAAGGTCAAGAGCCTCCTTGAGCAGGAGGGCCGAGACGACCTTCGTCTGCGACTGTCGGTTCAGCCCGGTGGATGCTCCGGCCTCGTCTATCAACTGTATTTCGACGAACGTACCCTCGATGGGGACGCGATCCGCGACTTTGACGGCGTCGAGGTCGTCATCGACAAGATGTCCGTCCCGTACCTCGACGGCGCGACGATCGACTTCTCAGACACCATCGAGAAGCAGGGCTTCACCGTCGACAACCCCAACGCCCAGAGCACCTGCTCCTGCGGAGACTCCTTCTGCTAGTTCAGGTGGAACCGGGAACGTGAAGAGCCGACCACCACCTAGCGGTCGGCTCTCCATTCTTGGAAATGAGGCTGTATGGCTGGCTATGGCAAACCTTGATTTCCAAAGGTGAAGATCCAGGACGAGATGCTGCATGAAAGTGCCCCAATGTCATCGTCGCGGCATCCGCGATACTTATGTACCTCCCAGTTTGAAGGAGGAGGGAGGCGCGTATACATGCTCGCAGGCCCGATCCAACCTGGGGTCGACCAGTCGGGGTACCTCAAACGCGCCCACCTGATGTTGTCGTAGTACAGCTGCGCCGGGTAGCCCGTCTCGTAATAGCCTCCTTGGAGAACGGCTAGGTAACACGGTCCGTTGGGTTCGTAGAGCGAAGCGTAGTCACCTGCCGCCGTCATGTACCCGGTCAGTGCGCACTCGTCCTGCGCCGCAGCGCTCTGACCTGAGGCAACAACCGCAGCGGAAGCGAGCAACGTCACCCCAAGTACCCCAATAAGCGTCCTCATCTTCTTCATATATTGATCTCCCTTAACGCCTGCAAGTGAAACAACTTGCCCGCGAGATCGCGAGGTAGTTGACAAGTTTGCATTCAGGCCGTTGTTTGTCGCGGTGAACGAGCGAGGAAATCTGACTCCTCCAAACCCGCCATAATTGATCCACTCAGCGTGGCCGGGGCGCCCATAATTCTGATGCCGGTCAGCCAGGGTCAAGCCTGATGCCAGAGCGGGGCATATCGAATGGTCAGAGGTCTCATCGAGGTGTTTGACGCCATCGAGGGAAGGGGATTGGATGCTGTCATATCGGCGGTGTGTTCAAGTGGGCCAGATGGGGGCAGTTCTTCTTTCATCCATCCTCTTGGTTGGTTGCACATCGGGGATCCCTGTGGCGACGCTCAACCCGGCAACTCGTACCGAGTTGGCTGCCCTAATTGAGTCGGGGCGGTCTCAAGGAATACCCGAAAAGCAGATAGCGGTGCTTGAACTCGCCCTCGCTGAGGGGCGCAACGTTTCCTTTGAGGAATACAGAGATGCACATCTCGCAGCCATCGATTGCCTCGAGGGCTTTGGCGTGAACGTGGTCGAATACAACGAGACTAGGCATGGGAACTGGACGGAGATCACCTATCTGTATGGCGGGTTGGAAGCCGCGGAGATGGACGCCCTCGACTCGGCCTTGATCGCGTGCCAGGAAGACAACGTCATGCTCATCGACTTGGCTTATCAGATGACGCGTGCCTCCGTTGACATGGACGCGATACTCGAACACTACCGTCCGCTCATGATCGAATGCGTCAACGAGGAGGGGGCCGGGCTTCCGACCGATGCCACCCTCAACGAGGCTATTGAAGCGGACTTCGCGCTCGCCGAGACGGATCCCCTGCGCGAGATGTGCACCGTTTCGACCGGTCTCGCAGAAGTCCAGTAGTCGAGCCGGGGGCCCTAGCCCCGCGGACGGCGGGCGAGTTCCCCGGCCAGCACCTTCCTGAGCGCAGCGACGAACGAGTCGACGTCCGCGTCCGTGATCCCAGGGTGAAGCCCGATCCGGAGGTTCCCCAGCGTCACGGTCCCCAGGGCGGCGAGCACGTGACTCTGGGGTGACGGCTCCGTGGTGCAGGCCGAGCCCGAGCCCACCGCGAAGCCCTCGCGGTCGAGGGCGGCCGCGAGTGCCTCCCCGTCGACGCCGTCGAAGGCGACCGAAAGCACATGGGGGAGCGAGATGGTCGAGTCCCCGAACACCTCCGCTCCGGAGATGGCGTGAATGGCGTGGCGGAGTCGGTCGGTCAGGCGGCGCATCCGCGTCGAAGCCTCAACGCGCCCTTCTTCCCGTTCCTCGAGCGCGACGGCCGCTGCGAGAGCGACCGCGGGGTTCACCTTCCCCGCGACGACGGGACCAACGGGCGACCACCGGCTCGCCGCTCCGAAGGCGAGCACGGCGATCCCGCGGGGAGACCCCCAGTCGCAGGGATCCGCGACGAGGGCGTCCCAGTCGCGCGGAGGGTCGATGTGCCCGATGCTCGCGGTCGCGTCGACGACGAGGGGCAGGTGGGCCTCCGTGGCGAGGGCATGAATGCGTTCGAGGCGTTGGATGACGCCGATCTCCTGGTTGGTATGCTGGACGGCGACAAGGGAGACGTCGCCACCGCTGAGAGTTTGGACGAAGGCCTCAAGATCGAGGCGGCCATCGTCGTCGACGGGGACGAGCGAAACGGCCGAGCTGGACCGGTGGGCGATCCGGAGAAGAGGCCGGCGCTCGATGGCCGAGGCCACGATCCGGGTCCTACCGCGTCGGGCCGCGGCGATACCGGCGATCGCCCGGTCGAAAGCCAGACCGAACGTCGGGACGACAAGGGTGCGTTCGACGGGGGACCTCAGCACGGCGGCGATGGCCTCCCGCGCGCCGTCGATCAGCGCCTGGGACCGTCGGGACTCGTGGTGGAGGCGTTCGGGATCCGCCCAGCCCTCGTCGATGGCGGCGAGGAATGCCTCCTTCGTCCGGGGGGTCATGGGGGCGCTTCCCGAGGCGTCGAGGAAGACGCGTCGCCCATCGGGATTGTCCATACAGCAAACGTACCCTGTGGGGATTGCCATCATCAGTAACGTTTCGCCCCTCCTACGCGATGGCGAGGGTGAGTACCACACCTGAATTCCACAATGGAGGTCATCATGTTGGACAAGAAGAGAGTCACCCGGAGCCTGGCGATTCTCGCTGGCGCATCCATGTTCGCCCTCGCAGGCCCCGCGGCCGTGGCGGATGACGATCCCGCGGTCGACCCATCTCCCGATCCCTCCGTCGCAGCCGACAATGGCTCCGCCGGCGAGAACTGCGTCATCGTGGTCCGCCCCGAGAGGACGTTGAACAACGGCAAGGTCATCCCGGCCAAGACCAGGATCTCCGACGCCTGTGTTCAGGCCAAGGAGCAGAAGCGCATCGAAAGGGAGGAACGCGCCCAGTTGCGTGAGGAGATCAAGGCCAATGGAGGGTCCTGGGGAGTCATGGTCCGCCAGGAGACGATGATCAAGGTCGCCACCAAACTGGCCGAAAGAGGAACTCAGGCTCCGAGTTCGGCGGCCCTTGGCCAGATCCTCAGCCTGATCAACTACGGCCTGCCCGAGCAGCTTCAGTTCGATATCGAGGATTTCTGCGCCAGGTATGACCTGGTATTCGACGATCTGATTCCGGCTGATGACGATGAGGACGAGGATGACGTCGAGCCCTCACCCGAGCCCTCGCCTGAGGCCTAGAGTGAACGGAGCGTTGTAGCCCTCCGCAGAGAGGAAAGGGGCCCGGTCGGCAGAGTGACCGGGCCCCTTTTCCTCCACGGGGGAGTCTTTACGGGACGATCAGTCCCGACGTCTTGCCGACGGAGGCGAAGCGCTCCTCGACATTTCCCCAGTTGACGACACTCCACCAGGCCGCGACATAGTCGGCCTTGACGTTCTTGTACTGAAGGTAGAACGCGTGTTCCCACATGTCGAGTAGGAGGAGCGGGAGAAGGCCGGGGGCGATGTTCCCTTGGTGGTCATAGAGCTGAACGATGACGAGTTGTGCTCCGACCGAATCCCACGCGAGGATCGTCCAACCCGACCCCTGGCCGGTCATCGCCGCGGCCGTGAAATGCGCCCGGAAGGCGTCGAACGAACCGAAACCGTCGTCGATCGCCTGGGCAAGCTCCCCCGAGGGCTTGTCACCGCCATCGGGCGACATGTTCGTCCAGAAGACCGAATGATTGACGTGCCCCCCGAGGTTGAAGGCGAAGTTCTTCTCCAGCATGGGAATGGTGCCGAGGGATTCCTTCTCGCGAGCCTCGGCCATCTGTTCGAGGGAGGTATTGGCGCCGGCCACGTATGCGGCGTGGTGCTTGGAGTGGTGGAGTTCCATGATCTCGCCCGAGATGTGCGGGGCAAGGGCGCTGTAATCGTAGGGAAGATCGGGAAGGGTGTAGACGGCCATCGGCGGCCTCCTTGGTGTCGAATCCGTATCGGTTACTGGTTGACTAGACGAAGTCTAGCCTTCGGTTCCTTCAACCGAAGGGGGCGAGGAGGTATTCCCGCCATCGGGGACAGGCCTATTGTCGCCGCGGGGCGGCCGTCGAGGGCGGTTCAGGCCCCAGGGTGTATCGGTCCGTGCCAGAATGTCGCCATGAGCGACCGCAGCCGGACTCACCAGAAAGCCCTCCCCCTCACCGACGTCGGAATCCTCCTGTACAGCGACGATCGGAACACCCGGGAGTCGGTCAGGTTCGCAGTGGGTCCCCGCGTGGGGGACAGGGACATCAGGTGGACGGAGGTCGCCACTCATGCCGCCGTCGTCTCGGAGGCCGAAAAGGGAGGCCTCGACCTCCTCATCCTCGACGGGGAGGCGGCCAAGTCCGGGGGCATGGGAATCTGTAAACAACTCAAGAACGAATTGCGTCGTTGTCCACCGGTGCTTCTCATCGTGGGCAGGCGCGACGATGCGTGGCTTGCCACCTGGTCGGAGGCGGACGGGGCGATCTCTCATCCGATTGATCCATTCGAGATGAAGGTGGCGGTCGACGATCTTCTGTCGGACGGGGCGATCTACCATCCGGCCAATCCATTCGAGACGAAGGCATCGGCCGATGACGTTTCCGTGCCGCTCGAGGACAGCACGAAGTAGCGCCGACGGCGCGGGAATAGGGGAAATCATGCCGACGTGGACCGATGTCCTTGGCCGCCTCATGGGACGGAACGACCTCACCAAGGAAGACACGGCGTGGGTGATGGATCGAGTCCTCGCGGACGAGGCGCCGCCCGTGGCGATCGCGGCCTTCCTCGCCGCGATCAGGACCAAGGGCGAGACCATCGATGAGGTATCCGGCCTCGCCGAGGCGATGCTGGGGCACGCGAACCGGATCGAGGTGCCCGGTCGGGCGGTCGACGTCGTGGGCACCGGCGGGGACGGCCGTCACACGGTGAACATCTCGACGATGGCATCCATCGTCGTCGCCGGCACCGGAACCACGGTCGTCAAGCATGGCAACAGGGCGGCATCCTCCAAGTGCGGGGCGGCCGACATGCTGGCGGTCCTCGGGCTCGACCTCGACCTCCCCCCGGCCAGGGTCGAGGAGATCGCCAAGGAGGTCGGCATCACCTTCTGCTTCGCCCAGGTGTTCCATCCTTCGATGCGCTTCGCCGGGCCGATCCGAAAGGAACTCGGGGTGCCGACGACCTTCAACATCCTCGGCCCGCTTACCAACCCGGCTCAGCCGACCTCGTCGGCCATCGGATCGGCGAGCCTCGTCCTCGCCCCGGTCATCGCCGGGGTGTTGGCGAATCAAGGTCGAGAGGGGATCGTGTTCCGCGGCACCGACGGGCTCGACGAGCTCGCTGGGACCTCGTCCGCGGACGTGTGGGAGGTCCGGGGCGGGGCGGTCACGGCCGCGACGCTCGATCCCGTCAGGGACCTGGGCCTCGCACCCATCACCATCGAGGATCTTCGGGGTGGGGAGGCCGAAGAGAATGCGGCCATCGCGCGCCGGATCCTCGCGGGGGAGAAAGGGCCGGTGCGGGACACGGTCGTTCTCAACGCGGCGGCAGGCCTAGTGGCGGATGGCATCATGGTGGGCACGGATTCGGGGAGCCTTGCCGAGAGGTTCCAGGCGGGGATGGGCCACGCGGCTGCCGCGATTGACAGCGGTGAGGCCGCCGGTGTGCTTGAGCGGTGGATCGCGGCGAGCGCGCAATAGGCCGAGCGCAGGCCCGCTGGACGGTCGGATTCGTGACCATCCGGTCACTCCCTGCCGACAGCCAGTGCTGCTATTGGGTTGGATTCCGGCACTCAACGTCTGCAGGCGCGCTTCAGGTGTCCCTGCCGACGGCCAGTGCTGCTATTGGGGTGGATTCCGGCACTCAACGTCTGCAGGCGCGCTTCAGGTGTCCCTGCCGACGGCCAGTGCTGCT